>DASZSL010000109.1:0-294787 GCA_035548715.1 Dongiaceae bacterium
TCGCGATAGATGTCCTTGGTCCACGCCTCGTTCGCGTCGATGGTGATTTCGCAACGGGGCTGCACCGCCCTGACCGCCGCAACGCGGCGGACGATGTCATCGGCGGACGCCTTGAGCTTGAGGCGGTGAAACGCCGGGAACTGCTTGGCCTCCATGGCCATTTCGTCGGCGGTGCCGAGGCCGATCGTGCGCATGGTCCGTATCCGTCTGAATGTCTCGATCCCTGCCAGCGTCCACGCGCGTCGCCCTGCCCTCTTCGCTTCCAGGTCCCACCAGGCGCAATCGACGGCATTCCGGGCCGGGCCGGGCGGCAGGATCGATTGCAGCGCCGTTCGGTCGCCGCTCAAGATCGCGCTCTCATGCGCCGCGATGAGTTCAAGCTGATTGGCAGCGGTCTCGCCGAACCGCAAGGCCGGGCAGCCTTCGCCGCGGCCGACGAACGCGCCATCGGAAAGGCTGACCTCGATGGTGATCTCCTCGACGAACACCTCGCGCGAGATGACGAGCGGCTTGATCATGGGGCGGCGTCGCTCGCAGGCGACCAGCCGAAGCTGCGTCATGGCTCAAGGGACTCCCCATCCGGGCGCCCTTTAAGTCCGGCCCCCCACTCGCTACATTAGCCCCATGGCCAAGTCTCCGTCTCGCGCCGCCGCGTCTCGCACCGAAGTGAAGCTGACCGAGCGTCAGTTCGCGCGCATCGCCCGCGCGCTGGCCGAGCCGCGGCGGGTGCAGATGCTGAAGCAGATCGGCGACGCCGACGGGCGGCTCGCCTGCTCCAACGTGCAGGAGTGCCAGGACATCAGCGCCGCGACCCTCTCGCACCACATGAAGGAGTTGGAGACCGCCGGCCTCATCGAGATCGTCCGCGAGGGCAAGTTCGCCACCCTCGTCCTCCAGCGCGACGTGCTGAAGGCCTATCTCGCGCGCCTGGCGGAGATTTAGCGCAGCCTCTCCCTACTCGTTCGTCATCCCGCGCCCCCGCCCTGTGGCCTCACTCTCGCTCGTCATCCCGGCACTAGGTGCCGGGATCCACGCCTTTGGGCTCGAAGAAAGGCGCTGGGACAAACCGGGACAGGCGTCATTCCCATCCTGCGGCGCCCAAGGCGTGGATCCCGCGGCCTAGCCGCGGGATGACGACCGAGCTGGGATACGGCACCCACCCCCCTTGAACTCGTCATTTCGATGATTATCTAACCATCGAACGAAGCATTCAAGCAAGGAGAGAGCGATGAGCGACTTGGCGGGGAAGGTGGCGGTGGTGACCGGCGCCTCCAAGGGTATCGGTGCGGGCATCGCCCGCGAGCTGGCCGCGGCCGGCGCCTCGGTCGTGGTGAATTACGCCGCGGCCCGGGACGACGCCGAACGCGTCGTCGCCTCGATCAAGCAGAAGGGCGGCAAGGCGATCGCCGTCCAGGGCGACGTCTCGAAGGAAGCGGACGTGAAGCGCCTCTTCGCCGAGACCAAGCAGGCCTTCGGCCCGGTCGATGTGCTGGTCAACAATGCCGGCGTCTATGGCTTCCAGCCGGTCGAGACCATCTCCGAGGCGGAATACCGCCGCGAGTTCGACATCAACGTGCTCGGCCCCCTGCTCGCCACCCGCGAGGCGGTCGCGCATTTCAACGGCAATGGCGGCAGCATCATCAACGTGGGCTCGGTCGTCAGCACCAAGGCCTTTCCGGCCGCGGCGATCTATTCCGGCACCAAGGGCGCGCTCGATGCGATCACCCGCGCCTTCGCGGCGGAGCTCGGGCCCCGCAAGATCCGCGTCAACACCATCGCGCCCGGCGTGATCGAGACCGAGGGTGCAACGACGCTCGGCGTCATCGGCAGCGACTTCGAGAAGCAGGCCGCCGCGCAGACGCCGCTGGGGCGCATCGGCCAGCCGGACGATGTCGCCAAGATCGCGGTCTTCCTCGCCTCGGACCAATCCGGCTGGGTCAACGGCGAGCGCATCGTCGCGGCCGGCGGCTACCAGTAGCGGCAACGTACCCCCTGCCCTCCCCCGGGATCGGGGGAGGGCGAAGGCCCTGCGGCTCGGCTTCCCGATCTTCGTCATGCTCCGCGACGGCTCCATGACCCGGCGATCTCAGTCGTCGTCCGGCCTCCTCTGGGGCCTTGACCGGTTCTCTCGCCGGTGACCTATCTTGGACGCCAACCGGAGACAGGAAGCGAAAGCCGCGGTTGGCCGGCTGGAGGGAGGCAGGGCGATGGACATTCGCGCGACACTGGAAGACCTGTGCGATGCCTTCAACGCGCACGATCTTGATCGCATCATGGCGCTCTTCTCGGACGACTGCGTCCTGGAGATGCCGCGGGGAGGCGCGCCCTGGGGTTCGCGGTTCGAGGGCAGGCGGAAAGTACGGGAAGGACTGGCGGCGCGCTTCGAGGGCCTGCCCGATGTCCACTACGGCGACGCGGAGCATTTCGTGGATTCGGCCGCCGATACCGGCATTTCAAAATGGACCCTCACAGGCACCACCCGGGAGGGGAAGAAGGTGGAGGTCCGAGGCTGCGACTTCTACACGTTCCGCGACGGCAAGGTGGTCCGCAAGGACTCCTACTGGAAGATCGTGGAGTAGCCGTCCGACGTCAGCGCGTCATTGCGCGGGTCGCCTGCCGCCGAATTGCCCGCGGAATTGCCCGCCGAATTGCCCGCCGAATTGCAGGGGGACGAAAAAGCCCGCCGACGGAGGCCGGCGGGTCTTCCAGGCACGAACGGGCCGAGCGCTTATGCGCCCGGATTCGCGACCTTCTCGAGGGCGGTGGCGCACCCCTCGGCGACGTTGGCATCCGCCGAATCGCTGCCGGGCAGCGTCGCCCAGCCGGCATCCTCGACGAAAGTGTCGCGGTCCCAGGTCTTCTTGAGGAACGCCGCGCTGGAATGCTTGTCGTCGTTGGATTTCCACAGCGGATCCTGCTGCGCTTTCGCGACGCAGAACGGCACCAGCGCCGCCGTGCGGGCCGCCTCGGCCTTCTGGTGCACGACCCCTTGGGTCGTGAGCCAGCCGGTCGAGAGCGTCAGGACGAGCATCGCGGCCGCCCCCACGATGAAGCTCCAGACAATGGCCGCTATCGGCCAGGCCTTCTTGGGTTCTGACATGAGAGGTCTTCCTTCTTCTATTTCTCTCACGCCCCTCCTGTAATGGTACTCCTCTCGGGACGACGTGCAATGCGGGCAATGTCGGGAATAACACGAAAATGCGGGAATTCCCGGGGCATCACTTCAGGCCTGTGCCGCTTTCCGCCGCACGCTCGATCGCATCGATGATGCGATGCACCGCGACCGCGTCGGCGAAGCTCGGCACGGTATGCGTGCCGTCGCGCAGGTCCTGGGCCATCCGCGCATAGACGCGGGCGACGTTGCCGGGGATCACGTCCTCGGAGAAGCCGGCGCGGTATGCATCCGGCACCGCCAGCTTCTTGAACGCCTTCTCCTCGCCACGCGCGCCTTCGAGTGCGAGCTGCACCATCTGCGTGTGGCCGGAGGGGCCGGTCACGCGGAGGTCGCCTTCGGTGCCGTTGATCTCCCAGAGCAGGCCATTTCCATCGCGCGGCTGCCCGCCGCGGTAGTGGATGGAGAGCGGCGCACCGCCCACAAGCCCACCGGCCGCAAGCCCACCGCCCGCAAGCCCACCGGCCAGCACGCCGCTCACCAGCACCTGGTCGGGGGCGGTCATCGGCAGCGTCGCGCCGGTGTCGAGTGCCTTGGCCGTCTTGCGCCTGGTCGCCAGCACGGCCGAGACCGTGGCCACGTCGCCGAGCACGTCGGTCAGCGCCGCCAGCGTGTGGCCGAGCGGGATCGTCAGCATGGTGGCGCCGTTGCGGCGGTCGAGCAGGTAGGCGCCGGTCTTCTGGCTGTCGATCGCCCCGCCCCAGCCGCGGCCGTAGCCGACCAGCGTGGTCGACAGCACCTCGCCGACGAAGCCGTCGGCGACGAGCTTCTTCAGATACGCGATCTCCGGGGCGAGCCGGGCCTGGGTGCCCACCACGCCGAGCACGCCCTTCTCCCGCGCGAGGCGCGCCATCTCCTCGGCCTCGGCGAGCCCGTTGCCGAGCGGCCATTCGCAATAGACATGCTTGCCGGCCGCGATCGCCGCTTTCGTGAGCTCCAGGTGGTGCGGCACCTTCACCGTGACGGCGACGATGTCGACCGCCGGGTCCGCAACCAGCTCGGCGATGCCGGCATAGGCGCGCGGCAGGCCCATCGCCGCCGCGGCCGCCTCGGCGCTGGCCTTGCTGGTATTGGCGACGCCGGCGATCTCGAACGTGTCGGAAAGCGCGCGGAGCGCCGGGATATGGGCGCGCGCGGCCCAGCTCCTCCCCGGCTGCAGGCCGACGATGCCGACCTTGAAGCGTCGTGCTGACATGATGTTCCTGGCCTCGATTGCTGCGGCGGGCGCCGAAGATGCGCCGAGGGAAATATGGGCCTTTTTCTCAGGCCGGGAAGCGCAAGGAAAGCATGGCCGCCGCCGAGTTCCGCGCGGGCGCCTTAGTCGTGCCCGCCCCGTTCGCCGGAATCCGTTCGCCGGAATCCCGTTCGCCGGAATTGCGGGCGAAATGGAACCGGGCGGCGGGCCCGGCGCTCTATCCAGACCACGCGTACCGATCACCGGAGGACGATATGCGAAGAGGAATTCGGCTCTTCGGCTTCGTCGTCGTCGCTGCTCTCCTCGGCCCGCCGGCCGCCCCCGGCCCGGGCGCCCAAGCCGGCACCATCGGCCTGACCGATTCCGGCCTTTTCCAGGCCAAGCCCGGACAAGCCTGCACCCTCGACTTCGAACGGGCGCTGCACCCGTCGGTCGACCATTCGGTCGGCCCGCCGGCCGCTGTGGATCAAGCCGGGGCCGTATTCACCACCGCGCCCGGCTATCCGGCATCGACGTTTCGGAGCGCCGGTGCGCTCCTGACCCTGGTCGACGCCGCCAGCCTCGGATTGCGGCGCAGCCTTGCACCCTCCACGGTCGGCCGCATCGTGCAGATGCATATCCTGCCGCCCGCCGGGTGGCCCCGTCAGCCCTCGCCGTCCCAGTAGTCGCGCACCGCGCCCTTGTCGAAGATCGAGTCCCATTCGCGCAGCGCATCCACGGCGAGCTTGTTGGAATCCGGATAGACGCAGACTTCCGCCGGGTTGCGCTCGCCGATCATCAGATAGCGCGCCGGGCCGGCGCCGCTGTTCAGGAAGGAATGGCCGACCTTCAGGCCGGCAGGGAAACAGACATAGTCGCCCGGCCGCATCGGGTGGCTGACGCCGCCGTCGAGCAGCAGGGTGATCTCGCCTTCCAGGATCAAGGCGTGCTCCTCCTCCAGCATGTGGTAGTGGCGCGGGGCGTGGCGCTGGCCGGGGCCCGGGGATTCGATCTTCACGCCGACATGGTAATCCTCGCCGACCGCATGCCGGGTGAAGTGTTGACCGCGCGAGGCGAAGCCGGGCGGGCGCTCTTCCTCGGACCAGGGCACGTCGGCGGCAAGCACCGGCGGCTTCGGCCTGGCCGCGGCGGCGGCCGCGACCTTGTCGAGCGCGGGCTTGCCGGGCGGAGGCTCTCCCGGGAGCAGGCCGGTATCCTCGCCCTCCCAGTAGCTGCGCAGCGCCGCCATGTCGAAGAGCGCGCGGTTGCCGAGCGCGCGGACCAGGACCTTGTTGGTGTCGGTATAGACCGCAACCTCGTTCGGGTTGTTCTCGCCAAGGATGACGTAGCGCGCCGGCGCCCGGGTCTCGTTGATCAGGCAGTGCCCCGCCATCTGGCCGGCCGGGAAGCAGACATAGTCGCCGGCCCGCATCGTGTAGCGCTCGGCGCCGAGGCGCAGCGTCACCACGCCTTCGAGCATGTAGAC
This sequence comes from Dongiaceae bacterium, assembly GCA_035548715.1. Classification (GTDB taxonomy): domain Bacteria; phylum Pseudomonadota; class Alphaproteobacteria; order Dongiales; family Dongiaceae; genus Dongia. The sequence continues at coordinate 5,833 of DASZSL010000109.1, forward strand.
ATGCTCCTCCTCGAAGATGTGGTAATGCGCGGGCGCGGTCTGCATGCCCGGCGGCAGCTCCTCGATGGAGACGCCGACATGGTAGCCCTCGCCGGCATTGGCCAGGGTGAGATGGCGGTAGCGGATGCCGAAGCGCGGCACGTCCTTCCACTCGGTCCAGGGGACGCCGTCGGCGGCGAGGGGTCTCGGAGCTTCGATCATGGCGCAGGCTCCATTGCGGTCCGGCACGCGGGGCGGCAATCTTGGACCGGGGAGTCGCCCCGGGCAACTGACAAGGGATGGCATGAGCACGGTCGAGAGCCTGGAGGTCACGGTGCTGGTCGACAATGCGACCGACAGCCTGTCCTCCAATCCGGGATTCGTGGAGACCGAGTTCGCCTTCCTGCGGCGGCACGGGATGAAATGGCTGTCGGGGGCGTGCCTGTGCTGCGCGGCGCACGGGCTCTCCTGCCTGATCACGGCCAAGGCCGGCGGCGAGAGCCGGACGCTGCTGTTCGACACCGGGCCGGACTCCTGGGTGTTCGAGCGCAACGTGACGCGGCTCGGGCTGGATCTCGGCGCGGTCGGGGGGATCGTGCTGTCGCACGGCCATTGGGACCATGGCGGCGCCCTGCCCCGCGCGCTGCAGATGATCGCGCAGGCCAATGGCGGCAGGAGCGTGCCGGTCCATCTGCATCCGGAGATGTTCGCGCTGCGCGCAACGCGGACCCGGGACGGCAAGCTGTTCCCCATGGAGCCGGTGCCGGGCGTCGAGGCGCTGGCGGGGAGCGGCGGCGACCCCCGGGTGACCCGGGAGGCGCAGACGGTGCTCGGCGACGCGTTCTTCATCAGCGGCGAGATCCCCCGCCGGACGCCGTTCGAGCGCGGCTTCCCCGGCCAGCAGCGGCAGATGCCCGACGGAAGCTGGGCGCCGGACGAGATCATGCCGGACGAGCGCTTCGTCGCGGTCAACGTCGCCGGCAAGGGGCTGGTGGTGTTCACCGCCTGCTCCCATGCCGGGCTGGTCAACGTGCTGCTGCATGCGCGGGAGCGGTTCCCGGATGTGCCGGTCTACGGCGTGTTCGGCGGGTTCCATCTCTCGGGGAATACCGAGGCGATCATCCCCGAGACGGTGGCGGCGCTGAAGGCGTTCGACCTGAAGCTGATCGCCGCCGGCCATTGCACCGGCTGGCGGGCGATCAACGCGCTGGCCTCGGCCTATGGCGATGCCGTGGTGCCGTCGGCGGTGGGCAAGGTCTACCGGCTTTAGCCGGCCGCGATCGCGGCGTCCTCGATGGTCATCTGGACGCGCTCCTCGCCCTGCCAGGAATCGAGGCGCAGGTGCCCGGCGACGTGGAGCGGCGGCGCGTTGCGGCCGCCCATCAGCACGCGGCCCAATTCGTTCTCGGCGGAGCGGAAGGCGATCGCCTTCAGCCGCGTGCCGTCGCTGCCCTGGACCTGGACCCGGACATGCTTCTCGCCGACCAGGTCGGCGAAGGCGATGCGGACATTGGAGAGCGCGAAACGCGGCTCGGCATTGCCGGCGCCGAACGGGGCCAGCCGGTCCAGCATCGCGGCGAACCCGGGCGAGGCGCCGCGGGGCTGCAGCGCGCCGTCAAGATCGAGCACGGCGCGGGGCGGCAGGCCATTGAAATGGTCGCCGATGCGGCGGTCAATGAAAGCCCGGAGCTCGTCGAGGCGGTCGGCCGCGACCTCGAAGCCGGCCGCCATGGCATGGCCGCCGCCCTTGGCGATGATGCCGGTCTCGCGCGCGGCGATCACCGCGTTGCCGAGATGGAAGCCGCCGATCGAGCGGCCGGAGCCCTTGCCGATGCCGTTCTCCAGCGCCACCACGCAGACCGGGCGCTCGTAGCGCTCCTTCAGGCGCCCGGCGACGATGCCGATCACCCCGGGATGCCAGCCCTCGGCGGCGACGAAGATCAGGTGCGGGCGCTGCGCCGCCTGGCTGTCGGCGATGCGGCAGGCCTCCTCCAGGACGCGGGCCTCGATCTCGCGGCGCTCGGCGTTCAAGGCGTCGAGTTCGCGGGCGAGGCGCATCGCCTCGGCGGGATCATCGGTCGAAAGCAGGCGCGCGCCGAGATCGGAGCGCCCGACCCTGCCCCCGGCATTGATGCGCGGACCCATCAGGAAGCCGCAATGATAGGCGCCGGCGCGCTCGTTGATGCCGGCGACCTCGGCCAGCGCGCGCAGGCCCGGATTGCGGCGCTGGCCCATGATCTTCAGGCCCTGGGCCACCAAAGCGCGGTTGATGCCGGTCAGGGGCACCACGTCGCAGACCGTGCCGAGCGCCACCAGGTCCAGCCACTGCATCAGGTCGGGCACCGGCCGCGCATCGTTGTACCAGCCGTCCTGGCGCAGCTTGCGGTTGACCGCGACCGCCAGCAGGAAGGCGACGCCGATCGCCGCCATCTGGCCGTGGCCCGCGGTCTCGTCCAGGCGGTTGGGATTGATGATCGCCGCGGCCTCGGGGAGATGCGGCTCGGCGACATGGTGATCCACGACCACCACGTCGAGGCCGGCAGCCTTGGCCGCCTGCAGCGGCGCAAAGGCGGTGACGCCGCAATCGACGGTGATGACGAGGCCGGCGCCTTCCTCCTTCAGCTTCAGGAGCGCCGGCGCATTCGGACCGTAGCCCTCGGCGCCGCGATCCGGCACGTAGAGCCGCACCGGCTGGGCCCCGGCGGCGCGCAGGAAGCGCGAGAGCAGCGCGGCGGACGTCGCGCCGTCGACGTCGTAGTCGCCGAAGATGGCGATCTTCTCGGCGCGCTCGATCGCGGCCGCCACGCGGGCGGCGGCCGCATCCATGTCCTTGAAGCGCGAGGGATCGGGCAGCAGGTCGCGGAGCCTCGGTGCCAGGAAGCCCTCGGCGGTGTCGAGGGTCTGGCCGCGGCCGGCGAGCAGGCGGCCGACGATCTCCGGAAGCTGCAGGCGCTGGGCGATGGCGAGGCCCATGCGCTCGTCGGCGGGGCGCTGGCGCCAGAACTTGCCGGTGACCGAGTGCTCGACCCCGAGGAAGGGCGCCGGATCTTCGGGCTCGGAAAGGCGACTCGCAGCGAGGGATTGCATGGCCGGAGTATAGCAGCCGGCCCCGAGCGCAACAGCGCGCTAGGACCCCGGCTCGAAGCTGCTCCGCACGACCAGCGGCGCGCTGAGCCGGCGCCCGACCGGCGGATGCTCCGGCTCGGCCCGGCGCAGGTCCAGGATCCGGACCGCTTCGGCCGCCATCGCCGCCGGGTCCTGGCGGAAGCTGGTGAGTCCGTAGGCGCGCCAGGCGGCCTGCGGCACGTCGTCGAAGCCGATGACGGCGAGGTCGCCCGGGACAGCGAGGCCGGCTTCGCTGCGCGCATGGTCCATGACGCCGAAGGCGAGCGGGTCGTTGATGCAGAAGACGGCTTCCGGCCGCGGCCGGACGGCGAGCAGGCGCCGGGCCGCGGCCAGGCCGCCGGCATAATCGGAATCCGCGCCGCGCTCCCAGGCGACCGAGGCGCCGAGCCGGGCCGCCGCTTCCCGGAAGGCGGTCTCGCGCTCCAGAACGCTGGGCGTCGCCGCGTGCGCGCCGACCAGGCCGAGCCGCCGCAGGCCGCGGCCGACGAACAGCGCCGCCGCCTGCGCCGCCGCCGCGGCATTGTCGGCCAGCAGGTGGTCGGCATCCGGCTCGGCGCGGCCGAGGATCAGCAGCGTCTGGCCGTCGCGCCGTGCCAGGTCCTGGAAGGAACGCGGCGGCGTGCCGGAGACGATGACCGTCGCCTCGGCGCGGTGGCCGATCAGCATGCGCTGGGCGGCGCCGAGATCGGCCTCGGTCTCGCCGGTATTGATCATCACCGGGACGCTGCCGCGGCCGATCAGCGCCTTGGCCAGCGCGGCGGTCAGATGGGCGCGGAACCCCTCCTCCGGCCGGGTCACGACCAGGCCGACCAGCCGGCTGCGGTCGCTGATCAGGCCGCGGGCGAGATCGTTGACCTGGTAGCCGAGCTCCTCGGCGGCGCGCAGCACCCGCGCCCGGGTCACTTCCGCGATGCTGGCGCCGGGGGTGAAGGCGCGGGAGACCGCCGAGCGCGAGACGCCCGCATGCTCGCTGACCCGCTGGGCGTTGACCCGCGCCGGCCGCTGCCGCGCCGGTCGGCTCTCGTCCTCCTCCGTCATGTCAGCGGCCGACCCGCGCCAGCACGTCGGATTTCAGGAAGCGCTCGACCACCAGCATGAAGACGATCGAAGGCACGAGCAGCAGCATCGCGGTCACCGAGGCGATCTGGTAATTGCCGCCGGCGCCGGCCGAATAGAGCAGCAGCGGCAGCATGTTGACGTCCGGCGCGCCGACGAAATAGCTGCCGGTGAACTCGTCGAGCGATTCCAGGAAGACAAAGATCGCGCTCGCCATCAGTCCCGGCATGGCAAGCGGCAGGGTCACGTCCCGGAAGGCGCGCAGGGCCCCGGCGCCGATCGAGCGCGCCGCCTGCTCCAGCTCCGCGTCCACCGCGGCGAAGGCGGCGGTCGCGATCCAGACCGCATAGACCAGGCCCTGGGTGACGTGGACCAGCACCACGCCCGGGATCGTCCCGTTCAGCCGGACCTCGTAGAAGATCCGCGCGACGTTCACGTAGACCGAGAGGTTGGGAAAGGCCTGCGGCACCAGGAAGGCGATCAGGATCGCGCCCCTGAGCGGCAGCTTCAGGCGGGCGAGCGCGTAGCCCGCGGGAACGGCCAGCGCCAGCGAGGCGATGACGGCGAGGATCGCCACGACGATGCTGTTGCGCAGCGATTCGACCGCCCCGCCGCGCGGCGCGAAGACGTAGGACCAGGCGTTGAAGCCGTATTGCAGCGGCAGGGCGTGCGGGAAGTACCACTTCTCCGCCACCGTCCAGAGCACGAGGTTGGTGAGCGGCCCGAAGATCGCGAAGGCGAGCGCGCCCAGGATGAGCGCGCGCGGCAGCCACCAGAGGTCGAGGACGCGGTGGCCGCCGAGCGGCAGCGCGAGGGTGGCGCGCATCACTGCCGCTCCTTGAGGCCGTGGCTGAGATAGAACCAGGCAACCGTCGCCGAGATCAGCAGCGAGACGAGGCCGAGCGCATTGGCGGCGCCGTAATCGCCATAGGCGTTGATGCGGAACGCGATGTCCGCGGTCAGCATGGTCGGCGACTGGGCGTTGATCATCAGCGGGACCGACAGCACCGACATCATGGTGACGAAGGAGAGCACCATGCCGACCAGCAGGGTCCTGCCGACCTGCGGCACCAGGATCTCGGCGAGGACGCGCAGCCGCGAGGCGCCGAGGTTGCGCGCGGCCTCGATCGTGCCGCGATCGACCGTGGCCATCGCGCCGGCGACCAGCAGCGCCACGAACGGCGTCTGCTTCCAGACGAGGGCGATGACGATGCCGCGCCAGTCGAGGAAGCTCGTCGTGTCGAGCGGGGTCAGCAGATGGGCGCCCATCAGCGCGTTGTTCATCAGGCCGTTCTTGGCGAGGAAGGTGCGCATCACCTGCCCCACCACGATGAACGGGATGAACATCGGCCAGCGATAGAGCCAGCGCAGCAAGACCACCGCGCGGGGATTCTCGCCCAGCGTCAGATAGCCGCCGATCGCCACCGCAAAGAGGCCGATCAGCAGCGTCGAGAGGCCGATGATGACCACGGTGAACAGCATGTCCTCGGAATAGAGCTCGAAGGACAGGCGGAAGTTGGCGAGCCCGTAGCCGCCGCCCTGCTCCGCGAAGGCGCCGACCACCGAGGCCGCGAGCGGCACCAGGAAGAACAGGACGATGACCAGCAGCGCCGGGAGCACCAGCAGCAGGCCGAGCAGGCGCGGGCCCAGCCGAGGGACGCCGGGCGCCCCGCCCGAAGGCGGCGCACCCGGCGGGTCATGATCGGTCGGCACCACCTAGTTGATCGCCGCCTGCTCGTAGCCCTGCAGGATCGCGTTGTTATAGGGCGTGATCGGGAACGACTTGCCGTTCTTGGCGAGATCCTCCGGCGTGATCTCGAGGAACAGCTTGTTCCAGGTCGCGTCGTCGAGCTTCGGCTTCACGAACTGGGCGTCGATGCCCGGATACCAGTTGAAGCGCTTGACGATCCCATCGGCCTGCACTTCCGGGCTGGTGGCCAGCGCGACGAACTTCTCGGCCAGATCCTTATGCGCGCTCTTGGCCGGAACCACGTAGTGCATCGGCTGGCCAGGCATGCCGGGCGCAGGCAGCTCGAGCTTGAGATCGGGCGGAAGCTGGCCGCTGGCCTGCCAGGTGTAGAACATGTCGACCCAGACCGGCCCGATCGCGATCTCGCCGCGGCTCAGCATGTCGAGCGTCCCGGCATTGCCGGGCGTCAGCGTCGCGTTCTTGGTGAATTCCTTCAGGCTGGCGAAGGCGGCATCCCACTTCTTGGTCTCCGCCTGGTCGAACGGCCCGTTCTGCAGCTTCTCGGGATCGGTTCCGCCGAAGGCGTAGATCCAGCCCATCACGAAGCTGACCCCGGAGGCGCCGCCCTTGATGCCGTTATAGCCGAACTGCTTGGGGTGGTCCTTCACCCAGGCCGCGAGCTCGGCATAGCTCCTGGGCGGATTGGGCAGCAGCGCCGGGTTGTAGGCAAGCGCCGTCTGGCTGTTGAACATCGGCATCACGTAGCCGTCGACATCGGTGCCGAGCGCGATCTTGGCGTTCGGCCGGCTGACCATCTTCCCGGTGTCGATGTTGTAGCGGTACTTCTCGAGATAGCCCTTCTGCACCATGGGGCCGACGAACTTCTCGTGCACCACGGCGACGTCGGTGTCCCAGGCCTGGCTGCCGGCACCCGCCTGGGCGTCGAAACGCTCCAGGATCTTCTGCGAGCCCGCATCGCCGGGACCGGTGCCGACCGCGCGCACGGTGTTGCCCGGATAGGCCTTCTCGAACAAGGGCCCGAGATACTGGTTGACGTAATCGACCATGTTCTGGTCGCCGGCGGTGATCACCGTCAGCTCGTCGGCCAAGGCCGGCGCGGCCGAGAGGCCGAGTACCACTGCAGTCGCGGCGAGAGTCTTCATGAGCAGATCTCCATGGTTTGCGGGAGGACCGAGGACGAAGGGGATGCCGAGGACGGGACGTCGCCGAACACGGGCGCGGGCGTCGCCCGGGCCGCGGGTCCGGCGTCGAACAGGAAAAGCGCCGCCGGCGGGACATGAACGCGCACGGTCTCGCCCGGCGCGAAGCTGCGCGGTGCGTCGGCCTTCACCTCGGCATCGCCGATCCGGATCGAGTGCCGCCAGTGGCCGCCGGGATAGCTCACCGCTTCGACGAGGCCGATGAGCTCCAGCCCGTAGCCGGAGCCCGCTTCGTCGAGCGGCCGGAGCTCGGCGGCCTCGGCGCGGAACCGCACCTCGACCGTGCCGGCGCGCAGCTCCCGGCCGGCGAGCGGAACCCGCCCGCGCCGATCGGTGCCGGCTGCGATCTCGAAGCGATCGGCCGCCGGGGCACCGGCCAGATGCAGGGCGTTCTCGGCGCCCATGAAGGCCGCGACGAAAGCGGAGGCCGGGCGGTTGTAGACCTCTTCCGGCGTGCCGTGCTGGGCGATGCGGCCGGCATCGAGGATCACCAGCCGGTCGGCCATCACCATCGCTTCCTCGCGGTCATGGGTGACGTGGATCGCGGTGATGCCGAGCCGCTGCTGGATCGCGCGGATCTCGTGGCGCACCGTGCCGCGGATCCGCGCGTCGAGATTGGAGAGCGGCTCGTCGAGCAGGAGAATCTCGGGGTCGGCGGCCAAGGCGCGGGCCAGCGCCACGCGCTGGCGCTGCCCGCCGGAGAGCGCGCCGGGCTTGCGCTCGGTCAGCCCGGTGAGGCCGAGCAGGGTCGCGAGCTCGGCCACCCGGCGCGCGATCTCGGCGCGCGGCCGGCCCTTGAGCTTCGGCCCGTAACCGATGTTCTGGGCGACCGTCATGTGCGGCCAGAGCGCATAGGACTGGAACACCAGGGCCATGCCGCGCTTGTCCGGCGGCAAGTGCGTCACATCACGCCCGGCGACGTGGATGCGGCCGGCGGACGGCGCCGCAAAGCCGGCGACCGCCCGCAGCAAGGTCGTCTTGCCGCAGCCGGACGCGCCGAGCAGTGCCACGAACTCGCCCCGCCGGATCGCGAGATCGATGCCCTGCAGCACCGGCGTCGCCCCGTAGCCGACCGCCAGATCCGACAGCGCGAGAAATTCTTCCTGGCCCATGCCCCGCCGTTGCACACGTGTGCATCGATGACGGGGGCACGCTAGCGATGCTTCGCGACGGGATGATGACGATAGGGCGAGCCAGGCGCCGCCGGGCTGCCGCAATGGCGGAAAACCGGGCGCGCCCCGCGCGCCATCATCAAGATTTCATGGAAAGCGCCGCAGTGGGAAAGCGGCGCGAAAGTCTCACGCCTTCAAGGGACGGGACCGCGATGCCCCGCCTAATACGCCCCGCGCCTCTCGTAGGGCATCTTGAGGTCCCAGTTATGGGTTGCCTCGATCACGCGGACCGTGCCGGTCTTCGACCGCATCACGATGGAATGGGTGCTCGCGGTCGTGGTCGAGCGGCGCACACCCTTCAGCATCGCGCCGTCCGTCACACCGGTCGCGGCGAACATCACGTCGCCATGGGCCAGGTCGAGCATCGAGTACTTGCGATTGAGGTCGGTCACGCCCCACTTCTTGGCGCGCGCCTTCTCGTCGTCGTTGCGGAACAGCAGCCGCCCCTGCATCTGGCCGCCGATGCAGCGCAAAGCCGCCGCCGCCAGCACGCCTTCCGGCGCGCCGCCGCTGCCCATGTAGAGATCGACGCCGCTGCCCTTCTGCGAGGTGGCGATGACGCCCGAGACGTCGCCGTCGGAGATCAGCATGATGCGCGAGCCGGCGCCCCTCACCGCGGCGATCAGCTCGGCGTGGCGCGGGCGGTCGAGGATGCAGACCACGAGGTCGCGGATGTCCATCTGCTTGGCGTCGGCGAGACGCTTCAGATTCTCCTGCGGCTTCAGGTCCAGATCGACGACGCCCTCGGGGAGACCGGTGCCCACCGCAATCTTGTCCATGTACACGTCGGGCGCGTTGAGAAAGCCGCCCTCCTCCGCCATCGCGACGACGGCGAGCGCATTGTGGCCGCCCTTCGCGGTGATGGTCGTGCCTTCCAGCGGGTCCAGCGCGATGTCGACCTTGGGGCCGCCGGCGCCGACCTTCTCGCCGATATAGAGCATCGGCGCCTCGTCGCGCTCGCCTTCGCCGATCACCACGGTGCCCTCGATGGCGAGGCTGTTGAGCGCCGTGCGCATCGCGTCGACCGCCGCCTGGTCCGCCGCCTTCTCGTCGCCGCGGCCCATGAGGCGCGACGCCGCCAAAGCCGCCGCCTCGGTCACGCGCACCACTTCCAGCGCCAGGTTGCGATCCATATATGCCTCTCCTTCTGAGTATCGCTGGTGGTTAGAATTGCCGGCCCCTCATCCCCGCCTTCTCCCTCGAGGGGAGAGGGCTTTAGACCGAGCCTCTCCTATCCAGACTTCATTTCTATGACAGCAGTTCGATCGACATCACGTGCGGCGGCTCGAGCACGGTCCTGACACCCGCCAGGCGGTCGACCACGCGGCTGATCTGGGCCTGGCTGGTCTCGTGGGTGGTGATGACCACCGGCACGCGGTCGCCGGGGGCGCGGGCGCGCTGGATCATGGTCTCCATCGAGACGTTCTCGTCGCGCATGATCGCGGTCACATCGGCGATGACGCCGGGGCGGTCCACGACCATCAGGCGCAGATAGAACGGGCCGACATGGCTGCCCTCGGCCGCGGCCGGGATCCTCTTCAGGGTGTCGGCCGGCGCGGAGAAGGCCGGCAGGATGCGGTCCCGGGCGATGTCCATCAGGTCGCTGACCACGGCCGAGGCGGTCGGTCCCTGGCCGGCGCCGCGACCGATGGCGACGTTCTGGCCGACGAAATTGCCGTGGGTGACGACGGCGTTGTAGACCCCGTCCACCTTGGCGATCACGGCATTCTGCGGAACCATGCAGGCATGAACCCGCTGCTCGACGCGGCGTTCCGCGCCCTCTCCCCTCCCCTTTGAATCGATCAGGCGCGAGAGGCCGAGCAGCTTGATGCGGTAGCCGAGCTCGGTGGCGTATTCGATGTCCATCGCCGAGACATTGCGGATGCCGGAGACGCGGATGCCGGCGAAATCCACCTCGCAGCCGAAGGCGACGGCGGTCAGGATCGAGAGCTTGTGCGCAGCGTCGATGCCGTCGACGTCGAAGCTGGGATCCGCCTCGGCATAGCCGAGATGCTGCGCCTCGGCCAGGACATCGGCGAACTCGCGCCCGGTCTCGCGCATCTGGGTCAGGATGTAGTTGCAGGTGCCGTTCAGGATGCCGTAGACGTGCTCGATCCGGTTGGCCGCCAGGCCCTCGCGCATCGCCTTGATGATCGGGATGCCGCCGGCAACCGCGGCCTCGTAAGCAAGCGCCAGTCCGGCCTTTTCGGCGCTGCGCGCGAGCGCGGTGCCATGCGCCGAAAGCAGGGCCTTGTTGGCGGTGACGACGTGTTTTCCCTGGGCGATCGCCTGCTCGGTCAGCACCTTGGCGGGACCGCTCGCGCCGCCGATCACCTCGACGACGACATCGACCTTGGGGTGGTGGGCGAGCTGGACCGGGTCGTCGACCCAGTCATAGCCGGAGAGATCGACGTCGCGGTTCTTGCGGCGGTCGCGGGCGGAGACCGCCACGACCTCGATCGGCCGCGGGCAGTGCTGCAGCAGGACGTCGCGGTTCTCCTGGAGCAGGCGCACGACGCCGACGCCGACCGTGCCGAGGCCGGCAATGCCAACGCGCAAAGCGCCTGCGGGGGCGTTTTCAGCAGCCATGTGGGATCGCTTTGGGCTAATTCTGCGAGAGATAGACTTCGGCGCGGCGGTTGCCCGCCTCGCCAGCCGGCGTGCTCTCGGAATAGAGCGTCTGGCCGTCGCCCGCCGCCGCGACCTGCACCAGCATCGGCTGCACGCCCATGTTGACCAGCGCCTGGGCGACCGCGGTCGCACGCGCCAGCGAGACACGGTGGTTCACCTGATCCTGCGCCAGCGCGTCCATATTCCCGGTGCGCTGGCTGGCATGGCCGACGATCCGGAGCACGCCGCCCTGGATGCGCTGGAGCTGCACGACCTGCTGCAGCACCTGGCGATCCGCATCGGAGAGCTGCGACGAGCCGTTGCCGAAATAGACATAACCGACCGCCTGGCCGACGCCGGCGATCTGGGCGTTGGTCGCGGTCATCACCGGCGCCAGGGCCGGAGCGCCCGGCGCCGACGGCTGACCGCCGCCGCCAAGGCCGTTGAGAGCCGAGTAATCGACCGAGACCGCCTCGCCGCCGCCGGGCATCGGGGTCGCCGTGATGCCGGCCGGAGCGGATGGCACGGCGGCAGCCGCGGAGGCTTCCTGCGGATTGCGGGAGAGCGAGCCCGGCGCGAGATAGAGCGGGCCGCTGGGCTCGAAGGGCGTGGAGCCGGGTTGCGGCGTACCCACGCTGGCGACCTGGGCGGGTGCCGGCGTGGCCTCAGGCGCAGGGGCGGGCGTGGGCGCCGCTTCGGGTGCCGGCGCCGGGGTTGCGGCCTCGGGTGCCACCGCAGGCGGCGCGGCCGGGGTTTCCGGCGCCGTCGGCTCGACAGAAGCGGCCTGCGACGCGCCCTCTTCCGCCGGCTTCTCCGGCCGTGCGGCGCTTTCATTCGGCATGGTCAGCGTTTCATCGGTGTGCTGGGCGTTGGCGCTGTCCGCCGCCAGCCCCGACGGGGCCTGGTCGAGGTTGACGATGCTGGGCTTCGGCGCCTCGTTGGGGACGCTGTTGATATCCGGGTAGGTCGCCTTGCCGGCATCGGCCGTCTGCGTGGCTCCTTCAGTGCTTCCCGGCGTGCCGTTGGAGGTCGCCGAGCCCATCGCCTCGCCTTCGCCGGGTGCCGGCGCGGTCGCCTTGCCCTCCTGCGCACCGGACTGGGCGGGGTTGGCGTCCGGCGCGGGGACGCTGTTGTCCTCGAACCAGCTGCAGCCGGCCACGACCAGGAGCGCCGTCATCGAAACGGCCATCGACGGGAGCGCCAGGGGCGCATGGCGCCGGGCCCGGGTCAGATCCAGACGATCGCGCAGTCCTTTGCCGCGCCGGAGAATGGTGAGCCCCTTGGACTTCAGAGCCTCGAGCATCGACGTGAAACTCCCCTGCTCGGCCGGGCGCCCGCTGAATCGCGCCGTCACCGAAAGTGCTTAATTCTTAACCCATTACGGTATACAGAGGCAATCGGCGCGTCATTCCGTGGCACGGTTGCAACAGCCGCCGGGGTATATCACTTATCCTATTGGTAATTCTGAGGAAGCGATCGGGGCATCCATGGCCGAAGCCAACAATACCCAGCCGCCGGGCGATTCGGGCAACGGCAACGACCCGGTCGAACTGGCGCGCACGATGGCCGGGATCGCCGAGCAGTCGCAGCGCCTGGTCTCGGAATTCCTGACCCGCACCCAGGACGGCGGCGATTCGAACCCCGACCCGCTCAATATCGGCCGCGCCTTCTACGAGATGACCACCCGGCTGATGTCGGACCCGCAGAAGCTGGTCCAGGCGCAGATGTCGCTGTGGCAGGACTACATGAACCTCTGGCAATCGACCGCGCGGCGGATGATGGGCCAGGAGGCCGAGCCGGTGATCGCACCCTCCCGGGACGACCGACGGTTCAAGGACGCGGCCTGGCAGGACAACCAGCTCTTCGACTTCATCAAGCAGTCCTACCTGCTGACCGCGCGCTGGATGCAGAACACGGTGAGCGAGGTCGAGGGGCTCGACAACAAGACGGCGCAGAAGATCGACTTCTACACCCGGCAGTTCGTCGATGCGATGGCGCCCAGCAACTTCGTGCTCACCAATCCCGAGGTGCTGCGCACCACGATCGAGAGCCGCGGCGAGAACCTGGTCAAGGGCCTGCAGCACCTGCTGAACGATCTCGAGCGCGGCAAGGGCAAGCTCGCGATCAGCATGACCGACTACGACGCCTTCGAGGTCGGCAAGAACATCGCCGTGACCCCGGGCAAGGTCGTGTTCCAGAACGACTTGCTGCAGCTCATCCAGTACGCGCCGGCCACGGCGAAGGTCGCCAAGCGGCCGCTGCTGGTCATCCCGCCCTGGATCAACAAGTACTACATCCTCGACCTGAAGCCGCAGAACTCGTTCGTGAAGTGGGCCGTCGAGCAGGGGCTGACGGTCTTCATCGTGTCCTGGGTCAATCCGGACGCCAAGCTCGCGCAGAAGAGCTTCAGCGACTACATGCTGGAAGGGCCGCTGGCGGCGCTCGACGCCATCGAGCAGGCGACCGGCGAGAAGAGCGCCAACGTCATCGGCTATTGCCTCGGCGGGACGCTGCTGGCGGCCACCCTCGCCTATCTCGCGGCCAAGAAGAAGAGCGACCGGATCGCCAGCGCCACCTTCTTCACCTCGATGGTGGACTTCGCCGAGGCCGGCGAGCTCGGCGTCTTCATCGACGAGACGCAGCTGGAATCGCTCGAAGCCAAGATGAACGAGCGCGGCTATCTCGAAGGCTCGGAGATGGCGACGACCTTCAACATGCTGCGCGCCAACGACCTGATCTGGTCCTTCGTCATCAACAACTACCTGCTCGGCAAGGAGCCGTTCCCGTTCGACCTCCTCTACTGGAACTCGGATTCCACGCGCATGCCGGCGGCGATGCACAGCTTCTATCTGCGCAACATGTACCAGCGGAACCTGCTGTCGCGGCCGGGCGGAATCGAGCTCGACGGCGTCGCCATCGACCTCACCACCATCAAGACGCCGACTCTCATCCTCTCCACCCGCGAGGACCATATCGCGCCGTGGAAATCGACCTACGCGGCCACCCAGCTCTACCAGGGGCCGGTCAAGTTCGTGCTCGCGGCCTCCGGCCATATCGCCGGCGTCGTCAATCCGCCCACCGCGATGAAGTACGGCCATTGGGTCGGCGCCGAGAAGACCGGCAAGGACTACCCGCCTTCGCCGGACGACTGGCTGGCCAAAGCGGAGAACCGCCCCGGCTCCTGGTGGCCGGAATGGCGTGAGTGGCTGCGCCAGTACGACGACGGCGAGGTCCCGGCGCGGAAACCCGGCGACGGCAAGCTGAAGCCGATCGAGGACGCGCCGGGGTCCTATGTGCTGGTGAAGGCGCAATAGGCCGCGGCTCACACCGCGCGCTTACCATCTCATCGAACTGAAACGAAAATTCCGCGAAATACGTCTGGAACATTGGTGGTTTGCATGCGTTCATACCGCAGTGCAACAAGCGCCTGTGCTCCCATGACCGTCGTCGCCGTTGATTTCGCCGCAAAGGCGCCCGCCGCGGCGGCTGAGCCGGCGCGGCGGGAATGTGCCGAGCTGCTCTATCTGGGCGAGGCGCTGGCCGCCAAGGTCCCCCAATCCGCCGGTCTGCTGGCGACCTGGCAGCAGGCGGTCGATGCACTCATGGACGACGACCTCCCGCCCTGGGAGATGGAAGCGGAGATCGACCGGCTGGCGCTGGCGCTCCGGCGCATTTGCCTGGGTCTCGCCCATGCCGCGTCGGACCGCGCGCTGCGCTCGCCGCGCGACAGCGACCTGACCATGGCGCCGGACGGCACGGCGATCGACTTCGGCTATGAACGGAGCATCGAGCCCCAGACGCTGGAGGAGCGCTGCGAGCACTACGCGCCGGCGCCCAAGGGATGGCGCGCCGATCATTTCCTGTTCTCCAGCGGCCAGGCGGCGATGAACACGCTGCTGCTGGCGCTGTCGCCACGCGGCGCCACACCGAACAATCCGCCGCGCATCCGGCATCTCGGCGGCTATTTCGAGACCGAGGAGCTGGTGGCGATGCTCGCCTCGCACGGCATGGCGCGGGAGCTGCCCAAGCTCGGGACCGACACGGCCGACGTGCTGATCCTGGAGCCGGTCTATTTCGACCGCGCGGCCCAGGTGCATATCGTCGATTTTCAGGCGGCCCTGCGCGCGCATTGCGCCTCGGCGGAAGGCTGTCCGTCGCTGGTCATCGCCGATACCACGCTCATGGGCCCCTGCTTCGATCTCGACCTCATGCTGACGGGCGACATGGGCTGCCTCGAGCCGCCGCCGCTGGTGGCGCGCTTGAGCTCGGGGCTGAAGCTCGACCAGGCCGGCCTGGAGCTCGCCAATGTCGGCATCGTCAGCCTCTATCGGCATGAGAGCCAAGGCTTCACCATCGATCCCGCGGAGAAGCTGAAGAAGGCGCGGGTCCTGACCGGCGCCGGGCTCGGCTTCGACGCGATCAGCACGCTGGAGGCGCCCTGGTTCCTGGACCGCGCCTTCGGCCGCAGCTATGCCGAGACCGTGTTCGAGAACAATGCCCTGCTGGCGGCGCGGCTGGCGGAGACGCCGCTGGACTCCGGCGGCCTGTTCTCGCAGATCTCGCATCCCTCGCTCGGGGTCGGGGACGCACAGGCGCCGTTCGTCCTGCTGCAGCTCCACGAGGACAGCCCGGAGAATTACCGCCGGCTGGAGGACTTCATCGCCCGCGAGGCCAAGGCGCGGCAGATCCGGTTCGACAAGGGCGGCAGCTTCGGCTTTCGCGGCCACCGCTACGAGGCGATCCTCCCCGAAGCGGGAGAGATCACGCCGTTCCTGCGCGTCGCCATGGGTGCCCGCAAGGGATGGTCGCGGGACGGCATCATTTCCCTGCTGTGCGAGATCGCGGCGGCGAAGAGCCTCGCGGCCCTCGGCTAGAACCTACATCAGCCGCTGCGCGGCCCATTTGTGGAAGCAGTGGGTCGGCACGTCCATGACCGGCGAGAACACGCCGCCGTCGAAGGCCGGCGAGGCGCGGCCGCGCTGCATGCGCTCCACCACGCCGACATCCTCGGCGAAGACGGTGCGCCAAGTCCGCAGATTGGCCGAGCGGATCGCGGCATAGTCGTCGCTCAACGCCCTGTCGCCGACATAGTAGAGCTCCATGTGCTCGATCGTACGATCGACGCCCTTGGGCTCCAGGCGCACCGCCATGAAATGATCCTGGTGCACGCCCAGCAGCACGTTGGGGAACAGCGCCGCATATTCGGCGCCGCCGCGGAACTGGGTCGGCAGGTCCGGGAAATTCGGCAGCTCCTCGCCGGTATCGGTCAGGCTCGGGCGATAGACCCGGCTGCCCTGCCCCGCGAAGCTGTCCCATTCGTTGATGTTGTAGTGGTCCTCCAGGCGCGAATACGAGTTGAGGCCCGGATGCACCCAGGGCAAGTGATAGGCCTCGCAGTAATTCTCGACCGCGAGCTTCCAGTTGCAGTTGACGTCGAACGCGGTCGATGAATCCGCGCCGGAATGGCGGACGAGGCTGCCGTCGAACATCGACCAGCGCGCGGCCAGCGGCGCGATATAGGCCGAGAAATCCGGCGCCTTGCCGTCGACGTTGACGAAGACCAGATCGAACCAGACCGCGCTGCGGACCGCTTTCAGCCCATGCGCCGACTTGTCGAAGCCGTCGCAGCGGTTGACGCCCGGCCCGCCGATGAACGGCGTCGCCTTCAGCCGGCCTTCGAGGTCGTAGGCCCAGGAATGATACGGACAGCGCAGCACACTGGTGACATGGCAGGGCTCGCCGACCAGCTCGACGCCGCGATGGCTGCAGACGTTGTGGAAGACGCGGATCCCGCCTTCGGCGTTGCGCAGCAGGATCAGCGGCAGGCCGAGGAGATCGCGCGGCACGACGTCGCCGGGATTGGACACATCCTTGCCGAAGCCGATGCAGGCCCAGCCGGCCTCGAACAGCCGCGCCCGCTCGAAGGCGAGGAAGTCGGGATCGACGTAGGCCTCATTGGGCAGCGCCTTGGCCCGGGCAGTGTCGGCCAGGACGGCGCGCATCCGCGTTTCGCGGTCCGATGTCGTGTCGTGTGTCATGCGTCCAGTGTGCCGCTCCCGGGCTGCTCCGGTCTTCGTCAGGCGCGACATATCCTCGCTCAAACCGCGCCGCCGAGATAGCGGCGGCGCGACACGTAGTCCTCCAGGCCGATGAAATGCGTCACCGTCTCGCCATCGTCGGAGAGCGGGCAGATCACCCATTCGAAAGCCTCGGCGCCGTGGCGGAGCTGCGTGCCCTCGGTACGGCCCAGCACCGGGATACGGGTCTCCACCACGCGGCGGTAGAGGCCCAGCGTCCGGTCTATGTCGGTCTGGTCCTGGTAGAGATCGGTCAGCCACTTGCCGCGGATCTCGAAGCCCATGGCGGCAACCAGCTCGGTGCCGGCGATGCGGTAGTAGAGCCGGTCCGGATTGCGATGCCACTCGGTCATGAAGACGTTCTTCAGCAGCGGCCAGATCTCGGTCGCATCGACCTCCCGGCGAGGCGGCATCAGGCGCGTGCCCCGCAGCTTGCTCCAATAGGCGTAGAGCGCGCGGACCTTTTCCGAGCGGCAGTCTTCGATGCGGATGAACTCATAGCGCCCGGCGCGATTGCCGTCCGGATCGTCGACGCTATCCGATGCCACTCGGCGATGTCCCCACGCATGCACCGTTCAGCACGGTGCGCTGTCCACCCGTCCGACTCTAGGATAATACACCTTGAACGGCGCCGTCACCGCCGTTGGTAGAGCGGCGACGGCGAGAATCAGACGATTCGATCATCCAGCTTCGGCACGTCGGCCAGCCGATCCTCGAACTGGTGGACCCAGTGGATCGTGCGCGGGAACTCCCAATGCGGACGGGCCCCGGGAAGCGCCGGTCGCGAGAGCCAGTCCAGCAGCCTTTTCGCGTCCTCGCCCTTGGCGTCCCGGCGCGCCGCCATGTATGCCTCGGTGACCTCGCCGGCGCGCGCGGGCGGGACATGGCGTGCGACGGCGGCGCGGATCCGCTCCAGCGTGCGTTCGGAGAAATGCGCGGCCTTGAGCTCGGCCGCGATCTTCGCCTCCTCGTCACGCGAGACCAGGTGGCGGTGGCGCAGATCGCGCAGCGTGTAGCGGATGCTGATCATCGGCTCCGAGAGCGGCATGAAATCCATCTCGGCGATCGCATGGGTGACGCAGACCTCGTCATCGTCGGCGATCGAGGCCCGGCGATACAGACGGTAGATGTTGCCGATCCCGCGCATGCCGTAGGGCGCCAGCTCCGAGGCGCGCAATGCGCCGGTCGAGGCGGCGCCGGAGACCTCGAAGCCCTTGGAGATCGCGAACAGGATCTCCTTGTGCCAGACCGACGGCGTGTTGCCGAAGAAGCCGTCGATGATCCCGATGCGGCGATAGCCGCGCTCCATGGCGCGAAAGACCGAGCCCAAGGCGGCCGGCGGGAAAAAGTCGATCGCCGGATAGTCGGCCTTCCTGACGCAGGTCGGGCCGACGAAGACGCAACTCTCGTTCATGCGGTGCCGCCCCCTCTGGCCGAGTCGGAATCCCATCCATGGGCCGGTTTTCCATAGCGCTTTCTTGGCAATTTGCCATGGCTTTGGCTGCCGGTCGGCAAATTCGAACCATGAACTTTTCGCGGGTGCTTCCAAGGGGCAGCGACGGCCCGAAAATAAACCCACCCACGTTGTGTGAAGTTCATTTATCAACGATCTGATATTAATCGATTTTTGTGCACAAATTTAGGGCATTCGTCCCAACCGGCCGACACGGCACGGCACCTGCAACCGGATGGCGAATAAGCAACATCCCATATTGAGATTTTGCTTTGCCCCGTATAGGGTTAACGGGCGTTAAGGTTAACCCGGCGTTAACATAGAGGGACCACGGTAATGATTTCTTCACTGCAAGAATTGCTGCAACAGCGGCAACAGGCGGGCATGGCGATCCATCGCGCCCTGCAGGGGCTGGGCTCGGTCGCGACGAAGGAAGACGACGAGCGGATCTGCCTCTCGACTTTCGCCCGCGATGACGACGAACGCGCCCAGGCTTCGACTTTCGCCCGTGACGATGATGAGCGCATCTGCGTCTCGACCTTCGCCCGCGACGATGACGAGCGGATCTGCGTCTCGACCTTCGCCCGCGACGACGACGAGCGGATTTGCGTCTCGACCTTCGCCCGCGACGACGACGAGCGCATCTGCGTCTCGACCTTCGCCCGTGACGACGACGAGCGCATCTGCGTCTCGACCTTCGCCCGCGACGACGACGAGCGCATCTGCATCTCGGTCTTCGCGCGCGACGACGATGAGCGGGCTCAGGTCGCTCACTGAGCGGCACGCCGCGCTGCTGCGCGTTTGACGACGGTTGACCTCGGCGGGACGGTCCGAGCCCGTTCCGCTGAAGATACTCTGGCGCGGCTGAGACCGCGGATTCCGGACTTCGGTATTACGCGCGTCGCCAGCGTCACCGGGCTTGATGTGCTCGGTGTCCCGGTCTGGATGGCGGTGCGGCCGCTGTCCCGTTCCCTGACGGTATCCCAAGGGAAGGGCATCTCGGATTCGCTCGCCATCATCTCGGCCGTCATGGAGAGCATCGAGCAGCATCACGCCGAGCACTGGGACGAGACCGGCCCGGTCGTCTCGCTCGGAGAGGCTTTCCAGGACGAGCGCTTCGCCTCCCCTGCTTCGCTGTCGCTGCGCTCGGACGCCAAGATATCCGACCACACCGAGGTGATGTGGGTCGAGGGCGAGGACCTGGTCTCGAAGCGCCGCGCCTATATGCCGAAGGAACTGCTCGATCTCGACTTCCGCATGCGGCGCGGGGTCAAGCCGATCTTCCTCTCTTCATCCAACGGGCTCGCCTCGGGCAACACCCGGGCCGAGGCGATCGTCCACGGACTCTGCGAGGTGATCGAGCGCGACCAGAGCTGCCTCTGGCAGATCGAGCAGAGCCTGAGGCCCGATCCCGAAGCGCGCATGATCCGGCTGGAGACGATCGAGGATCCGATCTGCCGGGTGCAGATCGAGGCCTGCAAGCGCGCCAATCTCGACGTCTGGGTATGGACCAACGTCTACGACATCGACGTGCCGGTCTTCGCCTGCATGATCGCCGACCGGGGCAATGCCACGTTCTATCCGCAGCGCGCCTCCGGCTATGGCTGCCATCCGGTCGCCAGCGTCGCCATGTCGCGCGCCATCACCGAGGCGATCCAGAGCCGACTGACGCACATTTCCGGCGTCCGGGACGACGTCACCTGGGAGCGCTATCGCAACGACATCGCGGTGCTCGACCGCAGCAACCTGGCCGCCTTCGAAGAGATGGCGAAGATGACGCCGGCCTTGTCCTACAAGGACGCGGTGAAGCCGCCACCGCAATTCAAGGACATGGAGGCGATCATCGACCACCTGCTGGAGAAGCTGGCCGCGGTCTCGCTGAAGCAGGCGATCGTGGTCGACCTGCCGTCGCGGCTCGACGATTTCGCGTTCGTCTATGTCTGCGTGCCGGGGCTGGAATTCGCCGCCAACAAGCCGAACTACACGCCGGGGGCGCGCATGCTGGCTTTCCTGGAGTCGATCGGCCGGCCGGCGAGAGGAGAGCGGACGGGAAGGCGCGTGAACTGACGCGCGGCGGGCGCTACTGCGCGACGCCGCCGAGATAGCGGCGGTGCGAGACGTAATCCTCGAGGCCGAGGAAATGGGTGACGGTCTTGCCGTCCTCGGAGAGCGGGCAGAGGATCCATTCGAAGAAATCGACGCCGAGGCGCGACGAGCTTCCGCCGGTGCGCCCGAAGATCGGCACGCGGGTCGCCACCACCCGAACATAGAGCGACATGATCTGCTCGCGGTCGTCGGGGTCGCTCAGCATCTCGTTGAGCCAGCGGCCGCGATACTCCTTCCCGGCGGTGGCGACGATCTCGGTTCCGGCGATGCGGAAATAGACGTCCCGCGGCTCGGAATGCCACTCGCTCATGTGCACATAGGGCAGGAGCGACCAGATATCGATCGGATCGATGTCGGCGCGGCGCGGCATCGCACGATCGCCGCGCGCCTGCTGCCAATAGTCATAGAGACCGCGCACGCGCGCGGACGTGGACTCGTTCGGCGATATGATGAGGTCCTTCCCGAGAAGGCGCTCCGCCGAAAATCCTGATTCCCGCTTGGAAATCGAATCGCTCCTGAAGTCCAGTTCCAGCCCCACGGGAGGTGCCCCCAGTGACCACTATCGTGATATGACACCGGAAGCGACTCGGCCTGCAAGCGTGGAATTGTCCCTACCGCGCCATTTGGCGGCGCGCGAAGCGTAGTTAACACCAAAAGGTAAGCTTAACGGTCAATGGCTTCGGATTTTTCCCCAGCCTCCCGGCGACAATGTGGATGCCTTGGCGGGATTTAGGCAAATGTCCCTAAAATGCCCGACCGCCACGGCCGAGCCGGGAATCAGGCGCCGCCGCCGAGATAGCGGCGCTGGGAGATGTAGTCCTCGAGGCCGATGAAATGGGTAACGTCCTCGCCGTTCTCGGCCAGGGGACAGAGCACCCATTCGAACTGGTCGACACCGACCCGGAGATTGGTGGCGATGGTGCTGCCGAAGATCGGCTCGCGCGCCGCGGCGACCCTGCGGTAAAGCGAAAGCGTTTCCTGGAGATCGCTGGGATCGGTATGGAATTCGGCGAGCCAGCGGCCGCTGATCTCGCGGCCGATCGAGGCAACCAGCTCCGTACCGGCGAGCCGATAGCGTACGCGGTCGGGATTGGTGAACCAGTCGCTCAGGTGGACGTTCGGCAGGAGCGGCCAGATCGCGGTCGGATCGATGTCGCGGCGGCTCGGCATCCTGCGGCCGCGCCGAAGGCTGTCCCAGTAGTCGTAGAGGCGCTTGGCCTTCACCGAGGTGCACTGGTCCTTGGTCAGGATGACGTCGCGCCAGAAGCGCGATCGCGACTCCCCGTCAATATCCAAACCGCTTTCCGAGCGCGTGCTCAAATTGCGAAGCTCCGGTGACCAGGGGCCGGGCGCCAGCGGCGCTCCCGCATCATCCGCGCCGCTCTGCCGGCGCTACGCCTCTCGTCGGTGCTCGTCCGCTGCACGGGCCGCCGGACGAGCCGTCGCGCCGAGGCCATCCAGGCCACAACAGGAGTGCGCGTCATATGCCATTGAACGCCCCAGGCCGCAAGGGCGGAAGCCCGCCCCCGCCCGCAGCGCGGCAAATGCCGATCAAAAAACCGCGGAACGGCGGCGTCAGTGCGCCGTCGCCGCCTGGCGCTGCTCCACCACCTTGTCGGCCAGGCGCCCGGTCAGCTCCTGCAGATGATCGAAGCGGTAGGCAAAGTTGCCCACCCCGAGCGTCAGCGACCGGAGCTCGACGATCATGTCATGCAGCTCCGACTGCGGCAGCAGCGCCTCCACCGTGTCCCAGCCCTGCCATCCGTCCTTCGCCCCGAAGTTCAGGATCTGTCCGCGGCGGCCGGTTACGAGATTATGCACCTTGGCGGTGAACTCGTTGGGCGCGGACATCTCGACGGCATAGATCGGCTCAAGCAGGACCGGGCCGCACTTCGGCATGGCTTCCTGCATCGCCATGCGCGCCGCGGTCTTGAACGCCATGTCGGAGCTGTCGACCGCGTGGTACTGGCCGTCGAACAAAGCCGCGGCGACATCGACCACCGGGAAGCCCAGAGGCCCGCGCTGCAGATATTCGCGGATGCCCTCCTCCACCGAGCCAATGAAGGCGCGGGGCACGGCGCCGCCCACCACCTTGTCGTGGAACTCGAAGCCGGCGCCGCGCGGCTGCGGCCAGACCTCGATATGCACGTCGGCGAACTGGCCGTGACCGCCGGACTGGCGCTTGAAGCGCGCATGCTGCTTGACCTGGCCGCGGATGGTCTCGCGGTAGCTGATCGAGGGCCGGCGGTGCTTGACCGGCAGGTTGAAGCGGCTCTTCAGCCGGTCGAAGGCGATGTTGAGATGCACCTCGCCCTGGCCGTACAACAGGAGCTCGTGGGTGTCGGGGTCGTGGCCGAAGGTCAGCGACGGATCATCCTCGCTGAGCTTGGCCAGTGCCGCCGTCAGCTTCACCTCGTCGTTGCGGTTCTCGACGTCGATCGCCAGCGAGAAGAGCGGCCGGATCGGCTCCGGCCACTTGAAGCCGGACGGCACCTTGCCGCCGGCCGTCAGGATATCGCCGGTCTTGGCGTGCTCGAGCCGGCCGAAGGCTGCGACCTCGCCGGCATTGGCGGCCGGCACCTTGTCGCCGGCATGGCCCTTGGGCCTGAGGATGCCGGAGACACGCTGGCCGTTGAGGATGGCGCCGTCGGCGATCTTGCCGCCGAACACGCGCACCAGCGAGAGCTTGCCGGCGTGCTGCTGGTTGCTGGTCTTGAAGACGACGGCCGCCGGCTCGTTGCCCTCGATGCCGAGGCGGCTGGCCGCCGCCTCGGGGCCGGGCACGTCATGGCGCAGCGCCTTCAGGAGCCGGTGCACCCCGGAATCCTTCTCGGCGGCGCCGAGCATGACCGGCACGATCAGATCCTCGGCCAGGTCCTTGCTGAGCTGCTGGTAGATCTCCGCCTTCGAGGGCACCGCGTCGCTCAACAGCTCTTCCATCAGATGGTCGTCGAAATCGGCCAGGCGCTCGAGTAGGCTGGTGCGCGCCTCCTGCTCTCGCGGCAGCACCTCCTCCGGCATCTTGATCAGGTCGGATTCCTGGCCCGGGTGATATTTGTAGGCGCGCTCGCTGATGAGGTCGACATAGCCGGTGACCTCGTCGCCGTCCTTGCCCGCGGCGCGGATCGGGACCTGGCGCAGCACCAGCGGCCGGCCGGAAACGCCTTGCAGCGCCGCCATGATGTCGCGCACCGGGTGCGAGGCCTGGTCCATCTTGTTGATGAACAGGATGTGCGGGATCTGGTTGTCGTCGAGGAACTTGAAGAGCGGCGCGAGCGTCAGCGCCTTATCGATCTGCGGCTCGGCCACCACGATCGCGACGTCGCAGACCAGCAGCGCATTGCGCGCGTCCTGGCCCAGCTCGACCGAGCCGGGACAGTCGAGGAAGCTCCAGGTCTCGTTGAGATATTGGGTGACGGCGGCGCTGCATTCGACCGACATCTTGCGCGCCTTGGCCTCGGGCGAGCTGTCGCCCATGGTGGTGCCGTCCTTCGCATTGCCCTTGCGCGTGATCGCGCCGGTCGCGAACAACAGGCTTTCGAGAAGCGCGGTTTTCCCGCTGAGATAAGGACCGACAAGTGCGGCGCAACGAGGCGCCGCGGGTGCTCTGCCCGGCATGCCATCCTCCCGTCGCCGGCCGCCAACGAGACGCCGGCGCCCGCGGCCCGTTCATTCGGGCTTCGCGCGAGGACTATGTTTCTCCCGGATGACGGCGGGCGCAAGCCATTAATTCGGCCTGCGACGATGGAACCTTTCAGCCTTTCGCCACCGCGGCAATGTGCGTGCCGAAGTCCGCGTCGCCCATCAGCTTCTTGCAGCGTTCGAAGCGGTTGACGGCATAGGCCCAGAAATCGTCGGCGGGGTTCTTGTTGACGTGCTGGATGATACCCCAGAGCGTCCACAGCAGATCGCACATCGCCTTGTAGAGCACCATCCGGCCGCGGTCATTGGCCGAGGGCGCGCCCCCGAAATAGGCCAGCAGCAGGGCCTCGTCCTGCTCGGGGCCGAAGGCGGCCTCGACCGAGACGTCGCCCAGATCCCACATCGGATCGTTGTTGCCGGCATATTCCCAGTCGATCACGTAGACCTGCCTGCCGGTGTCGAGGAAGTTCTCGGCCAGCGGATCGCAATGACAGGGCACGATCGGCAGCGGGCGCGCGTTCAGCGCCTTGCGCACCGCCTCGGCCTCGCCCTTCACGTCGCGATAGCCATCCGGGAGCGGCGCTTCCTTCTTCGCCAGGATGTCGAGATAGTCATCGATCATCTGGAACAGCTCGAAGCGGTTGTTGAACGGCCGGCCGCAATCATGCACCCGGCGCAGGCTTTGCGCGGCACGGCGCACTGAGCCCAGGTCCTTGAAACGCGCGACGTCCATGGTTGCCGCGCCTTCGATGAAGCGCGTGAGCTGCACCCCGTCGCGATCGTCGAAATAGAGCAGCGGCGCATTGACGCCGATCTCCGACGTGATCCGGGCCGCCAGCGATTCGTTCGCACGGCTGATATATTCGCCGGTCCCCTCGCCGGGGACGCGCAGCACGAAGGTGCCGATCGGCGTCGTGACCTTGTAGTTGCGGTTGGTGAGGCCGCCCAGGCGTTCCGCGCTCACCCGCGCAAGATCGACCTGCTCGAAGTCGGGCACGCGCTTCAGATAGGTTTCGACGTCGTCAATCATGCCTTCAACCGCGCATTCGATGGATCGTAGAGCGCGCCGTCGTGGCGCGTCGCCGCGCTGACCTCGCCGAAGGATTCGATCCCGAAATCCCGGAGACCGGCCAACGCCGCCGGCAGGTAAGCATAGGCGACCGACTTCCCGATCGTGTAGCCGAAATTTCCGCTGGTGGTGACGCCGACGACCTGCCCGTCGTGCAGCACGGCCTCGCCGCCATAGACCGGCAGCGGCTTCTCCAGCGTGAACGTGCAGAGCCTGCGCTCGACGCCCCTGGCCTTCTGCGCGACCAGCGCCTCGCGTCCGATGAAGTCGTTCTTCTTCAGGTTCACGCGGAAGCCGAGCCCGGCCTCGTAGGGTGTGTAATCCGGCGTGATGTCGCTCGACCAATAGAGATAGTTCTTCTCCATTCGGCAGGAATCGATGGCGCGGTAGCCCGCATCCCGGATCCCGTGCTGCGCGCCCGCCTCTCGCAGCACCTCGTAGACATGGGCGCCGTACTCGGTGGGAACGTGCAACTCCCAACCCAGTTCCCCGACATAGCCGATGCGGATCGCCAGGACCGGCGCCGCCCCGACCGTGATCTGCCGGTTGCTGGAGAACGGAAAGGCGGCGTTCGAGATGTCTTCCTCGGCGACCGCCTGGAGCACGTCGCGGGACTTCGGGCCGCAGATGTTGATCACGGCCCGGGCCGAGGTCACGTCCAGGATCTGCGCCTCGGCATCGCGGCGCAGGTGGCTCTCGATCCAGTGCCGGTCATGGGCCCCGAAGGCGCTGCCGGTGACGAAGTAAAAGCGCTCCGGCCCGATCCGCGAGATGGTGAGATCGCATTCGATCCCGCCCTTGGCGTTGCAGAGCTGGGTGTAGATGGTGCTGCCGACCGGCTTGTTCATGTCGGAGACGGCGAGGCGCTGCAAGGCGTGGAGCGCATGGGGCCCGACGATCTCGAACTTGGCGAACGAGGTCTGGTCGATCAGCGCGACGCCCTCGCGGATAGCCTGATGCTCCGCACCGACATGAGGAAACCAGTTGGTCTTGGCCCGGTCGAAAGCCGGCTTGTCCTCGGCGGGCTCTCCTCTCGGCGCGAACCAGTTCGGCCGTTCCCAGCCGGCGCGCGAGCCATAGACGGCGCCGCGCGCCTTCAGCGTATCGTAGAGCGGCGAGCGGCGGATGCCGCGCAGGGTCTCATGCTCGTCGCCGGGCCGGTGCAGCTTGTAGTGATGGCCGTACAGCTCCACCGCGCGCGGATACATGAAGTGCCGCGTCGTGTGGTGGAAGCTGAAGCGGCGCACATCCAGCGGCCAGAGGTTGAGGCTGGGCTGACCCTCGATGATCCACTCCGCCATCATCCGGCCGGCGCCGCCCCCCGCGGCGATGCCGTAGAGGAAGCCGGTCGAGCAGTAGAAGTTCTCCAGCTCCGGCGCCTTGCCCATGACGAAGTCGGCATCGGCGGAATACGGGATCGGGCCGTTGATCAGCTCGCGGACGCCGACGGTGTTGATGACCGGCGTGCGCTTGGCGGCGAGCTGGGCGATCCGCTCGAAGCGATCGAAATTCGACGGCAGCAGCTCCTGGGCGAAGCTCTTCGGGATGCCGCCGGTGGCGAAGGGCCTGGTATCCGGCTCGTAGCCGCCGACGACGAGGCCGCGCACCTCCGGCTTGTAGTAGACCAGATGGTCCGGGTCGCGCATGGTCGGCATGCGCTTCGGCATGTCGGGAATCGGGTCGGTGATCAGATACTGGTGCTCGACCGCGAAGGCCGGCACGCGCACGCCGGCGAGCCTGCCGATCTCGTAGCCCCACATGCCGGCGCAGTTGACGACCAGGGCGCAGGTCCAGGTGCCCTTGTCGGTCTCGACCGCCTTGACGCTGCGGTTCTCGATCCTGAAGCCGGTGACCCGCTCGCCGACCACGAAGGTGGCGCCCTGGTCCTTGGCGCCCTTGGCCAAGGCCTGGCAGACGCCGGAGGGGTCGATATAGCCGTCGGACGGGATGTAGACGGCGGAGCGCACGTCCTCCAGGCTCATGATCGGGAAGAGATCGCCCGCCTCCTTGGGCGAGAGCCATTGCATCTCCAGGCCGAAGCTCTTGGCCATGGTCAGCGAGCGCTTGTTCTCCATCTCGCGCTCTTCCGAGCAGGCGAGGCGAAGGCTGCCGTATTTCTTCCAG
This sequence comes from Dongiaceae bacterium, assembly GCA_035548715.1. Lineage (GTDB taxonomy): Bacteria > Pseudomonadota > Alphaproteobacteria > Dongiales > Dongiaceae > Dongia. The sequence continues at coordinate 33,157 of DASZSL010000109.1, forward strand.
TCGATCGCCATGCCGGTCTCGGCTTCCAGGCGATCGTAGAGCTCGACCGAGTGGGTCAGCATCCGCGTGATGTTGCGCGAGGTGCGGAGCTGGCCGACCAGCCCCGCCGCATGCCAAGTGGCGCCATGGGTGATGCCGCTCTTCTCCAGCACCACCACGTCCTTCCTGCCCATCCGCGTCAGGTGATAGGCCAGCGAGCAGCCGAGAATGCCGGCCCCGATGATGACGATCTCAGCGTGATGGCGTGCGGTCATAGCCTTAGATCTTCACCCGTTCCATCTTGGGGTCGTAGAGCGGCTGCAGGCTGACCTTCGCCGGGTAGCGCTTGCAGGCGATCTCCAGCTCGTAGCCGCCCGAGAGCACGTCCTCGGGTGACACGCCGTTCTCGCGGTCGCGGATGTAGCCGATGCCGATATTGGTCTGCAGCGTGTAGCCGTAGCCCCCGGAGGAGAGCCAGCCGCATTGCCTGCCGTTCCGGAAGATGGTCTCCCGACCGAGCAGCACGATCGACGGGTCGTCAACCGTGAAGCAGGCCAGCAGCTTGGGGAGCTTCTTCGCCGCCTGGGCCTGCAGCGCCTCGCGGCCTAGGAACGGCGTGTTCCTCTTCAGCTTGACGGCCCAGGCCATGCCCGCTTCCAGCGGTGAATGATCCGGCGTGATGTCGCTGGACCAGGCACGATAGAACTTCTCCAGGCGCAGGCTCTCGATGGCGCGATAGCCGGCATTGACGATCCCATGCGGCTTGCCGGCCCGCATCAGCGCGTCATAGACGGCGGCCAGGTTCTCGACCGGGACATGCAGTTCCCAGCCGAGCTCGCCGACATAGGTCACGCGGAGCGCCTTCACCGCTGCGCCCCCCACCATGATCTCCTGGCACGTGCCGAACGGGAACGCGTTGTTCGAGAGATCGCCTTGCGCCACCGCCTGCAGCACGTCGCGGGCCTTCGGCCCCATCAGCGCGAGCGTCCCGTAGGCCGAGGTCACGTCGATCAGGCGCGCATCGAGCCCCGCCGGGATATGGCTCCTGATCCAGTGGAAGTCGTGGGTGGCAAAGCCGGTGCCGGTGATGATGTAGTAGGCGTCGTCGTCCAGGCGCGTGACGGTCAGGTCGCATTCGATGCCGCCGCGCTGGTTCAGCATCTGGGTGTAGACCAGGCTGCCCGGTTTCTTCGCCACGTCGTTGGCGGCGATCCAGGAGAGCGCCTGCTCGGCATCCCGGCCGACCAGCATGAACTTCGCGAACGAGGTCTGGTCGAACAGCGCCACCTTCTCGCGGCAGGCCTGGTGCTCGCGGCCGACATGGTCGAACCAGTTCTGCCGTTCGTAGCTGTAGACGTCCTTGGCTTCGACACCCTTGGGCGCGAACCAGTTCGGCCGCTCCCAGCCGAGCTTGGAGCCGAAGACCGCGCCCTGCGCCTTCAGCCGCTCATAGAGCGGCGACACGCGCAACGGCCGTCCGCTTTCCAGCTCCTCATAGGGCCAGGCCATCGAATAATGATGCGCATAGGCTTCCAGCGTGCGGGTCAGCACCCAGCGGCGGTCGCGGTGCAGGTTGCCGAAGCGACGGATATCAACCGGCCAGAGGTCCATCGGCGGCTCGCCGCCGGCGATCCACTCCGCCAGCGCCCTGCCCGCCCCGCCGCCCGAGGCGATGCCGAAGGCATTGAAGCCGGCACCGACATAGAAACTATGGAGCTCCGGCGCCTCGCCCAGGATGAAATTGCCGTCCGGCGTGAAGCTCTCCGGCCCGTTGATCACCTGCTTGATGCCGACCCTGGCGAGGCCCGGCACGCGCGCCATCGCCTGCTCCATCAATGGTTCGAAATGCTCGAGGTCGTTGTCGAGAAGCTGGAAGGCGAAATCCTCCGGCAGGTCGCCGGTTTCCCCATTCGGCAGCCAGGGCATCGGGTTGTGCTCGTAGCCGCCCATCACGAGGCCGCCGACCTCCTCCTTGAAATAGATCAGGCGGTCGGGATCGCGCAGCGTCGGAAGATTCTTCGGCGCCCCCATCTCGTCGGTCACGATGTATTGGTGCTGCACCGATTGCAGCGGCACCGAGACGCCGGCGAGCGCCCCGACCTGCCGCGCCCATTGCCCGCCGCAATTCACCACGACCTCGCAATGCACCTCGCCCTTCTCGGTGCGGACGCCGATGGCGCGGCCCCTATCGGTGATGATGCCGGTGACCCGCGTCTCCTCGACGATCTTCACGCCGCGGCTGCGCGCACCCTTGGCGAGGGACTGCGCGATGTCGGCGGGGTTGGCCTGGCCGTCGGTCGGCAGATAGGCCGCGCCCACCAGGTCGTCGATCTCCATCAGCGGCCAGAGCTTCTGCGCCTCCTGCGGGGTCAAGAGCTCCATTTCCAGGCCGAAGGAATGGGCGGTTGTCGCCTGGCGCTTGATCTCGGTCATCCGCTCGGCATTGCAGGCGAGGCGCAGGCCGCCATTCATCTTCCAGCCGGTGGCGAGGCCGGTCTCCTTCTCCAGCTTGTCGTAGAGCTCGACAGAGTATTTCAAGAGCTGGGTGATGTTGGCCGAGGTCCGGAGCTGACCCACGAGGCCCGCCGCATGCCAGGTCGAGCCGCTGGTGAGCTTGCCGCGCTCGATCAGCAGGATGTCCTTCCAGCCGAGCCCGGCCAGGTGATAGGCGGTGGAGCAACCGATGATGCCGCCGCCGATGATGACAGCGCGAGCCTTGTTGGGAAGCTGGGACATGAATGAACTCAGAGTCTGTCGAAGTCGCGATAGGCGCGCTCGAACCGCGACAGATAGTCGGCGGTGTAGGCGCGGTAGTCGAAATCCAGCGTGGAATGGATCTCGGAGATCATGCTCCACATCGCCTCGCGCAGCAGCGAGGCGCATTTCATGGCGTGGTAGCGGCGCAACAGATCGTCATCGACCGCGCGCTCGAAATAGCGCTCCAGCACCTGCATCTCGGCTTCCAGCGAGACGTCGCTGTTGGAGCAGAGATTGGCGAGGTCGAAGAGCGGGCTGTTGAAGCCGGCATAGTCCCAGTCGATCAGCCACAACCGGTGGCCCTGCTCCATGATGTTGGTGGGCAGCAGGTCGTTATGGCCGTAGACGATCTCGACCCTGCCGACCGCGTGCTCCAGCTGCGTCGCGATCTCCATCAGCCGGGGCAGGGCCGGCACATGGCGGCTCTGGGCGTCATTGAGGCTGTGGGCGTAGTCGCGCAGCACGTGGAACACCCAGAAGATCACCGAAGGCCCGCGCACATGGAGCGGCATGACCGTGTGGCACTTCTTGACCAGCTCCAGCACGCGCATCAGCGTGTCGGGCCGCCGCACGTCGGCGGCACCGAGCGTCTTGCCCTCGATGAAGTCGAAGACCAGCGCGCCCTTCTCGTAATGGACGACCTCCGGCGAAAGCCCGCAGGCCGCCGCCGCACGGCCGGCCGCGAGCTCGTTGAAGCGCATCACCTGGTGCACCGGGATGTCGTCGCCGATCCGGACGAAGTACTTGCGGCCCTGGTGCTCGACCAGGAAGTTGGCGTTGGTGATGCCGCCCTTGATCTGGACCGGCACTACCGGTTCCAGCCAGCATTTCAGGCGCCGCACCCGCTCTTCCGCAGCCTGCACAGTTGCTCCTGCTCCCCCGTTCAAGCCGGACCATGCCACGCCGCCGGTGCCAGGGCAACATCAGATCATCGGGAATTGTGGGATTGTTGTGGATTTGATGGCCGCCCTACGCCGCGGCCGGCGGCGGCGTCACCGCTCGTAAAGGTCACGGTTGATGGAGAAGACCATGATCTTGTTGACGGTCTCGCCGTCATCGCTGAACGGCAGGAACAGGTTCGCCTCGTTGATCCAGCGATCCACGGTCTGGAAGGCATCCTGCTCGTAGAACGGCGCGCGGCCGTCGCAGACCTTCTGGTAGTTCGCCATGGCCGCCTCTGCGCTGGCAGCAAAGAAGGCGTCGCCGACCGACTTGCCCGTCGGGTCGTAGCCGCGGACCTCGACCTCCATCGTGCCGACGAGGCGATAGACGAACCGGCGTTCGTCATCGACGACGTCGATCAGCGAGATGTAGGGCAGGAATTTGACCAGCTCCGTGGGGTCGATGTCGTCGCGGCTGGGCATCCGGCGGCCGCGCTTCCTCTCTTCCCAGTAGGCCAGCACGGCCAAGATGTCCGGATGACAAGACGACTTCCAGTCCGCCATTTTCGCCCAACTGTCCGCCTGCCACGCGATTCGGCGCCGATAATCCACTATTTTGTCGTGGGAATAAAGGCGGGGCGCTCCGGAGCAGCGCCGCAGGCCGGCCGGGGCTAAGATGCGCCGCTGCCGCCACCTGCCAAAGGACCACCCCTGCCATGCCCGCCGACCTGCCCGCTCAGGATCTCGCGATCCTGCTCCAGCCGCTCAAACTGCGCCATCTCACCCTGCGCAACCGCGTGGTGTTCGGCGCCCATACCGCCAACATGAGCATCGACGGCCTGCCAGGCGAGCGCCATCTCGGCTATTACCGCGAGCGCGCGATCGGCGGCGCCGCGATGATCGTGGTAGAGCCGATCCCGGTGCATCCGACCGCAGTGCTGACCCGCGGCAATTTCCGCAGCGACGACGATTCCGTCATTCCGGGCTTCCGCCGCATCACCGAGGCGGTGCATGCCGAAGGCGCTGCGATCCTGCAGCAGCTCTATCACGTCGGCGGACACGGCGACTGGGACAACTCCTATCGCGAGAGCTGGTCGCCCTCCGGTCTGCCCTCGATGCATGACAGCGACGGCAGCCACGCCATGACCGAGAGCGAGATCCAGGAGATCATCGCCGCCTTCGCACGCTGTGCGAAGCGCTCCAGGGAATGCGGCTATGACGGCAACGAGCTGATGGCCGCCTATAACGCGCTCATCGAGCAGTTCTGGTCGCCCTACAGCAACCGGCGCACCGACAAGTACGGCGGCAGCTTCGAGAACCGCATGCGCTTCTCGACCGAGCTGCTGACCGCAATGCGCAAGGCTTGCGGCGAGGACTTCGTGATCGGCATGGCGATCAGCATCGACCCGACCCGGCCGGACGTCGCCTCTGCCGGCGACCAGCTCGAGATGATCGCCTGGCATGACCAGCGCGGCCTGTTCGACTACGTGACGGTGGGCAGCGGCAGCTACTTCGATTTCGCGCAGATCATCCCGCCCTTCACCTCCGGCGAGCGCCTGACCGAGCCGCTGACCGCCGAGATCAAGCGACAGGTGAAGCACATCCGCGTGCAATCGGAGAGCCATATCCGCACACCGGAGAATGCCGCCGAGCTCCTGCGCGCCGGCCATGCCGACACGGTCAGCATCGTGCGCGGCCAGATCGCCGATCCGCATTGGGTCAACAAGGTGAAGGCCGGCGGCGCCGAGCGCATCCGCCGCTGCATCTCCTGCAACCAGATGTGCTGGGGCCGCCGGCATCGCGATTACTGGATCTCGTGCCTGGTCAATCCCTCGGCGGGCCGCGAATTCCAATGGGGCGGCGACCGCTTCAGCAAGGTGGCGACGCCGAGGCACGTGCTCGTCGTCGGCGGCGGCCCGGCCGGGCTGGAGGCGGCGCGCGCCGCCGCCGAGCGCGGCAATCGCGTGACCCTGCTCGAGGCTTCCGACCGGCTCGGCGGACAGTTCCGCCTGGCGGGGATGCAGCCGCGCCGAGCGCAGATCCTGGACCTGCTGGAATGGTATGAGCGCGAGCTGAAGCGGCTCGGCGTCACCGTCGAGTTCAACACTTTCGCGGATGCCGACAACATCAAGTCGATCGGCGCCGATGCCGTGCTGCTGGCGACCGGCTCGCGGCCGGCCGACGAGCGCATCCAGCGATATTGGCCCAAGCCCGGCAACGAGACCGGCCTGGACGGCCCGCGGGTCTGGCCGGTCGAAGCCGTCATGGGCCGCGAGGTCCAGCCCGGCAAGAACGTCATCGTGCTCGACGAAGGCGGCAACTGGCGCGGCTGCGGCACCGCCTGGCAGCTCGCCGAGAAGGGCCACAAGGTCACGATGGTGACGCCCGACGCGTTGATCGGCCGCGACCTGGTGCGGACGGCGGCCGACGGCCCGCTGCGCGTGCGGCTGGCCAAGCTCGGTGTCGTCTTCCACACGGAATCGGCGATCGCCGGTTGGGCCAACGGCCGCGCGCGCATCCGCAGCCTGCTCGACGACAGCGAGCGCGAGATCGAGGCCGACGACCTGGTCATCGCCCTCACCAACCAGCCGAACGACGAACTGGCGGCGGAGCTGCGCGAGGCCGGCATCCACTTCGCCGCGATCGGCGACTGCACCTCGGCACGCCATGCGCCGGCCGCGATCTATGAAGGGCGGCAGGCGGCCCTGGCACTTGCCTGATCGCCCTCCGCACGATCCGCACGCTTGATTCAGGTCAAGGCCATCCGGCACCGGTTCCGCTTCACTGTGGCGTAATAGAGGGGGCAGGTCGGTCGCCCGCTCTGCTTACCCGTGCATCAACCGGTTTCGCCGCCTTGCCGAGTTCCTTCCACAGACCGTTCCCCTGGCGCGCCGTCATCCTCGTCGGTGTCGTTCTGGTCGCGGGCGCGGGCGTGTGGGCCCGCCCCTATCTCTTCCCGCCGAGGGTCCCCGTCGTGCGGATCGAGCGCCACGACCTGGTGCAGACCGTGGTCGCCAGCGGCCGGGTCGAGACGCCCTATCGCGTGAACGTCGCGAGCCAGATCACCGGCACGGTCGCCGAGATCCCGGTCGAGGAGGGCCAGTCGGTGAAATCCGGCGATGTCCTGATCCGGCTCGACGACCGCGAGGCCGAGGCCGCCGTGGTGCAAGCCGAGGGTGCCGTGGCCGAGGCGCAGGCGCGGCTGCGGCAGATCCGCGACGTCTCCCTGCCCTCGGCGGAGGAAACGCTGAAGCAGGCGCAAGCCACCCTCACCAACGTGCAGCAATCCTATGACCGCGAGGTCAGGCTCTACGGCGCCGGCTTCGCGACCAAGGCCGATCTCGACGCCGCGCAGAAGGACCTCGACGTGGCCGAGACCCAGCTGCGCAGCGCGCAGCTCCAGGTCGCGAACAACAGGAACGGCGGCAGCGCCTACGTGATGACGCAGAACCAGCTCGACCAGGCGCAATCCGCGCTGGCCGCCGCGCAGGTCAAGCTCAGCTACACTGTGATCAAGGCGCCGGCCGACGGCACGCTGATCACGCGCGACGTCGAGCGCGGCAACGTCGTCCAGGCCGGCGATACGCTGATGACGCTGTCCCCAGCGGGCGAGACGCGCCTGGTGCTCGACATCGACGAGAAGAATCTCGGCGCGCTGCAGCTCGGCCAGCCGGCGCTTGCTTCCGCCGACGCCTATCCCGACCAGACGTTCCCGGCCGAGCTGGTCTACATCAATCCCTATGTCGACCCCAACCAGGGCTCGGTCACGGTGAAACTCTCCGTCCCGCACCCGCCCGCCTATCTCGTCCAGGACATGACGGTCTCCGTGGACATCGAGACCGCGCGGCGCGCCAATGCACTGATCGTACCGCTGACCGCAGTCCACGATACGCTGACCGGATCGCCCTGGGTGTGGCGCGTGGCCGACGGCAAGGTCACGAAGCAGGCGATCAAGCTCGGCGCGCGCGGCGATGCCAAGGCCGAGGTCCTGGAGGGGCTGAAGGACGGCGACCTGATCGTCGCGGCCGGCGCCGCCGCCGTCGCCGAGGGCCAGCGCGTGCGCCCGGTCGGCCCGTGAACCGGTTCCTGCCCTTCGAGTGGATCGCCGCCACGCGGTTCCTGAAGGAAGGCGCGGTCCAGACCCTGCTGATCATCACCGGCGTCGCGGTCGGCGTCGGCGTCGTGGTCTTCATGTCCGCCCTGCTCAGCGGCCTGCAGGGCGACTTCCTGAAGCGCATGTTCAGCTCCCAGGCGCAGATCGTGCTGCAGCCACCGGACAAGATCGCGCGGCCGCTGCGCACCGACGGCGATGCGATCGTGCTGGCGACCGTGATCAAGCCAAGCCAGCGGCTCCGCTCGATCGACCAGTGGCAGAAGGTCCGCGACATCACCCGCACGATCCCCGGCATCCTCACCGTCTCGCCGATGGCATCTGGCGCGGCCTTCGCGGTCAAAGGCGGCGCCGACAAGTCCATCAGCCTGATGGGCGTCGACCCCGCCGTCTATTTCAGCATCGTCGATATCCCGGGCAAGCTGACCGCCGGCATGGCGCGGCTCAACGTCGGCGACATCCTGATCGGAATCCAGCTGGCCAGTGATCTCGGCGTCGCCGTCAACGACAAGCTGCGGATCACCACGGCATCGGGCGCCAGCCAGACCCTGACCATCACCGGCATCTTCGACCTCGGCAATCGCGGAGCCAACCAGCGCAACACCTATGTGGCGCTGCACACCGCGCAGACCCTGCTGGGCTTGACCGGCGGCGTCACCAGCATCGACGTCACGGTGAAGGACGTCTATGCCGCCGAGGACATCGCCCAGCTGATCACCGCCGCGACCGGGGTCGAGGCAGACAGCTGGATCAAGACCAATGCCGACTTTTTCAGCTTCATCAATTCCCAGAACATGTCGAACGCGGCGATCCGCATCTTCGTCAGCCTTTCAGTTGCGTTCGGCATCGCCAGCGTGCTGGTGGTCTCGGTCGTGCAGCGCTCGAAGGAGATCGGCATCCTGCGGGCCATGGGCGCCTCGCGCGGCCAGATGCTGCGCGTCTTCCTGATCCAGGGCGGGCTGGTCGGGTTCCTGGGATCGCTGCTCGGCTCGTCGCTCGGCTGGGCCATTCTCGCGGTCTGGCGGGACTATGCCAGGCACGCCGACGGCACGCCCCTCTTCACGATCGTCATGGAGCCGAGCCTGGTGCTGCTGGCGATGCTGCTGGCCACGGTCACCGGCGTCGCCGCCGCGATCCTCCCGGCGATGCGCGCGGCGCGGCTGGAGCCGGTGGTGGCGATCCGTGGCTGAGCCGGTTCTCACCCTCGAGGGCATCCGCAAGGTCTACAACCCCGGGACGGCGGTGGCGACCGAGGTGCTGCACGGAATCGACTTCTCGCTTGCCGCCGGCGAGTTCTGCGCCATCATCGGGCCTTCCGGCTCGGGCAAGAGCACGCTGCTCAACATCATCGGGCTGCTCGACCGCCCGACCGACGGGCGCCTGCTGATAGGCGCCCGCGACACGGCCCAGCTCTCCGACAAGATGTTGACCGCCCTGCGCGGCGAGGCGATCGGCTTCGTCTTCCAGTACCACTACCTGATCACGGCCTTCACCGCGCTGGAAAACGTGATGATGCCGCTGCTGGTCGGCCGCGGTTTCCCCAATCCCGAGATGGCGCGGACCGCCGAGCGGCTCCTGGACGAGGTCGGCCTCCTGCCGTGGCGCGATGCCAAGGTCGGGAATCTCTCGGGCGGCCAGCAGCAGCGGGTGGCCGTCGCGCGGGCGTTGGCCCGCCGTCCGTCGATCGTGCTGGCCGACGAGCCGACCGGCAATCTCGACACCAAGTCGGCGGACGCCGTCTTCGAGCTGATGCGCGAGGTCAACCGCCGTGACGGCACGAGCTTCCTGATCGTCACCCACAACCTCCGCCTCGCCGACCGCTGCGACCGGGTCGTCGAGGTGGTGGACGGCCGGATCGTCTCCGACCGCAAGGCCGCCGCCGGCCCTATTCCCGCGTGATGGTGTAGATGTAGTCGTTCAGGGCAAAGCGCGCGACGTCGTTGTCGGCGCCGAAGCTCATATCGACATCGTATTCACACCCGGTCACCACCGTGCGGAAATGCGTGTCATGGGTGAAGCCGGTTTGTGCCGCCAGCTTCAACATGTCTTGCGACGGATCCTGGGCGTGCATGTTCTCGAAGGAGCCCATATACAGCATTTCGGGGCCACCCTCCTCCACCTGGTATTGCGGGTTCTTGCAGGGAAAGTCGCCCGGTCCATCGATCGCGCCGGCGCCGACCGTGATGGTCTTGCCGATCAGCTCCTTGGGCTCGCTGGGATCGAGCTCATCGCCGGGCAGCACCCAGGGCGCCGGCTTGGCATCGACGATCTTGAACTTGCCGAGATAGAAGGCGTCGTCGGCATGGCTCGCCGCCATCCCGGCCATGAGGCCGAGCGAGGCGGCGAAAGCGAAAGCGGCGGCGCGTGTGACGGTCGTCATGATATGGGGTCCCGAGCGGTTGTCCTGTCCGGGCAATGCGTCGCCGTCCGGACGCCGCCGGTTCAATCAGCTCTTGAGACCGAAGAAGCGCGCGGTCCAGGCCCGGTCGATGCCGGTCGGCGTCCAGCAGGCATGCCGCCGCAAGCTGCATGACACGCCGGGAGCCGGCGTGAAGACCCGCATTCCCAGGGCCTCGTCCGATGGCCCGTCGTAGAACACGCCGCCCATGACCGGGCCGCCGACATAAGGCGAACCCCAGACCGGCGAGCCGGGCAGATAGGGCGAGGCCGGGATGGCGTTGCCGCTGTCCTGGGCGAGGCGCTGGACTTCGAGGCCGCCGGCATGGGCCGCTGCGGCGGCCGTGGTCAGGACCAACAGCCCGGCCACGATGGCGAAATGCGGTTTCACGACCGACCTCCCCCGTCCCCATGGCGTCGGCGTCCCCATGGCGTTGGCGCCCCCATGGCGTTGGCGCCCCCGGAGCCCGAGAATCGCATGAAGGCGGGCGAACCGCAATTCGCCCGACTCTTGCGACGGCGAACGGCCCGCCGCCGGGGAGCGCGGCGACGGGTGGCACCGCCGATCGGAGCGCTACTCGCTTTCCTTCACGACGTGCCAGACGTCCTTGAAGTTGTCGCCGGCGACGTCACCGGGCTTGGTATCCTTGACGAAGGTGTAGAGCGGCTTGCCGTCATCGGCCCATTGCATGCCGCCGTCGTCGCGCTTGATGATCGTGAGGTCGCCGACCGGCTTGTCGCCGGCCATCGCCATTGCCGGCGGCCAGGCCTTGGCACAATCGCCGTTGCAGTTCGACTTGCCCGCGGCATCCTTGTCGAAGGTGTAGAGGGTCATGCCTTTCTGATCGACCAGCACCTTGCCGGCCGAGGTGTCCGCGACCTTGAACGGGCCGTAGTCCTCTGCGCTGGCGGCGGCACCCAGGATCACGATCGAGGCGGCGAGGCCGAAGCCGGCCCACGCAGCTTTCATTGCAGTCTTCATGGCTCTCCTCCGTGCGAGGTTGGGGCGCTGGCGCAGCCACGGCCGTTCCGCGTCGACGCATATCGAGCGTCGGCGATCAGGTCGGACGGACACTGCGCGAACTGGAGCCGGACGCCCTTCGGCCGGCTTGGGACGCGACGCTAGACCCGGCCCCCGGCAGCGGCAAATAACAGCTTCGTGTTCGGCCGGTTCGACACCTTCAATCTCCGGGTGCACCCCGATTCCGGCGCAGGTGGTGCCCCAGCCATCGATGCAAGGCACGGTCCAGTGCCAGAGCCAGCAGCGCTACGCCGATGCCGATCGCGGTGTTGGCGATCCGTGCCTCGAACAGCATCAGCGCCTCGCCGCGGGAGGTGGTGACCAGCTCGATCATGAGCATGACGAAAGCCGTGATCGCGCCGACTCCGAGCGCGCCATGGCGCTGCTGCGCCGGCCAGCGGGCCAGCGCCGCCAGCACCAGGCCGAACATCAGCGCCCGGTGATAGGGCAGCAGCGCGGCATAGACCGCCGCGACGGCAACGCCCAGCACCGTGCCGACGAAGCGCTCCACCATCAGCTTGCGGCTGGAGTTGAAGTCGGCCCGCAGCACCAGGACCAGCGCCAGCATCGCCCAATAGGGTTTCTGCTCGCCGAAGGCCGCGCTGACCAGGAAGGTCACCGGCACCGCACAGGCGACCGCGACCGCGAAGGTCCAGCGGTCGACCAGGCGCGCATGCATCGCGACGAGGATGTCGCTCAAGGCCGGCAGCCTCGCCGGGCGGACCACGCCGGCGGCCAGGTCCCAGCCGACCGAGACCAGCCAGGCGAAGCCGACGAAACCCAGCACCACGACGCAGTCCAGCGGCTCCAGCTTGGCGTAGAGCGCGCCGATGGCGATGCCGAAGCAGAAGAAGCGCGCGAGCGTGATGGTCGCCTGGTGTCCGCTTTCGCTGAGCGCATAGACCACGCCGCCGAACGCGAAGGCCAGGATGGTCAATGCCCGGTTGTCGTAGACCAGCGATCCGAGACCCGCGCCCAGAAGGATCGAGATGCCGATCGCCCCGATCCAGAGCAGGCGCACCGCCGGACGGCCGCCATTGTCCATGCTGTAGGCGGCGATGCTCGAGATCAGCGCATAGACCAGCCAGGGCTGTGGCCCGAGGAAGAGATTGAGGGCGATCGGCGCCGTCACCGTGACGGCGAAGCGGATCGAGCGTGCCGTCAGGTTGTCGCCCGCCGACGCCGGCGCGGTCGGCGTCGTATCAGCCATAATAGGCCCAGACCGTCTTCCAGAGCATCGCGGCGGACCCGACGATGCCCGGCAGCAGCAGGGCGCAGTCCGCAACGCCGACGAGGCGCCGCGGCGTCGCTCGGACCAGCACCAGCAGGAGCGGCAGCAGCGGGAAGAGATAGCGGCCCTGGAATCCGTCGATCGTGTCCTTGCCGAGCCCGGTCCATTGCACATAAAGCAAGGTCAGGGCGAGAACGAGGAAGGCCGCAGCGATCAGCGGCGCCAGCCAGCGCAAGCGCGCGGGATATGCAGCACCCTTGGTCGGATCAGCCAGCACAGCCAGGACGAACAGTGCGATCAGCGTCAGCACGACGGCCGGCGCCAGCAGCACCGGCGGCCCGAACAAGCCGAAAACCTCGACCGCGACGCGCGGAAAGAACGACGTCAGGAACAGCTTGTCGAAGAGCACGCCGGCATAGTCGAATGGGTGCCGCAGGATCAGGCGCATCTGCGCGTCAGGATCCGCCTCACCGCTCCAGGTCGTATAGGCTACCCCGGCGGCGAACATGCTCTGTTTCACCAGCAGCATCCAACCGAGGCTGCCGAGCACGCCGGGCAGGATCAGCACCGCCATCCAGGCCCGATACCCGGGCCGGCTGCCGAAGCGGGCGGCCGGGACCGCCAGGGCCACGAAGGGCAGCACGAAATAGGCGCTCTTGCATTGCGCGGCGACGAAGGCGAGCACCGCGAGGCCGACGAGGCGCCGCGCTTGCAGCACGCCACTGCCCACCATGGCGCGAAGGGCGCAGGCGATGAACAGGAAGGCGACAGCATTGGTCAGCGGGTCGGCATCGACCGTGCTGCGGCTGTAGACGATCGGCGGCAGCAGCGCGAGCGCCGCCAGCGCGTAGCGATGCGACGGCATGATCCGGATCGCGAGGAAGGTGAGCATCAGTGCGCTCGCAAACCCGACCAGCCGCGTCAGGGTAAACAGGACCAGCGGCGAAGCCCCGAACGCAGCCATCAGCCGCAGCGCGACCGCCTGGGGCAGATAGGTAAACGGATGATGGACCGCGATCGGATCGGGTTGCAGGGCGGCGGTCGCATCCGCGCGGAGCGGAATCGCCGCCATCGTGCTATATTCGGCCCGGGTGTAGGAGAATGGCAGTTGCAGGCCGCCATGGAAGAAGCCGGAGCCTTGCGCGATGAAATCACCGATCCCGGCCGGCACTTCCGACGAGCCGACCAGGGGCTGGCCGTAGGCGATGCCGGCGACCCGCGGGAAATTGTGCGTCTCGTTGCCGCCACCGAGCGGCGGGATGAGGAAGCAGAGGACGAGGCCGACCGGCGCGGCGATCAGCAGGAACAGCAGATCCGGACGCTGGAGGAAATCGCGCAACCGCATGGGACCGCAGCCGGAGTCGCAGGTCTCTGAAAGCTAACATGCTGGGGAAGGAAACGAAGGTGCAAATGGATCGATCGACGCGTGCGGGCACGGCCCTCATCTTGGCAACCGGCCTCGCGATGGCCGCCCTCCCCGCTTCGGCGCAATCCGGCGGCGATCCGATCCTGGAGGCGAACGGCATCCGCTATGCCTGCGCCGGCGTGGGCAAAGTCAGCCGCGACGATCCGAGGTGGAAAACCTTCCCGGTAAAGCTGGTCTTCACCGCCGCGAACGGCGACTTCCTCGGCGACCCCAACGTCGCCGTCACCGATGCCGGCGGCAAGCCCGTCTTCCAGGCGCAATGCAACGGCCCCTGGGTGCTGATCGAGCTCCCCGCCGGCTCCTACAAGGTCCACGCGACCGGACAGAAGGGCGCCTACGCCAAGGACTTCGATCTCGCGGTGAAGGCCGGCGCGCAGACCTCGAAGACGATCCGGCTGCCGTAAGGAGAGAGACGCGGAAACGCCGCTTGCGCCGGCGCCCGGCGAGTCGGAGGACTCGAGGGCGGATGTCACGACAGTGGGGCGGCGAGATGGTGCCCGCTGCCGGACTCGAACCGGCACGGCTCTTTCGAGCCTCAGGATTTTAAGTCCTGTGTGTCTACCAATTCCACCAAGCGGGCCATTCAGGTGCCGGAGGACAGATGTCAGATATCAGAAAGAAGGCGATTCACCATCTGCCGACATCTGACATCTGTCACCTGTCCTCCGATTCCCCCTCGATCGGGTCGGCGCCTAAGTTGCGGATGATGGCGCGGAGCTCGGCGGCGGCATTGCCGATGGCTTCCTCGTCGGTGCCGCGGATCACGAAGCTGGCGCCGAACTTGCCCTGGCGGAAGAAGGGATAGGAGCCGATGTCCAGCGCCGGATAGCGCTGTTGCAGGGCGCCCAGGTCCCTGGCGATGACGCCCTCGCCGATGAAGCCGCCGATCGTCTTCGACAGCACCTTGTCGCCGCGGGCGAGGCCGCCCTTGATGCCGTCGAACATCGCCCGGCAGATCGCGGGCACGCCGGCCATGACGTAGACGTTGCCCATGCGGAAGCCGGGTGCGATCGAGACCGGGTTGTCGATCAGCTCCGCCCCTTCCGGCACGTGCGCCATCCGCATCCTGGCCTCGGTGGCGTTGGCCTCGCCGTAATGCGTGATCAGCAGCGCCGCGGCCTTGGGATGCTTGATCAGCTTGACCCCGAAGGCCTTCGCCACGCATTCCGAGGTGATGTCGTCGTGGGTAGGCCCGATCCCGCCGGTGGTGAAGACGTGGTCGTAGGCCGCACGCAGCTCGTTGACCGCAGCGATGATCCGCGCCTCGACGTCCGGGACGACGCGCGCCTCCATCAGGCGCACGCCGATCTCGGTCAGGCCGGTGGCGATGTAGTTGAGGTTGGCATCCTTGGTCCGGCCGGAGAGGATCTCGTTGCCAATCACCAGCACCGCGGCGGTGACGATCTTCGGCGCGCTTGCGGGGGGCGGCATCAGTCGACTTCGTGATAGCCGAGCTGGGCCATGCAGTCCTTCAGCACGGACTTGAACCGGTTCTCGTGCTTGTAGGCCTGGATGTTCTGCAACGGCGAGGCATCGACGGCATTCGACCCGGTATCCGTGGTGGAAATGTCGCGGTCGATGCTCGCATCGCGGTCGGTCTGCACCTGGGCCTGCTCGGTGCAGGTGGCGAGATCTTCCTGCGCCTGCGCATCGGTGACGCCCGGCTTGCTCCAGGTGACGCTGTGCGAGAAGAACGAGCAGCCGGCAAGCGCCAGCCCCAGCGCCAAGACCACCGGGGCCGCCAGGGCGGGGCCGGCGGCCCCGGCGGGTCGCGCGAAAGCATATCGGGTCATGCAGAAGTCCTAGATCCAAATCGGTTTTTCAGCGTTAACTTGCCCCGTTCCGGCGCACGGCGCAACTGCGCGGCCGCCGGGCACGCCCGCGCTATCCTGCCGCGCCGGGAATCGGCTATGGTCAACGCGATCGGGGGTGGGGATCGCGCGCGAGCGCGGAATGCGTTCGACGATCTGCTTGAGGCTTGCCGTCATGAACCAAAGCCCTCCCGACTCCATGCCGGCTGGCCTGCTGCCGCTCTACCAATACTGGGATTCCAAGCGCGGCGGCCGGAAGATGCCGCGGCGTTCGGACATCGACCCGGTGGAGCTCGTCCCGTTCCTGCCGCGGCTGATGATCGTGGACGTGGTCGATGACGAGCGGCGCTATGTCTATCGCCTGGTCGGCACCCGCGAGGTCGAGGCGCGCGGCCGCGACCCCACCGGGCAGGCGGTCGGCGACGCGTTCATCGGCTCGAGCCGCGAAAAAGTGCTGGCCAATTACGATCGCGTGCTGATGACCGGGCGGCCCTATATCGATACCGGTACGGTGGTCACCGTCGCGGACAAGCTCGACGACAGCCAGGTGATCTTTCTGCCCATCAGCGAGGACGACGAGACCGTCTCGCAGATCCTGGTCTACACCGTTTTCGAGCACTGATGCAGTTCGATCCGCCGCTCGTGGAAGCGCGGCTGCGCCTGCGCTACAAGCGCTTCCTCGCCGACATGGAGATCGCGGACGCGCCGGAGGGCCGGCATGTCACGGTGCATTGCCCCAATCCCGGCTCGATGATGGGCCTGGCGGAACCCGGCAGCCGCTGCTGGCTCGGCGCCAAGACCGGCACCAAGCTGCCTTATGGCTGGGAGCTGGTGGAGACGCCGTCCGGCGCCCTGGTCGGCATCCATACCGGCCGCGCCAACGCGATCGTCGCCGAGGGCCTCGCCGCCGGCCGGTTTCCCAGCCTGCCCAATGCCGAGATCCGGCGCGAGGTGAAGGTCGGCCCCCGGCCGGCAAGCGGCCGATCTTCGCAAGCGGAGTCACGCCTCGACTTCCGCCTGGAGGATTCGGCGGGCAATCCCTGCTGGGTCGAGGTGAAGAGCGTCACCCTCTCCCGTCGCGCGGGTATCGCCGAGTTTCCCGATGCCAGGACCACCCGCGGCGCCCGCCATCTCGCGGAGCTTGCGGCCCTGAAGCAGCGGGGCGAGCGTGCGGTGCTGCTGTTCCTGGCCCAGCGCGCCGACTGCCGGGAGATGACCATCGCCGCCGACATCGACCCGTTCTATGCGTCGGCGCTGACCCAGGTGCGCGCCCAAGGCGTGGAAATCATGGCCTTTTCCTGCGAAATCTCGCCTTCCGGCATTGACGTGGGGCGAGAGATCGCCTTTATCCATCCCTAGGAACCGTCTCCAAACTTTCAAAACCGCCCGGGCGCGGGTATCCTGCGCGGAAAGCGGGCTAGCGAATTGAACATGCAGAAGAAAGACGTCGCCGAGGACTGGATCAACGAGGACCGGCGAATCAAGATCCACGACGCCGCCGGCTTCGCCGGCATGCGCAAGGCCGGCCGTCTGGCCGCCGAGGTGCTGGACTACATCACGCCCTTCGTGCAGCCCGGCGTCACCACCGAAGAACTGGACCGGCTCTGCCACGACTTCATCGTCGAGCGGAATGCGATCCCCGCCCCGCTCAACTATCGCGGCTTCCCGAAGTCGATCTGCACCTCGATCAACCATGTGGTCTGCCACGGCATCCCGGGACCGCGGAAGCTGCTGGAAGGCGACATCGTCAATATCGACGTGACCGTGATCGTCGATGGCTGGCACGGCGATTCCAGCCGCATGTATTGCGCCGGCAAGGTCGGCGTGCAGGCGCAGAAGCTGATCGACGTCACCTATGAGTCGATGATGCGCGGCATCGAGATGGTGCGCCCCGGCGCCACCGTCGGCGACATCGGCCACGCGATCCAGTCCTATGCCGAGAAGCAGCGCTTCTCCGTGGTGCGGGACTTCTGCGGCCACGGCATTGGCCGAATCTTCCACGACACGCCATCCATCCTGCATTTCGGCCGCCCCGGCACCGGGCCCGAGCTGAAGGCCGGCATGTTCTTCACCGTCGAGCCGATGATCAATGCCGGCAAGTTCGACGTGAAGATCCTGGAGGACGGCTGGACCGCGGTCACCCGCGACAAGAAGCTCTCCGCCCAGTTCGAGCACACCGTGGGCGTGACCGAGACCGGCCGCGAGATCTTCACCCTCTCGCCCAAGGAACTGCATAAGCCGCCTTACCTGATCTGAGGCGGCGTGGCCGAGCCCGGGGAAAAATCGAGTGGGGAAAAACCGGATTACCTCGGCCACCGCAAGCGCCTGCGCGAGCGTTTCCTCAACGGCGGCGCCACCGCCCTCGCCGATTACGAACTGCTCGAGCTCCTGCTCTGCCAGGCCCAGCCGCGCCGGGACATGAAGCCGCTCGCCAAGGCGCTGATCAAGCGCTTCGGCAGCTTCTCCCGCGCCCTCGCCGCCAGCCCCGAGGCGCTCGCCGAGATCGACGGCATGGGCGAAGCGGCCGTCACCGTCCTGAAGACCGTCCAGGCGGCGGCGCTCCTCATGCAGCAGCAGGACCTGCACCAGAAGCCGGTGCTGTCATCCTGGAAGTCGGTGCTCGACTACTGCCATTCCGCCATGGCGCACGAGACGATCGAGCAGTTCCGCCTGCTCTTCCTCGACGGCAAGAACGCGCTGATCGCCGACGAGGTGCAGAGCCAGGGCACCGTCAACCACACGCCGGTCTATGTCCGCGAGGTCGCCAAGCGCGCTTTGGCGCTCGACGCCTCGGCGGTCATCATGGCCCACAACCATCCGACCGGCGATCCTTCGCCGTCGCGCGACGACATCGAGATGACCAAGCAGGTCAAGGCCGCGCTGGAGAAGATCGGCATCCAGCTGCACGACCACATCATCATCGGGCGCAAGGGACATGTGAGCCTCAGGAGCCTGGGGTACCTGGACGGGGCTAGGTAGCGGCCTCCGCGCGCGCCACGCGGTGCGCCGAGACCGCCATCCAGACGCCGAGCGTCGCGGCGAGGCCGCCGATCAGGAACACCGACGAATAGCCGGATGAATCGGCGAGCAGCCCGACCAGCGGCCCGGTCGCGCCATAGGCCAGATCCTGGAACGCGGCGAAGCCGCCGACCGCGGTGGCCCGGAGATGCGGCGGGACCTGCTTGACGACCTCGGAGCCCATCGACGGAAACACCATCGAGCAGCCGAGCCCGGTCAGCAGCGCGCCCACCAAGGCCAGGAGAGGACCGGGCGCCAGCCACAGCAGATACTGGCCGCAGGCCTCGACGATCAGGGAAACGATCGCGACGCGCGTCCCCCCGATCCGGTCCGGCAGATGCCCGCAGAACAGCCGGACCAGCACGAAACCGACGCCGAAACAGGTGAGTCCGAGCCCCGCATAGGGCCAGCCGCGGCCGAAGAAGTAGAGCGAGAAGAAGGCGCCCAGGGCGGCGAAGCCGACGCCCTGCAGCCCAACCGCGGCGCCTGGCCGCCAGATGCGTCCGATGATGCGCCAGAACGGCTCGCGCTTTCCGGCATGCGGCGCCACCGCGGGAACATAGTGAATGGCAACCAGCCCG
This sequence comes from Dongiaceae bacterium, assembly GCA_035548715.1. GTDB lineage: Bacteria > Pseudomonadota > Alphaproteobacteria > Dongiales > Dongiaceae > Dongia. The sequence continues at coordinate 52,370 of DASZSL010000109.1, forward strand.
AGCAGCGGCAGCACCGTGCAGACGCCCATCAGCCCGGCGAAACCGACGCGGTGCAGCAGCACCAAGCCGAGCGGTCCGCCCGCCGCGAAGGCGCCGTACATCCCCATGCCGACGAGCGAGAGGACCCTGCCCGACCGGGGCTGGCCCATCAGGCCGATCGACCAGCTGACCATCCCGACCATCGCCAGGCTCTCGCCGAGCCCGAGCAGCAGCCGGCCGGCGATCAGCACGGCATAGTCGCCTGCCGGCGACAGGGACGGCCAGCTCGCCAGGAGGCAGATCAGCCCCGCCGCCGCGTAGAGGATCAGGCCGCGCTGCATGCAGAGCTTGCCGCCGCGGCGGTCGGCGAGCGTTCCGGCATAGGTCCGCGTCAGGATGGTCGATAGAAAGGCGATCCCGACCGCGAGGCCGCCAAAGGCGTTGTTGAAGCCGAGCTCCTGCACGACGAAGACCGGCACCGCCGGCAACGACATGGCGACCGAGAGATAGGAAACGAACAGGGTCCCCGTCAGGGCGACGACGCGACGATAGGCCGGATCCGGCCGAGCGACCGACATGTTCACGCACTCCAATAGCTGACCACCGCTCGTGGCACAATGCCGCGAACGAGGGTCGGTGGGTGCGTTGTCTGACGTAAACGCTTACGGCAGGGATGCCTGCGGGCAGACGCTTTCTCGCGCCGGGCGGGAGAATAGCACCAAATCACGGAATGGCTACAGGGTTCAGCCCGCCGGCACCGCCTCGAGGATCAGCGCCTGGATGTGCGGCTGCAGTTCGCCGGTCAGGATGAGCTCGCCGCGGATCGTGCCCTTCTCGCAGATCAGCAAGAGCCGGGTCGAAAGCGCATGGTTCGGCTCGGTATCGATCCGGCGCAGTTCGCCCGCCTGCTTCGCCAGCGTCGAAAGGAGGCGATTCCATTCCCCCGCCGCTCGGTCGAGCAGGATGTTCTCGGCAAGCAGCGCCCCGCCCTCCTCGATCTTCCCCGCTCGGTAGATCCGGGACACCGCCTCGATCGCCGGCGCGAGCAGGGCGCTGATCGGCTTCTGCGGCACCCGCCAGAGCCCTGCCTGCTTCAGCGCCATGGCCGCTTCGAGGTTGGGCTCGTTCATCGCCGCATAGGTCCGGTTGGCGAAGCTGAAGACGCCCACCCCGGTCTCCGGCGAGAACAGGAAATGCGAGCCATAGCCCGGCAACCCGCCGCGGTGATGCAAATAGCGGCCGAGATCGGCCTCGGCCGAGTTGACCAGGCCGTAGCCGTAGGCGCTGGCGGTCGAGATCGCGCGTCCCTCATGGGTGCGGACGGTCGGCGCGCGCGGCGCGCTGTGCAGCAGGCCCAGCTCGCGGCGCAAGGCGCGGCTGACGGGCGCGCTCTCCGCATCATCCCGCGCCGGCCAAGCATCGAGCAGGAAGGCGACGAAGCGCGCATATTCGACGACGTTGGTCGTGAGCCCGGCCATCGCGCCGAACGCGCCGTGGCGCTCCAGCCGCTCCAGCACCCAGCGGTCCTCCGCCAGGCGATAGGGTTGCGCGAGGGCGCCGGCCGGAAGCTCGGCCGGCTCGAAGGTGCTGTGTGCCATGCCGATCGGCCGCAGGATCTCGCGCTGGATGAAGGCGGGATAGGTCTCGCTCGCGACCTTCTCGATCACCCGGCCGAGGATCGAATAGCCGAGATTGCTGTATTCGAACTCGATCCGCGGCGCCCGTGCGAAGTGCTGCCCTTCGACCAGCATGCGGTCGAAATCCGCCGCCGGCATGGCGAGCTGTCGGTCGCCCCAGGGATCGTCGGTGACGAAGCCGCCGACATGGGTCAGCAGGTCCTGCAACGTGATCGGCCGGCTGTCCTTGGTCGGCAGGCGCTGGTCGCCGAAACCGGAGAGGAAGCTCTTCACCGGCGCATCCAGGCTCAGCAATCCGCGATCGCGCAGCAGCAGGATACCGATCGCCGTCACGACCTTGGTCATCGAGGCGATGCGGAAGAAGGTCTCGGTCCCGACCGGCGCCTTGGCGTCGACCGAGACGATGCCGAGCCCCTTTCCATAGGCCAGTTCGCCGCCCCGCACGACGCCGAAGGCGAGGCCGGGGATCTTCTCCGCAGCCTGATAGCGCGCGTATATCTCGTCGAGCGCGCGGAAGCTCCCGGCGTCCTCCTCCACGTCTTCGATCTCCATTGCACTCCCCCGGCCGGCTGCGGCCGCCGCTTCGATTCATCCCCCGAGTTGTAATAGTGCGGCGCCGCTCTGGCCACAACAGGAAGCTGTCGCGCAGCAATGCCCGCTATCGGAGCGGCGGGCCTTGTCCATCCGAATCGTGGGATTCGCCCGAGGCGCCGCACGGCGACTCGGGCGCGGCGTTGTCCGCCTCCAGGCGGCGCATCAGTTGCTGGAAGTCGCCCCGGCCGCGCAGGGAATCGAGCTGCGCGTCGTGCTTGGCGATCCGGGCGAGCCAGCCGCGCGCCCGCGGCACGCGGGCATAGGCGTATTCGAGCTGCTCCATCGCGAGGTCGGGGCGCCCGATCACCGCGTAGGCGCAGGCGGCATTGTAGCGAACGGAATAGGATTCCGGGTCGAGCAGGAGCGCGCGCCGGATCCAGCGGTCGGCACGCTCGTGATCGCCGAGCAGGACCAGGGTCGCGGCGCCCATCCCGAGCACCTCCGCGATCTCCGGCTCGCGGCCGAAATTCCGCTCGATCCGCTGCAGGCTGCTGCGTCCGGCGGCGATGCTCTGATCATGCAGCCCCATGGCGGCGTAGACGTCCGCCAGCATGGTCAGCGGCTGGTGGTTGCGCTCCTCCAGGTCTGCCGCCCGCTGGTAGTGGACCGCGGCCTCTTCGAGGCGCCCGCAATCCCGGCACGCGAGGCCGTAGAAGAAGTGCGCCTCGAACGATTCCGGATCGAGCTCCAGCGCGCGGCGGAGGGTGATCAGCGCGCTTTCGGGCTGGCCCGCGATGTAAAGCGCGATGCCGCGCGACGCCTGCGCCTCGGTCAGGTTCGGCGCCAGGTCCAGCGCCTTGCTGCTGTTCGCCAGCACGTCCTCGAAGGCGACCTCGAGGTCGCCGTTGACCCACATGAAGGCATCGCAATCCGCAAGCCCGGCATAGGCGCGCGCGAAGCCGGGATCCAGCTTGACCGCCGCTGCGAACTGCCGCCGCGCCGAGCGCAGGCGCTCCGCGTCGCTCCAGCTCACCATCAGGATGGCGCGGCCCTCCTGGTAGTGCCGCGCCGCCTGGGCGTTGGAACTTGGCCGGCCGCCCGGCTCCGCCGGCTCGTCGGCAAGCACGATCAGCTTCAGGGCATCGACGATGCGCCGCGAGACGTCGTCCTGCAGCCCGAAGAGATCGTGCGACACATGATCGAAGCGCTCAGCCCAGAGCGGGCTGCCGGTCGCCGCGCAGACGAGCTGCGCCGTGACGCGGATCCGGTCCCCCGACTTGCGCACGCCGCCTTCAAGCACGTGACTGACGCCGAGCTCCGACCGCAGCTCCGCCATCTCCACCGCCCGGTGCTTGAAGGAGAAGGCGGTGTTGCGCGCAACGACGTCCAACGCCGGCAGCCCCGAGAGATCGGTGATGATGTCGTCGGCCAGGCCGTCGCTCAGCTGCTCCTGCTCCGGGTCGCCGCTCATATTGGCGAAAGGCAGGACCAGCACCACCGGCTTCGCCCCGCCCTCTCCCGCGGCCGCCGGCGGACGTTCGCCCTCCGCCGCGGCGAGTTCGCGCCAGGCGAAGGTCAGCTCGTGTGCCGCGCGCTCGCTGATCTCGCCGAGGATTCGCCGCGAGAGACCGAGCTGCTCCTCCGCCTCGCGCTTGCGGCCGAGCGCCATCAGCGTCCTAAGCAAGGTCAGATGCGCGAAGATAGCGTCCGGATCGATGCGCGCCAGCGTGCGCGCATGGGGCAAGGCCGCCTCCGGCGAGGCGGCGTACCGCTCGATCAGCGCCTGCAGGATCTGCACGTGCATCCGCCGGGCCTCCTCCCGTTCGGCCGCGCACCAGGCGTCGAAATCGGGACAGTTGGCCGGCATCAGCCCTTCGATGAAATCGCCCCGGAACAGCGCCGCCGAGGCCTCGAGATCGGCGGTACGCGCCGGCCCGGCGGCGAGCACGCGGCGCACCGTCTCGAGGTCGACCGACACGCCTGCCCCGTCGAAGCGCACGGTGTCTCCATCGGTCACGATGCGCGCGCATCCCGGCTCGTCGACCAGCGTGCGCAGCTTGCTGAGGCTGGAGCGCAGGGCGCCGCGGGGGTCGTCCGGCGCGTCCCAGAGCAGCGCGCAGAGCCGGCCGCGGCGATGCGCCTCGCCGGTCGCGGCGAGATAGGCGAGCAGCGCCCGCGCTTTGCGCGAGGCGGGCAGATTCAACGGATGGCCGCCGCGGAATACGGCGATCTCTCCCAAAAGACGCAAGGACAACGGTTTTGCTTCAGACATCGCCTCGATCCATCGGGCGCGCGGCGGCGGCCCCAAAGGCGGTTCACGGGTTTGATATTAGATGGTCGCTCGTCGCCGGGCAGCGCGATGCCGAATATGCATTGAAACGGTTTGCGTCACGGGTGGGGCTGGCGGAAGGAACGGCCGCCCCGTCCCCGCCATCCGCAGCTCGTTTCTTGATACGCCGCGGCGCGGATAAAGCAAGCGAGCTGGATCGCCGCGCGGGTCTTCGATCCTTTGATGTCATACCCATGCAATTGGCCCGGCAATCGGGGACTGATGCATCGAGGCTGCAGATCCGGCTTTGGTGTGGCATTTCGATCCCCACGGATTCGTGAGCGGCCGATGAAATGCGAATCTAGCGGCCTGGTTCGCCGCCGGACTGTGTCGGCGCTCACAGCGGCAAGCCGCATCGGTGAAATCCACGCCCGCTGAAACGCCGGTTGAAACGCCGCGCGTCCATTCCACGGACCGCGACCTTCGCGTCGCACCAAGAAACTCATCGAACCGGAGCGAAAAATTCCATGTCCAATATGCACCCCGACCTCCCGACTTACTCGGCGGCGGCCACCGCGACTGTGACGTCGGTCACAGCCGGCCGGCGTATTTTGCGGGCACTGCGGAGGCTGCTTTCCGCGATCTGGGACCGCTACCGCGTGTGGCAGGACATCAAGACCCTCGAGAGCCTGGACGACCGCACGCTCAAGGATATCGGCTTGCATCGCAGCGAGATCGAGTGGGTGCGCCGGCACTGCCGCTGGGGCTTCGATCCGCGGCGCGACCTGTAGCCCGCGATGGCGCCGCGGGATGCGATGCCGGGCCGCCGCGGCCCGGCATCGTCGGCCCGATCCGATCAGACCAGCGCGCGTACCGCCCGCAAGACGGCGGAAATCTCGTCCTCGGTGTTGTAGTAATGCGGCGCCGCGCGCACCAATACCGGCAGATGCCGCGCCGTGGCATCGAGCAGCGTGCTGTTCTGCCCGGAAGTCGATACGTTGATCTTCTGTTGCGCCAGTGCAGCCTTCACCTGCACGCTCTCGATCCCCTCGATGGTGAAGGTCACGATCGCGCCGGGATCGCGGCCGAGATCGTAGACCGTCACGCGCGGCAGTTCGCGCAAGGACTCTCGCAGCGCCCTCCCGAGGGAGAGACAGCGTGCGCTGATCGCCTCCATGCCGAGGCCGAGGGCGTAGTCGATCGCGGCGCCGAGGCCGAGGCGCAGCGCGTAGGCGTTCTCCCAGGTCTCGAAGCGGCGGGCATCGGGCCGGAGCTCGTAGCGGTCGGGCGCCGTCCAGACCGCCGCATCATGGTCGATCATCGGCGGCTCAAGTCCCTGCAGCAGGTTCTGCCGCACGTAGAGGAAGCCGGTGCCGCGCGGCCCGCGCAGGAACTTCCGCCCCGTCGCCGAGAGCATGTCGCAGCCGAGCGCCGCGACGTCGATCGGAAGCTGGCCCGCCGCCTGGCAGGCGTCGAGCAGATAGGGGATGCCGTGGCGGCGCGCGACCTGGCCGATCTCCGCCGCCGGATTGATCAACCCGCCATTGGTCGGAATCCAGGTCACCGAGATCAGCTTCACCCGGTCGTCGATCATCGCATCCAAAGCCGCGGGATCCGTCTCGCCCGCGGCGTTGTTCGGGATCACCTCGATCACCGCGCCGGTGCGCCTTGCCGTCTGCAGATAGGCGACGTAGTTGGCCCCATATTCCGCTTGCGCCGTGAGGATGCGGTCGCCGGGACGGAACTTCAGGCTGTAGAAGGCCATGTCCCAGGCCAAAGTCGCATTCTCGATCAGCGCAATCTCTTCGCGCCGGGCACCGATCAGCCGCGCGACCGAATCATAGACCGCCTCGCATTCCGCCCTCATCGCGTCGGCCGCCTCGTAGCCGCCGATCTCGGCCTCCAGAACGAGGTGCCGCTGCATCGCGCCGAGCACGGGGAGCGGCATCAGGGCCGCGCCGCAATTGTTCATATGGATGATGTTCTTGGTGCCGGGCGTGTCGGCCCGGAGCTTGGCGAGATCGAGGTCCATCCGGCGACTATCGCATGGCTGCGGCGGCGCCGATAGGCGCCGCCGCGCCTCGTCGAACGCGGCTCAGGCCGGGTTGAGCGCGGCCCGCCGTTCCGAGGGGAACGGCGGGAAGGCGAGCGCGATCGCCGCGGCGCCGAAGCCGATGGCGCTGGAGGCGACATAGAGCCAGCCATAGCCGCCGAACGTATCGAAGATCCAGCCGCCGACCACCGGCCCCAGCGCCATGCCGAGGGAGGAGACCAGCGCCGCCGCTCCGAACACGGTGCCCATAATCCGCACGCCGAAATACTCCCGGGCGATCACCGCGTAGAGGGGCATCACGCCGCCATAGGCGAAGCCGAAGATCGCGGCGACGGAGTAGAAGCCTTCGAGGCTGCGCACGAAGAAATAGGCCCCCGCCCCCGCCGCCTGCACCAGCAGGCCGGCGACCAGGACGCGCTTGGCCCCGAACCTGTCGCCGGCGAGGCCGATCAGCACGCGGCCGACGAGGCCGCCCACGCCCTCGATGCTGTAGATGCTGACCGCCGTGAGGACCGGGATTCCGCAGGTCACCGCATAGGAGACGGTGTGGAAGATCGGGCCGGAATGCGTCGCACAGCAGGCGAAGAAGGTCAGCGCCAGCACGACGAATTGCGGCGAGCGCAGAGCGGGTCCCACCGCCATATGTGGCTCCTCGGCGATCGAGGCGCCGGGGTTCGGCGCATCCATCGCGACCGCCGGCGGCCGGCGGATCAGCAGCGACATCGGCACCGTCACGGCGAGCGCGATGAGGGCGAGGGTGAGCTGGGTGGTCCGCCAGTCGCGGTGCTCGATCAGCCATCCGGCGAACGGCGCCATGGTCATCGGCGCGATGCCGACGCCCGCCGAGACCAGGGACACCGCAAGGCTGCGGTGCTTCTCGAACCAGCCGGTGACCGAAGCCATCAGCGGCGGGAAGAAGCTGCCGCCGGCAATGCCGACGACCAAGCCGTAGGCGAGCTGGAACTGCAGCAGGCTGACCGCGCGGCTCGCAAGCACGAGGCCGAGGCCGAGCAGGATCGATCCCGCGAGCGTCACGATCATCGGGCCGAAGCGGTCGCTGAGCGCGCCCCAGCCGAAACCGGCGAGGCCCATCGCCAGGAAACCGATGGTCATCGAGCTGGAGATGCCCGCATCGGACCAGCCCATGTCGTGCGATATCGTCTGCTTGATCACCGGCAGCGCGAACATCGCGCCCATGGCGACGCAGGTCATCACCAACCCGGCGCCGACGATCACCCAGCCGTAATTCCGATTCATGCCATTCACCCGTCCTATCGGGGCGCCGCGGCCCATCCGCGACCATCCCCCCGTAAGACGTCGAACGGCAATATCCGGAATCGACAGCGGCGCCAAGATTCCGATCGAGCACTTATCATATTGATATTACGGTATATTATATCTTCCGTCGCCGGGATTTGGCGAACGTATCGAAGGCGACGGCCAGCACGATGATGACGCCGATGATGATCTGCTGGACGTAAGGCGACACCCCCATCAGGACTAGGCCGTTCAGCAGCACCCCGATCAGGATCGTGCCGATCACCGTGCCGAAGATGGTGCCGACCCCGCCAAACAGGCTGGTGCCGCCGATGACGACCGAAGCGATCACGGTCAGCTCGTAGCCGGTGCCCGCCACCGCCTCGGCGGAGTCGAGACGCCCCGAGAGCACGAAGGCGCCGACGCCCGCGAAGAAGCCGATGATCACGTAGACGCTGCAGATGACGCCGCGGGTGTTGAGGCCCGAGAGGCGCGCCGCCTCCATATTGTCGCCCACCGCATAGACCTGGCGTCCGTAGCGCGTGTAGCGCAGCACGATATGCGCCAGGATCGCGAAGGCAATGAAGACGATGACCGGGATCGGCACCGGCCCCAGCTTCCCCTGCCCCCACCATTTGAAATTGTCGCTGAAGCCGCTGATCGGCCCGCCGCCCGCCATCAGCAACGCGGCGCCCCGGAACACCGACATCCCGCCCAGCGTGACGACGAAGGCCGGCACCTTGAGCCGCGTGATCGCCACGCCCTGCAGGAAGCCACCGGCCATGCCGATCGCGATCGCCACCAGCAGCGCCAGGCCCCAGCCATAGCCGAGGGATTCGCCGGCCCCGCTGGCGGCGAAGCGGTTGGTGAGGCCGCCCTTGTCGATCGCCGCCGCGGCGAGGCCCGCGAAGGCCAGCAGCGAGCCGATCGAGAGATCGATCCCCGCCGTCAGGATGACGAAGGTCATGCCGATCGCCAGCAGGCCGACGATCGAGACCTGCCGCATCACGTTGAACAGGTTGAACGGCGTCAGGAACCGCGGCTCGCCGATCGCGAAGGCGGCCATCAGCACGATCAGGAAGATGAGCGGCGCGAAGCGCGCCAGGAGGCCCATCCAGTCGCGCCCTTTCGGCGCATGCGCCGCCGATGTGTCGCTCATGCTTGTCTCCCCGCGTCGGCCGGCCGCGCCGCACCGCTTAAGGTCATCATCCCCATCAGCTTCTCCTGATCCGCGGCGGCGCCGGCGATCTCGCCGGTGACGCGCCCCTCGCGCATGGTGACGATGCGGTCGCTGATCGCCAGCACCTCGGGCAGCTCCGAGGAGATGGCGATGATCGCGATGCCGGCTCGCGCCATCTCGAACAGCAGGTTGTGCACCTCGACCTTGGCGCCGACGTCGATGCCGCGGGTCGGCTCGTCCACGATCAGCACCTTGGGTCGGAGCGCCAGCCAGCGCGCCAGCACAACCTTCTGCTGGTTGCCGCCGGAGAGATTGACGATCGCCTGGTCCTGGCTCGCCATGCGGATGTTGAGCTTGCGGCGATAGTCCTCGGCCAGCGCCAGCTCGCGCTTGTCGTCGATGAAGAGACCCCAGCGGCCGATATGCCTGTGCGCGGCCATGCTGATATTGGCCTTCACCGCCAGCGCCAGAAACAGCGCCTGGCGCTTGCGGTCTTCCGGCACCAGGCCGATGCCGAGCCGGATCGCGTCGCGCGGCGAGCGGATCGCCACTTCTTTCCCGTCGATCAGGATGCGGCCGTGGTCGAAGGCGTCGGCGCCGAAGATGCTGCGGGCGGTCTCGGTGCGGCCGGCACCGACCAGGCCCGCCAGCCCCAGGACCTCGCCGTGCCGGACCTCGAAGGTGACGTCGTCCAGCACCGTTGCGGTCTGGTCGCGGGCGTCGCCGCGCCGTGACAGGCCCTCGACCCGCAGCGCGACCGATCCCGCCTGGCCCGTCTGGCGATGGGCATAGAGCGCCGCGACCTCCCGGCCGACCATCAGGCGGATGATCGCGTCGATGCTGGTCTCCTTCACGACGCCGCTGCCGGCATGGCGGCCGTCGCGCAGCACGACGTAGCGGTCGGCGATCTCCATCACCTCCTCCAGGCGGTGCGTGACGAAGATGATCGACAATCCGCGCGCCTTGAGGTCGCGCACGATGCGGAAGAGCTTCTCCACCTCCGCTTGGGACAAGGCCGCGGTCGGCTCGTCCATGACGATCAGGCGCGCATCCATCGAGAGGGCGCGTGCGATCTCGACGAGCTGCTGCTCGGCGACGCTCAGGTCGCGCACGAAGGCCATGGGGTCGAGGGCCAGGCCGAGGCGGTTGGTGATCGCCTTGGTCTCGGCCGCCATCTTGCGCCAGTTGACGAACGGCTTCATGCCCGGCTCGCGGCCGATGAAGACGTTCTCCGCGATCGTCATGTTCGGCGCGAGGGTGAATTCCTGATAGATCGTGGCGATGCCGAGACGCTGCGCGTCGTGCGGCGTGTGGAAGGATACTTCCCTGCCCTCGAGGCTGATCGTTCCCTGGTCCGGAGGCAGTGCGCCGGAAAGGATCTTCAGCAGCGTCGACTTGCCGGCGCCGTTCTCGCCCAGCAGCGCCAGGATCTCGCCCGGCGCCACGTCGAGGCTGACATCCTGCAGCGCGACGACACCGGGAAAGCCCTTGCTGATCCCGGCCATGCGCAGAAAGGCATTGTCCATCGATTCAGCCATGATGTTCGGGCACCGAGGGTGACGGCCCGGCGACCATCACCCTCTAGCCCAGGCTGGCTCGGTTGCGCAACGTCCGGGCAGGGCCCGGCGCCGGCGCGGCTACTTCACCTCGTTCAGGCGCTCCGCCTGGTTGAGGTTGTCCTTGGTGATCGCGATCGGCGTCAGGAGGGTCACCGGGTTGTCGGGCTTCTTGCCGTTGCGCAGGAAGTCCACCAGGAAGTCGAGCGCCTTCTGGCTCTGCTGACCGGGCATCTGCTCGATGGTCGCCGTCATGTTGCCGTCACGGATGTTGAGCAGGGCTTCCGGCAGCGCGTCGAAGCCGATCAGCGCGACCTTGCCGATCAGGTTGCGGGCCTTCAACGCCTGCATGGCACCCAGCGCCATGTCGTCATTGGCGCAGACGATCACGTCGGGCGGCGAGGACATGCCGTCCAGCGCGGATTCGGTCATCGACAGGCCCTTCGCGCGGTCGAAGCCCGCAGTATCCTCGAACACGAACTTGTACTTGTCCGAGACCTTGTCGAGCACGTTGTGCAGGCCCTTGTTGCGGTCGATCGCGGGGCTCGCGCCCGACTGGCCCTGCAGGTTCATCACCTTGGCGCCGTTCGGGAAGAGCTTCATGATGAGCTCGCCCTGCGCCTCGCCGCCCTTCACGTTGTCGGCGCCGACATGGGCCAGAATGCCCTGGACCTTATCGACGCGGCGATCGACGGTGACGACGGGAATTTTCGCGTCCACCGCTTCCTGCACGGCCGGCGCCAGCGCGTCGACCTCGTTGGGGTCGAGGAACATGCCGTCCACGCCCTTGGTGATCGCCGCTTCGATATCCGCAGTCTGCTTGGGCGAGCTGCGCTGACCGTCGGCGACGACGATATCGATGTTGCCGATCTTCTCCGCCTCCGCTTTCACCTGATCGGCCATGTGGGTGAAGAAGGGAAAGGCGAGGTCCGGCATGGTGACGAGGATCGTCAGGTGCTTGTCTTCCGCCTGGCTCGACGGAATCCCCTGCCACAGCCCGAGGCCCAGGCTCACGGCGCCGGCGAGCAGCAGCATGGTTCGTCTGGATGGACGCATCTTCTCCTCCCGCAATCGATGTTGTGTTCTTGGTCTAGTGGTCAGACCAAAAAAGTATGTGGCTCGCGGGAAATGGAGTCAATGGACCTTGCGGGCAATGTGCAGTCGCAGCATTTATGATTGCGGTCGAGGGGGCCGTTCAGCGAACGCCTAACCATCTAGCCGGCGGTGCATCGGCGCGTGTCACGGCATCGTGAAGCGCCAGATCGGCCCGCAAGCCGAAGGACGCGGAATAAACCGCATCGGCCGTTGTCTACCCTGCAACGCGTCCCGACAGCAGGAGACAAGACGTGAGCCCCTCCCTTCCGAAGCTGCAGAGAGCCGCCGTTCTCGGCGCCCTCCTCGCGATCGCGCCGACGAGCTTCGCCCTCAGCCAGCAGAGCCCGAACGCCGCCGATGCGCCGCCCGCGGCAGAAGCGCCATTCCTGCAGGAGAACGATGCGGCCATGGCGCGCATGATGACGGACATGACCGTGAAGCCGACGGGCGATGTCGATCGCGACTTCGTCGCCATGATGGTGCCGCATCACCAGGGCGCGATCGACATGGCGAAAGCGGTGCTGCGCTATGGCCATAACGAGCAAATCCGGCGGATCGCCCAGGAGATCATCGTCGACCAGCTCCAGGAGATCACAGCGATGCGCCTCGCCCTGGGCGAGACGCTGCCGCCATCGGTCGCGTCGCCAACGGCACCCTCGGCCGCCGAACCCGCACCCGCGGCCGCGATGCCCGGCATGAACATGAACGGAATGGAATAGGAGTCTCCGCCTTGACGATCCCCGCTGTGAAAGTTGCGCTGCTTTCGACCGCCCTTGTCGCCGTCGGCCTGCTCGGTGCGGCGTCCGCCCTCGCCGGCCAGGCCCCCGGCGCCGCGGACGCGCCCGACATCCCGGTCAGTCATCACGACCGGGTCTATGCCGCGGAGCAGTTCTCCAACACCATCTCGGTGACCGATCCGGCGAGCAACAAGCTGCTCGGCGTCATCCGTCTCGGCGATCCGGCGCCCGGCAATCTGAGCCCGCTCTATCGCGGCCAGCTCCTGGTGCATGGCATGGGCTTCTCCCCGGACCACCGGACGCTGGCCGTGGTCTCGATCGGCAGCAACTCGGTGACCTTCATCGACACCGCGACCAATGCGGTGAAGCACGTCACCTATGTCGGCCGCTCGCCCCACGAGGCCTTCTTCACGCCGGACGGCAGGGAGGTCTGGGTCACGGTCCGCGGCGAGGACTATATCGCGGTCCTCGATGCGACGACGTACGAGGAGAAGACCCGCATCAAGGTCCCGGCCGGCCCGGGCATGCAGATCTTCTCGCCCGACGGGAAGTACGGCTACATCTGCTCCTCCTTCAACCCCGAAACCGACGTCGTGACGGTCGGCGACCATCGGATCGTCGGCCGCATCAAGCAGGACAGCCCGTTCTGCCCCAACATCGCCGCGACGCCGGACGGCAGGCAGGTGTGGTTCACGCTGAAGGACACCGGCCGCGTCCAGGTGTTCGACGCCAAGCCGCCTTTCGCGTTCCTGAAGACCATCGATACCGGGCCGATCACCAACCACGTCAACATCGTCCGTAACGCGAACGGCTCGTTCGCCTACGTGACCGTCGGCGGCCTGAACGAGATCAAGGTGTTCCGCACCAACGACTTCTCGCAGGTGGCGACGATCCCGGTCGGCGACCTGCCGCACGGCGTCTGGCCGTCCGGCGACGGCACCCGGGTCTATGTCGGCCTGGAGAACGCAGACGCGCTGGCGGCGATCGACACGCTCACCAACACGGTGATCGCCACCATCCCGATCGGCCAGGCCCCGCAGGCCGTCAACTACGTGCCGGACGCCGTGCCCGAGGGCGACGGCATGCAGGGGCTGCAGCCGCTCGGCATCGCCGGCATGGCGGCGCATCTCGCCCTGGCACCCGCCGCGGGCGGCAAGCCGGTCACCACGGTCTCGCTGTTCGACCAGGGCCTGCTGCAGGTGCTGCAGGCCTCCGTGACCGGCCTGGCCGCGAAACATCCTTATGTCCTCGCGCTCGCCGAGCGCGCCGACGGCAGCGGCGATGTCGAGCCGCTGGCTGCCTTCACGACCAATCCGGCGGGATCGGCCATCGTCAATGCACTCGGGCCGATCCGGCAGGTGGTCGATGCCGGGACCGCCGATCAGCGGCGCTACCTGGCGATCTTCGAGGGGACCTCGGCCGATCGTGGTACGCTGGCCCAGGTGCAGATCCGGTAGGAGTGCGGACGTGGCGCGGCGGGAGCTCGACCGGCGATGAACGACATGATGCGGCTGGTCGAGCCGCTGATCCCGGCGCTGCGCCGCTATGCCCGGGCGCTCGCCGGCGACCGCGCCACGGCCGACGATCTGGTTCAGGACTGTCTGGAACGCGCGATCAGCCGCTGGCACCAGCGCCGGCCCGACGGCGACGCGCGCACCTGGGTCTTCACCATCCTGCACAATCTCGCCGTCAACCGCATGCGGCAGAAAGCGAGGCGCGGGACACATGTCGCGCTCGACTCGATCGAGGAGACGGCGCTCGCCCGCGCGCCCAGCCAGGACGAGCGTCTCCGCCACCGCGACCTGCTGCGGGCGCTGGACACCCTGTCGGAGGAGCATCGCAGCGTGCTGCTGCTGGTCGCGGTCGAGGATCTCTCCTATGCCGCGGCCGCCAAGGTGCTCGGCGTCCCGGTCGGCACCGTCATGTCGCGCCTCTCGCGGGCGCGCGAGAAGCTGCTCGCGACGATCGACCAGGACGGAGACGGCCTCACCCGTCCGAGCTTGCGGAGGGTCAAATGAACGGCGCGCGGCCGATCGCCGAGGACGATCTGCAGGCCTTCGTCGATCAGGCGCTGGAGCCCAAGCGCCGGTCGGAGGTCGAGGCCTATCTCGACGGTCATCCCGAGGCGGCGGCGCGGATCCGCGCGCTGGTGCAGCAGCGCGAAGCCCTGCGCGCGGCACTGGCGCCGGTCGCCGACGAGCCGCTGCCGCCGGAGCTCAATCTCGCCCGGCTGATCGAAATGCGGCGCAGACCGTTCCTGCCGTCGTTGCGCATCGCCGCGGTCGCGGCGCTTTGCCTCGTCCTCGGCGGCGGTGCCGGATGGTTCATGCACGGCTCGCTCGTCCGGCCGGAAAGCGGCATCGCCCTCCTCGCCCGCGAAGCCGCGGACAACTATGCGGTCTACGGCGCCGACCGTCGCCATCCGGTAGAGATTCGCGCGGAGAACAGCGCGGAGCTCTTGGGCTGGATCTCGCAGCGCCTGGGCCACGCCGTCGCGGTGCCGGACCTCGCGGCTTCCGGCTATCGCTTCATGGGTGGACGGGTGGTCGCGACGCCGCAAGGGCCGGCCGGCCTCCTGATGTACGACGACGACCATGGCACGCGGCTGGTCATGCTGATGCGGCCGATGGCATCCCAGCAGGACACGCCGATGTCGCGACAGGATCACGGCCCGGTCACCGGCTTCGCCTGGGCCGATGGCGGCATCGGCTACAGCCTGGTCGGGCAGACCGCACCCGAGACCCTGCACCCGCTGGCCGACGAAGTCCGGCGGCAGATCGGCAAGAGGATCTGAGCCGCTCCGGGGAAGGATCACCCGCCGCATTGCGACGGCCGCGCCGGCACATTAAGTTGGTGCCCGACATCATCCATCCATTCCCCGGAAAATCTCGGAGTCAGCCATGAACATGGAAGTAAAGCGCAATTGGATCGCCGGCCAGTGGGTCGAAGGCTCGGGTTCGCGGGTCAACGAGAACCCGTCGGACAAGGCCGATCCCGTCGGCACCTATGCCGCCGCCAGCGCCGCCCAGGTCAACGACGCGGTCGCCGCGGCGAAGAAGGCGTTCCATGCCTGGTCGCGCACCAGCCCGCAGGCCCGCGCCGAGATCCTGGACAAGGTCGGCACCGAGATCCTGGCCCGCAAGGACGAGCTCGGCCGCCAGCTCTCCCGCGAGGAGGGCAAGACCCTGGCCGAAGGCATCGGCGAGGCGACCCGCGCCGGGCAGATCTGGAAGTGGTTCGCCGGCGAGGCCCTGCGCATCCACGGCGACAAGATGGCGGGCCTGCGGCCCGGCACCGACGCGGAGGTGATCCGCGAGCCGGTCGGCGTGGTCGGCATCATCACGCCCTGGAACTTCCCGATCGCGATCCCGAGCTGGAAGGCCGCCCCCGCCCTCGCCTTCGGCAACACCGTGGTGCTCAAGCCCGCAGATCTCGTGCCGGCCAGCGCCTGGTCGATCGCCGACATCCTGTCGCGCGCCGGCGTGCCCGAGGGCGTGTTCAACCTGGTCATGGGCGCGGGCTCGGTGGTCGGCAACGCGATCATCAACCACAAGGACGTCTCGGCCGTCACCTTCACCGGCTCGACCAAGACCGGCATGATGGTGGCCGATGCCTGCGTGAAGCGCCTGGCGCGCGTGCAGCTCGAGATGGGCGGCAAGAACCCGATGATCGTGCTCGACGACGCCGATCTCGACGTCGCCGTCGAGGCCTCGTTCCAGGGCGCCTTCGGCTCGACCGGCCAGCGCTGCACCGCCTCGTCGCGGCTCATCGTGCAGCAGGGCATCCATGACAAGTTCATCGCGGCGATGATCGAGCGCCTGAAGAAGACCAAGATCGACAACGCGCTCGAACCCGGCACCGAGATCGGCCCCGTGGTCGATCAGCGCCAGCTCGACCAGGACATGTCCTATATCGACATCGCGCAGAAGGAAGGCGCCAAGCTGGCTTGGGGCGGCGAGCTGCTGAACCGCAAGACCCAGGGCTTCTACTTGAACTGCGCGCTCATCACCGAGAGCAGGAACGGCATGCGGATCAACCGCGAGGAAGTGTTCGGCCCGGTGGCCAGCGTGATCCGCGTGAAGGACTACGACGAGGCGCTGGCGGTGGCCAACGACACCGAATATGGCCTGGTCGGCGGCATCTGCACCACCTCGCTGAAGTATGCCAGCCACTTCAAGCGCAACATCGAGACCGGCATGTGCATGGTCAACCTGCCGACCGCCGGCGTCGATTACAACGTGCCGTTCGGCGGCCGCAAGAACTCCAGCTTCGGCCCGCGCGAGCAGGGCGAGCTGGCGCGCGAGTTCTTCACCATCGTCAAGACCGCCTATGTGAAGGCCTAAGCGGCCGTTACTTCGTGACGGTCAGCGGCGCCACCATGCCGGCGGCAAAATGGCCGGGGACGTTGCAGATCAGCACATAGTCCCCGGCCGGCAGGGTCAGGGTGAGAGTTGCCTCGTCATCGGGCTTCACCTGCTCCATCTCGCCCGCGACCTTGGTCTGGCTCTCGACGACCTGCCAGTTGTTGTAGTCGTAAGGCAGCGACGGGTTGTTGGGGTCGACCGCGATCACGACCAGGTCATGCACCAGGCTGCGCGAGAGGTTGACCACGTCGAAGGTGACGGGGCCCGCCTTGACCGTGTCCCGGTCGGTGCGGATCGACATCATCCCGGGCATCATGCCCGTGACCGGCACCGTCGATGCAGTATTGCGGTCATCCGGCGCGGCATTGCCCATCATCGTGCCGGGGACCATCCGGCCGTAGCCGTAGCGGCCGCCCATCATCCCGTTCGGCCCCATCATGCCGTAACCGCCGACATAGCCGGGCCCCATCAGGGCCGTCATGTCCAGCATGATGACATTCACCGTCTGGCCGGATTGCGCGGCGGCCGGCAGGGCGGGCATGGCCACGGCGGCGGCGAAGGCAAAGAAGGCTCTCTTCATCGGATGCTCCTCTGAAAGGCTCTCTTGGCATCCTACCCCAAGGACGAAGGCCGGCGTTGATCTCCCTCAACTTGCCTGCGATCCCTGACCGTACACTGAAAGGAAACGGACTGGCCCGAGGCAGCCCAATTGAAAACCGCGTCATTTGAGCCTAATTCTGCCGCGAAAAGGTGGATCCATGAACAGCGCGCCAACCGGTCAGATGCCCGTCGTCTTCGTCTCCCATGGCAGCCCCATGCTGCCCTTCGAGGACATCCCGGCGCGCAAATTCATGCTCGGCCTGGGCGCCAAGCTGCCGCGGCCCAAGGCGGTACTCTGCGTCTCGGCGCATTGGGAGAGTCCGATCGTTGCGGCGACCGGTTCCGAGCACCCGGAGACGATCCACGATTTCTATGGCTTCCCGAAGGCCCTCTACGAACTGCAATTCGACGCGCCGGGCTCGCCGGAACTCGCAGCGCGTGCCGTGGCACTGCTGAAGGATGCGGGGATCGCCGCCCAGGTCGATCCCCGGCGCGGGCGCGACCATGGCTGCTGGAACCCGCTGATGCTGATATTCCCCCAATCCGGTATCCCGGTCGTCCAGCTTTCCCTGATCGACGGCGGCGACGGCGAGGCGCATCTGAAGCTGGGCCAGGCGCTCGCGCCTTTGCGCAAGGAGGGCGTGCTGATCTTCTGCTCGGGCGGCGCGGTGCACAATCTGCGCTGGCTCGACCGTGACGGCAGCGGCATGAAGGTCGACTGGGCCGAGGATTTCGACCGCTGGGTCGGCGACAAGGTGGAGTCCGGCGACACGCAGGCGCTGGCGCATTACCGCGAGCAGGCGCCGAACGCCGCCCTCGCCCATCCGAGCGACGAGCATTTCCTGCCGCTCCTGGTCGCCATCGGTGCCGCTGCGAATGGCGCCGGATCGGCCAAGGGCAAGCGCATTCACGCCAGCTTCGACCTCGGCAGCCTGTCGATGGCCGCCTATGAGTGGGCCTGACGCTGCCCGGTCGATCTCATCACCAGGGCACCGTGCGGCCGCGGTAGTCGAGGTATTCCAGGCCCGGTCTTTCCTGCTTCGCCAGCAGCACGTTCACCAGGCTGGGGATGCTGTCTTCGATGGTGAGCGGGGCTTCCGCGCCGCCCAATTCGGTTCGGACCCAGCCGGGTGCCATGACCGCCAATGCGCGCCGGGTCCCGGCCTGGCGCGCGGCGAAGCTGCGCATGAACATGTTGAGTGCGGCCTTGGTGCCGCGATAGAGCTCGCGCTGGCCGGTCAGGTTGTTGCCGATGCTGCCTTGGCCGGATGACATGACTCCGATCAGCCCGGTCGCCGAGACGCAGTGTTCCAGCCGCTCGATGACCCGCATCGGGCTCAGCGCGTTGGTGATCATGAGATTCACGAAGTCATCGGTCGGAACCTCGCCGATCGTCTGCATCGGATACCGATTGGCGGTGCCGGCATTCACGAACAGCATGTCGAACATCCGCCCCGACAGACGGTCATGCAGCGCGGCGAGTTGGTCGGGCAGGCAGATGTCCAGGATCTCGATCTCGACCCGGCCGGGATGGGCGTCCGCCAGGTCATGCAGCAACGTCCGCTTGCCCGCGCGCACCGTGCCGACGACGTTCCATCCCTGCTTCAGGAACTCGGCCGCCATCGCATGGCCGAGGCCACGCGAGGCGCCGATCAGCAGAATGGTCTTGGCTGGGGGCATCTGGACATCTCCTTCGGCGGTGAGCTTGACCGCAGATATGCGCAGCCGCCATGCTGGGCGCCAGACGCACCATGATCAAAGCATAGTTGCACCAGACGCAACCGAGTGGACGGGCGTGTCATGGCCGGGGCCGATGTGGATCTGAACCTTCTGGGCGCGCTGGACGCCCTGCTGGCCGAAGGCAGCGTGACCGCGGCCGCCCGCCGGCTCGGCCTCAGCACCTCGGCGATGAGCCGGACGCTGACGCGGCTCCGGGCGGCGACCGGCGATCCGCTGCTGGTCCGCGCCGGCCGGGCGCTGGTGCCCACGCCCCGCGCCGCCGAATTGCGCGACCGCGTCCATAGCCTGACCCGGGACGTGCGGGCGGTGCTCCGGCCGCAGGCGGCGCCCATCGACCCCGCCTTGCTGGAGCAGACCTTCACCCTGCGTGTCAGCGAAGCCTTCCTGGAGTTCCTTGCCGGGACTGTCGTCGCCGCGGTCGCGCAAGCGGCGCCGCGCGTCTGCCTGCGCTTCGCCCCGAAGCCCGACAAGGATGCGCGGCCGCTCCGCGAGGGGATCGCCGATCTGGAGATTGGCGTGCTCGGAACCTCAGCGCCCGAGATCCGCACCCAATTGCTGTTCCGCGACCGCTATGTCGGCGTTGCCCGGCTCGGGCATCCGCTCCTGGAGAGCGCCCGGGTGACGCCCAAGCGATACGCGGCTTGCAACCATGTCGTCGCTTCCAAGGACGGCGGCGCGATCGAGCCGATCGATGCCGCCCTGGCGAAGCTCAATCTGAAGCGGAGAATCGCGGTGATCGTGCCGGGATATCCCGATGCCATGCGGATCGCGCGCCAGTCGGACCTGGTCGCGCTGATCCCGCAATCCTGCCTCGGCAACAACGCGTCAACCGATGCCGGCGCGGCATCGGGGCTGGCACGGTTCGAGCTTCCGGTCGCCCTTCCCGAGTTCAAGGTCTCGGCGATCTGGCATCCGCGCATGGATGCCGATCCGGCGCACCGGTGGCTGCGCGACACCGTGATGTCGGTATGCCGCGCAGCGTATGCTCGACAGTAGAGGCGGCTTCAGGCCGCCTGGGTGAAGGCGACGCCCTTGGTCTTCAGCACTTCCTGCAGCTCGCCGGTCTGGAACATCTCGCGGACGATGTCGCAGCCGCCGATGAACTCACCCTTCACATACAGCTGCGGGATGGTCGGCCATTGGGAGAATTCCTTGATGCCCTGGCGGAGGCTGGGATCGGTCAGGATGTCGATGCCCTTGAACTTCACGCCGATATGGCTCAGCACCTGGACGACCGCCGCGGAGAAGCCGCATTGCGGGAAGACCGGGGTGCCCTTCATGTAGAGCACGACGTCGTTGCTGGTGATGTCGTTCTGGATGCGGTCGAAAACCGGGTTCTCGCTCATCTCGTCCTCTCTCCATCTCGTCATGCCCGGACTTGATCCCGGCATCTGGCTCCATTCGGCACGAGATTGCCGGGTCCCAGATACGAATGTCTACATTCGTAGACGGGCCCGGCAATGACAATACCAAGTGTTATGTGTTCGCCGGCGCGCTGGTCTGCAAGGCGAGCGCGTGGAGCTGGTCGCCCATGCGGCCGCGCAATGCCTGGTAGACCATCTGGTGTTGCTGCACCCGGCTCTTCCCGATGAAGGATCGGGAGGTGACCGTCGCGGCATAGTGGTCGCCGTCGCCCCGCAAGTCCTCGATGATCACCTCGGCGTCGGGGAGCGCTTCCTTGATCAGCCGCTGGATCTCGCTCGCTTCCATCGCCATGTAGATCACCCCACCGGATCAATCACTTAGCGGCGCCCATCAGGCGCGGAAAGAACGCCTCATGGGCCGCTTTCAGCTCGGCCACAGATATGGCCCCCGCCCCCGCCAGAGTCAAATCCGTGCCCCCGGTCGTGCCCAGGCGCCGCACCGCGACGCCGGCCGCCCGAGACACTTTCTCGAACTCGGCCGCATCAGCCTCACGGACCGTAAGGACATAGCGCGACTGGTCCTCACCGAACCAATAGGCATGGTTGGGGCTCTCCTTCGGCCGCCCCTCCAGCCGGGCGCCGATGCCCGACGCCATCGCCATCTCGGCGATCGCGACCAGGGTCCCGCCGTCCGAGACGTCATGGCAGGCGGTGATCTTCTCCGCCTCGATCTGGCTGCGGACGAAATCGCCGTTGCGGCGCTCGGCCACCAGATCGACCGGCGGCGGCGCGCCCTCCTCCCGGCGCTCGATCTCGCGCAGGTAGACGGAGCAGCCGAGCCAACCGCCGGTCTCGCCGACGATATAGATCGCCTCCTCCGGACTGCGGAAAGCGATCTTCGGCGAGCGCCGTGCATCGGCGATGACTCCGACGCCGCCGATGGTGGGCGTCGGCAGGATGCCCTTGCCGTTGGTCTCGTTGTAGAGCGAGACGTTGCCGGAGACGACCGGATAGTCGAGCGCGATGCAGGCCTCCGCCATGCCTTCGATCGCGAGTGCGAACTGGCCCATGATCTCGGGGCGCTGCGGGTTGCCGAAATTCATGTTGTCGGTGACGGCGAGCGGCTTGGCGCCGACCGCGGTCAGGTTGCGCCAGCTCTCGGCCACCGCCTGCATGCCGCCTGCCTTCGGATCGGCCTGGCAATAGCGCGGCGTGCAATCCGAAGTCATCGCCAGCGCCTTGTACCCAACCGGTGCGCCATGCGGGCCGGGGATCAGCACCACCGCCGCATCGCCGCCGGGACGCTGGACGGTATGCCCCATAACGAGATGATCGTATTGCTCCCAGACCCAGCGCTTGGACGCGAGGTCGGGGCAGCCGACGAGCGTCTTCAGCACCGCCATCAGGTCCTGCGGCGCCTTCACCTTGTTGGCCAGGATCACCGGCTGCGGGTGGGTCGGAATCCATGGGCGCTGATAGACCGGCGCCTTCTCCACCAGCGGCGCCACCGGCATGTCGGCCTCGACCTTGCCGTTCTTCCTCAGCACAAGATGGCCGGTATCGGTGAGCACGCCGATCTCGGCGAAATCGAGCTCCCATTTCTCGAAGATCGCGCGCGCCTTGTCCCGGGCTTCGGGCTTCAGCACCATCAGCATGCGCTCTTGCGATTCCGAGAGCATGATCTCGTAGGCGGTCATGCCGGTCTCGCGCACCGGCACCTTGTCGAGATCGAGCTCCAGGCCGAGCCCGCCCTTGGACGACATCTCGACCGACGAAGAGGTAAGGCCGGCGGCGCCCATGTCCTGGATCGCGACGATGGCGTCGGTCGCCATCAGCTCGAGACAGGCTTCGAGCAGCAGCTTCTCGGTGAAGGGATCGCCGACCTGCACGGTCGGGCGCTTCTCCTCGGAATCCTCGTTGAACTCGGCCGAGGCCATGGTCGCGCCGTGGATGCCGTCCCGCCCGGTCTTGGCGCCGACATAGATCACCGGATTTCCGACGCCTGCCGCCGCCGAATAGAAGATGTTGTCGGCATCGGCGAGGCCCACGGTCATGGCGTTGACCAGGATGTTGCCATTGTAGCTGGGATGGAAATTCACCTCGCCGCCCACCGTCGGCACACCCATGCAATTGCCGTAACCGCCGATGCCGGCGACCACGCCGGAGACCAGGTGGCGGGTCTTCGGATCGTCCGGCGCGCCGAAGCGCAAGGCGTTCAAGTTGGCGATCGGCCGGGCGCCCATGGTGAAGACGTCGCGCATGATGCCGCCAACCCCGGTCGCCGCACCCTGATAGGGCTCGATGAAGGATGGGTGGTTGTGGCTTTCCATCTTGAAGATGGCGGCCTGGCCGTCGCCGATATCGATGACGCCGGCATTCTCGCCCGGACCCTGGATCACCCAGGGCGCCTTGGTCGGCAGCTTCTTCAGATGGACCCGTGAGGACTTGTAGGAGCAATGCTCCGACCACATGACCGAGAAGATGCCGAGCTCGGTCATCGAGGGCTCGCGCCCCATGATCTCGAGGATCAGGTCGTATTCTTCCTTGGTGAGGCCGTGTTCCGCGATCAGGTTCGGCGTGATCTTCGCCGTGGCAACGCTCATGCCGCGAGAGCCTCCGCCATCGCCTGGAATATCCCCTGCCCGTCGGTCGAGCCCAGCAGCGCGTCGATGGCATTCTCCGGATGCGGCATCAGCCCCAGCACGTTCTTGGTGCGGTTGAACACGCCAGCGATGTTGCGCGCCGAGCCATTCGGGTTATGCGCCGAGTCGAGCGTGCCGTCCGGCGCGCAATAGCGGAACGCCACCTGATCGCGGGATTCCAGCTCGTCGAGGGTCCGCTCGTCGGCGAAGTAGTTGCCTTCGTGATGGGCGACCGGAACCGACAGCACCTGGCCCTTCTCATAGCGTGAGGTGAACAGCGACTGCGAGGTCTCGACCCGGAGATTGACGTTGCGGCAGACAAACTTGAGGCCGGCATTCTGCTGCAGCACGCCGGGCAGCAGCCCCGCCTCGGTGATGATCTGGAACCCGTTGCAGATGCCGAGCACCGCCATGCCCTTGTCGGCGCGGGCCTTCACCTCGCGCAGGATCGGCGAATGCGCAGCGATGGCGCCGCAGCGCAGATAATCACCATAGGAGAAGCCGCCGGGCACCAGCACCAGATCGACCTTCGGCAGCTCGGTGTCGCGGTGCCAGACCAGCACCGGCGGGGTCCCGGAGATGCGGGTCAGGGCCGCCTCGGCATCCTTCTCGCGGTTGGAACCCGGGAAGACGATGATCGCGGATTTCATTGAGCCTCCGTAAGGATGCACTTCTGCTCGACGCAAACTAAAGCGTCATGCCCGGACTTGGTCCGGGCGTCCACGGCTTCACTTGGCGGCAGAAAGACAGGCGTGGATCCCCGGGCCAAGCCCGGGGATGACGACCGAGAGGATGAGGACAACGCGTTCATCCCTGACGCGCCCTACTCCACCAGATCGACGGCGTAGTTCTCGATCACGGTGTTGGCCAGGAGCTTGGAGCACATCTGGTCGACCGCCGACTTGGCCGCGGCCTTGTCGGTTTCCTTGAGGTCGATCTCGATGAACTTGCCCTGGCGGACGTCGCCGACCTTGTCGAAGCCGAGCGAGTGCAGCGCGTTGGCGATGGCACGGCCCTGCGGGTCAAGGACGCCGTTCTTGAGGGTGATGTGGACGCGGGCTTTCATGGGGTCGCTTCGCTCCAGATGTCAGATGACAGATATCAGATGTCAGAGAAGAAAGGCCGGGTCTGACATCTGATATCTGACATCTGTCTTCCGCCTACTGCATCGTAGAGGGGCCCTTCATGTCGCGCGGGCCACCCTCGGGCAGAATCCCCAGACGGCGCGCGACTTCCTGATAGGCCTCCTCGACGTTGCCGAGGTCGCGGCGGAAACGGTCCTTGTCCAGCTTCTCGCCGGTGCGGACGTCCCAAAGCCGGCAATTATCCGGGCTGATCTCATCGGCCAGCACGAGGCGCATCTCTTCGTTCTCGTAGAGCCGGCCGAACTCCAGCTTGAAGTCCACCAGCCTCAAGCCGACGCCGAGGAAGAGACCGAGCAGGAAATCGTTGATCCGCAGCGACATCGCCAGGATCTCGTCGATGTCCTGGGGCGTGGCCCAGCCGAAAGCGGTGATGTGCTCCTCGGAGACCATCGGGTCGCCGAGCTCGTCGGACTTGTAATAGTACTCGACGATCGAGCGCGGGAGCTGGGTGCCTTCCGGCATGCCGAAGCGCTTGGAGAGCGAGCCGGCGACCACGTTGCGGACCACGATCTCGAGCGGGATGATCTCCACCTCGCGCACGAGCTGCTCTCGCATGTTGAGGCGGCGCACGAAATGGGTCGGCACGCCGATCTCGCCGAGCTTGGTCATCAGGTATTCGGAGATGCGGTTGTTCAGCACCCCTTTCCCGGTGATCGTGCCCTTCTTCTGATTGTTGAAGGCGCTGGCATCGTCCTTGAAATACTGCACCAGGGTGCCGGGCTCGGGTCCTTCGAACAGGACCTTGGCCTTGCCCTCGTAAATGCGACGACGGCGCGTCATCCGATTCTCCCTCCGCCGCGCCGCCCGGCGCTCAGAAAGCGGCGGGAGTCGCGGGTTGCGCCCCCTTCTAGCAGGTAGGGGCCAGGGAAACAATCATCGGACGCCGCGATGCACAATCGCGGCTGAGCCGGAATATATATTCAAAAACAACCGGTTATGCTAACCGCCTTGGCGTCGCGGGACCGGGTTGCGGGAAACGCCGGGCCCTGGCTTGTGATTGGCGTTCCGCCACGGCTCAAGCTAGGTTGCGCCCGGGGCATGGAGGCTGAATGAGGTTTGCTATGAACCGGAACGCCCTGCTCCTCGCCCTGTCCCTGCTTCTTGCCGGCGCCGCGACGCCCGCTTTCGCCTGGTCGGGCGATTCGACCTCCCGTGACCCGTCGGTGCAATCGCAATTCTCCGATCCCGACGACGTGGTCGACAACCTCGCCAACGGTTCGGGCGGCGGCAGCGGCACCGATCTCTCCGTGCAGAGCGACGGGAATGGCAGCGCCCATGCCGTCGCACTTCCCTCCGCCACGCCCACCGATGCCGAGCCGGCCAATCCCGGCTGGCCGATGTGGATGACCTGGCATCGGCAGTAAGTCTCGGCTTTCGCCCATCAACCCGGCCCTCATCCCGGCGCTGGGCGCGGGATGAGGGAGTGGCCGGAGCAGCGAGCCTACGACATCGTCGGCAGCAGCAGGGCGCCGCTCAAGAGGACGGCGCCGATCAGCGTCACCAGGACGGGACCGAACAGGCTGAAGGCCCGGCTGGCGATCGTGCTTTCCGGCAGGCGCAGCACGATCTGGTGCCGCACCAGGATGCTGGTAACGCCCATGATGGAGAGGGTGATCGCCATGCCGACGGCGATCGCCAGGGTCATGGCGATGCCGCTCAGGACGATTCCGTTGGTCAACGCGAAGACCAGGATCAGGATCGCGCCGGAGCACGGGATGAAACCGGCGGCAAAGCCGAGAATGCCCTGCTCCTTATGGCTGGCCGGAACATGGGCGCAATGCGCGCCGTGCTCGTGCAGATCATGGTCGTGGTCGTGGTCATGGCCATGATCATGCGCATGGCCGCCGCCGCGCAGCGCCGAGACCAGCATGCCGATGCCGATCAGCAGGATCGCCGCGTAGCTGAACACGCGCAGGCCATCGACCTCGTCCACGGGCGAAGCCAGACTCTCCGCCAGGATGAAATGAACGACGGTCACGATGACGATGGCGCCGATCACATGCGCCAGCGAGATCCAGCTCGCCATGGCAATCCCGCGCAACGGATGGGCCTGGCGTCCGAGAAAATAGCCGACGATGACCGTCTTGCCGTGGCCAGGCCCCAAGGCGTGGAACACGCCGTAGAGGAAGCCGATCAGCAATCCGCCCCAGAGCGCCCAGGGATGATCGCCCTCCTTGATCTCCATGAGCTGGCTGTTGATGACCCGGTTGATGCGCGCCTGCAGCATGATGACCGCGCCGCCGGCGCGGCGGAACCAGGACGGCCGGGCGGCCGGCGCTTCGGTTTCGGCGGGCGCCGGCGCCGCGCTCGCGTCGTTCGAGCCGCCGCCGACCCCGAACGGCGACGCGGCGTCGTCCGCGCGCGCCGGTGCGAGCGGCGCCAGCGCGACGAGTACGATCAGGACGGCGAACAGCAGACGCGTCAGTGACATGAAAGCGTGATCTCCTGCGGGTAGACGAACCCGCCGTAATAGGCGTTCTCGGTGTCGTCACGGATCTTCGGCGCACAGGCGACGCCTTCGTTGCCGTGGAACAGGATCGGCTGGTCCTTGGCGAGGTCGACCTCGACGTAGAACTCGCGGTCGTTGATCTCGACCTTCAGCTTCTGGGTCCTGGGATCGACCGGCTTCGGCAGCTTGACGGTGAAGACGAAGGTGACCTTCTTGTTCTTGGCCGCCGCGGTGAAATCGATGGGGTCGATCGAGCCCAGGTCCTTGCCGTCCACCCAGATGTAATTGAAGTAGCGGAACTTCTTCAGGTTGGGCAGCGTGCCCCTGGCCACGTCCTTGCTCTCGGCCGGGCTGAAGGCGCCGTCGCCGTTCTTGTCGAATTGCTGCAGCAGCGTATCGCTGAATACCTCGTCGAAGGTCCAGGACTGGGTCAAGGCGATGATCTTGTCCTCGGCGAAGAGGAAGACGACGCGATCCTCGATGAAGACATGCGGATGCGCGGAAGCCGGCCGGGAAAATGCCACTGAGAGCATCACGGCCAGGATCGCGCCGAGCAGGCGAGGCACGATCTAGAAGCTGGAATCGGCGGAGACCACCATCTTGCAGCCGCAGATCGGGCAGACCACGATCTCCTGCGCGCCGGCCGGTTTCAGTCCCTTTGCGATCTCCCCGTCGAGCGTGGTCCGGGCAGAGCGCATCAGAGCGTCGTGGCCGGCCAGGTTGCCGCCGCAGCGGAGCGCATAGGCGGCCGCGACATCGGCCGGCATCGGCTCGATGGAAAAAGCCCTGGCTCCGCCGGCCCCCGCCACGAAGGCGGCGCTTCCGGCCAATACGGTGCTCAGCAGTTCACGTCTGGTCAGCATTGCGGGCTCCGATTCCCGCCTCCACGCGGCGAGAAGCTAACCCATTGCAGGGATTGGAGCAACCATGGAGGAACATGACATTGTATCAGTGACGGTGGATATCAGTGACGGTGGGCCGCCTGGACGGCCCGCGGCGGGGCCAGGGCCGGCAGCAGCGTCAGGAAGTATACAGCGGCGCTGATCGCGGTGATGCAGAAACTGGCCGGCCAGTCGCTGTAATAGGACAGGATGAGGCCCGCCCACGCCTCGACGAGGGCCAGGGCCGCCGAAAGCGCGACGCCGGCACCGATCTTCCCGGTCAGGCGCTGCGCCGCCGCGGCCGGGCCGACCATCAGAGAGAAGACGAGCAGCACCCCGACCACCTGGGTGCATTCGGCGACCGCCACCGCGACGATCGCCAGGAACACCATGGAGACGAAGCGGAGCGGAACGCCTTTGGCCTCCGCGAGCTCAGGCTGCAGCGTGGAGAACAGCAGCGGCCGGGCGATGAGGCCGAGGGCCGCGAGGCTGAGCACCCCCAGCCCGAGCAGAGTCCCGAGGATGTCCCGATCGACGCCGTAGACGTTGCCGAACAGCAGCGCCGTCGCCTGGGTCGCGAAGGCCGTGAAGTAGTGCAGGAACAGGATGCCGAAGCCGAGCGACAGCGAGAGCACGATGCCGATCGCCACGTCGCGGCCGTTCAGCCGCTCGCCGAGCAGCCCCATCAGCATGCTGGCCGCGACCGTGAAGATGATGAGGCCCCAGAACGGCGAGGCGCCGATCAGGATGGCGCCGGTCGCGCCCGCAAAGCCGACATGGGAGAGCGCGTGCCCCGCGAAGGTCTGGCCGCGGGCGACCAGGAAGTAGCCGACGGCACCCGCGACCACCGCGACGATGGCCGAGGCCGCGAAGGCGTTCTGCATGAAGTCGTATTCAAGCATCGTGATGATGGTGGCGGTGCGGGTCCGCCTCCATGTCCTGACCGCCGGCCATCACGAAGATGCGCCCGCCGAGCCGCACGACCTCGATCTCGGTGCCGTAGAGCCGGGAGAGGACCGGCGCGTTGATCACCTCGTCGATCGTACCGATCGCAGCCTTGCCGCCGCCGAGATAGAGCACGCGGTCGATCGCGCCCAGCAGGGGGTTGAGCTCATGAGCGCTGAAGACGACGGTGATGCCGAGCTGGCGCTGCAGGCGGCGGACCA
This sequence comes from Dongiaceae bacterium, assembly GCA_035548715.1. Taxonomy (GTDB): domain Bacteria; phylum Pseudomonadota; class Alphaproteobacteria; order Dongiales; family Dongiaceae; genus Dongia. The sequence continues at coordinate 81,018 of DASZSL010000109.1, forward strand.
GATCGACGATCCCCTTCTGACGGCGCGGGTCGAGGCTGATCAGCGGCTCGTCGAGCAGCAGCAGGCGCGGATCGCCAAGCAGCGCCTGGGCCAGCATGAGACGCTGGCGCTCGCCGCCGGACATCCGGTCGATCGCGCGGCCGGCGAGCGGCCCCGCCTCCACGAGATCGATCGCGCGATCGACCTCGCGCCAGCTCGCGGCGTCGAGCCAGGGCCGGCCCCAGCGATGGCCCTGGGCCGCGCTGGCGACGAAGTCGCGGCCGCAGAGGCGGAGCGCGGTTGTGCTGCTGCGGCTCTGCGGCATATAGCCGACGGCGGGATTGCCGCGACTGACCGGGCGACCGAATACGCGTATCTCGCCGGCTGCCGGGTGCACCAGGCCGAGCGCCGCGCGCATCAGCGTCGTCTTGCCGGAGCCGTTGGCCCCCAGCATGCCGAGGAACTCGCCGTCCCGGATCTCGAAGCTGACCTCGGAGAGCACCGCCCGCCCGCCGAGAGTGATGCTGACGCGGTCGAAACCGACCGCGATCACTGCTGCGCCAGCGCTTTCTCGAGCTCGTTCAGCTGGGACATCATCCATTGCTGATAGTTCATCCCGGCCGGTTCGGTCTCGCTGACCCCGACCACGGGTACATGGGATGACTTCGCCAAGTCAAGCAAGCGCTTGGTCAGGTCGTCGGTGGTCTGGTTGTTGTAGAACAGGACCCTGACCTGACGGTTCTTCAGGTCGTTCTCGAACTCGCCGACATCCGAAGCGCTGGGCTCGGTGTCGTTCATCACGGCCATCTGGAAGCGCTGGTTGCGCATGTTGAGGCCGATCGCCTTGGCCATGTAGCCGAAGACCGGCTCGGTCGCGGTGACCATGGCGCCCTGGTACTTCTGGCGGAGCTCCGCGATCTTGTTCTGCAGCGGCTGCACCGAGGCGATGAAGGCCTGGAGCCGCGCGTCGTAATCCGCCTTGTGTTCGGGATCGAGCCGGGTGAGCTCGGCGGCGACCGCTTCCGAGACCGAGACCATGGTCGCGGGATCGTACCAGAGATGCGGATTGTCCCCGCTCTTGCGGCCGACCAGCGCCGCGGCCACGATGGCCTTGCGCTCGCTCGACGGCGACGCGGCCAGGAGCTTGTCCATCCAGGGATCGTAATCGATGCCGTTATAGACGACGAGCCTGGCACCGGACACGGCGCGGGCGGTCGAGGGGCTGACCTCGAACTGGTGCGGATCCTGGTCGGGGTTGCTGAGGATGCTGCTGACCTTGACGTTCGGCCCGCCCACCTGCTCCGCCACGTCGCCGTAGAAGTTCTCGGCGGCCAGCAAGTTGACCGGCTGGGTCGCCGCCGGCGCGGAACCGACGCCCAGGGCGAGGAATGCCGCGATCGCCAAGCCTACCGTGCGCATTTGCGTGCTCCTGAAATGCCAATCAAAGATGAAATGTTATAATATAACGCATCGAGCCAAGTCAAACGGAACCTCGGAGCGCCCGTGAAGTGGACGAGACCAACGATGCGTCCTAGCTTCGAGCCGATGCGAGATGCAGGGACATTGGGAATGGAGACGGCCTCGCGGCGCGAGGTTCCGGCAGCCCCTCCCCTGGCCGAAGCGCGGATGGGGGCCGGCCTCTGGGCGTCGATCCTGCTCCACGTCATCCTCCTGGCAGGGCTCATATGGATCGGATGGCCGCGTCGCGACGACGCCCGCGACGTGCCGCCGATTTCCGTCGACTTGGTCACGCTCGGCCCCACGACCGAATCGCCCAGAGCGGCACTCCGAGCCGACGTCCCGCAGCAGCGGGCCGCGGAGATTTCCGATCGGGCCTGGCGCAAGGCCATCCCGCCCAAGGCAACGGCAACCGCCGCCGCGCAGGATGCGGCCTCTACCGCCGCGGGGACCGGTCGAAAGACCTCGCCCAAGTCGATGGCCGCTTCGAAGGTCGTGGCGGCGGCGCAGCAGGACGACCCGCTCTCGAAACGGCTGCAACAGCTCGCCAAGCTGGCGGAGCCCAGCGCCAGGCTGGTCCCCGAACCAAACACCCAGCCGGGAAGCGGGCTGTCGAACGTGACCGCGAGCAACGGAAGCGCAACCGGGCCTGACGCCGCCTACGGCATCAAGGATTTCATCCGGGCACAGGCCATGCGGCGCTGGTACGTCGCCGACCCGGTGCCGATCTCCAAAGGATGGACCGTGTCCATCCACATGAAGCTGCGGCGCGACGGAACCGTCGCGCTGGCGGAAGTCGTCGACATGGGCCGCTACCGGACGGATCGCAAGTATTTCGATTTCGCTCTCAGCGCGCGCAACGCCGTGCTGCTGTCATCACCCTTCACGATCCCGAGCGGGGCCTACGCCTACGCCAAGGATCTCGTGCTGGAGTTCGACCCCCGCGCCGTCCTTCAGTGAGCGCCGGACCGCGGACGTTCAGGGCAGCGACCGTGCGATCCGGAAGCCCGCATTGTTCGAATAGTCGAAATCGCGGCCGTCGGCTTCGACGTGTCCGCGCGCGGCCGACCTGACGAAGATCGGCTCGTTGCTCACCGAGCCGCCGCGAATGACGTGGCGCGTGCAATCGCCGCCCGCCCACACCTCGCCGCGACCGGGTGCGGCGAGGTAGTTGTCGTGCCAGCAGTCCGCGACCCACTGCCAGACGTTCCCCAGCATGTCGTAAAGGCCGAACGGATTGGGCCCGAAGCTGCCGACCGGCGCCAGGAGGCTGCCATCCCATCGGCTGCCGCAGCCCTGGCAATTGGCGTTGCCGACGCCGATGCCGTTCCCCCACCAGCGCGCGGTCGTGCTTCCCCCGCGCGCTGCGTATTCCCACTCCGCCTCGCTCGGCAATCGATAGGGCCCGGAGCGGTGTCCCGAGGCCGAGGGAAGGTCGCGCACCTTTGCGTTCAGCCAGTCGATATAGGCTTCGGCGTCGTGCCAGTTGAGGCAGGAAGCCGGCCATTGCGGCGGCGTCACGTTGCCGGGCGGATAGGCCAGCCCCCCGCCCGGGGAGCGCCAGCTCAGGCCAATCAAGGGCTGGCAGGCTTGAGGCTGATACCCGCTCTGTTGCAGGAACTCCAGGAACTCGTGGACCGTGACGTCGTACTTGCCGATGGCGAAGGCTTTGACCGCGACGGGATGCTGCGGCCCTTCGGAATCGAAGCGGCCGGGCTCGGAAGACGGGCTCCCCATCACGAACGTGCCCGCCGGAATGGCGACCATCACCGGGCACACGCTGCATTCCTGAAACTCCCGGTCAGGATGACCGGCGGCCGCCAGAACCTTCGATCCGAGCAGCAGGATGAGAACGCCGAGCAGGTATCGCATGCGCTTTGCCGTTGGGACGAACGATCGCAGAAATCGGGGAATGCCCATCCGTGCAAATGCTATAGTGTAACAATCCGGTCCGCCGATCAAAGCGGGATCACCTGCCAGTCGGCATGGCGGCCGGTATGGAAGCGCCAGACCGGCTTGCGGTCGGCCCATTGCACGCCGGGCAGCGCGATGATCGAGGACGATGACGTCCCGAAGCCGGTATTGGAGATGATGTTCATCGCGTCGAACGCGTCGCCGTCGGGGGCGTGCGCGCGCGAGGCCAGAAGCTCCTGCCATTCCGACCATTCGTCCTTGTCGGGGTCGGGCGGCTCGGCCGCCTGCCAGAGCGGCAGGAAATGGCGGATGCGCCGGCTCTTCGGATCGTTGGCGTCGGAGGCCGTCACCATGGTGACGCCTTCCTCCAGCGGAAAGGCCTCCACTTCATCGCCCGCATTCCGCAGCCAGAAGGCGCGCGTATTGTCCGCGATCACCATGTTGAACGGGCGATAGGCCTTGGTGTCGAGCGCGGTGAGCATCTCCACCGCATCGCTCGCATCGGTGAGATCGAGCGCGTCGAGCACGAGCTCGCCGCGGCTGCGCTTGCCCGGCATGGGCCCGAGGGAATCCCGGCGGTTGAGGATGCCGGCGATGAGGCCTGCATCGTTGACGCCGAGCCAGGTGCCGCCCGCGAGCTCGTCCTTGCCGGCGACGACTTCCGGCCGGTCGCTCCAGTGGCGCGCCGGGGGCAGCCAGGGCCGGTCGAGCATCTCGTCGCGATTGCTCGCCCACAGCACGGGCCAGTCGTGACCGGGCCTGAACAGAATGATGACGCTGCACATATTCCTTATGCTTCGCAATCACTTGCGGCTGATTGGCCGGTCGCTGACCGACGTTTCTTATAGGCTTGACGCGGGGGGACCGTCCAACCATTTTACCGGCGGGAGCGCACCGTATTTCCACGGTTTTCCGCGCCGGGAGAGGCATTGAGATGAGCAGTTTCGACGACCGCGAGACGTCCTTCGAGAACAAGTTCAAGCACGACAAGGAACTGGAGTTCAAAGCGACGGCGCGGCGCAACAAGCTGCTGGGCCTCTGGGCCGCGGAACTGCTCGGCATCCACGGCGCCGAGGCCGAGGCCTACGCCAAGAGCGTCATCCGGGCCGACCTGGAGAAGCCGGGCGACCAGGACGTGGTCGACAAGATCCTGGCCGATTTCAAGAACCGCGGCGTCGAGCTCTCCGAGCACCGCCTGAAGAAGCGGATGAGCGAGCTGATGGCCACCGCCGTCGCCCAGGTCCAGGCGGAAGCATAGTCCCGGCGCGCCAGGGTCCCGGCTCTAACGCAAAGCCTTCGCCAGCACGTCGTGCTCGCGGAGGATCTCGAAGCCGTGGCGGTGGTAGAGGTCGACCGCGACGCGGTTGCTGCTGACCACGTTCAGGCTGAGCGCGCGGCCGGGCAGCTCGCGCCGCGCCTCGTCCAGCACCAGGCGGCCGAAGCCCCGCCCCTTCACCGCGGGATTGCGCACGATCGAATGGAGAAAGGCGGTCTCCGGCGCATAGCGCAAGCCGGCCAGGATGCGCTTGCCGTCGGAGAGCTTGCGCACGCGGCTGGTGCCGGCGATCAGCACGCGGCGCTGCTCGACGGGATCGGGGAAGTAGACGCCGGGCAGAGCGTCGAAGGCGGCGCGCTGCATCTCGAGATAGGGATCGATCCAGGCGCGGCCGAGATCGGACCATTCCAGGCCCGCCGGCAACGGCGCGTCGGCGCCCCAGTCCGGATGCTCGCAGCGCATGTCGAGATCGCGGTAGCACAGCGCGAAGCCGAGGCGCTCGACGATCGCGCGATGCGGCGCCCAATGCCGGCCCAGCATCAGCTCCAGCCCCTTCACGCCGAGGCGGCCAGCCGCCTCGATCGAGCAGGCCAGCACCGTCTCCACCGTCGCCGCGTCCATCGCGCCGGGGTCGCAGCCGACGAGATCGAAGGCGACGGCGCCGCTGGCCGCCGGCGCACGGTCGAGGATCGCGGCCACGACGCCGCGATGCCTCAGATCGATGACGGCGTCGGGGCCGCTGCACAGATGGCGCAGGAAGCGCTCGGAATCGATGTCGGCGACGGGATGCGCCGCACAGAAGGCGATCAGCGCCTCAAGATCCGAAGACCCGGCGGAAGATGTCGTCGACATGCTTGAAGTGATAGCCGAGATCGAAGCTCTCGGCGAGCGCCGCCGGCGAGATCTTGGCGGCGACCGCGGGATCCGCCTGCAGCTCCTTCAGGAAGTCTTTCCCTTCGAGCCAGACCTTCATCGCATTGCGTTGCACCGCCTGATAGGCATCCTCGCGCGAGAGTCCCGCCTGCGTCAGCGCCAGCAACACGCGCTGGGAATGCACCAGGCCGGAGAAGCGGTCGAGGTTGGCCTGCATCGCCTCCGGATAGACCAGCAGCTTGTCGATCATGCCGGTCAACCGCGCGAGCGCAAAGTCGAGCGCGATGGTCGCATCGGGCGCGAAGACGCGCTCGACCGAGGAATGCGAGATGTCGCGCTCGTGCCAGAGCGTCACGTTCTCCATGGCCGGGTTCACCGCGGCACGGACGATGCGGGCCAAGCCGGTCAGGTTCTCCGAGAGCACCGGGTTGCGCTTGTGCGGCATCGCCGAGGAGCCCTTCTGCCCGGGCGAGAAATATTCCTCGGCCTCGCGCACCTCAGAGCGCTGCAGGTGGCGGATCTCGGTCGCGAGATTCTCGACCGAGCTGGCGATCACGGCGAGCACCGCGAAGAACATGGCGTGGCGGTCGCGCGGGATGACCTGGGTCGAGACCGGCTCGACATGGAGGCCGAGCTTCGTGGCGACATGCTCTTCGACGCGGGGATCGATATTGGCGAAGGTGCCGACCGCGCCGGAGATGGCGCAGGTCGCGATCTCGTCCTTGGCCGCCAGCAGTCGCCGCTTCGCCCGGTCGAAAGCGGCGTAATGGCCGGCGAGCTTCACGCCGAAGGTGGTCGGCTCGGCATGGATGCCGTGGCTGCGGCCGATGGTCGGCGTCATCTTGTGCTCGAGCGCGCGGCGCTTCAGGGCGGCCAGCAGCGCCTCGAGGTCGGCCAGCAGCAGCTCGGAAGCCTGCTTCATCTGGACCGCGAGGCAGGTGTCGAGCACGTCCGACGAGGTCATGCCCTGATGGACGAAGCGCGCCTCCGGGCCGACATGCTCGGCGAGGTTGGTGAGGAAGGCGATGACGTCGTGCCTGGTCTCGCGCTCGATCTCGTCGATCCGGGCGATCTCCCACTTGCCGCGTTCCCACACCGCCTTGGCAGCTTCCTTGGGAATCACGCCCAGTTCGGCCTGGGCGTCGCAGGCATGCGCCTCGATCTCGAACCAGATGCGGAACCGGTTCTCCGGCTCCCAGATGCGGGCCATTTCCGGGCGCGAATAGCGGGGAATCATCAGGACCTCGGGTGCTTGGACCGCCGCAGGAAAGGGACTCGAGCCGCGAAAGTCAACTCTCCCGGTCACCGGCCGAAAGGCCCCATACTGGCGACCGGTCACGATCGGGAAAATCCGGGGCGGAAAGTTCATGAAAGTACTGATGGTTCTTGCGCATCCGCGGCGCGGGTCGCTGACGGGACAGGCGGCGGACGCCTTCGCGGCGGCCGCGGCGGCGAACGGCCATGCGATCGAATGGGCGGATCTGGTCGCCGAAGGCTTCGACCCCGTGCTGCGCGAAGCCGACGAGCCGGACTGGGGCGATGCCGACAAGGCCTATTCGCCCGAGGTCCGGCGGGAGATGGCGCGGATCGAGCGCAACGAGGCGACGGTCATGTTCTTTCCGGTCTGGTGGTGGTCGGTCCCGGCGGTGCTCAAGGGCTGGATCGACCGGGTCTGGAACAACGGCTGGGCCTATGGCGAGCGGAAGTTCCCCCAGCGCCGGGCGTGGATGGTCGGGATCGCCGGGACCCATCATGCGGGCTACCAGAAACGCGGCTACGACGCGGCGATGGCGACGCAGCTCGACACCGGCATCCTCGATTACTGCGGCATCCAGGAGCATCGGCTGGAGCTGCTCTACGGCAGCATCGAGGGCGAACCCTATCCGGCGGAGATCCTCCGGGCGGCGCGTGCGCTCGGCGCGGCGTTCTAGACGTTGCACGCGGCCCGCGATCCGTCGCACAGTCTGGCCGTTTCGCCTTGGGAGGGGCCATTGTCCGGCACAGCGTTGAAGCATCTGTTCTCGCCGATCACGATCCGCGGCAAGACCATCAAGAACCGGATCATGTCGACCGGCCACGACACCACCATCCCGACCGACTCCCTGCCCAATGACCGGCTGGTCGCCTATCACCGGGCGCGGGCCGAGGGCGGCGCCGGGCTGATCATCGTGCAGGTCGCGGGCGTGCATGAATCCGCGCGCTACACCACGCATGTGCTGATGGCGACCGAGGACGCCTGCATCCCCGGCTATCGCAAGATCGCCGATGCCTGCCACCGGCACGGCACCACGGTGTTCGGCCAGCTCTTCCATCCCGGGCGCGAGGTGATGGAGAGCCAGGACGGGACGGCACCGGTCGCCTACGCGCCCTCCGCCGTGCCGAACGAGCGCTTCCATGTGATGCCGCGGCCGCTCTCGAAGCGGATGATCGGTGAGATCGTCGAAGGCTATGGCCAGGCGGCCAAGCGCCTCGCGACCGCCGGCCTCGACGGCGTCGAGATCGTGGCGAGCCACGGCTATCTGCCGGCGCAGTTCCTCAATCCGCGGGTCAACTTGCGCACCGACGAATATGGCGGCTCGTTCGAGAACCGGCTGCGCTTCGTCCGCGAGATCATCGCCGCGATCCGGCGCATCGCCGGCGACGGCCTGGTCGTCGGCATGCGGATCAGCGGCGACGAGAAGGATTATGCCGGCCTGCAGGACAGCGAAGCCATGGAGGCGATGCAGGCGCTGGAAGGCACGCTGGACTACTACAACATCGTGGTCGGCTCCTCGGCGAGCTTCGGCGGCGCGGTCCATATCGCGGCACCGATGGCGTTCGAGCATGCCTATGTGGCGCCCTTCGCCGCCGCCGCGAAGGCGCGGGTGAAGACGCCGATCTTCGTCGCCGGGCGCATCAACCAGCCGCAGGAGGCCGAGCGCATCCTCGCTTCCGGCGGCGCCGATATCTGCGGCATGACCCGGGCGCTGATCTGCGATCCGGAGATGCCGGGCAAGGCGGAAGCCGGCAGGCTCGACGACATCCGCGCCTGCATCGCCTGCAACCAGGCCTGCATCGGGCATTTCCATCTCGGCTATCCGATCTCCTGCATCCAGCACCCGGAGACCGGGCGAGAGCTCGTCTACGGCAAGCGCAAGCCGATCGTACGGAAGAAGCGGATCATGGTGGTGGGCGGCGGCCCCGGCGGCATGAAGGCCGCGGCGGTCGCGGCCGAGCGCGGCCACGACGTGACGCTCTACGAGGCGACCGAGCGCGTCGGCGGCCAGGCGCTGCTGGCGCAGCTCCTGCCGACGCGCGCGGAGTTCGGCGGCATCGTCACCAACCTCACCCGCGAAATGGAGCTGGCCGGGGTGAAGGTCGTGACCCGCACCCGCGTCACCCGGGCGCTGATCGAGCGCGAGAAGCCGGATGCGGCGATCGTGGCGACCGGCGCCAAGCCGCGCGCCGGGGACATCGAGGGCATCGATACCGGACACGTGGTGAACGCCTGGCAGGTGATCAGGAACGAGGCGAATATCGGCTCCTCCGTGGTGATCGCCGACTGGCGCTGCGACTGGATCGGCATGGGCCTGGCCGAGAAGCTGGCGCGCGCCGGCTGCCAGGTGCGGCTCGCGGTCGACGGCTACATGCCGGGGCAGCGCATACACCAGTATGTCCGCGACCATTGGCTGGGCGAGCTGCAGAAGCTCAACGTCGAGGTCATCCCCCTCGCCCGCCTCTACGGCGTCGATGGCGAGACGGTGTATCTGCAGCACGCCACCAGCAGCGAGCCGATCGTGCTGGAAGGCGTGGATACGCTGGTCGCCTCGCTCGGGCATGAGCGCGTCAACGAGCTCGAAGAGGAGCTCGAAGGCTGGGACGGCGAGGTGCATCTCATCGGCGACTGCCTCACGCCGCGCACGGCGGAGGAAGCGGTGTTCGAGGGCCTGAAGGTGGCGGCGGAGATTTGATTTCCCCCGGCCGGCGCCCTCAGCCATTTACCTTTACGGCCCCAACCCCTCCGGCGGCAGGTAGAAGCACCTTAAGCCTCTGACCGAGAGCGATTTTTCCCGTTTTTCAGGGGACCAGGTGATTCTCGATTCGGTAAATGCCCGGTCAATGTGGGAAGCGCCAGGCTGCGCCGGCCCAAAACGAAAGCATTGTATCCAGTTTGTTCCCAAAAATCAATCTCCGACACGGATCGGATCGCCGCGCCGGATCGCGGCGCGAAGCGCCGACGCACCGGCGCTATTTCAGCGCCCGTCCGAGCTGGTCCAGCAGCTCCTTCGTGCCCTCCTCGCGGATCTGCGGGGTGTCGAAGTCGTCGAGGAAGGCGCCCTGCTCGGTGAAGAGCATGCGCGTGCCCTTCCCCGCCCTCTTGAACTCGATGGTGGCGAGCGAGACCGAGATCCGCTCCTTGTCCCGGTGCATCTCGTAGCTGTAGATGATGCGCTCGTCGGGGACGATGTCCTGATAGATCGCGTCGAAATGGTGCACCGGCTGGTCCTTGCGGCCGCCGCTCAGATGCTCCTTGCCGCCCACGCGGAAATCCATCGACCGCCTGCCCTGCTGCCATTCGTTCGAGCCGGTGAACCATCTGGCCTTGGCCTCGATGCTGGCGAAGGCGGCGAACACCTTGGCCGGCGGCACATCGTAGGTCCGCTCGATGGAGAAGGTGGCGTGCGTGACCCTGCGGTCGGACTTGCGGTCGGGCTTGCGCTCGGGCATGGATCGCTCCCTCACTGCGGCACGAGCTTGAAATAGGGCTCCGCCTCGCGGATCACCCGTGCGAAAGACGGCCGCTGCTTCAGCCGCTCGAGATAGGCGGCGACGTGGCGGTGCTCGCCGAACGGCACGGCCATGGCGCCGTAGAACAAGGCCGGCGCCGCCGCGCAGTCGGCCATGGTGAAGTCGTCGCCCATGATCCATTGGCGCGACGCCATTTCCCGATCGATCATGCGGTAAGCCGTTCCGATCAGGTCCCGGGCCTCGCCGACGCCGAAGGGATCGTGCTTGCCCTCGGGGCGCAGACGGTCGGTGACGACCTTCTGCATCGGCACGTGGACATAGAGGTCGAAGAAGCGGTCGCGCAGGCGCATCTCCCGGGCCTGCGTGGCGTCCGAAGGGATCAGCCGCGTCCCGCCGGGGAATTTCTGGTCGATGTACTCGATGATGATCGAGGATTCCGGGACCAGCCGATCGTCCGACTCATCCTTCAGAACCGGGAACTTGCGGATCGGCCAGATCTTGCGAAAGGCCGCCTCATCCTCCGGATCCATGAAGTTGACGACCTGGCCCTCGAAGGCGACGCCCTTCTCATAGAGCGCGATCAGCACCTTCCAGCAGAACGAAGAAAGCGGATGGTAGTAGAGCCGCAACGTCATCGTCTCCCCTCACTTCTTCTTTTCGGTCTCGGCGAGATAGGCGCCGAGGCGGTCGAAGCGCTGCTCCCAGGCGCTGCGCCGGGCGATGATCCAGTCCTCGGCGCGCCGCAGGGCCTTGCTCTCGATGCTGCAGCTCCGGACCCGGCCGACCTTCTCGGTCTTCACCAGGCCGCTCGACTCCAGAAGCTGCAGGTGCTGCAGCACCGCCGGCAGCGACATTTCCAGCGGCGCGGCCAGTTCGCTGACCGAGGCCGGACCGCGGCAGAGCCGCTCCACCATGGCCCGGCGCGAGGGATCCGCCAGCGCCTGGAACATCCGGTCGAGCGCCGCCGATTGGTTAAGCATTCACTTAAGTATCATACGCGCACCGGCAGCGCAACCCGAAACGAAAAAAGGCCCGGACTTTCGTCCGGGCCTTCGGCCGCGAGGGAGGCCCGGTGGGCGCCTAGTTCAGCGGCTCCTCGGCATACTTGCCGTCGTGCCAGATGAACCAGGCGTAGCGGATCTTCTTGAGGTCGCCCTTCTCGTCCCAGCCGAGATCGCCGATCACCGTCGGGATGGTGTTGGCACGCAGCGCATCGGCGACCTTCTCGCCGTCGGTGGTGCCGGCCTTGGTCGCGGCGGCGGCCCAGGCCTGGATCGCGGCATAGGAACTCAACGTGTAGCCCTCCGGCTCGTAGCCCTCGGCGCGGAAGGCGGCGACCACGGATTTCGCCGAGTCGAGGTTGACCGCGGAAGAAGCGTCGGAGAAGCGCATGCCCTCGCCCGCCGGGCCCGAGATCGACCAGAATTCCAGCGAGTTCGTGGCATCCGCCGAGATGAACGCCGCCTGGAAGCCCTGCTCCCGCGACTGGCGCATCATCAGCGCGGAATCCGGGTGGTAGCCGCCGACATAGACGACGTCGATCTTCGCCTGCTTCATCTTCGAGATCAGCGCCGAGAAGTCCTTGTCGCCGGCATTGTAGGTGTCGCGGATCGCGGGCTTCATCCCGCTGGCCTCCATGTTCTTCGCCGTCTCGTCGGCGAGGCCGGCGCCGTAGGCCGACTTGTCGTCGAGCACGGCGACGTTCTTGCCGGCATAGGTCTTGGCGATCCAGGGGCCGGCGAACTCGCCCTGCTTGTCGTCGCGGCCGCAGGTGCGGAACACGGTCTTGATGCCCTTGGCGTAGGTGTCCTCGGTGAAGGCCGGATTGGTCGAGGCCGGGGTGATCTGCAGGATGCCCTCATCGGCGTAGACCGCCGAAGCCGGGATCGACGAGCCCGAGCAGAAATGGCCGGCGACGAACACCACGCCCTTCTGCACCAGGTCGTTGGCGACCTGCACCGCCTGCTTCGGATCGCACTGGTCGTCGCCGATCACCAGGTTGACATGCTTGCCCATCACGCCGCCCGCGGCGTTCAGGTCCTTCACCGCCATCTCGGAGCCGCGGCGAAGCTGCTCGCCGAAAGCGGCGAGCGGCCCCGTCATCGGTCCGGCGACCGCGATGCTGATGTCGTCGGCCTTGGCCGGAGTCGCGCCGCAGACGGCGCCCAACGCGATCGCGGCGCCGAGAATGCCGACCGCAAGAAACTTCCTGCTCATGCTGTCCTCCCATTGAACGGGCGCGCGGCGGCATCGCCCGATGCCGGGGCGCCAAAGCGATCCCTTGATGCCGGACCGCCCGGCATGGAACCATGCGGAACGGCATCGAGGGATCGAAGTCAAACGGTTAAAAGGCGTTTAGACCGTTAGAATATGGAACCAGGAAAACGGCCCTGTCAAGCGGGGCCGGGGGAACGCGCCGCTTGAGCAAACCGCAGGAAACCGTGCAGGCCCCGTTCGGCAACATGGCGATCGAGACCGGCCACGTCTGGGGCCCGCTGGATTTCGTCGGCGGCCTCGCCTGCCTCAACTTCACGAACACGGCGGGCGGCCACACCAAGATCCGCGAGGTCGAGCGCATCCCGACCTATGGCGACGTCATCAACTGGGGGCTCCATGCCGAGTTGATCTCTCCCGAGGAGGCGAGGGCGTTGCTCGCCCTGGCGAAGAGCAAGCCGAAGGACGCCTTCCACCGCGTGCGCGAGCTGCAGGTATTCCGCGAGTCGCTGCACCGGCTGGTGACGGCGATCGCGCACAAGGAGGCGCCGCAGCGCGCCGACTTCGCGCGGGTGCGCGGCGCGATCGCCAAGGCGCTTTCCGCGGCGGATATGCGGCCCGGCGAGACCGAGTTCGACTGGTCGGCCGACGCGCGCATGCTGGGCCTCGGCACCGTGATCGCGCGCGTCGCGCTCTCGACGCATCACATGCTGAGCCGCGAGAAGCCGTCGCAGCTCCGGCAATGCGAGGTCTGCACCTGGCTCTTCATCGACCGCACCAAGAACCAGAAGCGGCGCTTCTGCCGCCAGGATGCCTGCGGCAACAAATCCCGCGCCGAGCGGTTCTACAGCCGGAAGCGGAAGGCCACGGCCGATACAGTCTAGGCAGCGGCGCGCGCCGCGCCGGCGATCAGCGCCTTGACCTCGTCGCCGGTGAGCGTCTCCTTCTCCAGCAGCGTGGTCGCCATCCTGTCGAGCACCGGGCGCCTCTCGGTCAGGATTTCCGTCGCGCGCCGGAACGCCTGGTCCACGCTCTCCTTGACGGCGACATCGACCTCGCGCGCCGTCTGCTCGCTGTACTTGCGCTCCATCACCAGCGGCTGCTGGGGAACGCCGAGATAGTTCTGCGGCGATTCCTCCAACGCCACCTGGCCGATCGTCGGGGTCATGCCGAAACGCGTCACGATGCTGCGGGCGATGTCGGTCGCCTTGGCCAGATCGTCCGCCGCGCCGGTCGAGAACTCGCCGAACACCAGAATCTCGGAAGCCCGGCCGGCCAGCAGGATCGTCATGCGGTTCTCCAGCTCCTGCCTGGTCATGAGATAGCGGTCCTCGGTCGGGCGCTGGATGGTGTAGCCGAGCGAGCCGATGCCGCGCGGGATGATCGAGATCTTCTGCACCGCGTCGGCGCCCGGCAGGGTCAGCGCCACCAGGGCATGGCCGCTCTCGTGGAAGGCGACCACCTTGCGCTCATGCGGGTTGAGCAGGCGGTTGCGTTTCTCCAGCCCGGCGATGATGCGCTCGATCGCGGCGATGAAGTCGTCCTCGGTGACGGCGTCCGCGTTGCGGCGGGTCGCGAGCAGCGCCGCCTCGTTGACCAGGTTGGCGAGGTCCGCGCCGCTGAAGCCGGCGGTCAGGGCGGCGATGGTCTCCGGATCGACGTTGGAGGCGAGCTTCGCCTTCCGCAGGTGCACCTTCAGGATCTGCACCCGGCCGACCTTGTCCGGACGATCGACCAGCACCTGGCGGTCGAACCGGCCGGCCCGCAGCAGCGCCGGGTCCAGGATCTCCGGCCGGTTGGTGGCGGCGAGCAGCACCAGCCCGGTCGAGGGATCGAACCCGTCGAGCTCGGCGAGGAGCTGGTTCAGGGTCTGCTCCTTCTCGTCATGGCCGCCGGCGAAGGGATAGGCGCCGCGGGCCCGGCCGAGCGCGTCGAGCTCGTCGATGAAGATGATGGCCGGCGCCCGCTCCCGCGCCTGCTCGAAGAGATCGCGGACCCGCGCGGCGCCGACGCCGACGAACATCTCGACGAATTCCGAGCCGCTGATCGAGAAGAACGGCACCCCCGCCTCGCCCGCCACGGCGCGGGCCAACAGGGTCTTGCCGGTGCCGGGAGGCCCGACCAGCAGCACGCCTTTCGGCACCCGCGCGCCGAGGCGGCCGTAGCGCTGCGGCTCCTTGAGGAAGTTGACGATCTCCACCAGCTCGGCCTTGGCCTCATCGACCCCGGCGACGTCGGCGAAGGTCACCTTGGTGTCCTTCTCGACATAGACCTTCGCCTTGCTCTTGCCGACCGTCATGAAGCCGCCGCCGAGGCCGCGATCGGCCATGCGGCGGAAGACGAGGAACCACAGGCCGAAGAACACCGCAGCCGGGAGAATCCAGGAGAGCACCGTCCGGAACAGGGTGTTGTCGGTGCCGCCGGTATAGGCGACGCCGTATTTGTCCAGCTCGGCGGCGATGCCGGGGTCCACGCGCGGGGTCACGAAGACCTTGTTCGAGCCGTCCTTCAGCTCGCCGTGGATCATCGTCTCGGTGACCACGATGTTGTCGACCTTGCCGGCCTTCAGCAGGCCTTCGAACTTCGAGTAGCCGACGACTTCGGTCTGGTTCCAGGCGGTCCAGAGATCCTGCAGCAGCATGATCGCGAGCAGGGCGGCGACGAAATACCAGAGATGGAACTGCTGCTTCTTGTCCATGCAGGGCAAACCCGTTCGCTCGGGGGCGGCGATCCCAGCGCCCGTCCATGCACGGACCCTAGCAGCCGGGCCGGGCGCGGCGTTGACCTACATCAAAGGCCGGGCGCTCGGAGCCGGGCGCCCAGAGCTGGGGGATCAGAGCCGGGGGATCAGAGCCGGGGGATCAGAGGTTGTGCCGCTTGCGCCAATCGACCGGGTAGAGCGCGTAGCAGACGGTCGCCTTGTCGCCCTCATAGGAGATCGGCGTCTTCTCCGGGATCCAGATGACGTCGCCGGGAACCGCCTCGATCGTGCCTTCCGGGGTCTTCAGGCGGAACCTGCCCTCGATCACCACGATCATCTCGTCGTAGAGCACGGTCCAGTCGATGGAGCAGCCGTCGAACGTCGCGAGGCCGACCCCCATCGTGGCCGATACGTCCGGCCCGACCAGGCGGGCGATCCCGCTGTCGCCCGGCGGATCGCCGAACTTGTCGAACGTCATTTCCGATCGCTTGAAGTGCAGCGTCTTCGCCATGGTCTCTCCCCTTTGCGTCCGCGGATCACAGCCCCGGCGCGTCGTCGATCCCGGCCGGCGGCGCCTGATGGGCGCGCATGGTGGCGAGCTCGGCCCAGAGGATGCCGAGGATCACCATGCCGCCGCCGATCATCTGCTGGGCGTTCGGCGCCGTGCCGCCGAGCGCCAGGATCAGGATCGCCACGATCGGCGTCAAGTTGAGATAGAGGCTGGCGGTCACGACGCCGCTGCGCTTCACGCCGAAATTCCACAGCAGCACGCCGACCGAGACCAGGGCCAGCACCAGCCAGAGCAGGACCAGCCAGTCGGTCGCGGTGGGCGGCGCCGGCGGCGGGAACGGCACGCCGCCGAACGCGGCGACCAGCAGATAGATCGCGGTCAGCACCACGCCGCCGATGGTCATGGTGGTGCCGGAGATGCGGAGCTGCGACCAGCCTTCCAGCCAGCGCTGGGCGGCGCTGGAATACCAGGACCAGCAGGCAAAGGCCGTGAGGATCAGGATCTCGCCGCCGCGGAGGTCGAACGGGCTGCCGGCGCGGGAGAGATCGACTGTCGCCAGGATGCAGCCGCACATCGCCAGCAACAGGCCGGGGATCATGCGGCGATCGAGCCGGCGGCCGAAGATCACGCGGTCGGTCACGGTGGCGACCGCCGGGCTGGCGGCGCTCAGGATCGCCGCGGTCACCGGGTTCGCATGCGCCACGCCCAGCGTGTAGAGGCCGGCATAGGCGCTGATGCCGATGACGCCGAGCAGGCCGAGGCGCCAGGGCGCGACCGGCCGTGCGGCCGGAGCGCCCGCCGCGGGACGCATCAGCCAGAGCACCGGCAGCAGAGCCGGGCCGCCGCCGAGATAGCGCAGGGCCCCGAGGAAGAGCGGGTCCCAGGTCTTCAGCAGATGCGTGATGGTGGGCACCATCGTGCCCCAGAGGATCGCGAGCAGCACCAGGCCGGCGGTGCCGGTGAGACGGGAATCCGCCTTCCCCATGTCAGGCGGCGATCCGGGTCGCGACAACCCACCATGCCGGATGGGCGGCGGCAACCTGCCGCCGCGCCGCCTCGGCGGCCTCGGCGGTCGCGTAGAGACCGAAACAGGTGGCGCCGCTGCCGGAGAGGCGCGCGAGCAGGCAATCCCCGGTGCCGTTGAGCGCGGCCAGCACCTCGCGGATGACCGGCGTCACGATGATCGCGGGATCGGCGAGATCGTTGCGGCGCAGCTTCAAGGCCTCGGCCAGCGCATGGGCGTCGGCCGGCGGCGCGACCCAGCGCGCCGGCTGCGAGAAACCGGCGCTGCGCGCCTTGAAGACGGCCGGCGTCGATGTGGCGATCCCCGGGTTGACCAGCAGCATGTGCACCGGCGGAAGCGCGCCGGCCGGGGCGATCTCCTCGCCGATCCCGCCGATGAAGCTCGGGCGGCTGTCGAGGCAGACCGGCACGTCGGCGCCGAGCCTCAGCGCCAGCTGCGCCAGCGCCGCGCGACCCGGCGCGACGTTCCAGAGCGCGGCGAGGGCGCGCAGCGTCGCCGCCGCATCGGCCGAGCCGCCGCCGATGCCGGACGCCACCGGCAGGTTCTTCGTCAGAGCGATCCGCGCGCCCGCCGCCGAGCCGGTGAGATCGCGCAAGGCCCGCGCCGCGCGCAGCACGAGATTGTCGTCGTCCGCCGCGAGCTTCCCGGCGAAGGGTCCGTCGATCGCGAGCGAGAGGTCCGAATCCGCGGCGGCGGCCACCACGTCGCCGGTCTCGGCGAAGACGATCAGGCTGTCGAGCAGGTGATACCCGTCCGGCCGACGGCCGACGACGTGCAGGTAGAGATTGATCTTGGCGGGGGCGAGCATGGTTACAGAGGACAGATGTCAGATATCAGATGTCAGAAGAACCGGATTCGGCACCTTCTGTCATCTGTCATCTGACATCTGTCATCTGACATCTGTCCTCCGCTCACCCGTCCTGCTGCGTTTTCGCCGCCGCGGGCGCCGCCTGCAGGCCGTTCTTGATCTTGCCTTCGATCAGGCCGACCTGATCGGCTTCCGGCTTGAAGTTGAGGGCGCGGCTCCACTGGAACTTGGCCTCGGCCTTGCGGCCGACCCGCCAATAGGCATCGCCCAGATGGTCGTTCAGCACCGGGTCTTCCGGCTGCAGCTCGACCGCGCGCTCCAGATAGCCGACCGCCTTGTCGTAGTTGCCGAGCTGATAATAGGCCCAGCCGAGGCTGTCGACGATGAAGCCCTCCTCCGGACGCTGTTGGACGGCCTTCTCCAGCATCTTCAGCGCCTCGTCGAGATGCTCGCGCTTCTCCACCCAGGTATAGGCGAGGTAGTTCAGCACATAGGGCTGGTCCGGCGAGAGCGCGAGCGCCTTCTGGAAATCGGGCTCGGCCTTGTCCCACTGGTTGTTGCGCTCATAGGCGGTGCCGCGGAAATAGAACACCGACCAGTCGTCGGGACGCGGCATGCCGATCCGCTCGATCGCCGTCGAATAGGCGTCGGCGGCCTCCTGATAGCGCTTTTCGCGGCGCAGGAGATCGCCGAGGGCGATGGCGGCCTCGGTCCGCTTGGGATCGGCCTTCACCAGATCCTGGAGCTGCTTCAGCGCATCGGCGGTCTTGTCGAGGTCACGCAGGCAGTCGGCGATCGCGAGCTGCGCGCTCCAGCGGTAGGGCGAATCCGGCATCACCGTCCGGTAGATGTCGACCGCCGATTCCAGATGGTTGCCGTCCTGCAGCAGGTTGCCGACCAGCAGCTTGGCGATGTCGAGCTTCGGGTTGAGATAGAGCGCCATGCGGCTGAACAGGACGGCCTGGCCGTTCAGCTTGTCCGAGCGCAGCAGGCTGCCGATGTCGAACAGCACCTCCGCGACGCCCTTGGCGGGCGTGTCGACCAGCGGCGCCTTCGGCGCCGGCTGCGCGAGGCGCCCCTCCAGCACGTCGGCCATCGAATTGCTGACATCGTTGGTCAGGCCGCGAAACTTATCGATCACCTTCTTCGCGTCGCCGTCGCGGCCCTGGCGATGCAGCAGGTCGACATAGAGCTCAAGGATGTGCGAGGTCAGATGCTCGTTGTCGGCGAGGCCGGCGAAGCGCTTGCCCGCGGCATCGTCCTTGCCGGTCATCTCCTCCATCATGGCGAGATGGGCTTCCACCAGCGGCTTCAGCCCGTCGACCGCCTGGATCGGCTTCATCGCGGCTTCCGCCTTGTCGAGCCCCTGCTCCTCCAGGATCAGCCAGGCGACGATCAGCGGCTGGGCGATGCGCCCGACGGCATCCTCGCCCATGGCGTTCAGCAGCTTGTGCGCCTCTTCCGGCTTGTCGCGCTTCACCGCGTCGATGGCCAGAACCATGCCGGCGAGCGGCGCCTTGGGATCCGCCTCGACCGTCTGCTTGGCGAGCGACACGGCGGGCTCGAACCGTCCATCGCTCACCAGCGCGACCAGCGCCAGCTGCGCGAGGTTCGCATTGCCGGGATCGGCTTCGAGCGCCAGGGGCAGCAGGTCGGCGGCGGTCTTCATGTCGCCGGCGTTGACGGCGTGTTCGCCGGCGAGATAGAGGCCGGCGGCGGACCAGCGCTGGGCGTCGATCGGCCCGGTGCTGTCGGCGATCGCCGGATGGCCGGCCTGGCAGGCGGTCAGGACCGCGGGCAACAAACCGACCATGAGGGGTTTCAGCAGCCGGCGCAGGGATCGACCATGGGGCCGGGCGCGGACGGATCGGAAGAAGCTGTGGACGGGCAAACTGTTGATATCCTTTCGCGGCGAGGAAATCCGCCCCTTCCGGCCGTTCTACCAGGAACCGCGCCCGGTGAATAGCGAGGTGTTAACGGACGGCGCCCGGATCCGGCGCCGCAAGCCCCTGGAAAATCCACTGCTTTGGAGATCGTTCCGCGCTCAGATCGGGTCGTGGTCGCCCCATCTCGCCGCGAGCGCAAGGCAATTCTGCCAGGTCTCGACCGCGCCGACGGTGGAGATGGCCCGGAGCGACGCCCCCGCCGCGGCATGCGCCAGCCGCAGGCAGTCCGCCAGCGGCCAGGCTTCGTGGAAGCCATAGAGAAAACCTGCCGCAAAAGCGTCGCCGGCGCCGTTCGCGCCGACAATTTCGGAACCCGGCACATTGCAGGACGGACGGCGGATCAGCTCGCCGGCGCGGGTCAGCACCAGGCCGCCGGCGGGGAAGTGCACGACGACCAGCCGCATCGCGCCTTCGGCCAGGACGGCTTTCGCCGCTTCGAGGCAGGCGGCGATGTCGGTCCCGCTCTTCGAGACGGTCGCAAGACCGGCGACGGCACCGATCTCATGGTCGTTCACGATCAGGAGATCGAGATGCGGCAGGCAGGGTCGGACCAGCGCCGCGACGCGTTCCGGCGCGATGCTGACCAGTTCGAGGTTGGTCATGAGGCCGGCTTCGCGCGCTTTCTTCAGCGCGACCACCCAGCCGTTCGCCTCGCCTTTCCAGGGACCATCCATGGTCCGATGCACGCCGGGCAGGCCGAGATGGGCGATCCTCGCCTTGCTGGTCGTGAAATCGAAATGATCGGGAGAAAGCAGCGCACCCACGCCGTTGAAGGTCATATGGGTGCGTCGGCCGGTCCGTTTCGAGCCGAAGCATTCGGTGTAATGCGTCGGCGCCGCGGCCGAGACCACCATGCGGCTGCGGTCGATGCCATACGCATCGGCCTCGGCCATCAGGAACCGGCCGTCATCGTCGTCGCCGACGATGGCGATGGTCTCTACCGGCATCGCCGGGTCGAGCTTCTTCATGTCGATGGCGAGGTTGCTGCCGGAGCCGCCGTTGCGGCGGTCCTCGCTCAGGATCTCGCAGATCCCGTCCTCTTCCGGCCAGAACTCGATCAGCTTGTTGCGGTCGACGCACCAGCTTCCGCCGGTGATGAAGCCCCGCCGGCCCCCGGAAGGAACCGCTGGGCCTTGGCTCACGCAGCGGCCTCTTTCAACGCCGCCTCGGTCACCCGGGAATCGTCCTCCAGCGAGCGCTCCGGCTTGATGCCCTGCTTCTGCAGGATGCCGTGATAGGCCTTCACCGCTTCCTTCGGGGCGATCTCATGGCTGGCGACGCGGCGCAGCATGGCGACCATCTCGAGCGGCGATTCCGCGAGGTTTATCTTGCGGCCGAACAGGGCGACGCGCGCGCCGTATTTCTCCGCCTGATGGATGAGCTCGAAGGCGTCGCGCGTGGTTCCCGCCCCGCCGCCGAGCACGCCGACCACCAGGCCCGGGTCGAACGAAGCCAGCTCCTCGGTCGACTTCGGACCGTTATAGGCGATCTTCAGGAATTGCGGCCGCTCGGCCTTGGTGACGCCGGCGAGGCAGCGCAGGATCGCGTCGTTGATGTAATGCGGCAGGACCTTGGGATCGATGCCGGTATCGACGTTGGGGTTGAAGACTTCCAGGAAGTAGCGGAAGCCGAGCGCCGCCGCCTCCTCGCGAAACGCGGAGAAGGCTTCCAGCGAGCGGATGTCCGCCTCGATGTCGTTGTTGAAGGTGATCGAATAGAGGCCGAGATCGGTGCCCTTGATCCGCTTGTTCGCCGGCGGCCTGGCGGCGCCGTACATCACGCGCGGGAGCGAAGCGCTGCGGAACGGGCGCGACGGCGAATGATGATAGGTGGCGCCGCGCATGCGCCAGATGCAGGTCGTGTCATTGGCGCGGATCGCCGGCGTGACCGCGCTCTTCTGGAACAGCTTGCCTTCGTTCAGCAGCTCGAGGTTCGACGCCGAGACCAGCATGATGTCGAGGACATCCTGACGCACGATCGCCCGGATCTGATCGAGGAATTCGGCGCGGGTCCGATAGCGGGTCCAGCTGCCGTCCTTGCCGCGGTGCGGGCCGCTCGAGGTGAGGCTGGGCCCCATGTCGCCGTCCTTGGCGTCGGCGATGATGAAGTCGGCGGGCTTGTACTTGCCGGCGCGGATCCGCGCCAGCTTCTGGTCGAGGCGTTTCATGGTGATTCCGGTCCCCTGCTTCGGTCTCGCGGTGTCCAACCCCGGGCGGCGGCGCCTTCCGCCCGCCTCCCGCATTACGGCACCGGCGCGCGCAAATCAACAGCGGCGGGTTGAAACCGGAACCGGCCACGGAGGGGCCGGTTGGTTCGACGAGCCGGACACCATCCGGGCCTCCTGTAACAGTTTGGGAGCGGAACATGAGCCATCCGACGACCCGCGCGACGCTCGCGGCCGCGCTGCTCGGCGCCACCGGCGCTGCAACCGGCGCGATCGCCCAGAACGTCACCTTTCCTCCAGGCACGAACTGCATGATGCTGACCGCCCCCGAGCGGCCGGCATGCCTGGCGCAGGCGCAGCAGCAGGGCTCGGTGCCCAGGAGCACGACGATTGCGCCGAACGGCGCGGCCAACGCCCAGAATCCGACCGGCGCCAATCCCAGCGTCTTGACCGGGCCCAGCACGACGGTGGCGCCGGACACGTCGGGCCCGAGCACCACGGTCGCGCCGAACACGGCCGGCCCCAGCACCGTCGTGGTGCCGAACGCGGCCCCCAATTCGGTGGTCTCGCCGAATTCCGGCGCGACGGTCAATTCCAGCCGGACGGTGCTTCCGAACACCGTCGTCCCGGGTGGCACGGTCTCGCCGAATGCGGTCGTGCCGGGCGGCACCGTTTCGCCGAACAGCGTGACATTGCCCAACACGGCACCCACCACCACGGGGTCGACCACCACGGGGCCGACCACTACGGGGCCGACCACCACGGGGCCGACCACGCCGATCATCATCCCGAACGGCGCCACGACCGGCGGGACGGGAACCGGGACGAGCGGAGGCTCCGTCGGGAACTAGCTCAGCTGGCCCATTCGCCCGGCGAGCGACCCGGAGCCCCCGATCGGACGCTCTCCGATCGGACGTTCCGGGGCGCGCGCGCCTCCAGGGGTTTCCGGCGATCGGCATAGGCCTTGGTGAATTCCGCGCCGAACAGCAGGATCTGGGCGGAATAGTAGATCCAGAGCATCAGGGTGATCACGGAAGCGGCGGCGCCGTAGCTGGAGGCGATGTTGCTGCGTCCGAGGTAGAAGCCGATCGCAAACTTGCCGATCACGAACAGGATGGCGGTCAACACGGCGCCCGGCGCAACATAGGCCCAGGAGACCGGCACCGTCGGCAGCACCTTGAAGATGAAGGCGAACAGCACCGACGACATCGCGACGCCGATCAGCAGGTTGGCCACGAAGATCAGCGCCGCCCAGCCCTGCAGCGAGATGTACTGGCCCAAGGCCGAGGCCAGGGCGTCAAAGGCGAGCGAGACCATCAGCAGGAACGAGATGGCGCCGATCAGGGCAAAGGTCATCAGCCGTCCCTGCACGAAGGCGAGGAAGCTGGAATAGCCGTTCGCCTCGGCTTTCGCAGGCGACGGCGCTTTCCAGATGACGTTGAGGTCCGCCTGGAGCTCGGCGAAGGCACCGGTCGCCGTCACCAGGAAAGTGACGACGCCGATCGTCGTGCCCACGATTCCCGAGCCGAGATTGCCGGCACTGGCGAGGATTCGGTCCACGGCTTGCGCGCCGGCGACCCCGATCAGATCGCTGAACTGCGCCAGCACGGCGCCGCGCGCGGCATCGGCGCCGAATACCATCCCGCCGACCGCAATGACGATCAGCAGGACCGGCGCCAGGGAAAAGACCGCGTAATAGGCGATGGCCGCGCCCATGCTGAGGGCGCGGTCGTTCCACCACCCCTCGAACGTCGCGCGCAGCAGTCGATACGGCCTCTGGAAGGGCGAATTGCGCGAGGCCCGCATGCCTCATGGCTCCAAGACGTTGGGCTCCAAGACGTTGGGCTCCAAGACGTTGGGTTCCAAGACGTTGGGTTCCAAGACGTTGGCTCCCCGATGTCAACCGCCCCTGCCCGGCTTCGTTCCGCCGGGGGAACTGCGGCCGGAAGATCATGATGCTGTAACGCTGACCTGCTTTGGTGCAGCCTGGCGAATTCCGGAGGGCCCTCCCATGCTTCGCTCGACCTTGCTCCTCGCCGCCGCGCTCGCGGCGCTGCCGGCCGCCGAGATGGCGGCCGCCGATCCCGCGGCCACGATCGGCGGGCTGCGCTTTCTCGGCGCCACCACCCTTCCCAACCACGACGAGGTCGATGGCACGCTGGTGGGCGGGCTTTCCGGCATCGACTACGATCCGGCCTCGCAGGAATGGGCGATCATCAGCGATGACAAATCGGACCACGCGCCGGCGCGCTTCTATCTGGCGCGGATCGCGCTCGACGGCGGCGCGCCCCAGGTGACCCTGGAGCACGCCGTGATGTTCCGCGAGCAAGACGGTTCGCCCTACCCCAACACCAAGACCGGCGGCGATGTGCCGGACCCGGAATCGATCCGCTTCGATCCTTCGGGCAAGGCGCTGTGGTGGACCAGCGAAGGCAGCGGCAAGCTGAAGCTGACGCCCTTCATCCGCGAGACGGCGCCCGACGGAAAGTTCATGGCTAGCTTCCCTTTGCCGGCGATGTTCGACATGCAGGACGGCAAGACGACCGGGCCGCGGGACAATCTCGCCTTCGAGGGGCTGAGCTTCACGCCGGACCACCAGGCCCTCTGGCTCGGCATGGAGACGGCGCTCGGCCAGGACGGGCCGATCGCGACCGTCGAGGCCGGCAGCGTGGCACGCTTCACCAAGTTCGATCGCTCGGGGAAGGTGCTGGCGCAGTATGCCTATCCGCTCGACCCGATCCAGCGGAAGCCCGCCGGCCCCTACAGCGACAACGGCGTCAGCGAGGTGCTCGCTCTGGACGACGGCCGGCTGCTGGTCGTCGAACGATCGGGCGTCCAGGGCGCCGGCGACAAGTGGACGATGTATATCCGCCTCTATGAAGCGGATACCGAGGGCGCGACCGATGTCAGCGGCATCGCCGCGCTCAAGGGCGCGCGCTACCAGCCGATGAAGAAGCGGCTGATCCTCGATCTCTCGAAGATGCCGGAGATCGGCTCGAAGGACCTGCCCTCCATCGACAATATCGAGGGGGTCAGCTTCGGCCCCAATCTCGCCGACGGGCATCGCAGCCTGGTGCTGGTCTCGGACAACAACTTCAACCCGGACCAGATCACGCAATTCCTGGCCTTCGAGGTCCTGCCTTAGCGCGAACCTCATGCGCGGGCTTGACCCACGCACCTGGCGCCATTCGGCAAGAGATTGCCGGGTCACGCCCGGCAATGACGTCAAAGTCGACTACATGTTCGGGTAGTTCGGGCCGCCGCCGCCCTCGGGATTGACCCAGACGATGTTCTGGGTCGGGTCCTTGATGTCGCAGGTCTTGCAGTGCACGCAGTTCTGCGCGTTGATCTGCAGCCGCGGCTTCGAGCCGTCGCTCTCCCGCACGATCTCGTAGACGCCCGCCGGGCAGTAGCGCTGCTCGGGCGCGTCGTAGACCGCGAGATTGACGGCGATCGGCACGTTCGGGTCCTTGAGCGTGAGATGGCAGGGCTGGTTCTCCTCGTGGTTGGTGTTCGAAAGGAACACCGAGGAGAGCCGGTCGAAGGAGAGCTTGCCGTCCGGCTTGGGATAGTCGATGCGCTTGAAGTCCTTCGCGGGCTTGGTCTTCTGCGCGTCGGTCTTGTGGGCGTGCAGGGTCCAGGGGGCCATGCCGCCGAACAGCTTCTGATCCATGCCGGCCATCAGGGTGCCGAGCAGCAGGCCCTTGTTCATCCAGGGCTTGAAGTTCCGCGCACGGTAGAGCTCGTCGTAGAGCCAGGAGCCCTCGAACGCCTTCGGATAAGCGGCGAGCTCGTCGTGGCTGCGGCCCTCGCCGAGCGCCGCGAACACCGCCTCGGCGCCGAGCATGCCGGTCTTGATCGCGGCATGGCTGCCCTTGATCTTCGGCACGTTGAGGAAGCCCGCATCGTCGCCGATCAGCGCACCGCCGGGAAACACGAGCTTCGGCAAGGCCTGCACGCCGCCGGTGACGATGGCGCGGGCGCCGTAGGCGACGCGGCGGCCGCCTTCGAGATACTGCGCGACCTCGGGATGGTGCTTGTAGCGCTGGAACTCCTCGAACGGGCTGAGGAACGGATTGGCATAGCCGAGGCCGACCACGAAGCCGATCGCCACCTGGTTGTTCTCGGCGTGATAGAGGAAGGAGCCGCCGTAGACGTCGTTGCCGACCGGCCAGCCGGCCGTGTGCATGACCAGGCCGGGCTTGTGCCTGGCGGGATCGATGTCCCAGAGCTCCTTGATGCCGATGGAATAGCTCTGCGGGTCGCGGCCCTCGTCGAGCCCGAAATGGGAGATCAGCCGCTTGCCGAGATGGCCGCGGCAGCCTTCGGCGAAGAGCGTGTACTTGCCATGGAGCGCCATGCCGGGCTGGAAGTCGGGCTTCTCGCTGCCGTCCTTGGCGCGGCCCTTGTCGTCGGTGACGACGCCGAGCACGGTCTTCCTCGCCTCGTCATAGACGATGTCGGCGGCGGCGAAGCCCGGGAAGATCTCGACGCCGAGCGCCTCGGCCTGCTGCGCCAGCCAGCGCGATACGTTGCCCAGGCTGACGATGTAGTTGCCGTGGTTGTGCAGCGTCTTCGGCAGCATGAAATTGGGGAGACGCAGCGAGTTCTGCTCGTTGGTGAGGAAGAAGAAGCGGTCCTCGGTCACCGGCTGGTTCAGCGGCGCGCCCAGCTCCTTCCAGTCCGGGAAGAGCTCGGTGATCGCGCGCGGATCCATCACCGCGCCGGAAAGGATGTGCGCGCCGACCTCGGAGCCCTTTTCGAGCACCACGACGCTGACCTCGCTTCCGGCCTCGGCGGCGAGCTGCTTCAACCGGATCGCGGCGCTCAAGCCGGCGGGGCCGCCGCCGACGATGACCACGTCATATTCCATCACTTCGCGATCCATCGAATCTTCTCCCTACTCCGCGCTCGACCCCGGCGGGGCTGCTTATACCGCCAATCGGGCGAACCGCAATTGCCGGCCGATTGCCGGCCGATTGTCGGTGCGGGGCGGCGGGTGTTAGCCTCGCGGCATGTCCGAGGCCTCCCTTCACATCGATCCGGCCACCCTGCTGAAGCTCTATATCGAGTGGGGCGCCGACGAAGCTATTGAACCGACGCCGCAAAGCCGCCTTGGCGCGACGGTGGAACCGCCCGTCATCCCGGCACCGAGCCCGGCCCCGCGGGCGCCCGCGCCGCCGCCCGCCGCCGCGCCGGTATCGCGCGCCCAGCCTGCCTCGCCGCGCCTGGACATGCGCAAGCTCGGCCCGCTCGACCAGAATGCGATCGAGAATGCCCGGGACTCGGCGCGCAACGCGGCCTCGCTGGACGATCTCCGGGCGGCACTCGGCCGGTTCGACGGCATATCGCTCCGAAAGACCGCCACCAACCTGGTCTTTGCCGACGGCAACCCGCTGGCGGAGGTCATGCTGGTGGGCGAAGCCCCGGGCGCCGACGAGGACCGGCAAGGCAAACCCTTCGTCGGCGTCTCCGGCCAGCTCCTCGACCGCATGATGGCGGCGATCGGCCTCGACCGGACCACCTTCTATATAACGAATGTCTGCTTCTGGCGGCCGCCCGGCAACCGGAAGCCGACCGAGGCGGAACTCGCCGCCCAGCAACCCTTCGTCCTCCGGCATATCGAGCTCGTGAGGCCGAGGATCCTGGTGCTGGTCGGAGGCTCCTCGGCGCAGATTCTCCTCGGCACCAACGAAGGAATCACCCGCCTGCGGGGCCGCTGGTTCGACTACCGGTCGGACGGGCTGGAGCAACCGATCCCGGCGCTGCCCCTCTTCCATCCCGCCTATCTGCTGCGCCAGCCGGAGTTGAAGCGGGAAGCCTGGCGTGACCTGCTGAAGCTCAAGGGCCGCCTGGACGCCCTCCGAACCGCCAAATAGGCCGTTTTGGAATCGGAACGTTAATCATAACGGACTCCGTTCCACCCGCCGCTTAACGAATTTTCTGTGGATAAGCGGCCGAGAAATGTCGACGAGAAATCAATATGTAGTAGGTCGCAAGGAAGGCGGCACCATATCTGTTGATTGTACACGGCAAATTTTCTGGACATGCCGGATATCCTCCTTTAAAGCGGAAACCCAGTCGGAAACGAATTGTTAATAACAACAGACCTCCGGATCGGCCGGGGGCGATATTCAAGGGGGCGATACCTTGAATCTGGACCGCGCACAGCGCGGGCGGCACCTGAACCTGGTGTCGGCCGCGGCGCTGGCGGCGTTGCTCTTGGCGGGACTGCCCGCCCTCGAGCGACCGGCCCAAGCGCAAGAGGCGACCGCCGCACTTCCCGGCGATAGCTTCGATCCTGGCAAAACGAATTTGCCGCAGCCGCTGGATGCGATCGACGCCGATCGCTACCGGCAGATCTTCAAGCTGCAGTCCGTCGGGGACTTCCGCGGCGCGGATGCGCTCATCTCCGATCTGACCGACCAGTCCCTGCTCGGCCAGGTGCTGGCCGACCGCTATCTCTCGCGCGGCTACAGGAGCTCGCCCAAGGAGCTCAGCGACTGGATGCGCCAGTATGCGGCGCTGCCCGACGCCGCCCAGATCTTCCAGCTCGCCCAGCGCAAGGGCGCGACCAAGCTCACCCGCCCGAAGGTCTCGATCACCCGCACCGGCTCGCCGGACGAGGCATCGACGGAGGACAGCGCCTACTGGTCGGCCGGCCTCGAGGCCTGGGCGCGCAAGGATTTCAGCGCCGCGGCCGAGAACTTCACCATCGCCGCCCAGCGCAGCAAGGATTCCTCCTGGGACCGTTCCGCCGCCGCCTTCTGGGCGGCGCGCGCTTATCTGCGCGACCGCCATCCCGAGCAGGTGAGCCACTGGCTGCGCGAGGCGAGCAAGTATCCGCGCACCTTCTACGGCCAGCTCGCCCAGCGCGCGCTCGGCATCGACCCGAGCTACGACTGGAACGTCAAGGACCTGAGCGCCCGCGGCGCCGACCTGCTCATGAGCTCCAGCGCCGGCAAGCGCGCCCTCGGCCTGATCCAGGTGGGCGAGATCACCTCGGCCGAGAAGGAGTTGCTCGCCCTCGCCGACGATCCCGCCGGGACGATGGACCGTGCCCTGCTCGCCGTCTCCCAGGCCAGCGGCCTGCCCTCGCTCGCGGTCAAGATCGGCTCGAAGCGCCTGCTGAAAGGCGACGATTTCATCGACACCGCGATGTATCCGCTGCCGGCCTGGTCGCCGCCCGTCGGCTACACCGTCGACCGCGCGCTGCTGTTCGCGATCATGCGGCAGGAATCCGGCTTCAACCCGAACGCCACCAGCCAGGCGGGCGCGGTCGGCCTGATGCAGCTGATGCCCGACACGGCGAAGCTGGTCAGCGGCGAAGCCAAGCCGAACCTGCGCGACCCGCAGGTCTCGATCAGCATCGGCCAGCGCTACATCGCCAGCCTGTTGAAGACCGACACGGTCGGCGGCGATCTGTTCAACCTGGCCGCGGCCTACAATGCCGGCCCGGGCAACCTGCAGCACTGGAAGGCGACCATCCGCTCGGACGACGATCCGCTGTTCTTCATCGAGCGCCTGCCCTCGCGCGAGACCCGGCTCTTCATCGAGCGGATCATGGCGAGCTACTGGATCTACCAGAACCGGCTGGGCCAGGCGACCGACACGCTGGACGCGGTGGCCTCCGGTGCCTCGCCGATCTATGATCGGCAGGACGGCAAGGTGAACGCCACCGCTTCCAACTGACCGCAGCCGCGCGACAGCGGGTCACCGGCCGAACCGAAACGCCGGACCGGTGAATCATGCCCAAGATCGACGAGCAACGCCCCTTCAAGCCGGTCAACATCGCGGTGATGACCGTCTCGGATTCGCGCACCGAGGAGAACGACACCTCGGGCAAGGCGCTGGCCGAGCTGATCGCGCGCGACGGACACAAGGTCGCCGCGAAGGTGATCGTCAAGGACGAGCGGGGGCTGATCGTCGCCCGGCTCAAGGCCTGGATCGCCGATCCCGAGATCGACGTGGTGATCTCGACCGGCGGCACCGGCGTCACCGGGCGCGACGTGACGCCGGAAGCCTTCGAGAGCGTGTTCGAGAAGAAGATCGACGGCTTCGGCGAGCTGTTCCGCTGGCTGTCCTTCCAGAAGATCGGGACCTCCACCATCCAGTCGCGGGCGACCGGCGGCGTGGCCGGCGGCACCTATCTCTTCGCCCTGCCCGGCTCGCCGGGCGCCGCGCGCGACGGCTGGGAGGAGATCCTGAAATGGCAGCTCGACAACCGGCTGCGGCCCTGCAACCTGGTCGAGCTCATGCCGCGGCTGAACGAGCACCTGCGCTGACCGCCGCGGCGGCCGGCGCCGCCAGCCAGCGCAGCAGCACGAAGAACTGCGCGAGCAGGACGATCGGGGCGACCGGCATGTGGGCGATCCCCGCCACCACCATCAGCACCGGTGACAGCCAGGCCAAGGCGGACACGATCCGCTCGCTGGCATCCAGCGCCCGATAGCCGGGCCAGGCGAGCACCTGCGCGGCCACCAGCACCGGCAGGTCGTAGTTGAAGCAGTAAGGCGGCGCCACCAGCGCGCCGGCCATGATCACGGCGATCCGCCGCTCGAGCGGCGCCTTCCGCCGGATCGCCCAGCAGCAGGTGACGAGCGCCACCAGCGCGACGGCGGCCTGCACCGCATAGCCGAGCCAGACCGGCAGATCGAGGATGCGCGCCGACATCAGGAAGGACGGGACCATCACCATGAACGGCCCCAATCCGGTCTCCAGCAGCAGCCGCTGCATCGGCACGCCGATCTCGAAATAGAGCGACCACGGCTCCCAGCCGAGCCAGGCGAGGCTGCCGGCGAACAGCAGCAGGGTCGTGGCCGCAGCCGTGACGAAGACGCGGTAGTACCCGCCGGCCAGCAGCACGAAAGGCAGCAGCAGCCCCAATTGGGGCTTGAAGGTCAGCAGGCCGATCAGGACGCCGGCGAGGATCGGCCGGCGCTCCAGTGCCAGCAGCCCGCCGCCGAGCAGGGCCGCCGAGAGAAACCCGTTCTGTCCGTCGGCGATGTTGACCAGGCTCGCCGGTGCGGTCAGCAGGATCAGCAGCCATTGGGCCCGCGTGGCGAAGAACCGGCGCAGCGTCGCGGCAAAGGCGGCGAAAGTCACGATCAGCCAGGTCGGCCAGGCCACGGCATAGGGCAAGGCCGCCAGCGGCGCGATGAACCAGACCGCCAGCGGGGGATAGGGGAACGGCGTGAAGCCGAGCGGGCCGCCGAGGATGTCGTGCAGCGCCTTGCTGAACTGCCAGGGATCGAAGACCTTCGCGAGGTCGCCGTGCCAGATGTCGGACGAGGCCAGCCAGAAGATCAGGAAGTCGCGGCCGAGCGGCTGGTCCCGGCCGTGGGCGAACAGCAGGCGCCAGTCCTCGAGGGCGACCAGGATCGCGGCGACGACCGCCGCGGCGACGAGGAAGAGCTTGACCGGAGAATCCGCGAGCGGCGCTGTCGGCCGCACGTCAGCCGTCACGGCGCTTGACCTCGCTGACGACGTAGAGCGGCCGGTTCTTGGCGCCCATGTAGAGGCGGCCGAGATACTCGCCGATGATGCCGAGGATGATGAGCTGCGCGGTGCCGAACACCACCACCGCCGTCATCACCGAGGCCCAGCCGGCGACCGAGAAGCCGAGCACCCAGCTCCCGATGATGTAGATCGCCATGATGACGGCGAAGGGCAGCGACAGCATCGCCATGACGATGGCCAGGCGCAGCGGCCGGATCGAGAAGCTGGTGATGGCATCGACCGCGAGCGAGGTCAGCCGCGTGACGGAATAGCGCGTCTTGCCGCTGGCGCGGCTGCCGCGGTGGAACGGCAGCGGGCGCTGGTCGAAGCCGATCCAGCTGATCATGCCGCGCACGAAGCGGTGCTGCTCGGGCATCTCGTTGAGCACGTCGAGCACGCGCCGGCGCATCAGGCGGAAGTCGCTGACATTGGGCGGGATCGCCCGGTCGGAAAGGTATTCGATCAGGGTGTAGAAGAGCTTCGCCCCGGCCTTGCGCAGCCAGGGCTCCTCGCCGCGCGAGATCCGCTGGCCGTAGACCACGTCGGCGCCCTCGGCGATCACCTTCATCATGTCCGGCAGCAGCTCGGGCGGATCCTGCATGTCGGCGTCGATGATGAAGACCAGCTCGCCGCTGCATTCGCGCAGGCCCGCGCTCAAGGCGAGCTGCTGGCCGTAATTGCGCGAGAGCCGGATGCCGAGGACGTGCGGATCGGTCGCCGAAAGGCTGGCGATGGCGCCCCAGGTGTCGTCGCTCGACCCGTCATCGACCAGCACGAATTCGTAGGAATCGCCGACCGCAGCGACCGCCGCCTTGGTCACGCGGTCGTGCAGCTCGGCGAGCACGCCGGTCTCGTTGTAGCAGGGCACGACCACCGACAAAGCCGGGCGCGGCTTCGGCGCCGCCACGGGCGGCACGGAAGCCACGGGTATCCGGGCAAGTCCAAACTCGTTCATCGCCCCGCCTCTCGGTGATGCCCCCAGCACTATGCCCCTTCCCTTCAAGAAACATTAACCCAGGCGGCGAGTCTAAGCAGCGGCTCTTGCAGCGCGCTGTCCCGGGCGGAGTTGGAAGGGCTTGCGGGCCGGCGGCGCATGTTCTATTTTTGTTCTCATGACGGCACCCAAACCCCGCCCGATTTCGCCGCCCGGCCCGGACGAGATTCCCGACCGCGCCCGCAAGGGCCGCGGCGCGGTGAGCAATCGCCCGGGCCGCTACGAGCCCGGCGACCGGCCGCTCGAAGCCGACGGCTGGGACTGGCATGACGAAGAGGACGCGCCGAAGCTGAAGACCACGGTGACGGTCGACAAGACCCGGTCGATCATCGCCCGCAACAAGTCGCCGGACATCGCCTTCGACCAGTCGATCAACGCCTATCGCGGCTGCGAGCATGGCTGCATCTACTGCTTCGCGCGGCCGACCCACGCCTATCTCGGCCATTCGCCGGGCCTCGATTTCGAGAGCCGGCTCTACATGAAGCCGGAGGCGGCGCGGCTGCTGGAGGCCGAGCTCCGCAAGCCGGGCTACCAGCCGAAGATGATCGCGATGGGGACCAATACCGATCCCTATCAGCCGATCGAGCGGCGCTACCGCATCACCCGGCAGGTCCTGGAAGTGCTGAACGCGCATAACCATCCCTGCGGGATCACCACCAAATCCGCCAACGTGCTGCGCGACGCCGACATCCTGGGCGAGATGTCGCGGCGCAACCTCGCCAAGGTCTTCATCTCGGTCACCACGCTCGACCGCGAGCTCGCCCGCACCATGGAGCCGCGCGCCTCGACGCCGGAGCGGCGGCTGAACGCGATCGCGGGGCTGAAGGCGGCCGGCGTGCGGGTCGGCGTGTCGGTGGCGCCGATCATCCCGGTGCTGACCGATCCCGAGATCGAGCGGATCATCGAACGTGCCGCGGAGGCCGGGGCCGAAAGCGTCAATTTCACGCTCCTGCGCCTGCCGCTGGAGATCAAGGACCTGTTCGCCGAATGGCTGGAGGCGCATGCGCCCTTGAAGGCCAAGCACGTCCTCGACCTGGTGAAGGACATCCATGGCGGCGTGATCTACCGCGCCGAGTTCCACGAGCGGATGACCGGCTCCGGCCCCTATGCCGAGCTGATCCGCCAGCGCGTCCTGAATGCCGCGCGGAAATTCGGGCTGGACCGCACGCGCTGGGACGTGGATTACAGCCAGTTCAAGGTCCCGCCGAAATTCGATCCACAGGGCGATCTCTTCGCCTGATCGTTTTCGCGGCGTTCCGCGAAATTGACAGCCCGCCCCGCGCCGAACAGGATCGCCGGGAATTGAGGCTTGGCGGGACTCGGAACCGTGGCGAACAGGATCCTGAAATCGGTGCTTCTGGCGGTGGCCACCGTCGCGGCGAGCGAGGCGGCCGCATCGGCGGGCGACCTGCAGGCTCTGACCCAGGGCTTCCAGGACGCCGATGCCTGCGCCAAGCCCTTCGCCGGCACCCATGACCAGAAGGCCTTCGCCGCCTGCCTGCAGGGTGTCCAAGCCAAGTTCAAGGGGACGGCGGCCGCCAAGCCAAGCTATCTGGTCGGGGTCAATTTCAATGCCTGGTCGCTGGCCGACGCCTTGGCCGATGCCATCGACAAGGACGTCTTCCCCGACATCCGGAGCCGCGCCAAGGCGAGCAAGGAGCGGCAATTCGCCATGAAGCTGTTCGACCAGTTCCGCCCCGCCCAGAAGCAGCAGAAGATCGCCGATGGCGATCTCGCCAAGCTGGTCGGCGCCGGTGCCGACGACCTGAAGCCGATCTTTGATTATTACGACGGCCTGCCGAAGAAGTGATGCCGCAGCACCAAGGGGTTAGAGGGCGTGCCGCACTGGAAGCATGAGATTGCCGCAGGAGTTAAGGACGGGGTCGTGGTCTGCGGCGTCGATGAGGTCGGCCGCGGCCCGCTGGCCGGCCCGGTCGTCGCCTGCGCGGTGGTCCTGCCCCAGGATCTCAGCAGGTCGTTCCTGCGCCGGGTGAAGGATTCCAAGCAGATCGACCGCGAGGAGCGCGAGGAAGTCGCCGCGATCCTCAAGGAGAAGGTCGCCTATTGCGTCGGCAAGGCGAATGTCGAGGAGATCGACAGCATCAACATCCTGCGCGCCTCGCATCTCGCAATGCTGCGCGCCTTCGAGGGGCTGCCGAGTCGACCCGCCCATGCGCTGGTGGACGGCAACCAGGCGCCCAACCTGCCCTGCCCCATCACCTGCATCATCGGCGGCGATGCGATCTCGCTCTCGATCGCCGCCGCGTCGATCATCGCCAAGGTCGAGCGCGACAAGATCATGCGGGAACTGGCCGAGGCACACCCTCTATATGGGTGGGACCACAATGTCGGCTACTCCACCAAGGAGCATCTGGCGGCGATCCGACAGCACGGCCCGACCCCCTATCACCGCAGGTCATTTCGACCTGTTTATGAGCTTGAGCTTCCAATAGATTGAATCTTTAGCTTTTTCTATTGACTTCCCGAGTCGCGCGAATCAGGATCGCGCGCATGGGGAAAAGATTGGCCACGCCGGCTCGGGACGGCGCCGCTCTTAAAGAACAGCATCTGGACAGCATCATGGAGGGCGATTGCATCGCCGCCATGAACGCGCTGCCGGCCGGCTCGGTGGACATGATCTTCGCCGATCCGCCCTACAATCTTCAGCTCAACGGCGATCTCCACCGGCCGAACAACTCGAAGGTCGACGCGGTCGATGACGCGTGGGACAAGTTCGCCGACTTCGCGACCTATGACCGCTTCACCACGGACTGGCTGAAGGCCGCGCGCCGGGTCCTGAAGGATGACGGCACGATCTGGGTGATCGGCTCCTACCACAACATCTTCCGCGTCGGGTCGAAGCTGCAGGACCTCGGCTTCTGGGTGCTGAACGACGTGGTCTGGCGCAAGACCAACCCGATGCCGAATTTCCGCGGCCGGCGCTTCACCAACGCCCACGAGACGATGATCTGGTGCTCCAAGTCCAAGGACAGCCAGAACACGTTCAACTACGAGGCCATGAAGGCGCTGAACGACGACCTGCAGATGCGGTCGGACTGGTTGATCCCGATCTGCTCGGGATCCGAACGAATCAAGGGCGACGATGGCAGAAAGGGCCACCCCACGCAGAAGCCGGAGGCATTGCTCCACCGGGTGATCGTGGCGGCCACCAAGCCAGGGGACGTCGTCCTTGACCCCTTCTTCGGCAGCGGCACGACCGGCGCGGTCGCCAAGCGCCTCGGCCGCCGCTGGATCGGGATCGAGCGGGACCCGGGCTACATCAAGCTCGCCCGCGCCCGCATCGCCAAAGTGCAGGCCGCAGAGGACCCGGAAGTGATCGCGATCCAGGCCAAGCGCGAAGAGCCGCGCATCCCCTTCGGCTGGCTGGTCGAGCGCGGCCTCCTCCCGGCCGGCGAAGTCTTGAAGAGCTTCAACGGCCGCTGGACCGCCAAGGTGCGCTCGGACGGCACGCTGATCTCGGCCGAGCATCGCGGCTCGATCCACCAGGTGGGGGCCGCGGTCCAGGGGGCGCCGGCCTGCAACGGCTGGCAGTTCTGGTGCATCCAGAAGGACGGCACCCTGGTGCCGATCGACTATCTGCGCCAGCAGCTCCGTGCCGACCTGAACTGACGCCGCTTGGATTGAGGGGGATCGGGGGATCCGGATGTCGAAGAACACCAACCAGAAACCGCCGGTCCAGGCTTCCGAGAATCTGCCGGCTCTGCCACCCAGGCGCGGCCGCCGGCGGGTGGTCCGCGCCTCGCATTCCTGGTGCTGGCGCCGCCCGCCCTCGCGCAAGCGGGTCGAGGTCGCCCACGGCCGCTTCCTGCCGGAGCTGGCCGTGCAACCGGCGATCTTCCCAGCGGCCGAAGGCAGTCACTGAGCCGATCCTTCGGCCGGCTATCCCTTGGGCCTGAGCCGGGCCGGAATCTTCGACCACGCCATCGCGATCACCTGCTGGTTCGCCCCTTCCAGCCTGGTCCGCGCCGCGTCGACATCGCCGCGCTCGCCGCCTGACTCCGCAAGGATCCGGTTGAGGATCGCCCGGATCTCAGCCGCCGCGGGCGGGATCGAGACCTGGACCCCCGCCATGGTGAACCGGTTCCCGACCGCCATGAGCCTCCGGGCGCATTTCCTGAGATCGTCGCTGACCCTGGGAAGATCGGGACGCGGCCGGTCGCGCGCCAGCAGATCCACGGCCTTGACGAAGCGATCGACCGCCTCGCCCGCGCGATGCATCGTGGCGAGCTCCTCACTGAGCGAGCCTGACGGGCCGGAACTGCGGGTCAGCGCCATCATCGCCAGCCGGACCGCATCGCCGATATTGGCCGCGCCCTGCCCCCGCGCCTCGCGCAACGCGTCGATCGCCTGGCTGCCGAACATCACGACCCGGTCCCAGGGACGGTATTCCGCGTTCGCACCCTGCAGCGCCGCCTCGGCGGGCCTGACCAGCGTCCGGCTCCAGGGCGAGACGCGCAGCGCCGCGACATGCGCCTGATGCAGCTCGTCGACCGCGATCTTGAGGGCGGCATCGGCACGCACCTTCTGCGTCCGCAGGCGCGCGATCTCGGCCGCGATTCCGTCGCCCTTCAGCCAAGCGCTCACCCTGGCCCAAAGCCCGCCGCGATCGACCGAGGGCGAGCGCTGCCTCGCGCGCAACCGCCATTCGGCCGCGGCCAGGCGACGCTCGAGATCCTCCACCGCATCGGCGCGACGCGAGGCGCGCGCCTCCAGTTCCGCGATCGGCTGCATGCCGTTCCACCATCACAACGGGAGGCGCTGCCGGTCAAGCGCGACCCGGTGGCCGCCCCGAATCGCGGAACTCCGGCTCGACCGGCGCCATTGTCCAACATCGGCCGCGGCTTGCCGCTCCCCGCCCGCTCCACTAGCATCCGGCCGTCCCGCGGGCCCGCGACCGCTGTGACGGCAGCACAAGATCCCCGACCCGCGAAGAGATCGAATGGCGCAACCTCGCTCCCGTTTGCCGAAACTGATCCGGCGCCCGCTGCTCGCCCTGCTGGCCCTGCTTGCCCTCGCGGTCTCGGCGCAGACCGCATCCGCGCAAGCGGTGCCGCCGAACCTCCCGGGCACGGCCGCCTCCGGCACCGCGGCGAAGCCTGACACCGCCGCCGACATCGACGGCCTGATCAAGACCCTCGACGACCCCGCGGCGCGCGACAAGCTGAAGCAGCAATTGCAGCTCCTGCTCCAGGCGCAGCAGGGCGGCGCGACCGGTGCCCAACCCGCGGAGCAGGGCTTCGGCGCCCAGCTCCTTGCCTCGATCTCGCACCACGTCGAATCGGTCAGCAATGCGCTGGTCAATCTCGTCGAGGTGATCGCCGACCTGCCCCACCGCCTCCAGCTCGCGGGCGAAGCGCTCGCCGATCCGCAACGCCGCGCCTACTGGCTGGACGTCGCAGTGGACATCGCCGGCGTGATTGCCGTCGCCTTCATCGCCGCCTGGGCAGCCCGCCGGCTGATGCGCGGGCCGCGCCGCGCGCTGATGCAGCGGCAATCGCCGCGCTGGTTCGTCCGCCTCCTTCATCTGCCCCTGATCGTCGTGGTCGAGGCGTTGCCGATCCTGGGGCTGACGCTGGCCAGCTACATCGCCCTGCCGCTGTTCGATCCCAGCGAGGATGCGCGGCTCATCACCTCGGCGATCATCGGCGCCCAGGCGGCCACCATGCTGACGACGGCGATCTCTGCATCGCTGCTGCTGCCGGCTGCGCCGGGCCTGCGCCTGTTCGCGATGTCGGACGAGACCGCCGCCTATCTGCAGGTCTGGGTCCGGCGCCTCGCGGTGGTCGGCTTCTACGGCTATGCCGTCACCGAGCTCGCCGCGCTCATCGGCATCGAGGCCTCGCTGCACGAGGTGATCTCCCGCGCCTGGGGACTGCTGCTGACGGCGATGGGGGTGATCTTCATCCTGCAGAACCGCATCGCGGTCGCGCGCTGGATCGCCGGCGGATCTCTCGATGGGCCGGCCGAGCCCCCGCAGCACGACGAACCGGTCGCCACCCCGCTGCCGGAACCGGAGACGACGCCCGAAACCGAGCGCGCCATTCGCTTCCGCGCCTTCCGCCGTCAGGCGGCCAAGGTGTGGCACATCCTGGCCATCGCCTATGTGGTCGCCAGCTACGCGGTCTGGAGCCTGCAGATCGAAGGCGGCTTCGCCTTCCTGCTGCGCGCGACCGTGCTGACCGCGATCCTGGGGCTCGTGATCCGGCTCGCCGACACCTTCCTGCGCCAGATCTTCGACCGCAGCTTCGCCTTGCCCGACGAGGTGAAGCGGGTCCTCCCCGGCCTCGAAGCCCGGGCCAACCGCTATCTCCCGGTCATGAAGCAGGCGCTGCTGGCGGTCATCTACCTCGCCTCCCTCTTCGCGCTGCTGCAGATCTGGGGCCTGGACATGATCGGCTGGCTGTCCGATGGCGCCGGCCGGCCGGTGATGACGGCGGCCGTGAAGATCGTGCTCGTCCTCGTCATCTCCGCCATCCTCTCCGAGGTGGTCAATCTCGCGATCGAGCATTGGCTGCGCGACACCGACCAGCACGGCCGG
The DNA here is from genome assembly GCA_035548715.1 of Dongiaceae bacterium. Lineage (GTDB taxonomy): Bacteria > Pseudomonadota > Alphaproteobacteria > Dongiales > Dongiaceae > Dongia. The sequence continues at coordinate 119,665 of DASZSL010000109.1, forward strand.
CGGATCTATCACAGCAGCCGCATCCGCACCCTGCTGCCGCTGCTGCGCAATGCCTTCCGCATCACGCTCGGCGTCATCATCCTGCTGGTCGTCCTTTCGGAGATCGGCATCGACATCGGGCCGTTGCTGGCCGCAGCCGGCGTGGTCGGCCTCGCCATCGGCTTCGGCGCGCAGACCCTGGTCAAGGACATCATCACCGGTGTCTTCATCCTGATCGAGGACACGATCGCCATCGGCGACGTCGTCGACCTCGGCGGCCATGCCGGCGTGGTCGAGGGCATGACCATCCGCACCATCCGCCTGCGCGACCTCGGCGGCACGGTCCACACGGTGCCCTTCAGCTCCGTCACGATCGTGCAGAACCTGACCAAGGACTTCTCCTACGCGCTCTGGGAGATCAAGATCGACTATCGCGGCGACGTCGACCGGGCGCTCGACGTCATGCGGGAGGTCGGCACGGCGATCGAGAAGGACCGCGATTTCCGCTACAGCGTGCTGGGCCCGATCGAGATCATCGGCGTGGACGGCTTCCAGGATACCGGCCTGATCGTCAAGGCGCGCATGAAGACCCGGCCCATGAGCCAGTGGGACGTGATGCGCGCGTTCAATCGCCGGCTGAAGCTCGCCTTCGACGAGGCGGGCATCCTGTTCGCCGGCATGATGGCGGCGATGCCGCCGCAGCGCGCGACGGTGCACGAGATCACGGTCAAGGGCGCATCGACCACGGTCGGCGACGCGACCGACGAGGCGATCGTCCAGGCGGCGCTGAAGGCCGCCGCCAAGGAAGCGTCCAAGGAGGCGCCAAAGGACGCGCCCAAGGACGCGCCCAGGGACGCGCCCAAGGCCGCCGACGCGCAGGCCCGCCAGGCCGAGGGCAAGGGCGAGCCGCCGCCGGCGTCTAACGCACCGCCGTCGCAGCCGCGCTGACGATCTTCCGCATGACGCTCGGCAGCGCGTAGTCGCCGAGGCGATCGAGCGGCGCCGCGATCATGCCCGCCGGCGCTGCATCGACCCGCGCGGCAAGCAGCGAGAGCCGCAGATCAATATGCGTGAAAACATGACGCACCTGGCCGGGCAGTTGATACCAGGACGCCGGCACCGGCGCACCGTCCCGGGCCGCTTCCGCATCCCACGGTTCCGCCCGCCAGGTGTTGGTCGGAATCTCCATCATGCCGCCGAGCAGGCCCTGCTCGGGCCGGCGGCGCAGCAGCACTGCGCCGTCCGGCGTCGTCATCCAATAGGCGACCGCGTGGAGGATCGGCCGTGCCGCCTTCGGCGTCTTGCGCGGATAGTCCTCGGCATCGCCGGCCTTGAAGCCCGCGCAATCCTCGCGCCAGGGGCAGAGCGCGCAGCGCGGCTTCGCCGGGGTGCAGATCGTGGCGCCGAGATCCATCATCGCCTGGGCGAAGTCCCCGGCGCGCGCATCGGGCGTCAGGGCACCGGTCAGCGCCTTCAGCGCGGGCTTCGCCGCCGGCAGCGGCGTCGCCACGCGGTGCAAGCGCGAGACGACCCGCTCGACGTTGCCGTCCATCACGACGGCGCGGCGGTCGAAGGCGATGGCGGCGATCGCGGCCGCGGTGTAGCCGCCGATCCCCGGCAGTTCCAGCAATCCCTCCTCGGTATCTGGAAACCGGCCGCCATGGGCCTCCGCCACCACCCGGGCGCATTTGTGCAGGTTGCGCGCCCGCGCGTAGTAACCGAGCCCGGCCCAGGCGGTCAGCACGTCGTCGAGCGGCGCCGCGGCCAAGGCCGTCACATCCGGCCAGCGCGCAAGAAAGGTCAAGAAATACGGCCCGACCGTCGCTACGGTCGTCTGCTGGAGCATGATCTCGGAGAGCCAGACCCGATAGGGATCCGGCGTCTCGCCGGCCAGCGCGCGCCAGGGCAGCACGCGGCGATGCCGGTCGTACCAGGCGAGGAGGCGCTCGGCCATGGAGGAGCGGTCTGCGGAAGATCGCGCGAGGCGCGGCATCGGATCGGCATTCTCGGCAATGGTTGACGCCGCTATCATAGCCGCAGGGGCGCCGATGATAGAAGTCCAGGACCTGGTCAAGCATTACAGCGTCGCCAAGCGCGAAGGCGGCTTTTCCAACAGCGTCCGCGCCTTCTTCCGGCGCGAGCGGGAGACCGTGAAGGCGGTCGAAGGCATCAGCTTCTCGATCCAGCCCGGAGAGATCGTCGGCTTCCTCGGGCCCAACGGCGCCGGCAAGACCACGACGCTGAAGATGCTGGCCGGCCTGCTCTACCCGACCGCCGGCCGGATCCGCGTCGCCGGCTTCCGGCCGCAGGAGCGCAAGCGCGCCTTTCTCGGCACCATCGCCATGGTGCTGGGCCAGAAGCAGCAGCTGATCTGGGACCTGCCGCCCGCCGACACCTTCCTGCTCAACAAGGAGATCTACGGCGTCTCCGATGCCGACTATGCCGAGCGCATCGCCGAGCTGACGGAGATGCTGGACCTCGGCGGCCTGGTCAACCGGCAGGCGCGCAAGCTCTCGCTCGGCGAGCGGATGAAGTGCGAGCTGGCCGCAGCGCTCATCCACCGGCCAAAGGTGCTGTTCCTGGACGAACCGACCATCGGGCTGGACGTCAACATGCAGCAGTCCTTGCGCGACTTCATCGCCGACTACAACCGCAAGACCGGCGCCACCATCCTGCTGACCTCGCATTACATGGCCGATGTCAGCGCGCTCTGCAAACGCGTCATCGTCATCAACCGGGGGCGGCTGCTGTTCGACGGCGACCTCGCCGCCATCCTGGAGCGGATGGCGGTGGAGAAAGCGGTGAAGCTGCATTTCTCCGCCGCGGTCGATCGTGGGCGGCTCGAAGCCTATGGCAAGGTCGCGGCCGCCGACGGCCTCGAGGCCGAGCTCCATGTCCCGCGCGGCGCAGTCGCCGCCCTCGCCCAGCGGGTGCTGGCCGAGCTGCCGGTCGCCGACATCGCCATCGAGGACACCCCGATCGAGACCGTCATCGGCCGCTTCATGACCGCCGGGCCGGCGCCGTCATGATCGCGCCCGTGCTGCGTTACTGCCGCGCCTGTTTCCGCGCCTCCTTCGCGATCATGCTGGAATATCGCGCGACGGTCTTCCTCTGGATCCTGGCCGGCCTCACGCCGCTGATCATGATGTTCGTCTGGCGCCATCTCGCCGCCGACGCGCCGCTGGGCGGACGCGATCCCAAGGCGTTCTCGTTCTACTTCCTGACCGCGTTCCTCGCGACCCAATGCTGCATCGCCTGGGTCGTCTGGAACGTCGACTACCAGGTGCGCAACGGTACCTATGCGATCCAGCTTCTGCGCCCCTTCGACCCGTGGTTCGCAGAGCTGATCGAGAACGTCTCGGCCTATGTGCTGCGCATGCCGCTCAACGTCCTCATCACCGCGGCGGGCCTGCTGCTCAGCGGCGGCTGGGAGCTGATCGTGCCGGGCCGGCTGCCGGCCTTCCTGCTGGCGCTGCTCCTGTCCTGGCAGCTCATGTTCAACACGAACTACGCGCTGGCGCTGCTCTGCCTCTGGAGCGAGCGGGCGAAGTCGGCCGATTCATGGATCTACATCATGCTCTACACCCTGGGCGGCGCGCTCTTCCCGCTCGATTTCCTGTCGCCCGGCGCGCGCGCCGTGATCGCGTGGACGCCCTTTCCCTGGATGGTCAACTTTCCGGTCGAGCTTCTGGCCGGCGGCGTACCGCCCTTTCCGGGCTTCGCCATGCAGGCAGCCTGGCTGGCGGTCATGGTCGCCTTCCACCGCATCCTCTGGGCGCGCGGCCGCAAACGCTTCGGGGCGGTCGGCGGATGAGACGGATGCTGCAGCTCGTCCGCGCCTTCTGGGCCAATTCGCTGGCGCTCGACCTCGAATACCGCATCGATTTCCTGATCAGCGCGGTGACGGCGCTCTTCTCCTTCGGCACCGGACTGCTGGTGCTCCAGGTGATGTTCCGCTATTCCCAGAGCCTCGGCGGCTGGACCTTCCACCAGGCGCTGGCGCTCTACGGCATCTATCTCCTGCTCGAGGAGTTCGCGTCGGGATTCCTCGCCTTCAACATCGGCAGCCTGCCGGAGCTGATCCGGCGCGGCGATCTCGACTTCATCCTGCTCAAGCCGGTCAACAGCCAGCTCCAGGTCTCGATCCGGCATTTCCGGATCGTCGGCCTGCCGGCCTATCTGCTGGCACTGGGCATCCTCGGCTATGCGATGGCCGCGATGGGATCGCTCACCGTCGCCAACGTGCTGCTGCTGATCGCCTTCCTCGCCTGCGCCATGGTGATCATCTATGCGATCTGGGCGCTCCTGCACACGCTCGCCTTCTGGCTGGTGCGGATCGAGAACATCGCGCAGATCTTCTACGCCGTGTTCGAGGTGGCGCGCTTCCCGATCGGCGCCTTCCCGGGGCCGATGCGGATCATCTTCACGGTCGTCATCCCGATCACCTTCATGACGACGGTGCCCGCCAGCGCCGCCGCCGGCATCCTCGACTGGCGGCTGGGGATCGCGGCGCCCGCCATCGCCCTGGCCGGATTGTGGCTGAGCCACCGCTTCTGGCAGTTCGCGCTCCGCCACTACACCAGCGCCAGCAGCTAGGCTAGGCTCGGCCGATGGCCAAGAAGGACGAAGACGCGCCGCGCCGCAACGCCCCCACCCGGCTCGCCGCCGAGCTCCCGGGGCTGACGCGCACCGCCTTCCGCAATACCCTGGGCGGGCGCGGTTTCGCCGAAGCCGGCCTCATCACCGAATGGGCCGCCGTCGTCGGCGAGGACATCGCGCGGATGGGCCGGCCGGTCCAGCTCGCCTTCCCGCGCGGCCAGCGCAACGGCGGCGTTCTCACCATCGCCTGCGGCGGCGCGGCGGCGCTGGAACTGCAGCATCTGAAACCGCAGATCCTCGACCGTGTGAATACGCATTTCGGCTATGGCGCGGTCGGCGAGATCCGCTTCCGCCAGGGCGAGGCCCCGCGGCAGGCCGCGCGGCGCCCCGAGTCGCGCAAGCCGACCGCGACCGAGGCCGCCGCGGTCGCGGCGTCCGTGGCATCGCTGCCCGACGGCGCGGTGAAGGAAAGCTTGATCCGTCTCGGCCTCGCCATGCGGCGGAATCCGCGCCCCCGCTGAGCGATTCGGCGGCCGATCCGGCCGATTCTCCACCGCCCGAAGGATGGCCGGGGGATCACGCAAAATTCATCCACAGGAGATCGCGAATCCGCTGCAGCGGCGCGGCGTGGCGACCTTGCGCTTGCCCCTGAATCCTGCCAAAACCGCCGCCAGACATGGGCTGAAAAGCCGCATCCGCGACTCGACTGCGCCGCGGCTTTCACCCGGGAACGATGGAGACATGATGCGCAATCTGCTGATCGCGGGGGTGGTGGTCATCATTGCCGGCGTTGCCGGTTTCCTCGCCTGGCAGCATTTCCAGACGCCTTCCGTCACCGAACCGGCGTCGGCGGCGAATGTGGACACGTCCAAGCCGATCGACAGTCCGCTCGCCAAGGCGCAGCCCGACGACATCGTGCTCGGCAACGCCGACGCCCCGATCACGATGATCGAGTATTCCTCGCTCTCCTGCCCGCATTGCGCCAGGTTCGCCAAGGACGTGATGCCGCAGATCAAGAAGGACTTCATCGATACCGGCAAGGTGAAGTTCATCCCACGCGACTTCCCGCTGAACAAGCCGGCGCTGCAGGCCGCGCTGTTCGCCCATTGCCAGTCGCCGATGCTGTTCTACGGCATCTCGGAATCGCTGTTCAAAACCCAGGACCAGTGGCTGACCAGCGACGCGACCGAGGCACTGGCGCAGATCGCCGCCACCGCCGGCATGGACCGCGCGAAGTTCGATGCCTGCCTCGCCAACAAGGACGAGGAGGCCAAGATCGTCGCCACCAGCAAGGCCGGCCAGGACGCCTTCGGCATCAACGCGACCCCGACCTTCGTGGTCAACGGCATCAAGCTCGAGGGCGAGCAGACCTATGACGACCTGAAGGCTCTGTTCGCCAAGCTCGGCGCATCGGGTTCCTGATCTTGGTCCATTTCGTCCGGCTCCGCCTCCACGGCTTCAAGTCCTTCGTCGAATCCACCGAGCTCGCGATCCAGCCGGGCATGACCGGCATCGTCGGGCCGAACGGCTGCGGCAAGTCGAACCTGGTCGAGGCCCTGCGCTGGGTGATGGGCGAGACTTCCGCCAAGCGCATGCGCGGCGGCGAGATGGACGACGTGATCTTCGGCGGCACCGGCACGCGGCCCGCGCGCAACGTGGCCGAGGTCGCGCTGCTGCTGGACAACACCGACCGCAAGGTGCCGGCCCAGTTCAACGATGCCAGCGAGATCGAGATCTCGCGGCGCATCGACCGCGGCATGGGCTCGACCTACAGGGTCAACGGCTCGGAATCCCGGGCCCGCGACGTGCAGATCCTGTTCGCCGACGTCTCGACCGGCGCGCATTCGACGGCTCTGGTGAGCCAGGGCCGCATCGGCGCCATCATCAACGCCAAGCCGATCGACCGCCGCGCATTGCTCGAGGAAGCGGCCGGCATCACCGGCCTGCATTCCCGGCGCCACGAGGCCGAGCTGCGCCTCAAGGCGGCGGAAGCCAACCTCTCGCGCCTCGACGACGTGATCGTCACCCTGGAGAGCCAGCTCGCCGCCCTGAAGAAACAGGCGCGCCAGGCCAACCGCTACCGCAACCTGCAGGACCATATCCGCCGCGCCGAGGCGACGCTGGCGCATCTGCACTGGATCGAGGCGACCGCGCGCAAGGAGCACGCCGACGCGGCCCTGCAATCCGCCGAGGGCGCCGTGGTCGAGCTGACCCAGTCGGCCGCCGCCGCCGCCACCCAGCAGGCGGAAGCCGCCGCGGCCTTGCCGCCCCTGCGCCAGCACGAGGCCGAGGCCGCCGCCGAGCTGCAGCATCTCACCATCTCCCACGCCAATCTCGGGCGCGAGGAGGAGCGCGTCGCTGCCGAGCTCGCCGGCCGCCGCCAGCAGCTCCAGGACAACGAGAACGACACCGCGCGTGCCGCGCAGCTCGCCGCCGACGCGGCCGAAGCCGCGGCCAGGCTCACCGCCGAGGCCGGCGAGATCGACGAGATCGCCGCCCGCGAATCCGCGATCGCCGAAGAGGCGGCCCGCGCCGTCACCTCCGCCAATGCCGATCTCGAGGAATGCGAGACCGAGCTCACCGGCCTCACCCAGTCGGTGGCCGAGGGCGAAGCGCGCCTGGCCGCCGTCGGCCGCCGCATCAATGAGCTGACCGCGCGCCTCGAGCAGCTCACCGCGCGCCGCGGCGAGGCCGAGGCGGAGCTTGCGCGCCTACGCGAGGAGATCGCCAACGACGCCGAGATCCAGTCCTCCCGCGCCGCGCTCGCCGCGGCCGAGAGCCAGCTCGAGGCCGACCAGGCGGCGCTGACGGCCGTCGAAGCCGCCCGCGAGGCGGCCGCGACGAAGGAAGCGACGACGCGGGAAACGCACCAGGCGCTCGCGGCCAGGCGTGCCAAGCTGCAGGCCGAGGCCGATGCGCTGGCCTCGCTCTTTGCCGGCAGCGACACCGACATGTGGCCGCCGCTGGTCGATGCGCTCTCGGTCGCGCCGGGCTACGAGCAGGCGCTGGGCGTGGCGCTCGGCGAGGACCTGCAGGCCTCGACCGACACCGGCGCGCCGATGCACTGGCGCTCGCTCGATGCCGATCCTTCGGCGCCCGCCTTGCCCGGCGGGATCCCGAGCCTCGCCGACTTCGTCACCGGTTCGTCGGCCCTGGTCCGCCGCCTGGCGCAGATCGGCGTTGTGCCCGACGTCGAGTCCGGTCGCGCGCTCGCCGGCGAATTGCGCCAAGGCCAGCGCCTGGTCACCCGCGACGGCGCGATGTGGCGCTGGGACGGCTATACCGTCACCAGCGAGGCCGTGCCGCCCGCCGCCATGCGGCTGCAGCAGCGCAACCGCCTGAAGGAGCTGGAAGCCGAGCTCGCCGCCGGCCTCGCCGCGTTCCAGGCGGCCGAGAGCGATCTCGCCTGGGCCCGGGAGGAGACCAAGGCGCTGACCGAGCGCGAGCAGGCCGCGCGCCAGGCTTTGCAGAACGCCTACAGCACCGCGCGCCAAGCCCGTGAAGCGGCCACGAGCGCCGAGCAGCGCGCCCAGGAGAAGAGCAGCCGGATCGGCGCCCTCGACCAGACGGCGGCGACGCTTGCCGCCGACCTCGCCGAAGCCGGGCAGCAGCGCGACGCCAGCGAGGCCGAACGCGCCGCCCTCCCCGATCTCCAGGCCGCCCGCGACCGCGTCGCCGAATTGCGGCCGATGCTGGCCGACCGCCGCGCCGGACTGATCGAGTGCCGCTCCACCAGCGACCGGCTGCAGCGCGAGGCGGAGCAGCGCGCCCGCCGCCGCGCTACGGTCGAGCAGGAACTCGCCTCCTGGCGCGACCGCGCGGCCCAGGCCGAGCGCCATATCGCCGAATTGACCGAGCGCCGCGAGACCATCGCCGGCGAGATCGCGCGCCTCGAGACCGAACCCGAACGGATCGCCGGGGAACGCGCACGCCTTTTCGAGCTGATCGGCGCCGCCGAGGACAAGCGCCGCCAGGCCGCCGACGCGCTGGCCGAGGCGGAAACCGCCCTCAGCGTCGCCGACCGCACGCTGAAGGCCGAGGAGCACCGCCTGGCCGAGGCCCGCGAACACCGGGTCCGCGCCGAGGCGATGGTCGGCCAGGCGAGCGAGGCCGCCGAGACCCTGGCCGCGCACATCCGCGAGAAGCTGGAATGCGCGCCCGAGCAGGTCCTGGAGCTGGCCGAACTCGACCCCGGCGAGCCATTGCCCGACCAGCAGTCGACCGACGCCAGGCTGCAGCGCCTGCTGCGCGAGCGAGAGAATATCGGCCCGGTGAACCTCCGTGCCGAGGCGGAGGCCGCCGAGCTGGAGCAGCAGCTCGCCGGGATGCAGACCGAGCGCTCCGACCTCATCAATGCGATCTCGCGCCTGCGCCAGGGCATCAACAGCCTGAACCGCGAGGGCCGCGAGCGCCTGCTCGCCGCCTTCGAGCTGGTCAACGGCCATTTCGAGAAGCTGTTCACCCGCCTGTTCGGCGGCGGCAAGGCGCATCTGAAGCTGACGGAATCCGAGGATCCGCTGGAAGCCGGCCTGGAGATCCTGGCCAGCCCGCCCGGCAAGAAGCTGCAGGTCATGTCGCTGCTCTCGGGCGGCGAGCAGGCGCTGACCGCGCTCGCTTTGCTGTTCGCCGTCTTCCTGGTCAATCCGGCGCCGATCTGCGTGCTGGACGAGGTCGACGCCCCGCTGGACGACGCCAATGTCGAGCGGTTCTGCGACCTGGTGGACGAGCTCGCCCGCGAGACCGGCACCCGCTTCCTGGTGATCACCCACCACCGCCTCACCATGGCCCGGATGGACCGTCTGTTCGGCGTCACCATGGCCGAGCGCGGGGTTTCGCAATTGGTCTCGGTGGACCTCCAGGAAGCCACCCGTCTCAGGGCCGCCTCCTAGCCTCGTTTTCGAGGCTTTTTCCGAGCCTAATCAGAGCGTTAGGACCGGGCCTCCCAGGGGCGAATCAAACTTGACGCGCTAGTGTGCATTACCTATGTTGCGCGCGCTCACGGCGGGGCAACTGGCGTGGGTATCCTGTGTGCAGTGCGTACGTCTCGGGGCATCGCTCGAGGATCAGCAGATGACCGAGAAGGAGCCGGCCGACCTCGACCAGCTGAACGCGAAGCTCAAAGCGGCGCGCGAGCAGAACGAGGGATGGGGCGCGGCCTCCGGACCGTCCGTTGGGCAGTCCGGACTGGGGTACGGATCCCGCCTGTCGGTGGAGATCATCGCCAGCCTTCTCGCGGGCCTGGGTATCGGCTGGGTGATCGATCACTTCGCCGGAACGCAGCCCTTGTTCATCCTGGTCTTCATGTTCGTGGGACTGGGGGTCGGGATCTACAACACGATCCGTCTCTCGCGCCGGCAGCAGGAAGAAGAAGACAAGGAGCAATGAGCGCACGCCTCGCCGGGCAGGGCGCTCGCCGACAGCCGGGGACGAAAATTGGCCGAAGGTCACCACTCACCGCTCGAGCAGTTTGAGATCAAGACCCTCGTCCCGATCCATATCGGCGGGGTCGATATCTCCTTCACCAACGCCTCCCTGGTCATGGTGTTGGTCGCGGTGCTGATCACCGTCTTCATGCTGGCGGGCATGCGCGGCCGGGCCGTGGTGCCGGGACGGCTGCAGGGCTCGGTCGAGTTCTTCCACGATTTCGTCCACGGCCTCATCGCCGAGAACATCGGCCCCGACGGCAAGCGCTACTTCCCCTTCGTCTTCACGATCTTCATCTTCATCCTCTTCCTGAACCTGATCGGCCTGGTGCCGAACGGCTGGTCCAGCCTCACCTTCACCGTGACCAGCCACATCATCGTCACCTTCGCCATGGCGATGGTCGTGTTCCTGCTGGCGACCGCCGTGGGCTTCATGAAGCACGGGGTGCACTTCCTCTCCTTCTTCGTGCCGAAGGGCGTGCCGGCCTGGCTGCTGCCGCTGATGGTTCCGATCGAGGTGATGTCCTATTTCATCCGTCCGATCACGCTTTCCGTGCGACTGTTCGCCAACATGGTGGCGGGCCACGTGATGCTGGCGGTGATCGGCGGCTTCGTCGCCTCGCTGGGCGCGGCCACGCTGTTCCTCGGCGGCATCGGCGGCATCATCCCGCTCGCGGCGGTCATCGCGATCTTCGCGCTGGAGCTGCTGATCGCCTGCCTGCAGGCCTACGTGTTCGCCGTGCTGACCTGCATCTATCTCAACGACGCCATCCATATGGCGCACTGAACCAGTCACAACTCTCCTAGCAAAAAGGGAACGCTAAAATGGATATCGCTTCCGCAAAGCTCATCGGTGCGGGTCTCGCCGTCCTGGCGCTCGCCGGCGCCGGTATCGGCCTCGGCGTGATGTTCGGCCACTACATGGACGGCGCGCTGCGCAATCCGGAAGCCCAGTCGAAGCTCCGCGTGCAGCCGATGGTCGCCTTCGCGCTGATCGAAGCCACCGGTCTGATCGGCTTCGTCGTCTCGATGATCATCCTGTTCAGCTAATCGCCGCAGCATAGCGCGACGAGGAAGGCGACATGCCGCAGTTCGATCCGGCGTTCTGGACACCGCAGCTGTTCTGGCTGGCGGTCGTGTGCATCGTCCTGTTCCTGGTGATGTGGCGGGTGACCCTGCCGCGGGTCGATGCGGTGTTCACCGACCGCCAGGACCGGATCGCAAGCAATCTGGGGAAGGCCGAGGGCATCAAGGCGGAAGCGGAGAGCGCCCTCGCCGCCTACCAGAAGGCGATCGCCGACGCGCGCGCCTCGGCCCAGGCCGAGCATGCGCGGGCCGCGGCCGCCATCGCCGAGGAGACCGCCAAGCGCGAAGCCGTGTTCGGCAAGCGCCTAGCGGAGCAGGAGGCGGCGGCCGAGCGGAGCATTGCGGCCGCGCGGGCCGCGGCGATGGCACAGGTGAAGCCGATCGCCACCGACCTCGCACAGAGCATCACCGCCAAGCTGATCGGCGCGCAGCTCGGAGCCGACAGCGCCTCGGCCGCGGTCGACGCCGCCGTCAAGGAGCGTGCCTGATGGAAGTCGAACACGAGAGCGTCTTCGCCAATCCGGAATTCTGGGTCGTCGTCGGCTTCGTCATCTTCCTGGTCGCGGTTGGCCCAAAGGTCTGGAAGATGCTCGTGAGCGGCCTCGACCAGCGCTCGATCCGGATCAAGGGCCAGCTCGACGAGGCGCAGAAGCTGCGCGACGAGGCGCAGGCTCTGCTGAACGAGTATCAGCGCCGGCAGAAGGAGGCCGCCCAGGAGGCGGCCGGCATCGTCGCCGCCGCGAAGGAACTGGCCCAGCACCACACCAAGGACGCCATGGCCGCCCTCGAGGCCAGCATGGCGCGGCGCGAGAAGCTGGCTCTGGAGAAGATCGCCCAGGCCGAGGCCCATGCCACCGCGGAAGTCCGCCGCGAGGCGGTCGAGGTCGCGACCGCGGCGACGCGCAAGCTGCTGGCCCAGGCCCTGACCGACGAACGCTCCACCGCCCTGATCGACCAGTCGATCAGGGAACTGGATCGCAAGCTGCACTGAGATCGCGCCGACCGGCTGCGATGAAACGGCGCCCTTTGGGCGCCGTTTTCGATTCCGCCGTTTTTCGATTCGAGCCTAGGGCGCGGTGATGGTGCGTAGCCGGAAACCGAAGACCATCAATGCGCCGCCGAAGACCAGCGCATAGACGCCGAGCCACCAGGTCAGCACCACGGCGCCGACGATCGGTGCCACCGCCAGCACGATCCCGAACAGGACCGAGATCAAGCCGCCGCCGATCAGCCAGGCCTTGCCGTCGCGCTTGTGGTTCATGGCCGTGCCGATCATCAGCCCGCCGGTCACGATCGCCCAGGCCGCGAGGAGCAGCATGAAGACCGTGAGGCCGATGTCGGGCGCCACGATCACGATGAGGCCGATCAGCAGGTTGAGCAGGCTCTCGGCGACCAGCAGCCCCCACCGTTCCTGGCGGCGCCCCGCCATCACTGCCGAGATCAGCCCGAACACGCCGTCCACCATGAGGTAGACGCCGAGGATCAGCAGCAGCGAGAGCACGGTCGCGCCGGGCGCGAACAGGGCGATCAGGCCGAAGACCACGCCGGCCAGGCCGCGCAGCACGATCAGCCACCAAATCCCGGCGAAGGGGTGATCGAGCCCATCGCCCCGCCGGATCGGCCCGTGACGCGGCGTTCCGTGATCGATTTCGCTGGTCATGGCCGCCGCCTCCTTTCAGGTCGCGGCATGACCGCACCCGTCCAAAAGGCGAACGCGGACCGCGCCTCGAATGTTCCGGTTTTCGTGCGCTCCGAATTTCACGCGGGTTGTCTCAGGCCGGGCTGGCCTGCGGGGCCGCGCTCGGGCCGGCCTCCGCCGCCACCCGCCGTTTCGGATGCACGTAAAGCTCCGAGCGCTCCTTGCTCAGCGGCGCCGCCGGCGCCGGCGGCCGGATCTCGTAGACCACCTTCTGCTGATGGTCGGCGAACTGCCGGTCGGCATTGTAAACCTTGTTGAACTTCCAGATCGCCTTGATGAAGTTGAACTGGCCCTGCATGGCGAGGCGGCCCATCAGCCCCGCCGCCTTGCGCATGACGGCGGCGCCCATGTGCTTGCGGGTGATGACGCGCTGGGTCTCGACCAGTTCCGAATAGAACTCGTGCAGCGGCAGCGTGGTCGGCAGCACGGCGTGCTGGATGTCGAACAGGCGATAATCCTGGGTCGTCAGCTTCCGCGATTCCGTGAGCCACAGCTCGGTCCCGGGATAAGGCGTCGCCACGGTCAAATGCACGATGTCCGGGATGCTGGTCGCCCATTCGCGCACGATAGCGAAGCGCTCCTTGTCCCAGCCCGGATCGGCGATCAGGTTGATGGCGACGCTGACACCGATTTCGCGTGCGACCGCCAGCGCCTCGGTGTTGGTGCCCATCGAGACGCGCTTGCGGTGCAGCTTCAGCCCTTCCGCATCGATCGCTTCCAGGCCGAGGAACAAGTATTTAAGGCCGAGCTTCCGCCAGTAGGCGAAGACCTCGCGGTTCTTCAGCAGCACGTCGGCGCGGGTCTCGAGGTAGTAGCGTTTCTGGATTCCGCGTCGTTCGATCTCCTTGCCGATGGCGAAACCGTGCTCCGGATGGATGAAGGCAACGTCGTCGACAATGAAGACGTTGGGCTCCTGGATCGAGGCCAGCTCCGCCGCGCAGTGCTCCGGCGAGCCGCTGCGATAGGAGCGGCCGTAGAACGTCCAGGCGCTGCAGAAGGCGCAGTCCCAGGGGCAGCCGCGGGTGAACTCGATCGACGCGCAGGGGTCGAGCTCGCCGATGAAATACTTGCGCCGGCGCTTGAGCAGGTCGCGCGCCGGCGGATACATGTCGAGCTTCTCCAGCAGGACCGGCGCCGGCCCCTTCCCCTCCGCCGTCACCGCGCCGGGCACGCCCAGCGCGCCGTCGGGGAGGGCGTTCAGCAGTGCCGGCGCCGAGAGCTCGCCCTCGCCGCGCAGGATGCAGTCGATTGCGCCGTTGCCGTGCGCCAGCAGTTCCTCGGCGATGAACGAGCCGCTATGGCCGCCGATGAAGACGTAGCAGGCGCCGAGCTTCTGCTTGATCGCCTTGGCGAGGTCGATCACCTCCGGCACGTTGGCGAGGTAGTTGAGCGAGAAACCGACAGCCTCGGGGCGGAACTGCGCCAGCTCGTGGAACAGCTCGGCATGGGAGAAGGTCTGGAGATCGAGGATGCGCACGTCGTGCCCGGCCATCCGGACGGCCTGCGCGACCCGTTCCATGCCGAGCGGCTCGAGGCGCAGGTAGATCTCGCTGTACATCAGCGGGCTGGGATGGACCAAGAGAACGCGCATGCCGAACTCCTTGTTGTGGACCCCCGATTAAGCCGCTTGCCTCCGAAACGCTCCCCTCTTCAACTCCAGATCCGGCGGGTTCCGTTCTCGCCTTCGCTCAGCAGCGCCACGACCAGGGCGCTGAAGGCCACGGCGAACAGGACGGCGCCCGCCGTGTGACCAGCTTCCCATTGATCGCGGTAACTCGTCCAGTCGGTTGGCAGGGTCTCGGGCGTCCATGCCTTCAGGGCCGCGTTGACCGGGTCCACATAGGCAAACCACACCGCCAGCGCGGCGCTGCCGCAGAGCGCCGCGGCCAGAGTCAGGACCCGGGACAGCTTCCAGCCATGAAGTTGCCACAACACGACCCAGGTCGTCGCGCTGGCGGTCACCTCGATGACCGCACCGATCACGCCGAAGGCGATGTAGACGTGATGCTGGACCAGCAGCCAGTCGGCGCCGTCGAGGTTGCGCTTACCCGGGTATTCCAGCGCGTGGGAGAAGGTCATACCAAGGGCGAGCGCCACGAGCAGCAGGTTCAAGAATCGGACGGTCTTCAGAAGCATGCTTGCATCCCCATGGCCGACCGTTTCCGGAAGGTCGATCCGGGCCGATCGGATTTCTTGTGAGGCGGCAAGCCGGAAAAACCCGGCTCCGCCGCGCCGCCCTTGTAACGGCCGAGCGGCGAATGGGTTCCAGAACGGAATCCAATGCCGCTCCCACCCCGCGATCCGTCCCGAGAGCGGGGCATGGGTAGGATTGGCGACGGCTGCGATGCCGGCGGACCCGCGCGGAGACGACCCGGCGCGAAGACCTCAGTCGGCGAAGTCGATCTCGGCGACCGGCTTGAACCTGGCGAAGCGGTCCCTCAGCAGCCCGCTGTGATAGGCAATGAGCTGCTCGGCGGTCATGGTCGGATTGTCCAGCGTCGTGTGCGCGTCCTCGGCCAGGGTCACGTTGTAGCCGAGGCCATGGGCGATCCGGCAGGCGGTGTCGATGCAGAAATCGGTCTGCATCCCGGCAACCACGACGTTATCGACGCCGAGCTTCTTCAATTCAGCATCGAGCCCGGTGTCGCGGAACGAGCTGCAGTGGTACTTGGTGATGGTCTTCTCGCCCGCCTTCGGCGCGACTTCGGGCCTGATCGCGAAACCTTCCTCGCCCTCATGCAGCGGATCGCCCTTTCCGCCGTCGTGCTGGATATGGATCACCGGTATTCTCGCCGCACGCGCCTTCTCCAAGAGCGCGGACGCGTTCTCCAGAAACGTCTTGTCGTTGTGCGGCGGCTTCGGCTCCATCCACATGCCTTGCTGGATGTCGATCATCAACAGAGCGGTCGTCATCGGCACCTCCAAGCGGATCGGGTTCCAGCCATAGCGTCGGATCGGTCCAGGATCAACCCCGAGCCTGCAACGGCATGCCGCGCTCCAGCCAGCTCCTGACAGCGGCGGCACTGCCGAGCTCGACCACCGTGCGCGGGAAGTCGCGCAGGAGCGCCTGGGTCTTCGGCCGGGTCCGGCGCGGGTAGTTCCATACCCATTTCAGGAAGGCCCAATCGAGCCGTTCCGGACAGCCGGGCGCCACGTCGGCGCGGCAGCGACCATGGCCGAGCGCAATGCGGCGGAGGACCCGCAGCATGCAGAGCCAGCGCGGAAGGTCGAGATGAACCACGGCATCCGCCATCTGCAGGCGTTGCGGCATCGTCCGGCTGTAGTTCCCGTCCATCACCCAGGCTGGCTCTTGGATCAGCCGCGCGACCTCGGCCTGCCACGCCGTCTCATCCGGCGCGACCCAGCCCGCGCGCCAGTAATGCCGGTCGAGATGGACGACCGGCAGGCCGTATCTCGCGCCCAGCGCCCTGGCCAGGGTCGACTTGCCCGCGCCGGCGCAGCCGACCACCAGGATGTGCATCTCAGGCGGCGGCCGCCTTGTCCGAGGCGTCGAACCTGGCGCGCGCCGCCTTGATGTCGCCATGGCGAGCCTCGGCCCAGCTCACGAGCTGGGCCAGCGGCTCCAGGATCGACTGCCCGAGCGGCGTCAGACGGTACTCGACGCTGGGCGGCTTGGTCGGGAAGACCTGGCGGCTGATCATGCCGTCGCGCTCGAGACAGCGCAGCGATTGCGTCAGCATGCGCTTGGAGATGTCCGGGACCGCACGGCGCAACGCGCCGAACCGCATCGGCCCGGCGGTGAGTGCGATCAGCATCAGGGTCGTCCATTTGTCGCCCACGCGGTCCAGCACGTCCCGGACCGGACAGAGCGTCAAGTCGAAGCTCGAGGCCTGCCACACCTGAAAGCGCTCCGCGAGGACGGCGCAGGCGTCCAGGTGGTTACCGGCGCGTAACCTGGTGCTCAAAACCTGCCTCCTTTTGCCGGCCGTTGTGGTCTCTATTCTAGACCAGCACCCCATTCGAGACCAAGGAGCGTTTATGTCCCAGGCCAATCCCAAGATCCTCGTCACCGCCGCCGGCGGCCAGCTCGGCCGCCTGGTGCTCGCCCAGCTGCTGAAATCGGTCCCGGCCGACCGGATCGTCGCCGGCGCGCGCCATCCGGACTCCTTGAAGGAGTTCGCCGCCCGTGGCGTGACGGTCCGCGCCGCCGACTATGGAAAGCCCGCGACCCTCGATGCGGCACTGGCGGGGATCGACCGGTTTCTGCTGATCTCCTCGAACTCGGTCGGGGCACGCGCCTCCGAGCACAAGAACGCGATCGACGCCGCCAAGCGCGCCGGCGTCTCGCTGCTGGCCTATACCAGCATCCTGCGCTGCGACACGACGCCGATCGCCATCGGCGACGAGCACAAGATCACCGAAGCCGCGTTGAAGGCCTCGGGCGTCCCGCACGTCCTGCTGCGCAACGGCTGGTACACGGAGAACTACACCGGTGCGATCCAGGCGATCCTCGCCCACAACGCCGTGGTCGGCAGCTCCGGCAACGGCAAGGTCTCGGGTGCAGCGCGCGCAGATTACGCCGCCGCCGCGGCCGCGGTGCTCACCGCCTCCGAGAACCAGGCCGGGAAGGTCTACGAGCTCGCCGGCGACGAAGCCTTCACCATGGCCGAGCTCGCCGCCGAGATCGCCAGGCAGTCCGGCAAGCCGATCGCCTACAACGACGTGCCCGAGGCCGTCTATGCCGGCATCCTGACTGGCGCCGGCCTGCCCGAAGGCTTCGCCAAGCTCCTGGCGCAGAGCAGCACCGTCACGAAGGACGGCGCGCTGTTCGATGACAGCCACACCATGAGCAAGCTGATCGGCCGCAAGACGACGCCGATGAAGGACGTCGTCGCGGCGGCACTGAAGGTGTAACGCCCTACTCCGCGGCCTTCTTCGGCTCTTCCGGCTTCCAGCGCAGATGCGGGTGCCGGGCGGCCAGGGTCTCGTCCAGCCGGCGGCGCGGCGTGTGCCAGGGGCAGCCCTGGAAATAGGCAACGTCGCCGGCTTTCGCCCGCTTCGCGAGGCCCTTCACGCTCTCGACGTAGCGGTCGAGGGCGTCGCGGCTTTCGGTCTCGGTCGGCTCCATCAAGAGCGCGCCATGCACCACCAGCGGGAAGTACATGGTCATCGGGTGATAGCCTTCATCGATCATCGCCTTGGCGAAATCGAGCGTGGTGACGCCGGTGCCTTCGAGGAAGCTGTCGTTGAACAGCGCCTCGTGCATGCAGGTGCCCTCGAAGGCCGGCGTCAGCTCGTCCTTCAGGCCGGCGAGGATGTAGTTGGCGTTCAGCACCGCATCGCCGGAGGCGACGCGCAGACCGTCCGAACCGTGGCTCATCATGTAGGCGAGCGCGCGGACGAACATGCCCATCTGGCCGTGGAAGCCCTTCAGGCGCCCGAACGACTTGCCGGTCCCGTCATGCTCCACGAGATCGAAGCCGCCCTTGCCGTGCACCACATAGGGCACCGGCGCGTAAGGCGCCAAGGCTTCGGACAGCACGACCGGCCCCGCGCCGGGCCCGCCGCCGCCATGGGGCGTCGAGAAGGTCTTGTGCAGGTTGATGTGCATCGCATCGACGCCGAGATCGCCGGGACGCACCCGGCCGACGATCGCATTGAAATTGGCTCCGTCGCAGTAGAAGTAGCCGCCGACCGCGTGGATCGCCTCGGCCACCTCCCTGATCTCGTTCTCGAACAGGCCGCAGGTGTTCGGGTTGGTGATCATCGTGCCGGCGACGTCGGCGCCGAGCTTCGCCTTGAAGGCGGCGAGATCGACCCGCCCGCGGGCATCGGCCGGCACCGGATCGACCTCGTAGCCGGCCGCCGCCGCGGTCGCCGGATTGGTGCCATGCGCCGATTCCGGAACCAGGATGCGCCTTCGGGCATCGCCTTTCGCCACCTGTGCCGCGCGGATCGCCAGGATGCCGCAGAGCTCGCCATGGGCGCCCGCGGCCGGCGACAGCGCCACCGCCGGCATGCCGGTCAGCACCTTCAGCCAATGGGCGAGCGTGTCGATCAATTCCAATGCCCCCTGCACGGTCGAGACCGGCTGCATCGGATGGAGATCGCCGAGCCCCGGCATCCGCACCGCCTTCTCGTTGAGGCGCGGGTTGTGCTTCATGGTGCAGGAGCCGAGCGGATAGACGCCCATGTCGATCGCGTAGTTCTTCTGCGAGAGGCGCGTGTAATGCCGCACCACCTGCGGCTCGCTCAGGCCCGGCAGGCCGATCTCGTTGCGGCGCCCGAGGCCGCCCAAGCGATCCTTGTGCTTCGGCACGTCCGGCAGGTCGACGCCGGTGCGGCCGGGCATGCCCTGCTCGAACGACAAGGGCTCCTCGATCATCAGCCCGCGATTGCCGGAGATGGTGCCGGCGCCTGCGCTCGTCGCCGCGCCCGATACGGTGCCGCTCGGTCTCTCGGCCATCACTTCACCTCTTCCAGGGATTCTCCGAGCGCCGTTTCCAGCGCCGCCATGTCGGCTTCGCTGACCGTCTCGGTCGCCGCGACCAACAGCAGATTGGCGAGCTTGGGATCGCTCGGCACCAGTCGCGAGACGGGCACGCCGCCCAGCACGCGGCGCCTGGCCATCGCCTCGACCACCGGCGCCGCCGGCTTCGGGAGCGCCAGGGTGAACTCGTTGAAGAACGTGTCGTTCAGCAGCTTCACGCCCGGGATCCCGGTCAGCCGGTCGGCGAGATTGGACGCGGTCGCATGGTTGAGCTCCGCGAGGCGCCGCAATCCCGCCTCGCCCAGCAGCGTCAGATGGATGGTGAAGGCCAGCGCACAGAGGCCGGAATTGGTGCAGATGTTGCTGGTCGCCTTCTCGCGGCGGATATGCTGCTCGCGGGTGGAGAGCGTCAGCACCCAGCCACGCTTGCCGTCGACATCGACCGTCTGGCCGGCAAGGCGGCCCGGCATCTGCCGCAGGAACTTCTCCTTACAGGCGAAGAGCCCGACATAAGGCCCGCCGAACCCCAGAGGGTTGCCGAAGGACTGCCCCTCGGCCACCGCGACGTCGCAGCCGGTATTGCCGGGCGCCCGGATCAGGCCATAGGACACGGCCTCGGTCGTCACCGCGATCACCAGCGCGCCCGCCGCATGGGCGGCATCGCACAAGGTTTCGAAATCCACGAGGTGGCCGAAGAAGCTCGGATTCTGGATCACGACGCAGGACGTGTCCTTGTCGACTTTGGCGAGGATGTCCTCACGGCCCTCGGGATCGGCGGGCGCGCTCTCGACCGCGAAGCCGGTGTGATGGCCGTAAGTCTCGATCACCGCGCGGTAATGCGGATGCACACTCCCCGAGACCAGCGCCTTCTTCCGCCGCGTCACGCGGTTCGCCATCATCACCGCCTCGACCGCGGCGGTGGCGCCGTCATACATCGAGGCGTTCGCCACATCCATACCGGTCAGCAGCGCCACCTGGGTCTGGAACTCGAACAGCACCTGCAGCGTGCCCTGGGTCACTTCCGGCTGGTACGGCGTGTAGGAGGTCAGGAACTCGCCCCGCTGGATCAGGTGATCGACCGAGGCCGGCACGTGATGCCGGTAGGCGCCGGCGCCGAGGAAGCTCGGCACCGCGGAGGTGCCGAGATTCTTCGCCGCCATGGCGCCGATCGCGCGCTCGACCTCGAGCTCGCCGGCATGCGGCGGCAGGTCGACCGGCGCTTTCAGAAGCGCCCCCGCCGGCACGTCGCGATAGAGACCGTCGATCGAGGGCACGCCGATCCTGGCCAGCATGGCCCGGCGATCCTCCTCGGTCAGAGGAAGGTAACGCATGGTGAGCATCCTTGGATGTGGCGTTTCCCGATCGTCATGCCGCGACTAGGTCGCGGGATGACGAGCCGTGCAAATCCTTTGCATCGGCCGTCAGTGCAGCCCGTCGACGTATTTCTTGTAGGCGGCCTCGTCCATCAGCCCGTCGAGATCCGTCTTGTTGGCGAGCTTCAGCTTGGCGAACCAGCCCTTGCCCAGCGCGTCCTCGTTGACCGTGGCCGGCGCGTCGGTGAGCGTGCCGTTCACCTCGGTCACCTCGCCGCTGATCGGCGCATAGACCTCGCTCGCCGCCTTCACCGATTCAACGACCGCCAGTTCCTTGCCCTTCTCGACCTTCTTGCCGACTTCGGGCAGCTCGACAAAGACGACGTCGCCGAGCTGCTCCTGGGCATAGGGGCTGATGCCGACGGTGGCGACGTCGCCGTCCACCATCACCCATTCGTGTTCCTTGGTGTAGCGGATCGTGCTCATGCGACTCTCCCCGATGGATCAATTGCGATGATAGCGATGCGGCGCGAAGGGCATCTTCGCCACCTTGCCGGCCAGCGCCTTGCCGCGCACGACGAGATTGACCGGCGTGCCGATCCCGGCCGAGGCCGCGGCGACGTAGCCCATGGCGATCGGCTTGCCGAGCGAGGGACCGAAGCCGCCCGACGTGACCTCGCCGATCTCGCGGCCTTCCTCGTCGGCGATCTCCGTATGGGCGCGCGCCGGCGCTTTGCCCTCGGGCAGGATGCCGACGCGCTTGCGCGCCACGCCTTCCGCCCATTGCTTCTTCAGGACCGCGTCGCCGGGATAGCCCCCTTCCTGGCGCCGCCGTCCGGCGATCGCCCAGGAGAGCCCGGCTTCGACCGGCGTCGTGCGCTCGGTGATGTCGCTGCCGTAGAGACACAGGCCGGCTTCCAGCCTGAGCGAATCCCGTGCGCCGAGACCGATCGGCTTCACCTCGGGCTCCTGCAGCAGGCGGCGCGTGAACGCCACGGCCTCGGCATTCGGCACCGAGACCTCGAACCCGTCCTCGCCGGTATAGCCGGAGCGGGTCGCATAGCAGCGTATGCCGGCGATCTCGAGCGTCGCGCCGGTCATGAAACTCATCCTGGCGCTGTCGGGGGCCAGGCGCGCCATCACCGACGCGGCTTTCGGCCCCTGCAGCGCCAGCAGCGAGAAGTCCGGCAATGCCTGGACCTTGACGCCGTTCGCCTGGAGATGGGCGAGATCGGCGTCCTTGCAGGCGGCGTTCACCACCATGCGCAGATATTCGCCGTCCCGCGTCACCATCAGGTCGTCGAGGATCCCGCCGCGCTCGTTGGTCAGGAAGCCGTAGCGCTGCTGGCCGTCCCGCAGCGAGCGGAAGTCGTTGGGGCAGAGCTTCTCCACCGAGGCCGCGGCGCCGTCATAGCCCGCGCCGCCGATCCGGAACTGCCCCATATGCGAGACGTCGAACAGGCCCGCGGCCGCGCGGGTGTGCTGATGCTCGGCCAGGATCCCCGCGGGATACTGCACCGGCATGTCATAGCCGGCAAACGGCACCATCTTGGCGCCGAGCTCGACATGGAGATCGTGAAGCGGTGTGCGCTTGAGCGGGCCGGACTCTGTCAAACCGTCCTCCGACAGATCATGGGATGCGCCTCCTCGACGCGATGTCGAAGACGCAACCCCCCTCTGTCCTTGGACCTGAGAGATTTACCGGCCGAACGCACGACAGGTCGCGCGAAGCGCCGGGTTTACTCCTTCGGTGGGCCGCATCGCGAGATCGACTCGGCCGCTTTCCAGAGTCTGCCGTCGCCGCGGTCCTTTTGCCTGAGAGTTTCCGGGGGCGGTTGCTCCTTCGGCGTCGGACCACACTCGCCTGAATGCGGACCAATCTCTCCCGCCGGCGACATGACCGCGCGAACCTTGAGCCGGGCACGGCTAAACGTCAAGGGGAGATGTGGCCGAAGATGCGCGGATCAAGGGCCGCGCATGACGGTCCCATTCCGCGCCACCGGCCGGCTGTCCCGCGGGTCGCGCCGCCGCTATTTCTTTCCCTTGCCGCTGCTCGCTTCGAGCTTGAAGGAGACCCGGAGCTTGGTGCGGAAGGCTTCGATCTTGCCGTTGTCGATCACGAGATCCTGGTCGACGACTTCCGCGACGCGCAGATCGCGCAGGCTCTTGGATGCGAGCTTGATCGCGGACGTGGCGGCGTCCTCCCAGGACTTCGCGCTGGTGCCGATCACTTCGAAGACTCTGTACACGCTGTCGGTCATCTTCCGCCTCCCAAGGCCCGGGTTGCAGAACGGGATGCCGCGCCGGATCCCGAGCGCTCCGGCCGGTCACCGATGCGACGATGCTAGGCCCGAGGGAGGCTGCGGGTCAAATCGAGACGCGGAGGATCCAGCGCCTATTGCTGCGGGTTGCGGCGGTTATAGGCGAGCTCTTTCTCGGAGAGCTGCAGGTAGACATAGATCCGATAGAAGTCGCCGTTCTCGTTCTTGTTGGCGAGCGGAATCGTGACCGAAGGCTGGTCCGCGACGGCGTTGGTCGGCTTGTCCGCGGGCAGCGGTATGGTCACGCCGAAACTGTTCGTCCACTTCGGATCGCCGACATGCGAACCGCCCGGGCCGGTCACGGAGACCTTGTAGGTGATATCCG
This sequence comes from Dongiaceae bacterium, assembly GCA_035548715.1. Lineage (GTDB taxonomy): Bacteria > Pseudomonadota > Alphaproteobacteria > Dongiales > Dongiaceae > Dongia. The sequence goes on from DASZSL010000109.1 coordinate 142,861, forward strand.
CCTTGTCGCCGGTGAGCTTGGGTCCGCGCGACGCCATGATCTGGACCGTGAGATCCGTGCGAATCGTCGTCTTCCCGGTGTCCTTCTCGACGACATAGTGGCATAGCTGATTGCTGACGGCGATCTTCGCCTCATAGGACGTGTCGGTCAGGTCCTCGGAGTCGGCCGCGAACTTGGTGAGATAGCTCGCGTCGGAAATGACCTTCACCTGCGGACACGGCATCGACCGCACCGCCGTCGAGCCGCCGCAGGACGCCAGGCCGACCGCCAGCAGCGTCGCGCCGACCAGCGCCGGCAGCGCGCGCCTCATCCGGAACCGGATCGTACCCCGTCCCCCCATGCCGGGCCTCACAGGCTCTTATGCGTGCCGTCGCAGAACGGCTTGCCGGCGCTGTGCTTGCAGCCGCAAAAGAACACCGTCTTGGTCTCGGTCGCGTCGTATTTCAGGGGTGAAAATTCCGAGCCCTTGTGCGACCCGTCGCAGAAGGGCTGGTTCTTGCTCCGGCCGCAGGCGCACCACCAATAGGCCTTGCCGGCCTCGACCTCGGCCTTGAAAGGCGCCTTTTGCGCGATGTTCGGTGCGGCCATGCGAATCCCCTCCAGGTCGGTCCGGGCGACTTTAATTAACCCCCTGAAATTCCACAAGCCCGCGGCGGTTTGCCCGCGACCGTATGGCGGCCGGCGGCCGCTGATTTGGCGTTGCCGGGCGGGGACAAATCCCTATATTCCGGGCAGCCAAACGGAACGGGCCCCCATGCTCACGCCCCAGACGACGACCGGCCATACTCCCAAGCGTCCCCTGACGATCCTGCTGGCCGCCCCGCGCGGCTTCTGCGCCGGCGTCGACCGCGCCATCCAGATCGTGCAGCGCGCCTTGGAGCGATTCGGCGCGCCGGTCTATGTCCGGCACGAGATCGTCCACAACCGGCATGTGGTCGAGGAGCTGGAGCGCCAGGGCGCCGTCTTCGTCGAGGAGCTGGCGGAGATTCCCGGCGACTATCCGGTCGTGTTCTCCGCCCATGGCGTGCCGAAATCGGTCCCGGCCGAGGCCGAGGAACGCAAGCTGCTCTATCTCGACGCCACCTGTCCGCTGGTCAGCAAGGTGCACCGCGAGGCCGAGGTGCACTACGCCGCCGGCCGCCACCTGGTGCTGATCGGCCATGCGGGGCACCCCGAGGTCATCGGCACGATCGGCCAGCTTCCGCCGGGCGCCGTCACCCTGGTCGAGACCATCGAGGACGCCGCCCGCGTCACCTTCGCCGACCCGAAGAAACTCGCCTACATCACCCAGACCACGCTCTCGATCGACGATACGGTCGGCATCATCGACGTGCTGCGCCGCCGGTTCCCGACGATCCACGGGCCGCGCAAGGAAGACATCTGCTACGCGACGACGAACCGCCAGGCCGCGGTCAAGAGCATCGCCGAGCGCTGCGACCTGATGCTGGTGATCGGCGCCCCGAACTCGTCCAATTCCCGCCGCCTGGTGGAGGTCGCCAAGAGCAGCGGCTGCGACGACGCCCATCTGGTGCAGCGCGCCGGCGAGATCGACTGGAACTGGCTCGAGTCGGTGGATACGCTCGGCATCACCGCCGGCGCCTCGGCGCCGGAGCTCCTGGTCCAGCAGGTGATCGACGAACTGAGGCGGCGTTTCGACGTCGCCATCGAGGAGATCTCGGTCACCGTCGAGACCACGCATTTCAAGCTGCCCCGCGCCCTTACCGCCTGATCTTCGTCCATGGCTGTCTATACCGAAGTTCCCGACGGCGACCTCGCCAAGTTCGTCGCCGAATACGAGATCGGCGAGCCGGTGTCCTGCAAGGGCATCGCCGAGGGCGTCGAGAACAGCAACTACCTGCTGAAGACCACCGGCGGAGGACCAGGGGGCGGCACCTATATCCTGACGCTCTACGAGAAGCGGGTCCGGGCCGACGATCTGCCCTTCTTCATCGGGCTGATGCAGCATCTCGCGGCCAAGGGCATGAACTGCCCCACGCCGATCAACGACCGCCAGGGCCGCGCGCTGAAGACGCTCTGCGGCCGCCCGGCGGCGCTCATCAGCTTTCTCGAAGGCATGTGGCCGCGCCGCCCGACCGAGAAGCATTGCCATGCCCTGGGCGCGGCGCTCGCCGACCTCCACATCAAGGGCCGCGACTTCGCCATGAAGCGGCCGAACGACCTCTCCGTCGAGGGCTGGCGCAAGCTGATATCCGCCACGGAGGCGCGCGCCGACGAGGTCGAGCCCGGCCTCGGCGCCCGGCTCAAGTCGGAGTTCGCCTTCCTCGAAGCGCATTGGCCGAAAGCGTTGGAGACCGGCGTGATTCACGCCGACCTTTTTCCGGACAACGTGTTCTTCCTCGGCGACCGGCTCTCCGGCATCATCGATTTCTATTTCGCCTGCACCGATTTCCTGGCCTACGATCTCGCCATCTGCATCAACGCCTGGTGCTTCCAGCCCGACATGAGCTTCAACGTCACCAAGGCGAAGCTGATGTTCGAGAGCTACCGCAGGCTCCGCCCGATCCCCGATGCGGAGATGGCGGCGATGCCGGTCCTCGCCCGCGGCGCGGCGCTGCGCTTCCTCCTGACCCGGCTCTACGACTGGCTCAATCACCCGCCCGGCGCCTTCGTGAAGCCGAAGGATCCCGTCGAATACATCCGCAAGCTCCGGTTCCACCAGGCGGCGCGCGACGTCGGCGCCTACGGCCTCGCATGAGCGACCCGAAGTCTCCAGGGCCGGTCGTCGAGATCTTCACCGACGGCGCCTGCAGCGGCAATCCCGGGCCGGGCGGCTGGGGCGCCTTGCTGCGCTACGGCAAGGTGGAGAAAGAGCTGTCCGGCGGCGAGCCGCTCACCACCAACAACCGCATGGAGCTGATGGCGGCCATCGCCGCGCTCGAGGCGTTGAAGCGGCCGGCCGTGGTGAGGCTCCACACCGACAGCCAGTACCTCAGGAACGGCATCACCGAATGGCTGCCGAGCTGGAAGCGCCGGGGCTGGAAGACCGCCGACAAGAAACCGGTGAAGAACGCCGATCTCTGGCAGCGCCTCGAGGCGGCCGAGAAGCCGCACAAGGTCGAATGGCTCTGGGTCCGCGGCCATGACGGCCATGTGGAAAACGAGCGGGTTGACCAGCTCGCCCGGAGCGCGATCAGCCGACGGGCGTAGCTCTCTCTTACGCGGTTCAGCTCCGTCGTCCCTGGCCTTGGGATCACGATCGAGGGTGAGGCGGCGGCGAGTCCGGACTGGAATCGGCGGAACGCTCCTGCCATGATCCGGTTGTTCTCCGGTCATCCCCTGTCCAACGGTGGCCAGCGTGCGGAGAGCCGGTCGCATAGCTCTATGGACTCTCGGCGTATTCGCCCTCCTGGTCGTCGCGGCGGGCGCGGGAATCTACCTCTTCGTCCACTCCACGGTGCTCCTGCAGCAGGCGCAGGCGCGCGCCAGCAAGGCGACGGGACGCGCCGTCACCATCGGCTCGCTCGACGTCGATTGGAGCTGGACCCCGCATATCCTGCTGCGCAAGGTCGACCTCGCCAACCCGGATTGGGCGAAGGACCAGCGGATGTTCGCCGCCGACACGATCGAGTTCGCGATCAAGCCCTGGCCGCTGCTCGGCGGCCACCTCGTGCTCCCCTATCTGCGGATCGACGCGCCGGAGGTGGCGCTGGAAAAGCGCGCCGACGGCGCCGCGAACTGGGATTTCAGCCAGAACCCGGTCGCGGCGACCGCGGTCGCCGCCGTGCGCCCCGAAGAGCGCTCGGAGGCGCCGGTGATCGGCCAGATCGAGATCACCAAGGGCAAGATCTCCTACCGCGACCAGGCCCGGAAGCTGCAGCTCGACGGCGACATCGATCTCGCCGCCGGCGAAGCGGCGGGCGGCGCTCAGCAGGTGGAGTTCAATGCCAAGGGCACGCTGGAGGACAAGCCGCTCAGGCTTACCTTCACCGGCGGCTCGATCGCCATGCTGCGCGACAGCACACTGCCCTACCCACTTGATCTTGAGGTCGCCTACGGTCCGACCTCGATCACCGTCAAAGGCAAGGTCGGCGATCCCTTCACCTTCGGCGATGCCGACGTGCAGATGCATCTCAAGGGACAGGATCTCGCCGACCTCTTCCCGGTCCTCGGCATCCCGGCGCCGTCGACGCCGCCTTACGACCTCAAGGGTCAGCTCAAGCACGACAAGGACGAATGGCGCCTGGAAAATATGCAGGGCGTCATCGGCAACAGCGACATGTCCGGCCTGGTCGTGGTGAAGCAGCGCGAGAAGCGCAACCTGCTCACCGCGAGCCTGGCATCGAAGAGCCTTGATTTCGACGACCTCGGCCCGCTGCTGGGCATCCCGCCGAACACCCAAGAGAAGGCGTCCGGCGAGCAGAAGCAGCAGGCTGCGGAGATGAAGCAGGAGGGCAACCTGCTGCCCGACAAACCGATGCATGTCGAAAAGCTGCGCGCCATGGACATGGACGTCTCGCTGAACGCCAAGCAGGTGAAGACGGCGCCCTACCTGCCGGTCAAGGCGATCACGTTCGACGTGAAGGTCGATGACGGCAATGCCCAGGTGAGCAAGCTCCACATGGCGGTCGCCGGCGGCACGGTCAGCGGCAAGCTCGGCCTCGACGCCAGCAAGGACGTGCCGAAGGCGACAGCCGATCTCTTCCTGCAGGACATCGAGTTGAAGACCTTCTTCCAGGATTCGAAGTATTTCGCGACCACCGGCGGAAAAGTCGGCGGCAAGGTCGTCCTGGAAGGCACCGGCCGGTCGCTGGCCGACGTGCTGGGCGGCGCCGACGGCGCGGTGCAGTTCGGCATGTCCGGCGGCTCGTTCAGCGAGCTGCTGCTGGCCCTGGCGGATCTCGACATCCAGAACGCCCTCTTCCTCTACATCACGGACGACCACCGGATTCCGATCCGCTGCGTCGCGGGCGGCCTGACCTTCGCCAACGGCAATGCGACGTTCTCGCGGACTCTCATCGATACCAAGGATTCGGTCGTGCACGTGAAAGGCAATGTCGACCTGAAATCGCAGACCACCAAGACCGAGCTCGATGCCGATTCCAAGGTGGTGAGCGTGCTCAACATCCCCGCACCCATCCTGATTGAAGGCAAGATCCGCTCGCCAAAATTTTCCTTGGGCAAGGGCTTCCCGCTGCCGGTGCCGCGGATCGGCGACGCGAAGGACGTGCCTTGCGAGCAGATGCTCGAGGACATCTTCAAGCCGAGCTGACGCGGCTCAGCCGAAGGCCGCGATCACCTCCATGAAATCCGCGCCGTAGCGCTCCAGCTTGCGCTCGCCGATGCCGGGAATGTCCAGGAAGTCGGACAGAGTCTTCGGCTTGCGGCGGCCGATCTCGGCCAGGGTCGCGTCGTGGAAGATCACATAGGTCGGCACGTTCTGCGCGGTCGCCAGCTCCCGCCGCCGCGCCCGCAGCGCTTCCCAGAGCCGCGGGTCGAGGCCGCCCGGCCCGGCCGCCGCCGTCGTGCCGTCTTTGCGCCGGCGCCGGCTCTGCCGGTCCGGCAGCGCGCGCAGGAACAGCGTCTCCTCCCCCTTGAGGATCGGCCGCGCCGCGTCGGTCATGGCGAGGGTGTTGAACCCCTCGCCTTCCACCTTGATGAGGCCGAGCGCCGTCATCTGCTGCGCCATCGATCGCCAGGCGGGCACCGGGAGGTCGGCGCCGACGCCGAAGGTCGGCAACTTGTCGTGGCCGTAATGGATCACCTTCTCCGTCTCGACGCCGCGCAGCACGTCGGTGATGTGGGCGATCCCGAAACGCTGCCCGGTGCGCAGGATGGCCGACAGGAGCTTCCGCGCCGGCGTCGTCGCGTCGAAGGTCTCGCGCGGCTCCAGGCAGAGATCGCAATTGCCGCAAGGCTTGGAATCCTCGCCGAAATACTGCAGCAGCGCGACGCGGCGGCAGGTCGTCTCCTCGCAGAAGCGCAGCAGGGCGTCGAGCTTCATCTGCTCGACCCGCTTGCGCTCCTCCGGCGCGTTGGAATCCGCGATGCGCTTGCGGAGCATCATGACGTCGCCGCGGCCGAAGGCCAGCCAGGCCTCGGCCGGTTCGCCGTCCCGTCCCGCGCGCCCGGTCTCCTGGTAGTACGCCTCGATGCTGGACGGCAGGTCCAGGTGGGCGACGAAGCGCACGTCGGGCTTGTCGATGCCCATGCCGAAGGCGACGGTCGCTACCATGACGATGCCGTCCTCGCGGAGGAAGCGCTCCTGGTTGGCGCGGCGCTGCTCGGCCGGCATGCCCGCATGATACGGCAGCGCCTGGACCCCGTGGCGCGTCAGCCACTGCGCCGTCTTCTCGACCTTGCTGCGCGACTGGCAATAGACGATGCCCGCCTCGCCGACATGGTCGCGCTCGATGATCGCCAGGAGCTGGCGCTTGGCGTCGATCTTCTCGGCGATCCGATAGCGGATGTTCGGCCGGTCGAAGCTGGCGCGATACACCTCCGCATCCTGCAGCGCGAGGCGCGTGCGGATCTCGCGCTGCGTGTCCTGGTCGGCGGTCGCGGTCAGCGCGATGCGCGGCACGTCGGGAAAGCGCTCGTGCAGGATCGAGAGCTGGATGTATTCCGGGCGGAAGTCGTGGCCCCATTGAGAGACGCAATGCGCCTCATCGATGGCGAAGAGCGCGATCTTCAGACTGCCCAGCAGGTCGAGAAAGCGCGGGTTCACCAAACGTTCGGGCGCCACGTACAGCAATTTGAGCGCGCCCTGGCGCAATTGCCGCTCGATCTCGCGCATCGCGTCGAGATCGAGGCTGGAATTGAGGAAGGCCGCGGCCACGCCGAACTGCTTCAGCGCCGCCACCTGGTCCTGCATCAACGCGATCAGCGGCGAGATGACGATGCCCACGCCGTCGCGCAGCATCGCGGGGATCTGGTAGCAGATCGACTTGCCGCCACCGGTCGGCATTAGCACGAGCGCGTCGCCGCCGCCGGCCACATGCGCGATGATCTCCGCCTGCCGGCCGCGGAACTCCTGGTGCCCGTAGACCTTGTGCAGTATCTCGCGTGCGCGCTCGCTCAACCGCTCACATCCCCCGAAGAGACCCGCGGCGCAAAGGCGGCCGCGGGCCGATTCCGATCAGAGCGCCTTCAACACCGCTTCGGCGCTGGACACCTCGAACGCGCCGGGCGCCTCGACGTTGAGCGTCTTCACCTTGCCGTCGTCGAGCACCATCGCCCAGCGGCTGCTCCGAAGGCCCATGCCGTAGCCGGTGCCGTCCATGGTGAGGCCCGTCGCCTTGGCGAAGTCGGCGTTGCCGTCGGCCAGCATCAGGACCTTGTCGCCGGCATTCTGCGCCTTGCCCCAGGCATCCATCACGAAGGCGTCGTTGACCGAGAGGCAGGCGACCAGCTCGACGCCCTTCTTCTTCAGCTCTTCCGAATGGGTGACGAAGCCCGGCAGGTGCTTGGCCGAGCAGGTCGGCGTGAAGGCGCCCGGCAGGCCGAACAGCACCGCCTTCTTGCCCTTGAACAGGTCGTCGGTTGTCGCCGTCTGCATGCCGTCCTTGTTCATGTACTTGAGCGAGACGGTGGGGAGCTTGTCGCCGACCTTGATGGTCATCGGATGGTCCTTTCGAGTGCAGCGGGAAAAAGGACTGCAAATCTAGGCTGTGCCCGGTGGACTGCCAAGCTCCGTAAAACACCAGGCGGCACGTGGGTTTAGTTGCCGGAAGCCTGCTTCAGCGCGGCCAGCACCGTCTCGGCGCTGCAGAGCTCGGGCAGCGGTATGCCCCGCGGCGCCTTGGGGCCATAGACCACGTTGAGCGGAATGCCGTAGCGGCCGAACTTGGCGAGGTAGGCGCTGATCGCCGGATCCGGCCTGGTCCAGTCGGCCACCATCGGGACGGTGCCGGCGCCGCGGAGCGCCGTGCTGACCGGCGGCTGGTCCAGCACGAGGGTCCTGTTCGCCTTGCAGGTGAGGCACCAATCCGCCGTGACATCGACGAATACCGTCTTCCCTTCGGCCACCAGACCGGGGATGGCTGCCTCGTCGAAGCCCCGCCAGTGGAGCGGTCCGCTTTCCGCCTGCTGCATCGACGGCTGAAGCAAGCCCGTCTGCGCCGCCAGGATCCAGCCCAGCCAGATCGCGGTCGCCGCCATGCTGACGCCCAGCAGCTTCTTCAGCCAGAGCATCCAGCGCCCCGGCCGCGGCAGCCGCGTCGCGAGCCGCGGCACCGCCGCGACCGCGAGATAGGGCAAAGCGAGGCCGAGCGCCATCGCCAGGAAGATCGCGAAGATGTCACCGGCCCCGCGCGCGAGCGCAAAGCCGATCGCGGTGCCGACGAAAGGCGCCGAGCACGGAGTCGCAAGAATCGTGGCGAACACCCCGGTCAGGAAGGCGCCCAGCATCTTGTGGCGCGCCGCACGCCGGTCGGCGGCGAGCGCGAGATCGCCGGCGAGCGCGGGCAACGGCACCTCGAACCAGCCCCAGAGATTGGCGGCGAAGACGAGGCAGAGCGCCGCCAGCACGGCAAGGAAGAGCGGCTGCTGGAACTGGATGCCCCAGCCGATCGCATGGCCGGCGAGCTTCAGGCCGGAGAGCGAGGCCGCGAGCGCCAGGAACGCGGTCGCGATCCCCGCCGCCGTCGCGAGGAAGCTCAGGCGCACGTGGCGGTCCTCGCCGCCGCCATGGCCGAGCACCGAGGTCAGCTTCAGTATCAGGACCGGCAGCACGCAGGGCATGACGTTGAGCACGATCCCGCCCAAGACGGCGATGCCGAGGATCACGAGCAGCGACGTCGGCGCGCGCGGCGGGGCCGCCGGCACCGGCGCGACCTGAGCCGACAGCAGCGGACCCGGCGCGAGGCTGGCAATCGAAAGATGCTGCTCCAGGCCCCGCTCGCCGTCGGTGAGGGTCAGCGTCACCCGGCCGCTCGGCGGCTGCGTCGAATCGGTCGAGCGCGAGACCGGCAGGGTGAGCGTCGCGCGCTGCCCGTTATCCGAAAGTGCGACCGTCGGCTTGCCGAAGACCAGGCTCGCCGGCCCTTCGACGATCAGGTCCGGCGCCGTGAAGCTCTCGCCGGCGCTCGAAGCCTTCACGACGAGGTTCCGGCCCCCATCGATCGCGACGCTTTCGAGCCGCAGGCCCGCGGCCCGGCCGTCGTCGGGCACCATGGCGCGGAAGCGGTTGACCAGCGGCGCCTGGTCGCTGGGCGTCGCGGCGCCGGCGGCGATGTCGAGCGCGAGATCGGCCTCGTAGGGTATGCAGACCTCGGCGCAGACCAGATAGCGCAGATGCGCCTTGAGCTTGACCGGCTGGCCCGGATGCTCGGGCGTCACCGCGATCGGATAGAGGACCTCGTCCTTGTAGCCGAAGGTCTCCAGGCCGAAGAGCGAGAAGCGGTGCGGCGTCGGATAGGCCATCTCGGCCTTGGCCACGTTCTGCGAGCCGTCGAAGCCGAGAACCGGCGGAAAGCCCGCATCGCCCGGCGAGCGCCAGTAGGTCTTCCAGCCCGGCTTGAGCGTGATGTCGAGGCCGACCGGAATCCGCTCGAGCGTGCCGGTGCCAGAGACTGCGCTCACCAGGCGCGCGGCGCTCTGCTCGGTCGCGACGGTGTTGCCGGCCCCCGATTCGGCATGGGCCAACCCGGCACTCGCCAGGACGAGCGCGAAAAAGGCGACAAGGCGTGCACACCAATCGGTCAAACTATTGCTGTTCCTGGCCTTATTCCGGTGTCGCGCCCTTGCTGCCGCATTCATGATTTGCCAACTTTCCAGGGCGATTATAGGCTTTCGACCAAGCGGTTAAGGTCACGAAGGCGTGGCCGGAGCCGGATCAAACGTCGCAGGTTGAAGTCGAAATTATGGGCAAAAACGTTTCGCATCAAGGTTTTATGACCGGGCAGCTGCTGGTCGCGATGCCGCAGATGCGCGATGCGCGGTTCACCCGGTCGGTGATCTATATCTGTGCCCATACCGGCGACGGCGCGATGGGGCTGGTGGTCAACCGGCTGGTCGGCTCCCTCACCTTCCCGGACCTCCTGCAGCAGCTCAACATCGACGCGCACGGCAAGGGCGAGCATATCCGAATCCGCAGCGGCGGCCCGGTCGAGACCGGCCGCGGCTTCGTGCTGCACAGCACCGACTATGTCGATGACGCGACGCTGCGCGTCGGCGATACGGTGGGCCTGACCGCCACGATCGACATCCTGAAGGACATCGCCGCCGGTTCCGGGCCGCGGCGCAGCATCCTCGCGCTCGGCTATGCCGGCTGGGGGCCGGGCCAGCTCGACGCCGAGCTCCAGGCCAATGCCTGGCTGACCGTTCCCGCCGACGAGGAGCTGATCTTCGACGACGCGCTCAACGACAAGTGGGAGCGCTCGCTGCACAAGATCGGCGTCGACTCCGCCTTCCTGACCGGCGAAGCCGGCCACGCCTGATCCCATCCCGCAGGGCCGGGATTCCGGCTAGTCTGCCGCCCTGTCACGGCAGGGGACGATCATGAACATCCAGGAATACGCCGCCCAAGACGCGACCGGCCTCGCGGCGCTGGTGGCCAGGCGCGAGATCGCGCCGAAGGAGCTCGCGCGCATCGCGGCCGCGGCGATCGACGCCGTCAACGCCAAGGTCAACGCGGTGGTCGAGACCTATCCCGACCGGATCGAGAATCTCGACGAGAAGACGCTGGCCGACGGCCCCTTCAAGGGCGTGCCATTCCTGATCAAGGATATCGGCGCGCATCTCGACGGGCGGAAGTTCGAATGCGGCAGCCGGCTGCTGAAAGGCAATGTCATCCGGGGCGACAGCAACGTGGGCCGGCTGTTCAAGGAAGCCGGGCTCAACATCATCGGCCGCTCCAACGCGCCGGAATACTCGATCGCCGGGACGACGGAGAACGCGCTTTACGGCAACACGTCCACGCCCTGGCGCCAGGGCTACATGGCGGGCGGCTCGACCGGCGGCGGCGCGGCGGCCGTGGCGTCCGGCATGGTACCGATGGCGCATGGCTCGGATATCGGCGGCTCGATCCGCATCCCGGCGAGCCTTTGCGGCGGCGTCGGCTTGAAGCCGTCGCGCGGGCGCATCTCCGCCGGGCCGCGCATGGAGGAAGGCGGCTGGGGCCTCGCCGCCAACTTCGCGCAGACCAGGACCATCCGCGACGCGGCGGCACTGCTCGACGCGATGGCCAAGCCGCAGGTCGGCGATCCCTTCGTCATCCCGAAGCCCGACCTGCCCTATGCCGAACTGATCCGGCGCGACGCGCCGAAGCTGAAGATCGCCTGGTCGGCAAAGCCGGTGATGAAGGCGTCGGTCGATCCGGAAGTCGCGGCGGCAGTCGAGCGCGTCGCGAAGCTGCTGGCCTCCCATGGCCATGAGGTGGTCGAGGACCATCCGGACTTCGATGGCGTCGAGGCCAGCTTGAAGATGCTGGACGTCTGGTTCTTCGGCTTCGCCGAGGACCTCGACGCGCGCGGCGCCAAGCTCGGCCGCAAGCCGGGGCCGGACACGCTGGAACCGATCACCCTCAAGATCTACGAGTATTCCAAGCGCATCACCCAGGCAGGCTTCCTCGCCTCGCACGCGATGATGAACACGATGCGGCGCAAGCTCGGCGTGCTGATGGCGAAACACGACATCTGGCTCTCGCCGACCACGGCCCATGTCGCCGAGCCGCACGGCATCTACAACCAGGGCCGCACCGACCTCGCCGCCGAAGAATGGCTGGTGCTGGCCGATGGGCCGGTGCAGTTCTGCTTCCCGCACAACATCATGGGCACGCCTGCGATCTCGCTGCCCCTGGCGATGCATTCCAGCGGCCTGCCGATCGGCGTGCAACTGGGCGCCCGGCCGGCGCAGGAGCATCTCGTCCTGCAACTCGCCGCGATGCTGGAGCAGGAGATGCCCTGGAAGGACCGGGTGCCGCCACTGCACGTCTCGCGGATCTAGAAAATACTAAATCCGCAAGACCGGCTTTTTCATGAGATCAAGGAATAAGCGGATCACACCCGATTCGACCGGGCTGTCCGTCGCGCAGAGCGCGTTCCCAGAACAGGGGCCGCGTCACGCGAAGGGAAAAGGGCCGGGGAAGTCGCCGACATAGGCCTGATGCGTGACGAGACCCGTCTCGGGCGTCCAGCGGTGCAGCAAGTAGGCCGGCGGCTCGAGGACCAGGCTGTCGGGCGCGCCCGGCTTCAAGGCCAGCGACACCTGATGGGCGACGCTGGGCGCCACCTGCAGCAAGGTCCCGGCGAAGCGCGCGGCGATCGGCCGGTGATGATGGCCGCAGAGCACGCGCTCGACCTGGGGATGCCGGGCGATCACCGCGGCGAAGGCGTCGGCCGAGCGCAGGTTGATCTCGTCCATGAAGCCGATGCCGACGGCGATCGGCGGATGATGCAGCACGACCAGCGTCGGCTTGTCCGGCGCCGCGGACAAGGCGCGGTCGAGGAAATCGAGGCGCGCGGCGCAGAGATCGCCGTGGCTGGCCCCCGGCACGATGGAATCGAGCATCACCAGGCGCAGCGGCAGGTCGTCCACCGTGTATTGGATGAACTCGGGATCGTCGCCGATGCCGGGGAAGCCGCCGAGCCCCCGGCGCATGTTCTCCCGGTGGTCGTGATTGCCGGGGATGACATAGGCCGGCATGGGAAGATGCCGGCGGATCAGGTCGGCGAGGATCTGGTATTCCTCGGCCAGGCCCTCGTCGGTGAGGTCGCCAGACATGATCACCGCGTCCGGGACCGGGTCGAGCGCCGCGACATGCTGCAGCGCCCGCTCCAGCATGGCGTTGGTCTCCACCACGCGGTTGGCGAGCACGCCATGCGGGCGGACATGAAGATCGGTCAGTTGGGCGATGAGCATGGTCCGGCCTGGCAGGTTCGCGATGCCGGCATCATGACGCGTGCCGCGGGTTGTTCAAGCCGCGGATGATGACAGATGGGCCTCAGGCTTTCGCGAAGCCCTTCAGCTTCTCGTACAGTGCCTTGTCGATCGGCAGGCCTTCCTTCTTCAGGCGCTTCTGGCTGGCCTCGCGCTTGGAGTTGGGCAGGCGGGCACCGGGCTGGCTGGTGATCGACTTCGCCAGGGCGGCCACCTGTCTGGCGAAGGCCCCGCCGGAGAACTTGTCGGGCGCGATGGCGATGAAGAACTGCCCGCAGCCGATCGGCTCGCCGTCGTCGAGGGTGAACGAGCCCATCTGCGGGCCGCGGTTGGCGCCCGCCAGGGCGGCGCACATCACCTCGACGATCAGGCCCCAGCCGAAGCCCTTATATCCGCCGGACGGCGCCATGGTGCCTTCCAGTCCCTTATGGGGGTCGGTGGTCGGCCTGCCGTCCTTGTCGAGGGCCCAGCCGAGCGGAATGTCCCTGCCCTCGTCCGCCGCCTGCTTGACCGTGCTCCAGGCCACGGCAGACGAGGACTGGTCGATCAGGAAGGCGATCTTCCCAGCCTTGCCCGGCACGGCGAAGGACATGGGATTGGTGCCGAGCACAGGGGTGCGACCGCCGACCGGGGCGATCTTGGCGGAGGAATTGGTGAAGCCGAAGGCGAGCAGGCCCTGGCGGGCGAGATACCCGGTGTGAAAGCCGAGCGTCGCCGCGTTGTAGGAATTGAAGACCGACATGCCGGCGATGCCGAAGGTGCGGGCGGCCGGGACCAGCTTGGCGAAGCCGGCCTCGATCGCCGGATGGGCGAAGCCGTTCCTGGCATCGACCCGGAAGGCTACCGCGGAGGCGCGTTTCACCGAAGGCTTGGCCTTGCCGTTCACCTTGCCGCTCCTCACATGCTGGCAATAGGAAGGCAGCCAATGGAAGCCGTGGCCCGCCATGCCGGAGAGCTCGGTGTCGAGCACGCCCTCGGTCAAGTAGCGCGCGTTTTCCGGCGTCGTCCCGGCGCCGGTCAGGGCGTTGAAGATGAGCGCGCGGGCGGCCTTCGGGGTGAGCGTGATCTGGTCGGGCATGGGTGGTCGCTTCTCGGCGGGTGATGGGAGGCGATACTCTGCACGGATTGGCGCGTGGGTCCAAGCGGTCTTGCTTCGGAATCCCCGAGATCGGGGGAGCGAAGCAGGCGGATAGCGAACCAGCTTCTGCTACTTCCCCACCATCATGCGGACGATTTCGTCGCTGGTCGTCTCGTGGGGACGGCGCTCGCCGGCGTTTTCGCCCCGGCGGAACACGACGATGCGGTCGGCGACCTCGAAAATATCGCGCAGGTTGTGGGAGATGAAGATCACGCCCCGCCCCTGCGCCTTCAGCGACTGGATCAGCGCGATGACCTTGCGCTGCTCGGGGACGCCGAGCGCCGCCGTCGGCTCGTCCATGATGACCAGCCGCGCGTTCCAGAAGATTGCGCGCCCGATCGCCACCGCCTGGCGCTGGCCGCCGGAGAAGGCGGAGACCGGGGCGTCGAGCCGGCTCACGTGGAAGTCCAGCAGGCCCATCGTCGCCTTCGCGGCCGCGGCCATCTTCTTGCGGTCGATCGCCGGCAGGAAACCGAAGCGCCGGGTCATCGGCTCGCGGCCGAGGAAGATATTGGCACCGATCGACAGGTTGTCGGCCAGCGCCAGGTCCTGGTAGATGGTCTCGATGCCGTGATCCCGTGCCTCCTGCGGGCTCGAGAAATCGACCCGGCGGCCGTCGAGCAGGATCTCGCCGCCTTCGTGCTGGAAGACCCCCGAGATCGCCTTGATGACGGTGGACTTCCCGGCGCCGTTATCACCCGCGAGCGCGACCACCTCGCCTGCATGCACGTCGAACGACACCTTGTGCAACGCCTGCACGCCGCCGAAATGCTTGGAGATGCCCCGCACGGAAAGGATGGGCGCCGAGAGGATCGGGCCGGCCGCGGCCTGGGTCACGTCACTCAACCTGGCGCCCTCCCGTGAAGCGGCGCTGGGTCTGGTCGACCAGCACGGAAATGATGATGACGGTGCCGACGGCGATGAACTGCCAGAACGGCTCCACGTCGATGAAGACCAGCCCGTATTGGATGACGGCGATGACCAGCGCGCCGGCGACGGTGCCCCAGATCGTGCCGGATCCGCCGAACAGGCTGGCGCCGCCGATGACGACCGCGGCGATGGAATCGAGCAGCAGCGGCTCGCCCGCCTGGGCGGCGCCGGCCGAGAAGCGCCCGGTGTAGAACGCGCCGGCGACGCCTGCCATCACGGCGGAGAGCAGATAGATCTTCATCGTCAGCCGCTTGATCCGGATGCCCGCCCGCCGCGCGGCGGCCTGGCTGGCGCCCATGGCGTAGGTGTGCTGGCCGAAGCGGGTCTGCGACAGCAGGTAGTGCATGATGAGGCAGGCGATCGCCGTCAGGATCACCACGACCGGGACGCCCAGGACGCGGTTATTGCCGATCGCGCTGTACCAGGGATTGCTGATCGCGACCGTCATGCCGCCGGCGAAGAGATAGGCGGCGCCGCGCGCGACGCCGTACATGCCGAGCGTGCCGATGAAGGGCGGTACGCGCAGATGCGCGATCAGCGCGCCGTTGACCAGCCCGGGGATGATGGTCAGCGCCGTCCCGGTCGCGATGGCGACGATCATCGCGGCGAAGGGCGGCAGGCCGAGTTGTGCCGCCGCATAGTTGGCGGTATGCGCGGCGATCACCGAGGCGAAGCCCATGATGAAGCCCAGCGACAGATCGATGCCGGCCGAGATGATCACGAAGGTCTGGCCGAGCGCCAGCAGCAGCGGCGCGGTGGCGAAGACGGAAATCGACTGAAGATTGTAGACATTGAGGATGAACGAGCTGCCATAGGCGACGCGCGCCCAGATTTCGAAGAACACGATGAGAAAGACCAGGAACAGCCAGGCCCGCATCTCCGCGATCCGCACGAGGACGGAACGACGCGTCGATGCGACGGGGGTATCATCGCCGGCGGAGGTCAACGTCTCTGGTGCGGCCATGGGTCTTTGCCGAATACGGGTGACCGGCCGCCGCCGCTGGACCGGCGGCAGCCGGCTAGAGCTCCAGAGGGCGGCTATTCGCTCTTGTAGAGGTACTTGCTGACGTTGGGATCGTCGATATTCGCCGCGGTCATCACCGTGAATCCCGTACCGATCGCGGCGGGCACCGGATTGCCGGTGACATGGGCAAAGGCCGCGATGAAGCCGAAATAGCCGATCTCGGCGGGATGCTGGGCGATGGTGAGCTCGAACGTGCCGTCCTTGAGCTGCGGCACGATCGATTCCGGCGCGTCGAAGCCGGCGAGCTTGACCTTGCCCGTGACGCCTGCCTGCTTCGCGCCGTTGGCCGTGCCCGAGGCCGAGAACAGGTTGGCGCCGAACACGCCGGCGAGGTCCGGAGTCCGCCCGAGCACCGCCTGGAACTGCGCTGCCGCCTTGTTGGCGTCGTCGTCGTTGAACTGCGTGTCGAGGACCTGAACGTCCTTGTAGTTCTTCATCTCGTCCTTGAAGCCCTCCTCCCGCTGGTCGGTGGTGGAGACGCCGGGCTTCACGTTGGAGACGTAGACCTTGCCCTTCTCGCCGATCGCCTTGGCAAGCGCCCGCGCCGCCATGCGGCCGCCGAGCACGTTGTCCGAGGCGACGTAGGAGATCGGGAAGTCGACATCGCCGCTGCCCTTCTGGAACACGCCGTCGCCGATGAAGGTGTCGACGCAGATGACCGAGATACCCGCGTCGTTGGCCTTGCGCAGCGGCTCGATCATCTGCTGCTTGTCGTTGGGCGCGATCAGGATCGCCGCGGGCTTCTTGGCGATCACCGCTTCCAGGATCGGCACCTGCAGCGACACGTTCCATTCCGCCGCGCCCTGATAGATCAGGTTGGCGCCGACCGCCTCGGCGGCGGCCGTGGCGCCCTTGTGCATCGTTACATAGAAGCCGTCGGCGGTGAGGCCGGGGATCAGGGCGATGGTGACCTTGTCCGCGGCCGAGGCCTTGCCGGCCAGCAATGGCGTGGTGGCGGTGGCGACACCGGCGGCACCCAGCAGCTTGACGAACGAACGACGCTCCATTTCGGTCTCCTCCCGAGTTTTTTGCACCCGCGAAGGGCGCGCTTTGTTGAACGAGCCGTCCAAGCCTAGGCTCCACGCCACCCTCTCCTTCGTCAACCGCAATTTTTGCGGAGACAGCGCCGCGCCGGTCGCGCCGCACCGGTAGCCGCTGCCTGCAAAGGGACCCGCCCGGAGCGGATCGCCCGACTCTGCGCCGGACCGGAGCTCGACTATGAATTGTAGGCCGCTGCAAAGCGTCGCCCTCCGCCGGATCGAGATGCCCGAAGCGATGGCGTTCCGGCGAGATCGCGCAGCGTTGATCGATGTCAATGCCCAGCCGCATCGCCCGGCGTTTCATCGACCCGCTTCCCGGCCGGCAAGGAACGAGGCAACGCAATGAGACGGAGTTTCGGGACGGTGGTGCTCATCGCGGCGCTGACCTGGGGACCGGGCGCCTTCGCGGCCGGCGATCCGCAGGTCGGGCTGGCGCTGGCCGCCCGCTGGTGCAGCGGATGCCACGCCGACAACGAATCCGCCAGCGCCAGCGACGCTGCCCCCAGCCTGCAGCACATCGCGCAGACCCGCACCGGCCAGACCGCCTGGCTGCGGTCCTGGCTCTCGGCACCACACCCGCCGATGCCGAACCTCAGCCTGTCGCGGGAAGAGATCGACGGCATCATTGCCTATCTCGAGAAGCTGGCCAAAACGCCGCAGTGAGCGGCGCCGCTGCGTTGATCCAAATCATCGCCGGCCCGCGACAGCGATCTAGGCTCGGCATCGAAGAGAGGGTCAACACAAGGGAGGCACGATCATGTCAGGCACGGGACTTCCGGTCATCGACAAGACCATCCAGGAGACCAATCTCTGGCTGAAGGCGCTGATGAACGAGCTCGGCACCGAGGACCGGCACGATGCCTATGGCACGCTGAAAGCCGTACTGCACGCGCTGCGGGACCGAATCGGCCCGGAGAACGCCGTGCATCTCGGCGCACAGCTGCCGCTGCTGGTGCGCGGCATCTATTATGAAGGCTGGCATCCGGCGACGACCCCGACCCATGAACGGCATATCGAGCCGTTCCTGGAGCACCTGCGCGACCGGCTGCCGCTGCGCCTCGCGGAATACCCCGAGCGTGCGGCGCGGGCCGTGTTCAACGTGATGTGGCAGAAGATCGACCAGGGCGAGGTCGCCAAGGTCATCGAGATGCTGCCGACCCCGCTCCGGCAGCTCTGGGAGAGCGTGGAGGCGTAGTCTCCGCGCCGCTTTCTTCCGGCGGGCGCCCTTCACGCGGCTCCCCCAACCACCCGAAGACGAGGGAGGCTTCAGGGAAAGCCTAGGCTTTCCGGCGGTGGTGCGCGTCGGCCAGCAGGCAGAGTATCTCGAACATCAAGGTCGCGCCGACCAGGGCTGTGTTGCCGCTGGGGTCGAAGGGCGGCGCCACTTCCACCACGTCGCCGCCGACCAGGTTCAGCCCTTGCAGGCCGCGCACGAGGTGTTGTGCCTCGAGCGTGGTGAGGCCGCCGATCTCCGGCGTGCCGGTGCCCGGCGTGAAGGCCGGGTCGATGCCGTCCACGTCGAAGCTGACATAGGTCGGGCCGTCGCCGACCACGTGGCGCGCTTCGGCGATGGTCTGCTCGACGCCGAGCCTGGCGAACTCCTCCATGTAAATCACGCGGATGCCGCTCTCCAGCGCGAAGGCGATGTCGTCCGCCGCGTAGATCGAGCCGCGGATGCCGATCTGCACGGTGCGCCTGGGGTCGAGCAGCCCCTCCTCGATCGCGCGGCGGAACGGCGTGCCGTGGGTGTACATGTTGTCGCCGAAGTAGCGGTCGTTGGTGTCGCTGTGAGCGTCGAAATGCACCATGCCGACCGGCCGGTGCCTGGCGATGGCGCGGAAGATCGGCAGCGTGATCAGGTGGTCGCCGCCGGCCGAGAGCGGCATGGCGCCGGCCGCATGCACCTTGGCGTAGAAGCGCTCGATCCGGCCCAGAGAATCCATGAGGTCGATCGGGTTGACCGGCGCATCGCCGAGATCGGCGATGCGGGCGAGTTCATAGGGCGCGATGCGGCTGACATGGTGCACCTTGCGCATGAAGCTCGACATGTTGCGGATCTCGCGCGGGCCGTGGCGGGCGCCGGCGCGGTTGGTGGTGCCGCCGTCCCAGGGCACGCCGATCAAGGCGATGTCGACCGCGGTCGGCTCGGTGATGTAGGGGAGCCGCATGAAGGTCGGGATGGCGCCGAAGCGCGGCACGACTGCGGCATCCACCGGCTGCGGATTGTTGTGGGCGGTGCTGTCCATGGCAGGCTCCCGGGGTGTTTCGCCGATCTTACCCGATTTGCGTGCCGGATCGTCCAGCCTCGCACCATCCGCCCCCCGCGGACTTGATCCGCGGGTCCGGAGCCCTCACGGAGCCAGTTGCCCGGATCAAGTCGGGGCAAGACGGTGATATTTCTAGACGATCCTATCCAGCAGGCGCTGGAAGTCGCCATCGACGGCGACCTTCGCGCCGCGCATCGCCGGCGAGCCCATCAGGTCTTCCAGCAGGGCGCTGGTCAGCAGGTGGTCGCGCCATTCGCCGTTGATCTTCAGGTAGCCCTTGGCCTCGCCGATCTCGCGGAAGCCGAACTTCGCCAGCAGATGGCGGCTCGGCCAGTTGTCGGGAATGCAGGCGGCGTCGATGCGGTGCAGGCCGAGGCTGTGGAAGGCGTGCGGCAGCAGTGCGCGGAGGGCATCGGTCATGTAGCCCTGGTTGGCGAAGGGCTCGCCCATCCAGTAGCCGAGATTGGCCGCCTGGGCCACGCCGCGGCGCACGTTGTTGAGATTGACGCCACCCATCAGCCGGTCGTCCTGCTTGCGGAAGATGTGGAAGCCGTAGCCGAGATCGAGCCGCCATTCCTGCTGGATGCGCGAGATGCGGTCGCGATAGACCGCGCGCTCCAGCGCATCGTCGCCCCAGCTCGGCTCCCATGGCTCCAGGAAAGCGCGGCTGGCATCCCGCACCGCCGCCCAATCACGATAATCGCGGCGATCGGGCGGGCGCAGATAGGTGCGCTCGCCGCCGAGGCGGAAGCGCGAGAGACCGTCGGACTTGAACAGCGGCAACATGGGCTCAGGCGAGGCGGCGGCGGACCGCGTCGAGGTCCGGCACGTTGGCGACCGGCCCGAGCGATGCCAGCGTCGGCGCCGAGGCGAAGATGCGGCGCGCGATCCGCGCCACCTCGGCGGTGCCGACCGCTTCGATCCGCGCCACGACCTCCTCGGGCGGGATCGGGCGGCCGTAGAGCAGGAGCTGGGACGCGAGCTGCTCACAGCGGCTGCTGGTGCTCTCCCGGGACATCAGCGTACCGGCCTTGAGCTGGGCTGCCGCGCGGGCGACTTCCGCCTCCTCCAGCGTATCGGCGACCTTCAGCACCTCCTCGCAGATGACGGGCATCATCTCCGCCGCTTCCCGCTCGCCGGTGCCGGCATAGACGCCGAACAACCCGCTGTCGCTGTAGGAGCTGGAGAATGTGTGGATGCTGTAGACCAGGCCGCGCTTCTCGCGCACCTCCTGGAAGAGGCGCGAGGACATGCCGCCGCCCAGGAGCTGCGACAGCACCGCCGCGGCATAGTAATCGGGATCGTGGTAGCTGACGCCGGCGAAGCCGAGCACGACGTTGACCTGCTCGAGATCGCGCTCCTCGCGATGCTCGCCGCCGCGGTAATCGGCTGCGACAGTCGAGGGCTCGGCGCCGGTCGGCAGGCGGTCGAGGGACTTCGCCACCAGCTCGACCAGGCGGTCGTGGTCGACACTGCCGGCCGCGGCGACGATCATGCGCTCCGGCCGGTAGCGGGTTTCGAGATAGCTGGCCACCACGCCGCGCGGCAAGCTGCCGATGATCTCGGCGCGGCCGAGCACCGGCCAGCCCATCGGCTGGTTCGGGAAGGCGCATTCCTGGAAGTGATCGAAGATGATGTCGTCGGGCGTGTCCTCGGCCTGGCCGATCTCCTGCAGCACCACGGCGCGCTCGCGCTCCAGCTCGGCCGGGTCGTAGACCGAGTTCTGCAGGATGTCGGAAAGCACGTCGATCGCGAGTGGCATGTCGGGCGCCAGCATCTTGGCGTAGTACGCGGTCTGCTCGCGGCCGGTATAGGCGTTCAGCAGGCCGCCGACGGATTCGATCTCCTCGGCGATCTGGCGGGCGGAGCGGCGCTGGGTGCCCTTGAAGGCCATGTGCTCCAGCAGATGGGCGACGCCGTTCTGCTCGGCGGTCTCGTGGCGCGTGCCGACGCCGGCCCAGACGCCAAGCGACACGGTCTCGACCGAATCCATGCGGTCGGTCGCGACCCGGAGGCCGCTGGGGAGCGTGGTGATGCGGATGGTGTTGCTCAATTTCCGCTCCCGCTGCGGCGGTGCGCGAGGACGTATTCCTGGATCTTGCCGAGGTCCTTCGGCAGCACGTCGTAGCGCTCGCGCCGGGACATCAGGTTCGCCAGATGCGCGGGGAGCTGCGGATGCACGCCGGTCGCCTTCTTCACCGCGTCGGGGAATTTCGCGGGATGGGCGGTCGCCAGAGCGATGACCGGGATCGACCGGTCGCGGCGCATGGCTTCGGCGGCGGCGACGCCGATCGCCGAATGCGGGTCAACCAGCATGCCGGTGCGGCGATAGAGATCGCCCATGACCTGCAGCGTGCCGGGATCGTCGAGCTTGTAGGCCGCGAACAGGCGCTTGATCGCCGGCCAGCCGGCCTTGGGTGCCGAGAACCTGCCCGTCTTGCGGAAGCCGGTCATCGCCTCGGCGAGCTTCCGGCCGTTGCGGCGGAAGAGATCGAACAGCAGGCGCTCCAGATTGCTGGAGATCTGGATGTCCATGGAGGGGCTGAGGCTGGGCGTGACGTCGGTGATCTTCATCTTCCCGGTGGTGAAGAACCGCGTAAGGATGTCGTTGCGGTTCGAGGCGACGATGAACTGGTCGATGCCGAGCCCCATCTCGCGGGCCGCATAGCCGGCATAGACATTGCCGAAATTGCCGCTGGGCACCGAGAACGCGACCTTGCGATAAGGCGCGCCCAGCGCCACGGCGGCCGTCACGTAATAGACGATCTGGGCCATGACCCGCGCCCAGTTGATCGAGTTGACCGCCGACATGCCGACCTTGTCGCGGAAGGCGTGGTCGTTGAACATCGCCTTCACCAGGTCCTGGCAGTCGTCGAAGCTGCCGTCGATGGCGATATTGAAGACGTTGCCGGCGTCGATCGTGGTCATCTGCCGCCGCTGCACCTCGGAAACGCGGCCGTGGGGGTGCAGGATGAAGATGTCGACGGCGCGGCGGTCGCGGCAGGCTTCCAGCGCCGCCGAGCCGGTATCGCCCGACGTGGCGCCGATGATGGTGACGCGGCGGCCTTGCTTCTTGAGGATATAGTCGTAGAGCCGGCCGACCAGTTGCAGCGCCATGTCCTTGAACGCCAGCGTCGGCCCGTGGAACAGCTCCTCGATCCAGACCCCCTCGCCCAGCTCGACCAGAGGCGCGACCGCCTGGTGGCGAAAGCCGGCATAGGTCTCCGCAACCATCTTCTCGAAGGCAGCCTTCGGGACGACCCCCTTTGGACCCATTGGGCCGATGAACGGCGCCATCACTTCGGCCGCGACCTCGGCATAGGGCTTGCCGGAAAATCCGGCAAGCGCCCTGGGCTTCAGGCGCGGCCAGGTTTCGGGAACGTAGAGCCCGCCGTCACGGGCCAGGCCGGTGAGGAGAACCGCCTCGAAATCCAGCCGCGGGGCCGCGCCGCGGGTGCTCACATAACGCAAAATGCACCTCCAAGGGGGGACGCCGCTAACCTAATTGGGCGTCCCCTGGGGTGCAAGCGACGGCGGGTTCTGGGGCCATGCGCCCCGCTCCTGGAGACGGCGCCTACTGCAAGCGGCCTGGCGGCAGCCAGAGGGTGGCGACGGTCCCCTCGCCCAGCTGGCTCTTCAGGCGGATGGTGCCGCCATGCATCTCGGCCAGGCGCCGGGAGATGGCCAGCCCGAGGCCGGTGCCGGCGCGCTTGCGGTTGACGTCGGAATCGGTCCCCTGGAAGAAGGGCTCGAAGGCGCGCTCGATGGTCTCCGCGGACATGCCGCGTCCGGTATCGGTGACATGGACGATCAGCCCGTCGGCGCCGGAAGAAGCGTCGAGCCGGACGGTGCCGCCCGACGGGGTGAACTTCACCGCATTGGTGAGCAGGTTGACCACGATCTGGGTGATCGCCCGTTGGTCGGCCAGGAGGCCGACGCCGCCCAGGGCGATCTGGGTGGCGAAGGTGACGGCCTTTCCCTCGGCTTCCTGGGTGACGATGCGGCAGGCGGCGTTCAGCACGGCGCCGACGTCGAAGACCTCCTCGATCAGCGGGAACTTGCCGGACTCGATCTTCGACATGTCGAGGATGTCGTTGATCATCCGGAGCAGATGCCTGCCCGACGAAGCGATGTCGGCGACGCATTCCTGCTGCCGGACGTTCAGCTTGCCGAACGCCTCGCCCTTCAGGACGTCGGCGAAACCGATCACGGCATTCATCGGCGTGCGGAGCTCGTGGCTGACGGTGGCGAGGAAGCTGGTCTTGGCGCGGTTGGCGGCCTCGGCCTGGGCGAGCGCGGTCTCGACGGCGCGGCGGCTATCTTCCAGCTCCAACTCGCGCTGCTTCTGCGCCGAGACGTCGATCAGCATGCCGCGGAGCTCCAGCGAGCCATCGACCTTGTGGTCGACCCGGAACAGGTCGCGCACCCAGATGGTCCGGCCGTCGGCATGGCGCATCCGGTATTCCCATTCGCAATCCTGCTCGACCGGCAGGTCGGCGGCGGCGGCGCGCTGCATGCGGGCGCGGTCGTCGGGATGGACGAAGCCGATCCAGGCGCTCGCCTTCTCCCAGTCGGCGATCGGATGACCAAACAGCGACGCGGCGCCCTCGCCGATGAAATTGTAGCTGAGGAAGCTGGGGCCGGCCTTGGCGTAGGGCACGACCTGGCCGCTGACCATCATCATCTTGAGCCGGCTTTCGCTGGCAAGGATCTGGTCCTGCTGGCGGTCCTGCTCGGCGCGGGCGATCGCCACGACCAGCAGGCCGACCAGCACCGAGGTCAGCAGCGCCGCGAGCGCGATCTGCTCGAGCTGGGGCTGGAAGGCCGGGAACGGCATGACGCCGAAGCGCGCCGCCCCCACCAGGGCGACGGCGATCAGCAGCGCCGACAGGCTGGCGCCGCGGCGGCCGAAGGCGATCGCCCCCCAGAAGGCGAAAGGCAGGCCGATCACCGCCAGCACGGCTACCCAGAGCGCCAGGACAGGCGTCAGCCAGCCGACCATGAAGAGCAGCCAGCAGGCCGAACCGGCGAGCGAGGCGATCTCCTTCCAGCGCGGGCCGCGGATCCGCGACTGGGTGACCCAGATCAGCGCCATCGGCGCCGTCATCAGCACGCCCGCCGCATCGGCCGTCGCCCAGCCGAACCAGAGCCGGAAGGCAGGCATCTCGGGATGCGGACCGATGAACTGGATGCCGATCAGCGCCGAGATCGCCGGCACGACGACGACGGCGATCAGGATGAAGCGCTGCAGGTCGTCCTGGGTGCGGAAGCGCGGATCGAACGGGGTGAAGCGCGTCATCAGCGCGTAGCTGGCGACCGCTTCGAGCACGTCGCCGATCGCGGCGGCGATCGCGGGCGAGGCGGAGTTGCGCGAGATCGCCTCGACGGCGACGGCGAGCAGCACGGCCGCGGGCAATGCGCGCCAGCCATAGAGCACGAGGGGGGCGAGCGCGACGGCGCCGCACCAGAACAGCCCCTCCCCGCCCGCATTCCAGGGCAGCAGGCCGGTGGCCACGAGGCGGCTGGCGAGCGCGCCGAACAGGGAGACGGCGGCGGCGTAATAGAGGCGGACGCGGTTTTCCTCGGAGCGGAAATCGACGGCCAGCCTCGGCATCATCGGGCTGGTGCTCCCGTCCCGGGTGATGCTGCCAAACCGCGCCATTCCGTCCCCAAATTAATTCGGCAGGTAGCGTCGCTTCAGGTGCGTCTTGAATACCTCGACATCGAGCGGGCGCCCAGTGGCGGCCGTCACAATCTGGGCGGTGGTCATGCTGGAGCCGCGCTCATGGACGTTGGGCCGGAGCCAGGCCATCAGCGGGCCGAAATCGCCCTTCCCGATCGACCCCGGAATGGCCGGGTCGGCCTTGCATGCGGCATCGTAGAGCTGGGCCGCCGTCATCGCGCCGAGACTGTAGCACGGGAAGTAGCCGATGCCGCCGTCGAACCAATGGATGTCCTGCAGACAGCCCTCGCGGTCGCTGGGCGGGGTGATGCCGAGCAGCGATTTCATCCCCTCGTTCCAGGCGGCCGGGATGTCGGCGACCTTCAGGTCGTCGGCGATGAGGGCCTGCTCCAGGCGGTAGCGCAGGATCACATGGGCCGGATAGGTCACCTCGTCGGCGTCCACACGGATGAAGCCGCGTGCGACGCGGCTGTAGAGGCGCTGCAGGTTGTCGGGCGCGAAGGCTTCCTCGTTCCCGGGGAAGACCTCGTTCAGGATCGGCGAGAGATAGGCACAGAAATCGTGGCCGCGCGAGGCCTGCATCTCCACCAGCAGCGACTGGCTCTCGTGCAGCGCCATGCCGCGCGCATAGCCGACCGGCTGCAGCCGCCAATCGGCGGGCAGGCCGCGCTCGTACATCGCATGGCCGGTCTCGTGGATGATGCCCATGAGGGCCGAAGCCACCTGGTCCTCGGTGTAGCGCGTGGTGATGCGGACGTCGTCCGGGACGCCGCCGCAGATCGGATGCAGGCTGGTGTCGAGACGGCCGTACTTGAAGTCGAAGCCGATGGTCTTCATGACGCGCTCGCCGAGCGCCTTCTGGGCCTCGACCGGGAACGGGCCCTTGGGCTGGACCGGCGCCGGCTCGCGGGCCTGGCGCTCCAGCACCCGCTCCAGGAAATCGGGCAGGAAGACGCCGTAATTGTCGAAGATCGCGTCGATGGCGGCCGTGCGGTTGCCGGGCTCGTGCTCGTCCATCAGCGCTTCGTAGGGCGAGACGCCGAGCTTCCCGGCCTTGGCATGGGCGGCCTCGCGGACCAGCTTGAACACGGTCTCGAGCTGCGGCTTCACCGCGGCGAAGTCGGCCGCCGGGCGCGCCACGCGCCAGGCCGCCTCGGCGGCGCTGTTGGCCTTGCTCATCGCCTCGACGAGATCGGCGTCGAGAGCGGTCGCATGGATGTAGAGCCGGCGCATCTCGGCGAGATTGGCGCGCTGCCAGTCGGAGAGGCCACCCTTCGCCTCGGCTTCGCCCAGGAGATCACCGTTCCGGGGATCGGAGAGCATCTGATGCGCGACCACGCCCAAGGCCGCAAGCTGTTCGGCGCGGGCGTGATGGCCGCCTTCCGGCATGATGGCGGCCAAGTCCCAATGCAGCATGCCGGCGGCGTCCCTGACCGCCGACCAGCGCCGGAAGCGCTGCTCCAACTCGCCGTAGGCCTGCTTCACGGCTTGCCCCTCTGCAATTTCGCGTCCCGTTCCAACTTGAGGTGATAGATCACATAAATCACGGCCAGCGCAATCGCCAGTAGTCCCCAGGTGACGGCGTATTGCAAATGATCGTTGGGCAGGTCGATCCGCGTCTGCCCGCCGATCGGGAAGCCGCCCGGCACCGGCTCCGGCCCGGCATCGAGATAGAGGTCGGTTCGCGCCGGAACGCCGGAAGCGGCCACCATCTCGGCCGGCGCCAGATAGAACCAGACGTTCTTGGCGGGCTCGTTGTCGGGCTGGAAGAACACCTTGACCTGAGGCAGACGGATGATGCCGTCGAGCCGGGTGTCGCCGGCGATCTGGCCCTCCTTGCGGGCGTCCGGGTATTTCCGCTCGACCGGCACCCAGCCCCGGTTGACCAGGACGGTCTGGCCGGCATCGGTCTTGAACGGCGTCACGATCCAGTAGCCGACATTGCCGTTCTGCGAGCGCGCCGCAAGATAGAACTCGTGGGCGTGGTCGTAGCTGCCGGTCAGGACGACCCTGTGGAACTCGAGATTGGTGAGATCGGTGCCGGCGGGCGGCAGGTCGATCGGCGCCGCGGTGGTGCGGTCGACCCGCTCGGCGATCAGCCCTTCCTTCCAGTGGAGGCGCTGCACCTGCCAGACCGAAAGACCGATCATGATCACGATCAAAGGAAGCGTGGTGGCGGTCGGCCAGAAGGTGGGACGGAACGGCAAACGCATATCGAAGCCCAGATGGTCAGGAAAGGCGCGGAATCAACCGTTGCCCTGGCCGGCGCGGTGATGGAGCTGCAGCGCCATCAGCACGCCCTTGGCCGGCCGCATCAGCAGCGCGGCGCCGCCGAGCGAGATCGGGATCAGGATCAGCACGAAGAGCCAATAGGGCGGATCGAACGCGAACTCCGCCCAGAAGGCGAAACCCATGACGATCGCGCCCCAGATCAGGATGACGAAGGCGACGGGGCCGTCGCCGGTCTCGTCGGCGTGGAAATCGAGGCCGCAATTGCTGCAGCGCTCCGCCGGCTTCAGCAGCCCGACGAACAGCTTGCCCTGGCCGCAACGCGGACAGCGGCAGGCGAGGCCCGAGGCGATCGGCGACCGGTAGCCCGCCATTCAGCGAGAGTCTCGACGGGATGGAGTCATCGCGGGGCTCCCTCACCAACCTCCCCCGAACACAGGGGAGGTTTCAGCATGCGCGGGACGTCCTCACCCCGCGTAGGGTCCGGGGCCGCTGCCCCAGATGTAGACGAAGCTGAACAGGAACAGCCAGACCACGTCCACGAAGTGCCAGTACCAGGCGGCGGCCTCGAAGCCGAAGTGATGATCGGGCGTGAAATGACCCTTGATCGCGCGGATCAGGCACACGATCAGGAAGGTGGTGCCGATGATCACGTGGAAGCCGTGGAAGCCGGTCGCCATGAAGAAGGTCGAGGTGTAGATGCCGTCCTTGAAGCCGAACGGGGCATGGGCGTATTCCCAGGCCTGCAGGGAGGTGAAGAGCAGGCCGAGCACGACGGTCAGCGCCAGGCCCTGGATCAGGCCGTTGCGGTCGCCCTGCTTCAGCGCGTGATGCGCCCAGGTGACGGTGCAGCCCGAGGTCAGCAGCACCAGGGTGTTCAGCAGCGGGATCGCCAGCGGATCGAGCGGCGTGATGGTCTTGGGCGGCCAAACATGGCCGATCGCGTCCTTCGGGAACAGCGAGGCATCGAAGAAGGCCCAGAAGAACGCCGCGAAGAACATCACCTCCGAGGCGATGAACAGCGCCATGCCATAGCGCAGGCCGATCTGAACCACCGGCGTATGCAGGTGCTGCACCTCGGCTTCCTTGATCACGTCGCGCCACCACACGATCATGGTCAGGGCGATCAGGATCACGCCCGGCGCGATGTTCAGGAGGCCGAACTTGTGGCCGAACACCGGCAGATCGTGCATGTAGAGCACCATGCCCACGGTGAAGAAGCCGCCGGCGATCGCGCCCAGGAGCGGCCACGGGCTGGGATCGACCAGGTGGTACGGGTGGTTCGGCTTATGGGCTGTGTCGCTCATGGTCTCCACTCTCTCCCTTCGCGGGCGGCCGCTGACATCCCCGGGCCGGACCGCAGATCTCGCTAAGAAACTCTCAGTTCACCGTCTTGGCCGCGTCCGGCACGGCGGCGCCGATCTTGGTCTCGCTCTGCTCCGGCTCGGCCGAGCGGAAGAAGGTGTAGGACAGGGTCACGTCGGACATGCGGTCCAGCAGGTGGTCCTTCGCCAGGCCCGGATCGAGATAGAAGGTCACCGGCATCTCGACCTTCTCGTGCGGCTGCAGAGTCTGCTGGTTGAAGCAGAAGCACTGGATCTTCACGAAGTACGGCCCCCAGGGCTCCGGCGACACGTTGAAGGTCGCCCGCCCGGTGATCGGCTGGTCGGTCAGGTTCTCGGCCTCGAAGAAGGCGAGATAGGTCTCGCCGACCCGCGCCTGGATCTTGTTCTGCTTCGGGTAGAACGCCCAGGGCAGAGTGCCATCGACGTCGCTGGTGAAGCTGACAGTCACCGAGCGGTCGATCGGCGTGATGCTCACCGTCTCACCGTCGGCGCGCACCGGCGTGCCATCGAAGCCCGTCTTGGCGCAGAAGATCCGATAGAGCGGCACCGAGGCGAAGGTCAGGCCGACCATCCCCGAGAATACACCGACCAGGATCATCACGATGTTGAGGTTGCGGCGACTCAGCGTCTTGCGGGTGGCCATGCTTACGCCCCCTTCATTTTGACGATGGTGATGACATAGACGAGCACGACGAAGCCGACGAGCGCCGCGAGCAGCGCCCAGTTGCGCTGGCGCAGACGCTTCCGCTTCTCCGCCTCGGTGGTCGGCCGGTCGCCGCCGATGGTGCGGGTCATCGCCATAGGCCCTCGAGCGTCGAAATGAGGCCCGGCGTACGGTCGATGCAGAGCACCGAGAAATGCAGGAAGAGATAGAGCAGCGAGAAGCCGAACATGCGCTTCGCCCAGCGCAGATCGTTGCCCGCCAGCACGCGAACCGCATGGCCGACGAAGCCGATGTTGAGCGCGATCGACACGGCGCCGTAGACCCAGCCGGCGACGCCGAGGAAGACCGGCGCCAGGGTCAGCGGGCAGAGCGCCAGGGTATAGACCAGCATCTGCAGCTTGGTGGACCGGGCGCCGGCGACGACCGGCATCATCGGCACGCCGGCCTTGGCGTAGTCGCCCTCCCGGTACAGCGAGAGCGCCCAGAAATGCGGCGGCGTCCACATGAAGATGATGAGGAAGAGCGCGATCGAGGCCAATGACACGTCGCCGGTCACCGCGGCCCAGCCGATCATCGGCGGGAAGGCGCCCGAAGCGCCGCCGATCACGATGTTCTGCGGCGTCGAGCGCTTCAGCCACATCGTATAGACGACGACGTAGAAGAAGATGGTGAAGGCCAGCAAGGCCGCCGCGGTCAGATTGACCGCGAGGCCCATCGTCATCACCGCGAAAAGCGCCAGCACCAGGCCGAAGGCCAGCGCCTGGTCGGGCGCGATGTAGCCGCGCGGGATCGGCCGGTTGCGGGTTCGCGACATCACGGCATCAATGTCGCGGTCGTACCACATGTTGATGGCGCCCGACGCGCCGGCGCCGACGGCGATGCAGAGCACCGCCACCGCGGCTATGACGGGATGGATATGCCCGGGCGCCACATAGAGGCCGGCAAAGCCCGAGAACACGACCAGCGACATCACCCGAGGCTTCAGCAGCGCGA
Organism: Dongiaceae bacterium; assembly: GCA_035548715.1. Taxonomy (GTDB): domain Bacteria; phylum Pseudomonadota; class Alphaproteobacteria; order Dongiales; family Dongiaceae; genus Dongia. The sequence goes on from DASZSL010000109.1 coordinate 173,012, forward strand.
TGAAGTCGCCGACGCGCGCACCCGCCAGCGCCCCCTCGCCCATCGGGTGGAGGGTGGAGGTGGTCTCCGGTACGGTGCCGATCGCAGGTTCAGCCATTGCCCAGTCTCAACAGGCGTCTTCTCAACGGACGGGCGGCGGGTCGCCCCGCCGCCGCACCGGTCAGTGTGCCGCCGCCGGCTCGATGACCGGCAACTCTTCGAACGTATGGAACGGCGGCGGCGAGGAGACCGTCCATTCCAGCGTCGTCGCGCCCTCGCCCCACGGATTGGCGGCGACCTTGCGGCCGGCGAGCAGGGTGTAGATCGCCATCACCACGAAGAAGATGGTCGAGGCGAAGGAGATGTAGGCGCCGATCGACGAGACGTAGTTCCAGAGCGCGAAGGCGTCCGGATAATCCGGGTAGCGCCGCGGCATGCCGGCGAGGCCGAGGAAGTGCTGCGGGAAGAAGGTCAGGTTCACGCCGATGAAGGTGGTCCAGAAATGGAGCTTGCCCGCCCATTCCGGATGCTCGCGGCCCGACATCTTGCCGATCCAGTAGTAGTAGCCGCCGAAGATCGAGAACACGGCGCCCAGGCTCAGCACGTAATGGAAGTGCGCCACCACGTAATAGGTGTCGTGCAGCGCCTGATCGACGCCGGCATTGGCGAGCACCACGCCGGTGACGCCGCCCACGGTGAACAGGAAGATGAAGCCGATCGCCCAGAGCATCGGCGTGCGGAAGGTGATCGAGCCGCCCCACATCGTGGCGATCCAGGAGAAGATCTTGATGCCGGTCGGGACCGCGATGACCATGGTCGCCGCCGTGAAGTAGGCGCGGGTGTCGACATCCAGACCGACCACGTACATGTGGTGCGCCCAGACCACGAAGCCGACGAAGCCGATCGCGACCATGGCGTAGGCCATGCCGAGATAGCCGAACACCGGCTTCTTCGAGAAGGTCGAGACGATCTGGCTGATCATGCCGAAGCCCGGGAGGATGAGGATGTACACCTCGGGGTGGCCGAAGAACCAGAACAGGTGCTGGAACAGGATCGGGTCGCCGCCGCCGGCCGGGTCGAAGAAGTGGCTGCCGAAGTTGCGGTCGGTCAGCAGCATGGTGATCGCGCCGCCGAACACCGGCAGCGAGAGCAGCAGCAGGAAGGCGGTGACCAGGACCGACCAGACGAAGAGCGGCATGCGGTGCAGGGTCATGCCCGGCGCCCGCATGTTGAAGATCGTCGTGATGAAGTTGATGGCGCCGAGGATCGACGAGGCGCCGGCCAGGTGCATGGAGAAGATCGCCATGTCCACGGCTATGCCCTGCTGCGTCGAAAGCGGCGGATAGAGCGTCCAGCCGGTGCCGGCGCCGCCATCGACGAAGGCCGAGGCGATCAGCAGGCCGAAGGACGGGATCAGCAGCCAGAAGCTGATGTTGTTCATGCGCGGGAAGGCCATGTCCGGCGCGCCGATCATCAGCGGCACGAACCAGTTGCCGAAGCCGCCGATCATCGCCGGCATGACGGTGAAGAAGATCATGATCAGCGCGTGGGCGGTGATCACGACGTTCCAGTACTGCTGGTCCGGATTGGCGTCGGTACCGAACATGTGGAGCTGGATGCCCGGCTCCATCAGCTCGGCGCGCATCAAGATCGAGAACACGCCGCCGATGCAGCCCGCCACCACCGCAAAGAACAAGTACATCGTCCCGATGTCCTTGTGGTTGGTGGAGTAGAGGTAGCGAAGGATGCCGGTCGGGTGATGACCGTGATCGGCGTGAGCGTCTGCGTGGGTGGTGCTGACCGGGCTCATGGCAGGGTGTCCCTCAAACTTTGGTACGAAGCCGGATCAATTGGCCGGCTGAACTTGCGCGACCTGGCTGGTCGCGGGCGTGGCCGGGGCGTTCTCGGCCCCCGCCTCCGGCGCCTTGTCGAACTTGCCCTGGGCTTCCTTCACCCAGGCGTCGAACTCTTCCGGCGTCACGGCGTGCACCTTGATCGGCATGTAGGCGTGCTGGATGCCGCAGAGCTCCGAGCACTGGCCGTAGTAGATGCCTGGCTTGTCGATGTTGAACCAGCTCTCGTTGACCCGGCCCGGCGTCGCGTCGTGCTTGATGCCGAACGAGGGAACGGTCCAGGAGTGGATCACATCCTCGGTCGAGATCTGGACGCGGATGTTCTTGCCGACCGGCAGCACGACCTCATTGTCGGTGTCGAGCAGGCGGATGACGTTCTTCTCCTTGGCGACCGCCTCCTCCGCGGTCACCAGACGGGCGTCGAAAGTGAAGTTGCCGTTGTCCGGATAGACGTAGCTCCAGTACCACTGGTGACCGATCGCCTTGATCGTGAGGTCCGGCTTCGGGATGTCGAGCTGGTTGTAGAGCAGCCGGAAGGACGGGATCGCGATGACGATCAGGATCAGCACCGGGATGCCGGTCCAGGCGACTTCGAGCATCGTGTTGTGCGTGACCTTGGAGGGAGTCGGGTTCGCCTTGGCGTTGAACCGGAAGATCACGATCAGCAGCAGGATCATGACGAAGATCGTGATCACGAAGATGATCGGCGTCAGGATGTAGTTGTACATGCTGTCCAGCTCGCGGGCCAGCGAGGTGGCCGGCGGCTGGAGGCCGATCTGGCCGGGCTTCGGAGCCCCCAGAACTTCCTGGGCCACGGCCGCGCCCGTCATCGTGATCATGGAGAAGGCCGTCGCGGCCAAGGCGCCGGCGCCCGCGAGAACTCGCTTAAGCGACATATCCAAACATCCCGTCTCCGTCGGTTTGTGTCGGGTCCGGGGGCAGCCCCCGTTACCTTTTCGCGCCGACTTTTGTGAGTGACCGGCCCGGACCCCCTGTCCCGGCCGGACGGCAGATTTCGCCCTCTTTCCAAGCCCTTCGCGGCTTTAAGTCGCCGGCGCCGGACTCCGTCCAAAAGCGAGCCGACCCTACATGGCCGGTCTCGGTAACTCAAGCATTTCGCGGAGTTGCGGGGCATCTGCGGGTGCCGCGATCGATGCGGAACGGCTGGAATGCGACGATCCGTCGCAATTGGCATAGATCATGGCGCGCGGATGAAGCGACCGGCCGTTGGCACGACGCTGCGAACGCCTATATTTTGCAGATCAGCTCATAAGGAGAGGTTCCCATGTCCAATCTGGCAGAGGCCGACAGGCTGTTTTTCGAACGCGCCGGGTTGGAGCGCGGGCGAATCGAAAGGACCGTCACCGATTCGCTGAAAGGCGCCGATGACGGCGAGCTCTATCTCGAATATGCGCAGTCCGAGGCGCTCGCCTACGACGACGGGCGCCTCAAGAGCGCGAGCTTCGACACCACGCAGGGCTTCGGCCTGCGCTCGGTCAGCGGCGAGACCCACGGCTATGCCCATGCCAGCGAGCTCTCCGAAGCCGCGATCAAACGCGCCGCGGAAACCGTGAAGGCGGTCCATGCCGGGCGCGGCGGCAAGCTCGACGTCGGGCCGCACGGCACCAACCGCCAGCTCTACAAGCCCGACAACCCCATTGGCCTGGTGCCGTTCGAGGCCAAGGTCGACGTCTTGCAGCAGATCGACGCCTATGCCCGGGCCAAGGATCCCCGGGTGAAGCAGGTCATGGCCTCGGTCTCCGGCTCCTGGCAGGCGATCGAGATCATGCGCGGCGACGGCAACCGGGTGGCCGACATCCGCCCGCTGGTCCGGCTGAACGTCACTGTCATGGTCGAGCAGAACGGCCGCATGGAAACCGGCAGCCACGGCTCCGGCGGTCGCATCACCTACGAGACCCTGCTGGAGCCCGAGCACTGGAAGGCGAGCGTCGATGAGGCGATCCGCCAGGCGCTGGTGAACCTCGATTCCGTCCCCGCCCCGGCCGGCGAGATGCAGGTGGTACTGGGCCCCGGCTGGCCCGGCATCCTGCTGCACGAGGCGATCGGCCACGGGCTGGAGGGCGACTTCAACCGCAAGAAGACCTCGGCCTTCGCCGGCCTCATGGGCCAGCGCATCGCGGCCAAGGGCGTCACCGTGGTCGATGACGGTACGATCGGCCAGCGCCGCGGCTCGCTCACGATCGACGACGAGGGCACGCCGACCCAGTGCACCACGTTGATCGAGGACGGCATCCTGGTCGGTTACATCCAGGACCGGCAGAACGCGCGCCTCATGGGCATGAAGCCGACCGGCAACGGGCGGCGCCAGAGCTTCGCGCACCATCCGATGCCGCGCATGACCAACACGATCATGATGAACGGCGACCGCGACCCCAAGGAGATCATCGCCTCGGTGAAGAAGGGCCTCTATGCCGTCAATTTCGGCGGCGGCCAGGTCGACATCACCTCGGGCAAGTTCGTGTTCTCGGCGGCCGAGGCCTATCTAATCGAGGACGGCAAGATCGGCCCGGCGGTCAAGGGTGCCACCTTGATCGGCAACGGGCCGGACGTGCTGACCAAGGTCGACATGATCGGCAACGACATGATGCTCGATCCCGGCATCGGCACCTGCGGCAAGGACGGCCAGGGCGTGCCGGTCGGCGTCGGCCAGCCGACGCTGCGGGTGGCGGGCCTGACCGTCGGCGGGACGGCGGCCGCCTAGCGGGCCAGCAGGACGTCGAACTCGGCGCGGTCGCGGATGTAGTCGGCCTCGTCGAACAGCGCCGAGGCGAGGCAGAGACAGGTCGAGCCCGCGACGCGGGCATGGAGCGTGACCCAGGTCATCGGCGGGACGTGCAGTCCCCGCTTCGGGCTGTCCAGCACGAAATCCTGCCGCCCCGTCCTCCCCTCGATCACCGCGTCGAAGGCGCCCGCCGTCACCACCAGGAACTGGTGCTGCTGGCGGTGGGCGTGGTTGCCGCGCATGGCGCCCTTCGGCACGTCGCACAGCATGAAGATGCGCGGGAAGTCGAACGGGACCTGCCGCTGCGCCTCCATCACCACGAGGGTGCCGCGCGCGGGATCGGCAATCGCCTGCAGTTCCACCAGCCCACTCATGTCGCGACGCCTCTCCCTCAAACTTGCACCGACAATGTAGCCGCTCGGCGGAAATCGCTCTACCCTGCGGCGCCTGGGGGAGCGATGGAAGCCGCCGAATACGAGAAGCTCGCCGCGACCGAGAGCTCCATGTGGTGGTTCAAGGCGCTGCACGGGCTGGTCGCGGACCAGGTCGGGCGCATGAAGCTCGCGCCCGGCGCGCGACTGCTCGATGCCGGCTGCGGCACCGGCGGGATGCTGCTCAGCCTTGGCGGCCGGTACCCCGCGCTGGATCTCGGCGGCGTCGAGCTCGATCCCGCTGCGGCGCGGCTGGCAGAGGCGCGGTCGGGCAAGCCGGTCGCCATCGGGTCGATCGGGCACCTCCCCCAAGAGGACGCGAGCCTCGATGCCGTCGTCTCGCTGGACGTGCTCTGCCATGCCGGCGTTTCGGTCGAGGGCAGCCTCGCCGAGTTCGCCCGCTGCCTGAAGCCGGGCGGGCATCTGGTGCTCAGCCTGCCGGCCTATCAATGGATGCTCTCCGGCCATGACGTCGCCGTCTCCAACGTGCGGCGGTTCACCCGCGGCGGCCTCCGGCCGATGCTCCGCGCGGCGGGCTTCGGGATCGAGGCCGACGGCTACTGGAACAGCCTGCTCTTTCCGCTGATGCTGGCGCACCGCTTCCTCAGCAGGTCGGCCGCGGAGAGCGACGTGCGGGCATTCCCGGCCTGGCAGGACCGCCTGTTCAACCGCGTGCTCGACATCGAGGCGGCGATGCGGCGGCATGGCCTCGCCCTGCCCTTCGGCGGCTCGGTCTGGGTGCGGGCCCGGCGGCGCTAGTCGAGCTTGGCCGCGTCGTTGCGCTCGATGGTGCGGACGATCGATTGCGGCTTCTGATTGAGGGTGAGGAAGGCGCGGCCGAGATATTCCCCGATCAGCCCCAGCACGATCAGCTGCACGCCGGAGATCGTGAGGATCACCGCCATCAGCGAGGGCCAGCCGGTCGGCTGGCCGCCGTTCAGGCCTTCGACGATCACCATCACCAGGCCGATGATGCCGAGCACCGCGGTCAGGCCGCCGACCAGCGAGGCGATCCGCAGCGGGATGACGGAGAAGTTCAGGAACATCGACAGGAACAGGCGGATGAGACGGCGCAGGGTGTAGTTGCTGCGCCCGGCGGCGCGCGGCAGATGCGCCACCTGCAGCTTCCCGATCCGCTGGGTGGTCTGGATGATCAGTCCGTCGACATAGGGATACGGCCCGGCATGCCGCACGATGTGCTCCGCCACGAAGGCCGCCATGCAGCGGAAGCTCGACAGATAGAGGTCGCGCGGCTTGCCGATCAGGTAGCTCGCCAGATAGTTGGTCAACCAGCTCCCGAAATTGCGCCAGGGCGAATGCTGCTTGGCCGCATAGTAGGTGTAGACGACGTCGAACTGGTTCTCCGAGGCGTAGCGCCACAGGCGCTCGACCTCCTCCGGCGGATTCTGCAGGTCGTCGTCCATGGTGATGATGTAGTCGCCGCGGGCGAGGCGTAGCCCGGCCATCACCGCATTGTGCTCGCCGAAATTCCGCGCCAGGTCGACGACGGTGATCGGCACGTCCAGCCGGGCGGCGAGATCGCGGCAGACCTGCAGCGAATTGTCCGGACTGCCGTCGTTGACCAGCACGATCTCGAAAGGGCCGAACTCGAGCGCGGCGAGATGCTCCAGCAGCGCCGGCACGCTTTCGGCGCCGTTATAGACCGGGATGACGATCGAGAGGACGAAGGGCCGTTCCGACATCGCCGTCATGCCCCGTCGATGCCGCGCAAGGCGGCCGCGACCGCCTCCACTTCCGTGTCGGCGAGCTCCGGGAAGCACGGCAGGGTCAGGATCTCGCGGGTCGCCGCCTCGGTCTCCGGCAATTCCCGGCCGGCGCCGAGGACCGAGACGACGGCCGGCTGCCGGTAGTCGGGCGTCGGGTAGTGGATGTCGCTGGCGATGCCGCGCCGGGCGAGGCCTTCGCGGACCCAGTCCCGCTCGGCCGCGCGCAGGACGCAGAGATGCCCGACATAGGCCGGCCCGCGCTCCCGCGCGGTGAAAGCGAGGCGATTGCTCTTCAGCGCCTCGGCATAGGCGCGGGCGATCGCGCGGCGGCGCTCGTTCCAGCGGTCCAGGTGCGGCAGCATCACCAGCAAGGCCGCCGCCTGCATGTCGTCCAGCCGGCTGTTGCGCCCGCGCGGCAGCTCGGCGTGATAGCGCCGGCTCCAGCCGTATTGGCGCAGCTGCCGCAGGCGCGCGGCGACATCGGCGTCGTCGGTGGTGACGGCGCCGCCGTCGCCGAGCGCGCCCAGGTTCTTGGTCGGATAGAAGCTGAAGGCGCCCAGCCGGCCCCAGCTTCCGGCCCGCCGCCCTCCCAAGGCCGCGCCGTGGGCCTGGGCACAGTCCTCGATGACGGGCTTCCCGCCGGCGGCGGCTATCAGGGCCGGCATGTCCGCCATCTGCCCGTAGAGATGGGTCACGATGACGGCGTCGAGCGGACCCGCGTCCTCAAGCTTTGCCGCCGCCATCAGCAGGGTCTCGGGATCGACGTCGATATAGACCGGCCGCGCCCCGGCGGCGAGGATCGCCGTGGTCGAGTACATGCCGGCATTGGCCACCGTCCCGACGCGCGCGCCCGCACCGATGCCGAGGGCCAGCAGTGCCAGCTCCAGCGCATCGGTACCGTTGGCGACGCCGACGCAATGCCGGGTGCCGCAATAGGCGGCAAACGCACTCTCGAAGGCGGCGCAGGACTCGCCCAGGATGAAGCTGCCGCGGGAGAGTATCTGGCCGATCGCGGCGTCCAGCTCGCCGCGCAAAGGCGCGATCCGGCGCTTCAGGTCGTTCATCGGGACTTGCAGGCCGATCGCGTTCATCGTCCGATCCGCGGCAATTCGCTCAGGTACGCGCCGTATTCCGTGTTGCGCTGGGCATCCGCCAGGCGTGCCAGATGCGCGTCGCCGATCCAGCCCTGGCGCCAGGCGATCTCCTCGATGCAGGCGATCTTGAGCCCCTGGCGCCGCTCGATGGTCGCGATGTAGTTCGCCGCGTCGAGCAGCGCGTCGGGCGTGCCGGTATCGAGCCAGGCGAAACCCCGCTCCAGCACCCGGCAGCGCAGCCGTCCCTCGGCGAGGTACTGCCGGTTGACGTCGGTGATCTCCAGCTCCCCCCGCGCCGAGGGCTTGAGCCCCGCGGCGATCCGCACGACGGAGGGGTCGTAGAAATAGAGGCCGGTGACGGCATAGTTCGAACGCGGCTTCTCCGGCTTCTCCACCAGGGCGATGACGCGATCCTGGCTGTCGAGCTCGGCAACGCCGAAGCGCTCGGGGTCGCTGACGCGGTAGCAGAAGATCGTGGCACCGTCCTTGTAGGCCCGCGCCGCTTCCAGGATGCCGCGCAAGGCGTGGCCGAAGAAGATGTTGTCGCCCAGCGCCAGCACGACATGGTCGCCGCCGATGAAATCCCTGGCCAGGATGAAGGCCTCGGCGATGCCGCGGGGCTGGTCCTGCAGGCAGTAGTCGATCTTCAGCCCGATGGCCGAGCCGTCGCCGAGCAGCAGCCGGTACGACGCCTCGTCCTCCGGGCGCACGATGAACATGATCTCGCGCACGCCGCTCAGCATGATGGTCGCGAGCGGGTAGTAGATCAGCGGCTTGTCGTAGACCGAGAGCAGGTGCTTGTTGACCGCGGTGGTCATCGGCTTCAGGCGGGACCCGGCGCCGCCGGCGAGGATGATGCCCTTCATGCGGTCTTCGCCTTGGCACCGAGCCCGAGCCGGGTGGTGTCGTATTTGTGGTCGAGGATGGCCTGCCACCAGGCCCGGTGATCGAGATACCACCGCACCGTCTGCTCGAGGCCGGTCGCGAGCGTGTGCCTGGGGCGCCAGCCGAGCTCGCGGGTGATCTTGCCGGCATCCATCGCATAGCGGCGGTCATGGCCCGGGCGATCCGGCACGAAGCGGATGAGCTGCTCATGCGGGCGGTGCGACGAATCCGGCAGCAGGCGGTCGAGCAGGCCGCAGATGGTCTTCACCAGGTCGATGTTCGGCGATTCCGCATTGCCGCCGACATTGTAGGTCTCGCCCACCCTGCCCTTCTGCAGGACCGTGATGAGCGCATCGACGTGATCCTCGACATGCAGCCAGTCGCGGACGTTGCCGCCGTCGCCGTAGACCGGCAGCGTCTGGCCGTTGACGGCGCGGGCGATGGTGAGCGGGATCAGCTTCTCCGGAAACTGATACGGGCCGTAATTGTTCGAGCAGTTGCTGGTAACGACCGGCAGGCCGTAGGTATGGTGCCAGGCGCGCACCAGGTGGTCCGAGGCCGCCTTGCTCGCCGAATAGGGCGAGTTCGGCGCATAGGGCGAGGTCTCGACGAACGCGCCTTGCTCGCCGAGCGAGCCGAACACCTCGTCGGTGGAGACGTGATGGAAGCGGAACGCGTCCCGCTTCTCCGCCGGCAGGCCATCGCGATAGCGCCGCGCGGCTTCGAGCAGGGTGAAGGTCCCCTGGATATTGGTCTCGATGAAGCCCGCGGCGCCGTCGATCGACCGGTCGACATGGGTCTCGGCGGCGAGATGGACGATCGCGTCCGGCCGCTCGGCGGCGATCAGGGCCTCGACGCCGGCGCGGTCGCAGATGTCGAGCTTGGCCAGGCGATAGCGGCCGCTTTGCGCCACGCCTTCCAGGGCTTCCGGGCTGGCGGCGTAGGTCAGCTTGTCGAGATTGACGACCTGCCAGCCGGTCACGGCCACAACCTTGCGGATATAGGCCGATCCGATGAAGCCGGCGCCACCGGTGACGATGAGTTTGCGCGGCGACCCTTCGCCCATCTGACGCCGACCATCCTCGATACGCCCCGCCGCGATCGGCAGAAGGCCTGATTATCGCCCGGATGGGTAGCATTTGGGCCAGGGTCGCGCAACACGCGCAATCCCTGGACGGGTGACGGCGATTGAGCCCGGGGCGCGAACCCATTAAGTAAGGCGCCATGTCCTTCACCGTCGCCATCGTCGGCCGGCCCAATGTCGGCAAGTCCACCCTCTTCAACCGCCTGGTCGGGAAGAAGCTGGCCATCGTCGACGACCAGCCGGGCGTCACCCGCGACCGCCGGATCGGCAGCGCGCATCTCGGCGACCTCGATTTCACCGTGATCGACACGGCCGGCCTGGAAGACACGTTCGACGACAGCCTGGAGTCACGCATGCGCGAGCAGACCGAGGCCGCCGTGGCCGAAGCCGACGTGGCGCTGCTGGTGATCGATGCCCGCGCCGGGGTGACCGGGCTCGACGAGCATTTCGCGCGGCGGCTGCGCAAGGGAAAGACGCCGGTCCTGCTGGTCGCCAACAAGTGCGAGACCGGGGCCAGCGAGGCCAATGCCCTGGAAGGCTTCCGCCTCGGCCTGGGCGAGCCGATCCCGATCTCGGCCGAGCACGGCCAGGGCCTCGCCCACCTCTACGACGCGCTGCAGCCTTTCTCGGGCAAGCCGCCCGCTTCGGAGGAGGAGGTCGCCGACGACGCCGAGCTCGAAGCGATGCCCGAGGACGACGCGGAGGAGCCGAAGCACCTGCAGATGGCGATCGTCGGCCGCCCGAATGTCGGCAAGTCGACCCTGGTCAACAGCCTGCTCGGCAAGGAGCGGCTGCTGACCGGGCCCGAGGCCGGCATCACCCGGGATTCCATCGCGATCGACTGGACCTGGAAGGGCAAGCCCGTCCGCCTGATCGATACAGCCGGGCTGCGGCGGCGTTCCAAGGTGGTCGAGAAGGTCGAGCGCCTCTCCGGCGCCGATACCGAGCGCGCGCTGCAATACGCCCATGTGGCGGTGCTGGTGCTCGATGCCAACGACATGCTGGAGAAGCAGGACCTGACCATCGCGCGGCATATCGTGGACGAAGGCCGCGGACTGGTCATCGCCGCCAACAAATGGGACTCGGTCGAGGACAAGAACGCGGCGCTGAAGAAGCTCAGGGACCGCGTCGACTATTCCCTGCCCCAGGTCAAGGGCGTGCCCGTCATCACCATCTCGGCGATGACCGGGAAGAACCTCGACAAGCTGATGGCGGCGGTGCTGAAGGTCTACGAGCTGTGGAACAAGCGGATCGGCACGGCGCGGCTCAACCGCTGGCTGGAAGGCACCACTCAGGCGCATCCGCCGCCGCTCGTCGGCGGGCGGCGCATCAAGCTGCGCTACATGACCCAGATAAAGACCCGGCCGCCGACCTTCGCCCTGTTCGCGCAGAAGGGCGAGGAGCTGCCCGACGCCTATCACCGCTACCTGATGAACGGCATCCGCGAGACGTTCGGCCTCGAAGGCGTGCCGCTCCGGCTCTATCTGCGCAAGGGCGAGAACCCGTTCGACCGGAAGGAAGATTGAGGGAGATGGCTGAGCCGGCCACAGATGCGGCCCCGGTCGCCGCCGGCCCGGTCCAGACCTTCCGCGATCCGCGCAACGTCCAGCGCTGGCTCGTCGTCGCGCTGGGCGCCTACATCGTCGCCGGCATCGTCGTGACCGCCTATCGCGTGCTCGATCTGCGGCTGATCGAGGCGTTGAGGACAGGCGCCGTCGCCGATATGGCGCAGTGGCGAACCGAGGCGGTGACGATATCGACGCGTCTCTACGTCGCCGGCCGCGCGCGTGCGCTGATCTTCGTCGCGGCCGCCATTCCCTTCATGATCTGGCTCTACCGGGCGAACCGCAATGCGCGCGCCCTGGGCGCCTCGGGCATGCGGTACTCGCCGGGCTGGGCGGTCGGCTGGAACTTCGTGCCCTTCGCAAACCTTTTCATGCCCGCGCTGGTGATGCGCGAAATCTGGCGCGGCACCTACCACCTTAGCCCCGGGCAGACGCAGTCCGGCGGCTGGCTGATCCCGGTCTGGTGGTGCCTCTGGCTGGCTACCCTCGCGACGGGCGAAGCCGCCGCCGTGATACTGAAACAGGCCGTCGGCAACATCGAGCGCGCCGAAATAGGCTCGGCCCTCGCCCTCATCCAGGGATTCCTGCAGATCGCGCTGGGCCTGGTCGTGATCGTGCTGACCCGCCGGCTATCCGAGACACAGCGGCGCCAGACCGCCATCGCCGAGATATTCTGAACGCGCCGCCCACCCTCATGACGTGCAAGCCCGGCCGGGTCTATGATCGCCGAAAGCGAGGCGCGCGCTCGGGGGAACGATGTCTGACGCAACGATGCCCGAAACCGCTCCGGCCGAAACGGCGCGGCAGCCGGATTTCGAGTTCCGGGATCCGGCGCGGCTCACCAAGGTCGTAAGCGCGCTGCTGATCGTCGGGGCAGCGGCGAGCGGCGGCGAAGCCCTGTTGAAGGGCGCCGAATACGTCATCCTGGCATCGCACCGGCCCTTCGACGAACCGGCCTGGATCGGGATCCAGGCCTTGCTGAACCTGCTGCAGCTCGTGCTCCTGGTGGTCACCACGATCGCGTTCCTGATGTGGGTCTATCGCGCCAACTGGAACGCCCATGCGCTGGGCGCCGTCGATATGCGGTTCCGGCCCGGATGGGCGGTCGGCTGGTACTTCATTCCGCTCGCCAATCTCTGGATGCCGTTTCGGGTGATGAGCGAAATCTGGCGCGTCAGCGCCAATCCCGGAGACTGGCAAAACACGCCGCGCTCGTCGGTGCTGGGATGGTGGTGGGCGCTCTATCTGCTGCACAGCGGCTTCAACGGCGCGGCCTACAGCGACGAGACGGGCAGCGTCACCCAGCTGATGACCGACGCCGTGTTCGCGGCCCTGGCCAGCCTCCTCGGCGTGGCGCTGAACCTCGTCGCCTGGCGAATGATCCGCAAGATCGCCGCCAACCAGCTCTTCCAGGCCAACGTCGCCCAGGTGTTCTGAGCCGCGGAGGCGTGAACGCCCTCCCCGCCGGGAACGACTGAGCACGGGTCCGGCGCGTTGGCCGCCGCCCGGACTTCTGTTAGGTTCGCGCCGCCCAGGGGAGCCACACTTCGTCGATGTCCAGCGCAACGATCAATCGGCCGCTGCAAGTCGCGGTCCTGGTGACCCTGGAACGCGGCCCCGCGGCCGGCGGGCATGTGAAGAGCTGGGAGCGCATCGCCGAGGCCGCCGCCCGGCGCCCCGACCTCGTCCAGCTCGACCTTCATTTCCTTGCCCGCAGCGCCCGGACCGAGAGCATGGCCCCCAACGTGCGGTTCCACACCCACCGCGCGGCCTTGGGGACGCGGAGCCTCATGTTCCTCGACCAGGGCGCCGGCCATACCGACCTGGCGCCGATCCACCCGGGCGTGCGGCGCGCGCTCCGCGGCAGCGACGTGGTCCATGCCACCGACTTCTTCAGCTTCGGCCGCACCGCGATCTCCTACGCGCGCAAGAACGGCTGCGGCCTCACCGCCTCGGTGCAGACCGACGTGCCGCGCTTCACCGAGATCTATGCCGGCGGCATCTTCAAGCGCATGTTCGGGCGGATCGTCGGCGGCCTGTTCGTCGACGTGCTGCATTTCCCCGAGCGCATCGCCCACCGGCAGCAGCGGGCCATCGACCGGCGCCTGGCCCTCTGCGACCGGGTCCTTCTCTCCAAGCCGGAGGATATCGGGCGCCTCGGCCGGCAGATGCCCCCTGCGAATATCTGGTTATTCAGGCGCGGAGTCGACCGTGCCCGCTTCAACCCGAATCGCCGGGATCGCGCACGTTTGAAGCGGGATTTCGGAATCCCTGAAGATCGTGTGGTCTTGCTGTTCGCCGGCCGGGTCGATGCCAGCAAGAGCGCGCCGCTGATGGCGATGGCGACGAAACGCTTGGCCGATGAAGGACTTGATGTTCATGCCCTGGTCGTCGGCGAGGGTCAGGACCGCGACAATATCAGCAAGCTGTTGGGCGCGCGGGCCGCGACGCCGGGCAATCTGCCGCAGAGCGAATTGACCTGGATTTATGCGAGCGCCGATGTATTTGTCTTCCCGTCCACGACGGAGGTCTCGCCCAATGTCGTGCTGGAGGCGAAGGCCAGCGGCCTGCCGGTGGTCGTCGCCCGGGAGCATGGAGGGGGACAATTCGTAGCCCGGTCGGGTGAGGACGGTCTGGTCCTGTCCTCGCGCGATCCCGGCGACTGGGCGGCCGCGATCCGGCCGCTGGTCGTCGACCCCGCGCAGCGCGCGAAGATCGGGCGCGCCGCGCGTGACTGGATCGAGCACGAATGGCCCGATTGGGGCGAGGTCCTGGAACGGGACTTGTTGGCCGCCTGGCATGAGGCGGCGGAGCATGGAAGGTATCGGCATGTCGATCACACGCGCCATCGGACAAGCGGCTGACGTTCTGCGCCTGCTGCCGATCGGCGGACCGAGCTGCTGCAACATCGCGGTCACCAACGTCTGCAACGCGACCTGCGATTTCTGCAACTACGCCAAGGACAAGGACTTCGTCACCGAGAAGAAGTGGCTGGATCCCGAGCGCCTGACGCGTGCGCTCGACATCCTGCACGCGCGCGGCGTGCGCTATATCACCTTCTCCGGCGGCGAGCCGATGCTGCATCCGAAGATGACGGAGATGATCTCGGCCGTCGCCTTCCGCGGCATGCGGCCCGCGATGGTGACCAACGGCTCGGCGCTGACCGAGCGCAATATGGAAGCGCTGGCCGAGGCCGGGCTGAAGACCCTCTTCATCTCGATCGACTCTCCCGATGCGGAGAAGCACGAGAAGAACCGCGGCCTGCCCGGCGTGTTCGAGAAGATCAAGAAGGGCAATGCGCGTTTGAAGGAGCTCGGCATCAAGACCGTGGCCTCCTGCACGATCAACCGGCTGATCGGCGATTTCGAGGAGCTGTTCGCCTCGCTCGACGACCTCGGCTTCGCGACGGTGACCTTCACCTATCCGAAGAAGGAGCTGAACTCGGGCTCGCTGGTCTTCTCCTCCTCCAACCTGATCGACTTCTCCGACGTCGAGCTCGCCGACGTCTTGAACGTGCTGCGCTCGAAGAAGGACAAGTTCGGCGTCCTCAACCCGGCGGAATCGCTTTCCGAGATGGTGCGGTTCCTCAAGAAGGAGCAGCAGCAGTTCCCCTGCTACGGCGGCTACAAGTATTTTGCCATGGACGTGAACTTCAACGTCTACCGCTGCGATTTCTGGCATGCGCCGATGGGCACGATCGAGGAGTTCGCGACCGTCGATTTCGTGCGCGACAACTGCACCAAGTGCATGAGCGTCTGCTACCGCGATTCCAGCGTGTTCCTGAACCTGCCGGTCGCGATCGGCGATGCGATCGGCCATGCCCGCCGCTTCCGGCTCGGCAAGGCCGCCAGCGCGCTCGCCCAGCCCAGCGTCCGCAAGTCGGCAAAGTCGCTGATGAACGAGTGGCAGACGCTGAAGCGGCTGGCGAAAACGCCTTAGTTCAGCCGCTCGGCTCGTCATCCCGAGGCTTGGCCTTGGCATGGCGATCTACGCGCAGCACCGCCAGACTAGGCTCGCCGGTGATGGTGCCGGCGCGGGCGTTCAAGCAGGGCCCAGACGCCGAGACCCGGCAGGCAGACGCCGAGCTCGCGGGCGCGCTTCAGGAGCGCCAGCGCCAGCGCCAGCGGCCCCGGGATCCCCGCCCAGCCGCAGAGCAGCAGGATCGCGCCCTCCTGCACGCCGAGCCCGGCCGGCAGCAGGAAGCCCGCCGTGCGCGCGGCGCTCAGCAGGCCCTCGATCATCACCGCGTCCATGACCTCGATCGGATGCCCCATCATCCGCATCGCCAGCCAGACCTCGCCGGCGCGGACGCTCCAGGCGACGAAATGCAGCGCCGTCACGCCGATCGACAGCGGCAGCCGGCGATAGAGCGCCGCCAGCCGCGCCCAGAGCGGATGCTCCTGGGATTCGTCGGCGACCAGGCGCGAGAGGCCGAAGCGCGCCGCCAGGGCCGAGCCGCCCTTCAAGGCGCCCTGGTGCTGCATCACGATCAGCAGGACCAGCGGCAGCACCGAGACCACGACGCCGCCGGCGATGCGCGCGATCGCATGGTCGTTCAGCTGCCAGAGATGCCAGAGCCCGACCAGGGTGAACGCCACCTGCGCCGCCAGGGCGAGGGTCATGTCGACGATCACGTTGGCCGCGGCATCCATGCCGCTCGCCGGCTTGCCTTCGCGCTTCAGGGCATGGAAGACCAGCCGCGCCCGCGCGAACTCGCCGCCGACCTGGGCCACCGGCAGCAGGCCGTTGACGCTCTCGCTGACCCAGCGCGCGAGCAGGGTCATGAGGAAGCCGGGACGGCCCGCCTTGGCGAACAGGAGGCGCCAGGCGCTGCCCGCCACCAGCAGCGAGACGAAGCGCCACAGGATGAGGCCGAGCAGGCCCCAGCCGATCAGCGAGACGGCGTCCCAGACCTCGCCCCAGTCGTGCTGCATGAAGATGAAGACGGCTGCGGCCAAGCCGCAGACCGCGCCGATGGCGACGCGCAGACGCAACGCGAAAGACCTTTCAGTGACTGGGCGGATGTCCCCGGAACGAGCCTTGGCGGCTAAAGATAGCCGTGCTGGCTGAACCAGGAAACCGCGTCGGCGATGGCGATCCGGGCCGGCCGCGGACGATAGCCGAGCGACTGGATCGCATGGTCGCTGGAGAAATACATCATCTTTCGCGCGAGGCGCACGCCGTCCCTGGTGACGAAGGGCTCGCGCCCGGTGAGCTTGCCCCAGAGCTCGGCCAGATAGGCGATCGGCATCACCATGTCGTGTGGCAATTTGAAGCGCGGCGCCGGGCGATGCACGATCTCGGCGACGGTCCCCAGGATCTGCGCCAGCGAGAGGTTCTCGGCGCCGAGGATGTAATGGCCGCCGATCTCGCCGCGGTCGAGCGCCAGCAGATGGCCCTCCGCCACGTCATCCACATGCACGACGTTGAGGCCGGTATCGACGAAGGCCGGCATGCGGCCTTTCGCCGCTTCGACCACGATCTTGCCGGTCGGCGTCGGCTTCACGTCCCGCGGGCCGATCGGCGTCGAAGGATGCACGATGACGGCCGGCAGCCCCTGCTCCCGGACCATGCGCTTGACCAGCGCCTCGGCCGCGAACTTCGACTGCTTGTAGGGGCTGATGATGTCGCCTTCCTTGACCGGCGTCTGCTCGTTGGCGGGCTCGGCGCCCTTGGGCAGGCCGAGGGTCGCGACGCTGCTGGTATAGACGATGCGCCGGGCGCCGGCGCTCGCCGCCGCCTCCATCACGTTGCGCGTGCCGTCCACGTTGGCGTGGAACATGTCCTCGGGCTTCGGCACCCAGAGCCGATAGTCAGCCGCCACATGGAAGACGGTGTCGCAGCCCTTGGCGGCGCGGTCCACCGAGGCGCGGTCCCGGAGATCGCCGACCTCGATCTCGATGTCGAGGTCCTCGAGGTTGCGCCGGTCGCTGCTGGGACGCACGAAGGCCCGCACGGTCTCGCCGCGGCGCAGCAGGGCGCGCGCCACCGCCGACCCGACGAAGCCGGAGGCTCCGGTCACCAGCGCGGTCATCTCCGTTCCATCCCTGCGCCGCACGCGACCGCACATACGACGTCATCGCCGATGCGTCTCACACGACTCCCCTGCAAGTCCGTCTCATGCCAGCCCGCAGCCATCCTAAGCTCAGAACCAGCGGGCGTGCCATGCGCGGCACCCGAATCGATGCCGCTTCCCCGAGAGGCTGGAATATAGGCCCATAACAGTCGCCGCGAGCAGGTTTTGCGTTCGATGGTGTCACGAACGGGATCGAATAAACGAGGCAAAGGCGCGGTTTCACAGCATTTCGAGGGGTTTGGCCTGCCGCGGTGCGGGAAAGTCCCGGTCGATCTCGGCGAGGTCTGCCGCGGTCAGCCCGACCGACGCGGCGGCGGCATTCTCGCGGATTGCCTCGACGCGGCTGGTCTTCGGCACGGCGAACACGCCGGGCCGGCGGATGCACCAGGCGAGCATGACCTGGGCCACGGTCGCCTGGTGGCGCGCCGCGACCGCCTGCAGGCCCTTCGACCGGGGCAGGCCGCCCTGGGCCAGCGGCGAATAGGCCATGACCGGTATGCTGCGCTCCGCCTGCCATGGGATAAGGTCGAAATCGATGCCCCGCGCCGTCACGTTGTAGAGGACCTGGTTGGCCTGGGTCGCGGCCGCGCCCTTCGCCGCGCCATTTAGGGCCAGCCATTCTTTCATGTCGCTGACATCGAAATTGCTGACCCCGAAGGAGCGGATCTTCCCGGCCTTCATCAGGTCGTGAAAGCCGGCCAGCGTCTCGGCCAGCGGATGGCCGCCGCGCCAATGCAGCAGATAGAGATCGATGACGTCGATGCCGAGCCGCTTCAGCGAGCGCTCGCCGGCCGCCACCACGCCTTGGCGCGAGGCGTTGGACGGCAGCACCTTGGTGACGATGAAGACCTTGTCGCGCTGCCCGGCGATCGCCTCGGCCACCACTTCTTCGGACTTGCCGTCCGCGTACATCTCGGCGGTATCGATGAGATTCATGCCGAGATCGATGCCGAGCTTCAATGCCTTCACCTCGTCCGCGCGCTTCGCCCGGGACTCGCCCATCTTCCAGGTCCCAAGGCCTAGAACCGGGATCTCGTCTCCCATCGGAAGTTTGAGCTTGCGCATGAAGGACCGCCTCCGGCTCGGAATTGCATCGGGGGCGGCACTCTAAGGCGGCGAGGCCGGAAAGCCCAGCGTGGGGCGGTCGACAGGCGGTTTCCCGCCCCGCTATACTGGTCAAATGCGTATGTTCTTCTGGATCCTCATGGCGGTCTTCATGGCCGCGACACTTGCAACCTTGCTGGTCGGCGTCGTCGGCATGGGCAAGGGCGGCCCCTTCAACGACAAATACGGCAATAAGCTGATGCGGCTCCGCGTCATCCTGCAGGGCCTGGCGATCGCCTGTTTCGTGCTCGGCTGGATCAGCGGCTAGGCGCAGGCCGGATCGCATGGTGCAGCTCACGCGCATCTACACCAAGGGCGGCGATGCGGGCATGACGTCGCTCGGCTCGGGCGAGCGCGTGCCCAAACACGATCCGCGGGTCGCCGCCTATGGCACGATCGACGAGGCCAATGCCGCGGTCGGCATCGCGCGGCTGCATGCGGGCGGCGAGCTCGATCCGATGCTCGGGCGCATTCAGAACGATCTCTTCGATCTCGGCGCCGATCTGTGCCGGCCGGATGACAAGGGCGGCAAGGAGGCTTTGCGCGTCATCGACCGCCAGGTGGAACGCCTGGAGCAGGAGATCGACGCGATGAACGCGAAGCTCTCGCCGCTGAAATCCTTCGTGCTGCCGGGCGGCAGTCCGGCCGCGGCGCATCTCCATCTGGCGCGCACCATCGTCCGGCGCGCCGAGCGCGAGATCACCGCCTTGGCCGAGCGCGAGGCGGTCAATGCGGCGGCGATCCGCTACGTGAACCGCCTGTCGGATCACCTCTTCGTCGCGGCCCGTGCCGCCAACGATTGGGGTGCGCGCGATGTGCTCTGGCAACCGGGCGCCAACCGTTAAGGCGCACGAGCCGCCCCCTTAACAAGCCGTTAACCTGCAACCTCTAGTGTTGTAAGGTTCCTGCTGGGTTGAGATCTGCGAATCGGTGCCGCCATGCTCGAGAGCCAGGGAATTTTCAATCTCGCCGCGCGCAGCCAGGCGAACGAGTCCCTCGCGCGCAACTCTTCGCTGCTTCACGCGCAGGCGGCCAGCTCCGCCGATCCCGCGGGTGCGGGCGCATCCGGGTCCGGCGGGCTCCTGACCAACACGCAGATCAGTCCGGCGGCGCGGCTCAAGGCCTACCTGAAGGAAGTGCTGGACAAGACCGACGACAACCTGATCAGCGACGACATGCTGAAGCGGCTCGACAAGGCGTCGAAGTCCGACAACAAGGAGATCTCCGCCGAGAAGCTGCGCCAGGCGAAGGCCAAGCTGCAATCGCTGCGCATGCAGGCCCAGATCGCCGCCGCGAGCGGCGATCCGAAGGCGCTGCGCCGCATCGCCCAGGAAGCCGCCCAGGCCGCCCGCGAGGTCGCCAATGCGGTGCGCGGCCTGGCCGACGGCATCGCCGCCACCGCCCTGACCGCCGACGGCTCGGCCAGCGGCAGCGTGAACGCCAATGCCGGCGGGACCGCGGCGCCGGCCGAAGGCGAGAACGCCCAGGCCGCGAGCGCCGCGCCGAGCGACGCCCAAGTCGGCGAGGTCCAGGCCGGCAGTGCGCAGGCCGGGGAGGCGCAGCAGGCCGGGAGCGCCCAGGCCGGCGCGACGACCGAGCCCGAGGCCGCCGGCCAGCCCTCGGCCGATGCCGCCAAGGACGCCGCCGGTCAGCCCACCGGCCAGTCGAAGGACCCGGAGGCGGCCTATACCCAGCCGGTGCCGGCCGGCGAGGATCCGAAATCCTGGGGACGCGAGGCCCTGCGCAAGCTCTCCGACGAGGCCCATGTCGCGATCGCCCAGGCGCGCGGCCTGATCGCCTTCTGCGCTCAGGCGGCCCGCGCCGCCCGCAAGCATCGCCCTGATCCCGACGAGGACAAGGCCTATCGCGACCTGCAGAGCGAAGTCTCCGACGCCGACAAGGATGTCGATGCCGCAATCACCGCCGCGGGCAAGGAGATCGCCGAGGGCACGGATGCTTCCGGCGATGCCGGCAGCGCCTTCGCCGGAGGGACAGACTCGGGCTTCGGCCTGGTGATCGACAGCGCCACCGTCGTAGTCCAGACCACCACCGTGGTCGCCGTCGGAACCGACGTCACGGTCTGACGCGCCCGCGACACCCAACTGCGCTAATCCTGCATTTTCAGGCGCTTGCCGGGCGCAATTGGCGTGGTTGCGCCAACCTGCGTTACGTTGACACAAATCTGGCCGATCCCTATTGTGCAGCCGCGAAAAGCGCGGGCTGGGGCCACCGCGCGGGGTTCCGGAAGCGGACACGCACCGAAACTGCCACGCAGCCCCATTGCCGGCGTCTCGCCGTCATTCCTTTCGAGATTCGGGCAGCACGATGAAAGTTCTTGTCGCGGTAAAGCGGGTGGTGGACGCCAACGTGAAGGTGCGCGTGAAAGCGGACGGCACCGGCGTCGAGACCCAAAACGTGAAGATGTCGATGAACCCCTTCTGCGAGATCGCGGTCGAGGAAGCGGTCCGGCTGAAGGAAGCCGGCAAGGCGACCGAGATCGTCGCGGTCTCGCTGGGCGGCACGCAGTGCCAGGAGACGATCCGCACCGCGCTGGCCATGGGCGCCGACCGCGGCATCCATGTGCAGACCGATGTCGAGCTGCAGCCGCTGGCCGTGGCGAAGCTCCTGAAAGCCGTGGTCGATAAGGAGCAGCCGGGCCTGTGCATCCTCGGCAAGCAGGCGATCGACGACGATTCCAACCAGACCGGCCAGATGCTCTCCGCACTCTTGGGCTGGCCGCAGGCGACCTATGCCTCGAAGCTCGTCATCAACGGCGACGGCACGGCGAACGTGACCCGCGAGGTCGATGGCGGCCTGGAGACCGTGCAGGTGAAGACGCCGTTCGTGATGACCACCGACCTGCGCCTCAACGAGCCGCGCTACGCCTCGCTGCCCAACATCATGAAGGCGAAGAAGAAGCCGATCGAGCAGCTCACCCCGGAGGCGCTCGGCGTCGATCCGGCGCCGCGCCTGAAGACCCTCAAGGTGGTCGAGCCGCCGAAGCGCTCGGCCGGCGTGAAGGTCAAGAGCGCCGCGGAGCTGGTCGAGAAGCTCCGCAACGAAGCCAAGGTCATCTGACCGGCTCCCCGCAAAAGATTTCCGTTTCTGGGAAGAGATCCCCGAGGGTTTATCCATGAGCATCCTGATCGTCGCCGAGCATGACAACGCGTCGCTGAAGCCCGCGACCCTGCATGTGGTGACCGCAGCGCAGAAGATCGGCGGCGACATCCATATCCTGGTCGCCGGCCAGAACTGCGACGGTGCCGCCCAGGCCGCCGCCAAGGTTGCCGGTGTGGCAAAGGTGCTGAAGGCCGATGACGCGGCCTATGCGCACCTCCTGGCCGAGAACACGGCGAAGCTGATCGTCAGCCTCGCCGCCAATTACAGCCACGTGCTGGCCGCCGCGACGGTCAACGGCAAGAACATCATGCCGCGCGCCGCCGCCCTGCTCGACGTGCAGCAGATCTCGGAGATCTCCGCGGTCGAGAGTCCGGATACCTTCGTGCGCCCGACCTATGCCGGCAACGCGCTGGCGACGGTGCAGAGCTCCGACAAGATCAAGGTCATCACCGTGCGCGCGACGGCCTTCGACATCGCCCCGGCGGAGGGCGGCTCGGCCGCGATCGAGAGCGTCTCCTCGCAGGGCGACACCGGCCAGTCGAAGTTCCTCGGCCAGGAAGTGCAGAAGACCGAGCGCCCCGAGCTGACCTCGGCACGGATCGTCGTCTCGGGCGGCCGCGGCATGCAGTCGGGCGACAATTTCAAGCTGCTGGAAGCGGTCGCCGACAAGCTCGGCGCCGCGGTCGGCGCATCCCGCGCGGCGGTCGATGCCGGCTACGTGCCGAACGACTACCAGGTCGGCCAGACCGGCAAGATCGTGGCCCCCGAGCTCTACATCGCCGTCGGCATCTCCGGTGCGATCCAGCATCTGGCCGGCATGAAGGACAGCAAGGTGATCGTCGCGATCAACAAGGACGAGGACGCCCCGATCTTCCAGGTCGCGGATTACGGCCTGGTCGCGGACCTGTTCCAGGCGGTGCCGGAACTGACCCAGGCGCTGGACAAGAAATAAGAGAGAACCGGGCCCCTCCCGGGAAAGGCAAGAGATGATCGAGAAAGTCGGCGTGATCGGTGCGGGTGCGATGGGCAACGGGATTGCCCATGTCTGCTCGCTGGCCCATCTCGACGTGAACCTGGTCGATATCAACGAGCAGCAGCTCGACAAGGCGCTGGACACGATCAAGGGCAACATGGGCAGGCAGATCCGCCGCCAGCTCATCACCGAGGGCGACCGCGACGCCGCCTTGAAGCGTATCCATACCTCGGTGAAGTTCGACGACCTCAAGGACTGCGATATCGTCATCGAGGCGGCGACCGAGAAGGAGGAGATCAAGAAGGAGATCATGAAGAAGGTCTCGCCGCTGCTGAAGCCGTCGGCGCTGATCGCTTCCAACACCTCCTCGATCTCGATCACCCGCCTCGCGGCTGCGACCGACCGGCCGTCGAAGTTCATCGGCATCCATTTCATGAACCCGGTGCCGGTGATGCAGCTCGTGGAGCTGATCCGGGGCCTCGCCACCGACGACGAGACCTTCAACGCCGCCAAGCAATTGGCCGAGAAGCTGGGCAAGACCACGGCGACCTCGGAAGACTTCCCCGCCTTCATCGTCAACCGCATCCTGCTGCCGATGATCAACGAGGCGGTCTACACGCTCTACGAGGGCGTGGGCTCGGTGGACTCGATCGACACCGCGATGCGCCTGGGCGCCAACCACCCGATGGGCCCGCTGGAGCTGGCCGATTTCATCGGCCTGGACGTGTGCCTCTCGGTGATGCAGGTGCTCTATGACGGCCTGGCCGACAGCAAGTACCGCCCCTGCCCGCTGCTGGTGAAGTATGTCGAGGCCGGCTGGCTCGGCCGGAAGAGCGGCCGCGGCTTCTACGACTATTCCGGCGAGAAGCCGGTGCCGACCAGGTAGCACCGCTCCATCGGTTCCCGCTCGTCCCGCTTCTCCGGGGTCAGGCGGGCGATAGCGGCGCGGCGTCGTTCACCTACAGGATGGTCCGCTGCAGCAGCGCCACCGCGTCGGCGCCGAACCAGTGCACCGGCGCGTCCACCCGCACCAGCGCGTAGCCGTCCTTGTCGATCAGCATCGAGACCGGGATCGAGCGGATGTTCAGCGCCTTGGCGAAGACGTTCTTCGGATCGAGGTAAGGCTCGAGCGCGGTCAGCCCGCGGTTGATCAGGAAGCCTCGCACCTTGGTCGGGTCCGGCTCGTCGACCGCCACCGCCACTACGGCCAAAGTGCCGCCCTTGGCCTGGAGATCGTTGAGCTGGGGCAGCTCGACGACGCAGGGCGCGCACCATTTCGCCCAGATGTTCAGGATCACCGGCCGGCCGCGGAAGTCGGAGAGCCTCACCGTCTTGCCGTCGCCGTCCTCGAAGGCGAGGTCGCCCATCTGCAGCGGCGGCTCCACCGCCTTGAAGCCCTGCGGCATCTCCGACTGCACCAGCGCTTTGGGCACCGGCGCGGGCTGCGACCACCACCAGGCGCCGCCCGCCGCCGCGACCACCACGATCGCGGCCGCGGCGAGCGCCTGCGCGAGGACGCGCCGCACGGCTAGGACGCCCCGCCCTTCAGGTAGTGCTCGATCAGCGCCTTGGCCTCCGGCGAATCCCATTCCGCCGGGCCATCCATGCGGCCGACCACATGGCCGTCGCGGTCGATCAGCACCGAGACCGGCAGACCGGTCACCTTCAGCGCCTGGGGCAGTGCGCTGCGCGTGTCGTTGTAGAGGTCGAGATGGGTGATTCCGGCGCGCCGGTAGAATGGCGCCGACTTCTTGATGCCCTGCGCGTCGGTCGAGACCGCGACCACCGCGAACCCCTCGCTGCCCAGGTCGGCCTGCAGCTTGTCCAGCGCCGGCATCTCGGCGATGCAGGGCGGGCACCAGGTCGCCCAGAGGTTCAGCAGCACCACTTTCCCGTGGAAGGAATCGAGGGTCACCGGCTGGCCCATGCTGTCCTCGAACCGGGCGGCCGGGCTTTGCACCGGCGGCTCGATCGGGCTAAAGTCCGCAGCCAATCCGGCAAATTTGGGCGGTTCCGCGGCGAGAGCGCTGGTCGCTGCCCACAGGAGCATGGGCAGCAGGGCGTAGATCGGGCGGACGAGCAACTTCGACATCATGACGCGACAGAATCCTTCAAAGCAGGCCGCCGAAGCCGGGCCGGCCGATACGACGACCCGCATGTGGGGCGGGCGGTTCGCCGCCGGCCCGTCGGCGATCATGCAGGAGATTAACGCCTCGATCGACGTCGATAAAAGGCTTTATGCAGAAGACATTGCAGGCAGCCTGGCGCATGCCGCCATGCTGACGGCGCAAGGTATCATCACCCGGGAGGACGGCGCCGCCATCGCCCGCGGCCTCGCCCAGGTCCAGGCCGAAATCGAGGCCGGCACGTTCCAGTTCGACGCCGCGCTGGAGGACATCCACACCAATGTCGAGGTGCGGCTGAAGGCCATCATCGGCGATGCCGCCGGACGCCTGCACACCGCGCGTTCGCGCAACGACCAGGTGGCGACGGATTTCCGCCTCTGGGTGCGCCGCGCGACCGACATGCTCACGGCCGAGCTCAAGGACCTGGTCGCGGCGCTGATCGACAAGGCCGAGGCGCATGCGGCGACGCTGATGCCCGGCTTCACCCACCTGCAGCCGGCTCAGCCGGTCACCTTCGGTCACCACCTGCTCGCCTATGTTGAGATGTTCGGCCGCGATCTCGGCCGGCTCGCCGATTGCCGCAGGCGCCTCAACGAGAGTCCGCTCGGCGCCGCGGCGCTGGCCGGCACCTCGTTCCCGATCGACCGCCACGCGACGGCCGCGGCGCTCGGCTTCGACCGGCCGACCGCGAACTCGATGGACAGCGTCGCCGACCGCGACTTCGCGCTGGAATACCTGGCCGCGCTCTCGATCATCGCCACGCATCTGTCGCGCCTCGCCGAGGAGATCGTGCTCTGGTGTTCCGACGGCTTCCGCTTCATTTCGCTGTCGGACGCCTTCACCACCGGCTCCTCGATCATGCCGCAGAAGCGCAACCCGGACGCCGCCGAGCTGGTGCGCGCCAAGGCCGGCCAGGTGATCGGCGCATTCGCGCAGTTGCTGATCGTGATGAAGGGCCTGCCGCTGACCTACGGCAAGGACATGCAGGACGACAAGGCGCCGACCTTCGCCGCGACCGACACCGTGCGCCTGGGGCTGGCCGCCGCCGCCGGCATGGTGCGCGACATGACGCCCAACGCCGCGCGCATGAAGGAGGCGACCGAGACCGGCTTCATCACCGCGACCGACCTCGCCGACTGGCTGGTGCGGGTGCTCGGCGTGCCGTTCCGCAGCGCGCATCACACGACCGGCGAGCTGGTGCGCCTGGCCGAGCAGAAGGGCGCCGCCCTCGCCGACCTGGCGCTGGCCGAGATGCAACAGGTCGAGCCCCGGATCACCGGCGACGTCTATTCGGTGCTGACCGCCGAGCATTCCGTCGCCAGCCGCACGAGCTTCGGCGGCACCGCCCCCGCCAACGTGCGCCAGGCCGCGAAGGCGGCGCGGGAGCGGCTGCTGTGAGCGCCCGCCTCCACCGCGTCCTCGCCGTCGCGATCCTCGTGGCCGTGGTCGCCGTCGCCGCCTGCGGCAAGAAAGGCGACCCGGTGCTGCCCAACGGTCAGAAGGACGACTATCCGCATTCCTATCCGCAATCCACCGAGCCGCAGACCGGCGTCTTCAGCAACTGAACATCCCTTAAAACCATGGGCCCATTCCATCACCGCGACGGCGCGCTCTACGCCGAGGACGTGCCGCTGCGCCGCATCGCCGAGGCGGTCGGCACGCCCTGCTACGTCTATTCCGCCGCCGCCATCACCGAGCGCTATCGGCGCTACGAAGCCGCGCTGTCCGGCTTCAACGCCCGGATCTACTACTCGGTGAAGGCCAATTCCAACCAGGCGGTCGTTGCGCTCCTGGGCAAGCTCGGCGCCGGCGCCGACGTGGTCTCGGTCGGCGAAATGTACCGCGCGCTCAAGGCCGGCATCGCCGCCAGGGATGTCGTCTTCGCCGGCGTCGGCAAGACCCGGGACGAGATGGCAGCGGCGCTCGATGCCGGCATCCACCAGTTCAACGTCGAATCCCGCGGCGAATTGCAGGCGCTGAACGAGGTGGCGCTCGGCAAGGGCAAGCGCGCGCCGGTCGCCTTGCGCATCAATCCCGATGTCGATGCGCTGACCCATGCGAAGATCTCCACCGGCAAGGCCGAGAACAAGTTCGGCATCGACCTCGCCCATGCGCCCGAAGTCTATGCCGAGGCGGCGAAGCTGCCGGGCATCGAGGCCCAGGGGCTGGCCTGCCACATCGGCTCGCAGCTCCTCGACATCGCGCCCTACAAGGCGGCCTTCGGCAAGCTCGCGGATCTCACCCGCCAGCTCCGCGCGTCGGGACTGGCCGTCCAGCGCATCGATCTCGGCGGCGGCGTCGGCGTCGCCTACAAGGGCGAGCCGACCATCTCCACCGACAGCTACGTCGAGGCCATCGCCTCGACGGTCGGCAATCTCGGCTGCGCGCTGGAGATCGAGCCCGGGCGTAGCATCGTGGCCGAGGCCGGCCTGCTGCTCTCCCGAGTCATCAACGTCAAGTCGGGGGTCAGCCGGAAGTTCGTCATCGTCGATGCGGCGATGAACGACCTCATCCGCCCGGCCCTCTACGACGCCTATCACGAAATTGTGCCCGTCGATGCGCCGGCCGACGGCGCGCCGGTCGAGCGGATGGATATCGTCGGGCCGATCTGTGAAACCGGCGACCAGTTCGCCGCCCAGCGCCCGATGCCGCCGGTGAAAGCCGGGGATTTCGTGGCCTTTTCGACCGCGGGCGCCTATGGCGCGGTCATGGCCTCGACCTACAACACGCGGCCCCTGGTGCCCGAGGTGATGGTCAAGGGCGCCGAATTTGCGATCGTCCGCCCGCGCCCCACTTATGACGCAATGATCGGCCAAGATATTGTTCCCACCTGGGTTTAGGGTACACTTGGCGTTCCGGTGGCGTTCGTGAGGCAGGGTCCGCGCGTGGAGCAGAGACGGCGTTCCGTCCTGGAGACCAACACACCCGAAAGAACCAGCAGGGCGGAACCGCTGCCGGTCCGGGTCAGCCTCTATGTCTCCGGCGCCTGGTGGCTGCTGCTGCTGGAGCGCCTGCTGCCGGCCCTGCTGCCCGGCCTGCTGGTGGCCGGCGCCTTCCTGGCCTTCGCCCTGTTCGGCATCGCGCGCCTGCTGCCGCCCTGGCCGCAGGTCGCCGTGCTGGTGCTCTGGGCGGCGGGACTGATCGCGGCATTGGTCTTCGGCTTGCGCCGCTTCCGCCTGCCCACCCATGGCGAAGCCGTGCGCCGCGTCGAGCTCGACAGCGCCCTCGATCACCGGCCGATCACCCATCTGACCGACAGCCAGGCCAGCAATCTCGTCGATCCCGACGCGATCGCGCTGTGGAAGCGCTACCGCGCGCGACTGATGCAGTCGATCGGCAAGCTCGGCCTCGGCCTGCCGCGCGCCACGGTTGCGGCGCGCGATCCCTGGGGCCTGCGCGCCCTGGTGCTGCTGGTGCTCGTCATCGCGGTGTTCAGCGCCGGCGACAACTGGCAGCGGCGGCTCTACCAGACCTTCCATCCCAATTTCTCGACCCTGACCCAGACCGACACCGCCAAGGTCGAGGCCTGGCTGACGCCGCCCGACTATACGCGCCTCGCGCCGATCAGCCTTTCGAGCGCGGTGAAGCTCGACGATGTCGAGGACGCGCGACCGCTGACCGTGCCCGCCGGCAGCAAGCTCCTGGCCCAGGCAGAAGGCGTCGGCGCCAAGGCGAGCCTGGTGGCCAATGGCGAGTCCAAGGATTTCGAGAAGCTCGATGCCATGACCCAGCGGCTCGAGGGCAAGATCACCTCGGGCGACGCGATCGAGATCCAGGCCGACGGCGACGTGCTGGCGCGCTGGCCGATCACCGTGGTCCAGGACCAGGCGCCGACCATCGCCTTCGCCTCCAATCCCGGCGCCACCGAGCGCGGCGTGCTGAAGCTCGACTACGCCGCCAAGGACGATTACGGCGTCAGCAACGTCCGCGCGGTGATCTCGCTCAACAAGGACACGCTGGAAGTCCCCCTGCCCCTGCCCCAGGTCGACGGCCGCGAGATCAAGGCCACGGCCTACCAGGACCTGACCTCGCATCCCTGGTCGGGCCTGGAGGTCGAGATCCGGCTGGTGGCGCGCGACGCGATCGGCCAGATCGGCGCCTCGGCCCCGGTCACCATGACCCTGCCCGAGCGCAAGTTCTTCAACCCGATCGCCCGCGCCATCATCGAGCAGCGCAAGAAGCTCGCGCGCGATCCGGACTCCAAGGACCAGGTCGCCGAGGCGCTGCGCGACCTCGACGCGCAACCCGAGGCGTTCGACAACAACCTCACCGTCTTCATGGCGCTGAACTTCGCCTTCCGGCGCCTGACCGCGGATTCCGTCTCCAAGGAGGACCTCGCCGCGATCGAGCAGCTCCTCTGGGACACGGCGCTGGCGCTCGAGGATGGCGGCGTGTCGCTGGCCATGCGCGAGCTGCGCGATCTGCAGCGCCAGCTCGAGGAGGCCCTGCAGCGCGGCGCGCCGCAGGAGGAGATCGAGCGCCTGATGAACCAGCTCCAGGAGGCGATGAACAAGTACCTGCAGAACCTGCAGCAGCAGCTCGCCGAGGCGATGAAGAACGGCATGCCGATGCGCCAGCTCTCGCCCAACGGCCTGAAGCTCTCACAGCAGGATCTGAACCAGATGCTGAACGAGGCGCGCAAGATGGCGCAGAGCGGGTCGCGCGATTCCGCGCGCCAGATGCTCGACCGCCTGCAGCAGATGCTGGAGAACCTGCAGGCCGGCATCCCGATGCCGATGGACCGCCAGGGCAACCAGGCCCAGCAGATGATGAACGATCTCGGCCGCATGATGCAGCGCCAGCAGCAGCTCCTGGAGCAGAGCTACCAGATGCAGCGTGGCCAGCAGCCGGGCCAGCAGCAGGGCGAAGGCCAGCCCGGCGGCCAGGGCCAGGGCCAGCAGGGCGATGGCGGACTGCAGGCGGCCCAGCAGGACTTGCTGCGCCAGGACCTCGGCCAGCTCATGCGCCAGTTCGGCAACATGATGGGCGACCTGCCGCAGGGCATGGGCCAGGCCGAGCAGTCGATGCGCCAAGCCGTGCAGAACCTCAACAAGGGCCAGTTCGGCGACGCCAGCGACGCGCAGAACCAGGCCCTGTCGCAGCTCCAGCAGAGCATGCAGTCGATGCAGCAGATGCTGCAGCGCCAGGCCGGTGCGAGCCGCGGTCCCGGCCAGCGGGATCCGATGGATCCGTTCGGCCGCGTCACCCCGCAGCAGGACAGTTCCGGCGGCAACACGACGGACACTTACGGCGTCAAGGTGCCCGACCAGTCCGAGATGGAGCGTGCCCGCCAGATCTTCGAGGAGCTCCGCCAGCGCCGCAACGACCCGTCCCGGCCGCGCGACGAGCGCGACTATCTCGACCGATTGCTGAAGCAGTTCTGAGCGCAGGGTCTCGACTCGCGCCTCGCTGACTCGGTCACGCCAAGACTTGGCTTTGGCATCCCTTGCGGCAGAGCGAAACTCGTGGATCCCAAGGCCAGGCCTTGGGATGACGAGTCAAATGAAGCGAAATCGAGTGAAGCAAGAATTGAGCTGGGCTCAATGCACGCGGGTGCGGCGCTTCTGCAGGGCCTCTTCGACGGCGGTGCAGATCTCCTTCAGCGAAAACGGCTTGGAGATCACGCGGTCGACTGGGCTGAGCGGCGTCCCCTGGTTCGCCGCCGCCTGGGCGCGCAGGCCTTCGCTGGCAAAGCCGGTCATCATCAGGACCGACATGTCCGGATTGTCCTTCGCCGCCTGCGCGGCCAGCGCGATGCCGTCGAGACCCGGCATCACGATGTCGGTCAGCATCAGGTCGAACTGACGCTCGGCCAGGGCCGCGAGCGCGGCGCTGCCATCGGCCACCGTGGTCACGTTGTGGCCGTAATAGGCCAGGGCCCGCGACACGAAATCGCGGACCGCCTGATCATCCTCGGCCACCAGGATCGAGGCCATCGGTCCTGGTCCGCGCGCCAATCCCCGTCCGGCTTCCGACTTCATTTTTTCGCCGTTCTTTCCAACGTTCTGAGGCATCATCACCGCAATTTCGTCCAGTGATCGGCGCCGAATCGGGGGCGCCTCGGGATGCCTCAACCTATGCCCCCAGCCGTTAAAAATTGATGAGGATCACCTTAACGGCCGGCCGACGCCTGCCCCGAATCGGGCCGGCCCCTACAACGCCGGTGTGCGCCTTAAGGTTCCTTCGCGTCGATCTTTCCGAAGGTGACGCGGATGGTTTTCATGCCGGTCGGGGCATTTTCATAAAGTATGCGAAAGGTGATCGTCTCACCTGGTGCGATCTCCGTTTCCTGCGTGCGGAACATGAACGGCGCGCCGACCTGCTTGCCGTCTGAATCGAACGCCGAAAGCATCAGCGGCGGGATGCCCAGCGGCTTTTCCCCTGGATTGAAAATGTCGCCGCGCACCGACAGCAGGCGGTCGCGCTGCTCGGTCTTCACATTGCCGACCGCGAGCACGTCCGCCGGGCTCTCGCCTCCCAGGCCCAGCAGGGCATAGATCGAATCAGCGCCCGGCACCATCCGGCTGATCGGCTCCTGATAGAAATAGGCGGCGACCGCGAGGCCGCAGACAATCCCGGCCAGCAGCACCCAGGGCCACATGCCGACCTTGCGCGCCGGCGCGGCGGGCTTGAGCTTGGGCGGCACCACGACGGCGGCGGGCCGGGGCGTCGCCGCGGCCTGTCCGCCGAGCAAGGCCGCCAGACCCGGCGCCATGTTCTGCGCCGGGGGTGCCGGCTCCGGGGCGGCAGGCGCCGCCGGCTCGCTCGCGGCGACTTCGGCGGCGAGCGACTCCACCGGAGCGGGGGGTTGCTGGTGCCAGCGATGCCCGCACTTGGCGCAGCGGAC
The DNA here is from genome assembly GCA_035548715.1 of Dongiaceae bacterium. Taxonomy (GTDB): domain Bacteria; phylum Pseudomonadota; class Alphaproteobacteria; order Dongiales; family Dongiaceae; genus Dongia. The sequence goes on from DASZSL010000109.1 coordinate 204,619, forward strand.
GTTGCGGCCGTTCGGTCCCAGCAATGAAGCATCCAGTGAGAAGCGGGTCGCGCAGGCGGGACAACTGACGATCACGACTCGGCTCGCCTCATTTCACGGAAATGCGTGACACTTATAGGACGCGGGTCTACCTCACGCAACGGCACTGGACCGCGACTCCGCGCCAAGCCGCGCTCTTGGCGCGCCGGGCTGGACGACCGGAAACGGCCTGTGTCATTTTGAGAATGGTTTTTCCACAGGCCGGTCCATAGGGCCTTGCACGGGATCGATCACCTTGATTCTGTTCGATGGCGTCTCGGTGCAATACGGCGCGGGGCCGCAGATTCTACGGGACGTCACCTTCACCCTGGCGCCGGGTTCGTTCCACTTCGTGGTGGGGCGCAGCGGCGCCGGCAAGTCGTCGCTGCTGAAGGTGATGTATCTCGGCCTGCCGCCCGCCTCCGGTACCGTCAGCCTGTTCGGCAAGGACGTGGCGACGCTAGACCGCGCCGAGATGCCGGCCTTGCGGCGGCGCGTCGGCGTGGTGTTCCAGGACTTCCGCCTGATCGACCACTTGAGCACCCTCGACAACGTGGCCCTGCCGCTGCGGATCGCCGGCGTGCGCGAGGCCGAGGTGAAGAAGCATGTCTCCGAGCTGCTGGCCTGGGTCGGCCTGGCCGACCATCTCCATGCATTGCCGGCGACGCTTTCCGGCGGGCAGCAGCAGCGCGTCGCCATCGCCCGCGCGGTGATCGCGCGGCCGAGCCTGCTGCTCGCCGACGAGCCGACGGGCAACGTCGATGACGTGATCGGCCTCCGGCTGATGTATCTGTTCGAGGAATTGAACCGCCTCGGCACCACGGTGGTGATCGCGACCCATAACGACACCCTGGTCAGCCGCTTCAACCACCGCCAGCTCCGGATCGAGAGCAATTCGATCCGCGTCTTCGATCCGCGGCCGATGACCGGCTATCCGCCGCCCTCGCCCTCCCCGGCCGCCGCTGCCGCCGCGCAGTCGGCGACGCAATTCCGCCGGCCCGAGGTGGACCGCGGGACCGACCGGGGGACGGGCCAAGGAACGGGCCGCGGCTTCGGGCGGGGCCTCGGCTGATGCTCGGGTTCCGCACCGACCTGCCGTTCGACCGCGATGCCGCCGCGGGCTTCCTGCCCTGGATCATCGGCTTCATGGTGTTCCTCTGCGTGATCACCGTCGCCGCGGCGCTGACGGTCGAGCGCGTGGCCGACCGCTGGCGCCAGGGCCTCGCCGGGAACCTGACCGTCGAACTCCCCTTTGCCCCCGACCTCGACACCGGCAAGCGGGCCGAGGAGCTGGACGCGGCCGTCAACCTGGTCACCGAGACGCCCGGGATCACCGGTGCCGCGGTGCTCGACGACGACCAGATCGCGGCGCTGCTCGCGCCCTGGCTCGGCCCCGACGCGACCCAGCTCGACGTGCCGCTGCCGACCATGATCGCCGTGACGCGGCGCACCGACGTGCCCATCGACTTGAAGGCCCTTCAGGGCGAACTCCAGAAGATCGTGCCGGGCGCCCAGGTCGATGACCACGGCGACTGGGTCGCCGATGCCCTGGTCTTCCTGCGCTCGCTCCAGGCGCTGTCCGCCGCCCTGGCCGGCCTGGCCCTGGGCGCCGCGGCGCTCACCGTCATCTTCGTCACCCGCACCGGCCTTGCCACCCATCGCGCCGTGATCGAGGTCGTGCATCTGATCGGGGCGCCCGACCGCTACATCGCCCGCCAGTTCCAGGCCCAGGCGCTGAAGCTCGGCATCTTCGGCGGCATCGTCGGGCTTGCCTTCGGTGCCGGAACGGTCTGGGGCGTGGACAAGCTGCTCGCCTTCGCCGCGCGCCAGAGCATGTCCGCGACCGTGCCGGCCGGGGGCGGGCTCGGCCTCGCCTTCGATTTCCACCTGCTGCCCTGGCAATGGGGCGTGCTGGGGGCGCTGCCCGTGATCGTCGCCATCGTCGCCATGATGACCGCACGGATCACCGTGCTGCGCTCGCTCGCGCGGATGCCTTGACGGGGATGCCTCGATCATGGCGATGAGCCGCAACAGCTCCCGCATCAACTTCCGCGAGGTCAACCAGCGCCGCGGCCCGGTCCTACGGCTCGTGCATCTCGTCCTGGCCGTCGTCCTGGCCTGGGCGATCGGCCTCCTCGCCTTCATCGCCGCCATCCCGCAGCCGGACCGCACCGCCGAGGCCGACCGGCCGACCGATGCGATCATCGTGCTGACCGGCGGCGGCGACCGCCTGGCCGAGGGCTTCCGCCTGCTCGACCGCGGCCTGGCCAGGCGCCTGCTGATCTCCGGCGTCGCCCAGGGCGTCACGCTGGAGCAGTTGATCGACCGGCTCGGCGACCAGCGGGACAGCGTGCCTGCCGCCTCGGAGCTCGCCTGCTGCGTGACCCTCGGTTACGCCGCCGAGAGCACGGTCGGCAACGCCGAGGAGAGCGCGGACTGGCTGCGCAGCAACGGCGCGAAGTCGGTGCGGCTGGTCACCGCCAACTATCACATGCTGCGCAGCCAGCTCGAGTTCCGCCGCGCGCTGCCAGACATCACGGTGATCGCCAACCCGGTCTTCCCGCCGGAGGTGCGCGATCCCACCTGGTTCCTGAAACCCCACACGCTGCTCCTGCTGATGAACGAATATCACAAGTACCTCATCGCGTTTGCCCGCGACCTGCCGGGCGCGGCGCATCGCTGGAGCGCGCAGCTCTCGACGCCCGACTGGTCGACGCTGGTCGCCCGGCTGAAATCGTCGCTATGGCCCTCCTAGAAAGCACGGCCGGGCCCGCCGCGAGCAAACCGATGCAGATGCTGCGCTCCATCCTGTTCAACCTGCTCTACGGCCTGTGGACCGCGGTGATGCACATCGCCTGCCTGCCGCTGCTGCTCGGGCCGCGGCGCTGGATCTATGGCGCGGCGGGACTCTGGATCGACGTCGCGCTCTGGCTGCTGAAGCATATCGTCGGGCTCGACCACCGGGTCCTCGGCGCCGAGCACCTGCCCCATGGCTCTGTGATCTTCGCCGCGAAGCACCAATCGGCCTGGGAGACGCTGTTCCTCTCGCGCTATCTCGGCTATCCGGCCTTCGTGCTGAAGCGCGAGCTGCTCTCGATCCCGCTCTTCGGCTGGTACCTGAAGAAGGTCGGCATGATCGCCATCGACCGCAGAGCCGGCGCCAGCGCGCTCCGCGACATGACGCGCCAGTCGGCCGAGGTCTTCGCGGGAGGCCGCTCGCTGCTGATCTTCCCCGAGGGCACCCGGGTGGCGCCCGGCCAGCAGCGGCCCTACCAGCCCGGCATTGCCGGCCTCTACGGCCAGCTCAAGGTCCCGGTGGTGCCGGTCGCCCTCAATTCCGGCCTGTTCTGGGGCCGCAAGGCCTTCGTGAAGAGGCCCGGCACCATCACCGTCGAGTTCCTGCCCGCGATCCAGCCCGGCCTCGACCGCAAGACCCTGATGAAGGACCTCGAGAGCCGGATCGAGACGGCGACCAATGCGCTGTCCCGGGCCAGCGGGCCCGAGCTTCCGGCACGCGGTGAATAAGGTTGCCCACAGCTTGTGGACAGGCCGGGGAATTCCCAAATAATTCTTTGAAATGAGGGTTCTGCCGCCACCAATACTGTGGATGGTTTAGCCTCGATCGGCTGGAACCTTTAGCGAACTTTTACCCTTTTAAGCATATCCCGTTCTTGGGTAAAATGCGGGCTCCGCCCGCGCCTCAGTGAGTATGTAATGCCGCAAGTGGCCGCCATCTCCCAGCAGATCTGGGACATGAAGTATCGCCTCAAGGGACTCGACGGCGCCCCGGTCGATAAGACGATCGAGGACACCTGGCACCGCGTGGCGGCCGCCTTGGCCGAGGCGGAGGCGCCGGCGCAGCGCGCCGCGATGACCGAGCGCTTCGCCGCGGCGATGGCGGATTTCAAGTTCATGCCGGCCGGCCGCATCATCGCCGGCGCCGGCGCCAAGCGGAACGTGACCCTGTTCAACTGCTTCGTCATGGGCACCATCCCCGACGACATGAGCGGCATCTTCGAGCATCTGCGCGAGGCCGCCCTCACCATGCAGCAGGGCGGCGGCATCGGCTACGACTTCTCGACGCTGCGCCCCAAGGGCGCGCCGGTCAAAGGCGTGGGCGCCGACGCCTCGGGTCCGCTGACCTTCATGGATGTCTGGGACGCGATGTGCCGCACCATCATGTCGGCCGGCCATCGGCGCGGCGCCATGATGGCGACCATGCGCTGCGACCATCCGGACATCGAGGCCTTCATCGAGGCCAAGCACACGCCCGGGCGCCTCAGGATGTTCAACCTCTCGGTCCTGGTCAGCGACGCCTTCATGCAGGCGGTGAAGGACGACCAGCCCTGGGAGCTGAAATTCGGCGGCGTGACCTATCGCGTGCTGCAGGCCCGCGATCTCTGGGACAAGATCATGCGCTCGACCTATGCGAGCGCCGAGCCCGGCGTCATCTTCATCGACCGCATCAACAGCAAGAACAACCTCTACTACTGCGAGACCATCCAGGCCACGAATCCGTGCGGCGAACAGCCGCTGCCGCCCTATGGCGCCTGCCTCCTCGGTTCGGTGAACCTTGCGGCGCTCGTCACGCATCCGTTCGAGGACGATGCGGCGATCGACATGCCGGCGCTGGACGCGCTCGTCGCCACGGCGATCCGTATGCTGGACGACGCGATCGACGTCTCCAACTTCCCGCTGCCCCAGCAACTGGACGAAGCCAAGGCCAAGCGCCGCATCGGCCTGGGCGTCACCGGGCTCGCCGACGCGCTCATCATGTGCGGCGCGCGCTACGGCAGCGCGCAGGCGGTGAAGCTCACCGAGGGCTGGCTGAAGGCGATCGAGCGTGCGGCCTATCTCGCCTCCGCCGCGCTCGCCGCCGGGAAGGGTTCCTTCCCGCTCTACGACCGCGAGCAGTACCTGGCCGGCGAGAACATCCGCGGCCTCGATCAGGACGTTCGCGACGCGATCGCGAAGCACGGCATCCGCAACGGCCTGCTGACCTCGATCGCGCCGACCGGCACGATCTCGCTCTTTGCCGACAACGTCTCCTCGGGGCTGGAGCCGGTCTTCAGCTTCAAGTACACGCGCAACGTCCTGATGCCCGACGGCACGCGCCAGGCGGAGGAGGTCTCCGACCACGCCTATCGCCTGTTCCGGCGCCTCAAGGGCGAGGACGCGCCGCTGCCCGACGCCTTCGTCGATGCCCAGACGTTGACGCCGCGCGACCACGTGGTGATGCAGGCGGCGGTGCAGAAATACGTGGACAGCGCCATCTCCAAGACCATCAACGTGCCGGTCGACCTGCCGTTCGAGGATTTCAAGGACGTCTACATCCTCGCCTATGAGAGCGGCTGCAAGGGCTGCACCACTTACCGCCCGAACGAGATCACCGGCGCCGTGCTGGAGACCCAGCCCAAGGCGGAGATCCTGCAGCCCGAGTTGCCGCTGCCGCGCAAGGTCGAGCACAAGCCGGCCGACGTGTTCGAGGCGGGCGGCGTGGTCTACATGACCCAGCCGCTGGACCGGCCGGAGGCGCTGCCGGGCTCGACCTACAAGATCCGCTGGCCGGAGAGCGACCACGCGATCTACGTGACGATCAACGACATCATCCAGGACGGCCGCCGCCGGCCCTTCGAGATCTTCATCAACTCGAAGAACATGGAGCATTACGCCTGGACCGTGGGCCTGACTCGCATGATCAGCGCCGTCTTCCGCCGCGGCGGCGATGTCTCCTTCGTCGCCGAGGAGCTGAAGGCGGTGTTCGACCCGCGCGGCGGCTCCTGGATGGACGGCCGCTACGTGCCTTCGCTGCTGGCGGCGATCGGCAACGTGATCGAGCGCCACATGATCCAGATCGGCTTCCTGCCCGATCCCGCCAAGGACCGCGCCGAGATCGAGCTGATGGCCGCGCGCAAGGTGGCCAACCTCGCCGACGGCCTCGGCAACGGCGATGCCGGCGGCAGGAAGCTGCCGCACTGCCCGAAATGCGGCTCGCCGTCGCTCATCCGCCAGGAAGGCTGCGACCTCTGCACGAGCTGCGGCTATTCGAAGTGCAGTTGAGCCAAGATGCCAAGGCCAGGCCTTGGCGCGCCGAATTGTGAAGCGACGGAAGGAACCGCCGAACGCATCCGCGGTTGGGCTGATCACGGGTCTGGCAGGGGAAGAGTTCTACGGACCGAATGCGACCCTGTCCTTGGCCCGACCAATTCTCCGCCCAGCAATACGGAGCAGTCGCATGGCACGCGGCGACAAGTCGAAATACACCGACAAGCAGAAGCGCAAGGCCGAGCATATCGAAGAAGGCTACGAGAAGCGCGGCACCGGCCATGAGGAGGCCGAGCGCCGCGCCTGGGCCACCGTCAACGCGATGGACCGGGGCGGCCGGCGATCCGGCTCCGGTCGCGGCAGGAAGACGAACAAGGCGCCCGCCCGCAAGGGCGGGAGGCTCGGCGGCCAGGCCGCGGCGAAGCGCCCGAAGGCGGCGCGCAAGGCCGCCGCCCGGAAGGCCGCGAGGACCCGCAAGGCCCGCGGCCACTGAGCACGCCGGCAATCACGGCAGGCCCAGGTCGCCGACCGCCGCGCCGAAATAGGCCTGGGGCTCCGAATGGCGGAAGCCGAGCAGATTCTCCTTCTCCCGCACGCATGACGCTGTCGCCTTGAACAGCGCCCGCCAGGTCTGCGCATCCGGCCAGGCCTTGAACATGCAGCCGTCGAAATAGGTGAACTGCTCCTCGTACCCGCAGCCGAAGGACGCGCGGTCGTCGCGGGCGGCGGTCAGGATGATGCGGTTCGGCGCCTCGGTCATGCTGCCGAGGAAGATCCCGCTGAAGCAGGCAGAGACGATCGCCACCGTCGGCGCGCGGCCGCAGCCCCGGTCGAGGATGCGCCCCAGGGCCGAGGGATCGAGCACCTGGCGGCTGTCGAGGTCGTCGCGCATCAGCACGCCCCGGCGGCTGCCATGGGACGTGATGAACACCAGGCATCCCTGGCCGGGCTTCGGCTGCGCCGCCGCAAGGGCATCCGACATCGACTGCGCCGTCGCGATCGGCAGGTCGGCGCGCGCCACCATCGGGTCGGAGGTGAAACGGCTGATCGGCCCGACGCCCCGCGAGGCCAGGATCTCCGCGATCTCCTCCACCGCGTTGTCGAAGACCGGCGCCGAATCGTCGCCCGCGACCGCCATCGCGCGCCATTGTATGCGTTGCGGCGGCGCATTCGACGCGGCGGGGGGATCGGCTGCCGGTTCGGTGGACGGGTGGGCGCACGCGCCGGCGCCCAGCGTCATCAGCAGAATGAACAGTGCGATCCTCTTCATCCGGGCAACACCTCCGCCATGCGTCTGACCGCCGGCTCCATGATCGCTTCGGGCACCGCAGCATAGCCGAGCAGCAGGCCGCTCCGCCGCTTCCGGCCCATATAGTAGTTGCTGAGCGCCGGCGCGACGATACCCGCCGTGCCCAGGCGCCGCGACAATTCCGTGTCGGCCAGCCGCGCCGCCGCGCCGACCGGAACCGCGCGAAGATGCAGTCCCGCAGGATCCGCCGCGACCTCAAGCTTGCCGGCCAGGTGCCTTGCCGCCAGCATCAGCAGCCGGCCCTGCCGCTCGGCGTAGCGCTTGCGCTGGCGGCGAACGTGGGCCGCGAGATGGCCCTCGGCAAAGAAGGCCGCCAGCGCCGGCTGCGGCGTCATCGGCGGATGCTCGTCGATCGCCGCCCGCGCGCTGCGAAAGGCCGGCACCAGCGCCCGCGGCGCCACCAGATAGGCGATCCGCAGCGAGGGGAACATCACCTTGGAGAGCGAGCCGACATAGATCACGCGATCCGCGTCGAGGCTCTGCAGCGTCGCCAGCGGGCGGCCCTCGTAGCGGAACTCGCTGTCATAGTCGTCCTCCAGGATCCACGCGCCCGCCTCCCGCGCCCAGGCGAGCAGCTGCAGCCGCCGCTGCAGCGACAGCACGGCGCCCAGCGGGAATTGATGCGACGGCGCCACGCAGGCCAGCCGCGCCTTCGGCGCCAGCGCCAGCGCCCGATCGACCGCCAGGCCGTCGTCATCGACCGGCACGTGGACAAGCTTCACGGCCGCCGCCGCGATCGCCGCGCGCAAGCCCGGATAGCAGGGATTCTCCAGCCAGACCGCATCGCCGGGATCGAGCAGCAGTCGGCAGGTGAGATCGACCGCCTGCCTGATGCCGGAAAGGATCAGCACCTGGTCCGGCTCGCACATCACGCCACGCGCCTGGCGCAGGTAATCGGCGACCGCCCGACGCAGGTCGCGGTGGCCCGCGGGATCGCCGCCCAGCACCAGCTCCGGGCGCGGCTGCCGCCAGGCCCGCGCGAGCAGCCGCGTCCAGAGCACGAACGGAAAATCGCTGCAATCCGGCAGGCCCGGCAGGAAGCACGGGAACCAGCGCGCCGGCCGCTCGGATTCCGTCGGTGGCGACACCGAAGGTGGCGTCGCCACCAGCCCCTGTCCGCGCCGCGACAAGCGCACCGGCGCGGGCTGCGCCGCGCGCCCGGCCGCGACCGGCGCCGGCCGCGCATCGGGGAGATTCTGCGCCACGTAGCAGCCGGAGCCGCGCCGGGTCTCGAGATAGCCCTCGCTGACGAGTTGCTCGACGGCGGCGAGCGCCGTGTTGCGCGAGACGCCGAGGTCGGCGGCCATCACCCGGCTCGCCGGCAGCCGGTCGCCGGCCCCCAGCCGGCCCTCCAGGATCGCCTGGCGGAACGCGGCGTAGACCTGCTGGCTCAGCGGCGCGTCGGCATCGGGCCGGACCGCAAGGCTCAGCAGACTCCCCTTGCCGACGCGGCGCGGCATGGGCCCCTCCAAAGTGGTTCTATTGGCAAGCGCATAGTGGCGCTTTTCAAGGATCCACTCAACGACTAGGAATCCGCCGGCAAGGAGAACCGCCATGAACGCCTTCACGCCGACCGACCGGTCCAAGGTCAAGCGCCTGCACGAGCGCGGCCGTTACGACCGCAAGAGCGTCTACGCCATCCTCGATGCCGGCCTCATCGCCCATATCGGCTATGTCGTCGACGGCCAGCCCTTCGTGACGCCGACCGCCTATTGGCGCGACGGCGACCGCCTCTACTGGCACGGCTCGGCGGCGAGCCGCATGCTGCGCAGCCAGGCCAAGGGGATCCCGGTCTGCGTCACCGTCACCCATCTCGACGGGCTGGTGCTGGCGCGCTCGGGCTTCCACCACTCGATCAACTACCGCTCGGTGATGGCCTTTGGCACCGCCCATATGGTCGATGACCCGGCCGAGAAGAATCGCCATCTCGAGCGTTTCATCGATCGCGTCATGCCCGGCCGCAACCCGACCCTGCGCCCGAACGACCCGCAGGAGGTGAAAGGCACCAGCGTGCTCTACATGGAGATCGAGGAAGCCTCGGCCAAGGTCCGGGTCGGCCCGCCCAAGGACGACGAGCCCGACTACGCCATCGACTGCTGGGCCGGCGTCATCCCGATCGCGCAGGTCGTTGGCGCCGCCGTGCCGGATCCGAAGCTGAAGGCCGGAGTCGGGTGGCCCGAGCATCTCCGGCGGTTCACCGAGAACCGCGGCCTCGATGGGGTTATGACGGAGAATGCGGCGCTGTATTAGAGCCTAGGTCCGGCTGGTGTCCGACGGTTTCGGCGCCACGTCCTCGAAGGGGACGCCGTCATCGGCCATCGAACGCGAGAAGCCTGAATAGTCCTCGATGGCGAGGCATTGCCGGATCAGCTCGCCGACGCGCAAGGGGAACATGCCGAACCGGACCTCGAGCGTATAGCCGGCGCGGGTCGGCCAGCTATAGGTGCCGAAGACCGGGGCTGCGGTGTCGAAGGCCCTGGTATAGGCGTCGAGCAGGATGCGGTTGGCGCTGTTGATATCGGTGCCCAGGAACTCGTCCACGCAGCGGCCGGTCAGGTTGAAGCCGTTCCAGCGGTCGGCCTCAGTCCCGGTCAGGATGTAGCGCACGCGGAAGGGATCGCGCTCGTACCTGACGATGTAGAGAAAGGGCAGCAGCGGCTTGATGTCGGCCGGATCGATGTCGCTGCGCTGCGGCGCCAGTCCGCCGGCGCGGCTGTCCCAATATCGGTGGAGTGCCTCGATGCTGCCCTTGGAGGCGTCCCAGCTTGGCATGCCGGAACCATGGCCCGCCTTTGCGGCGCTGTCGAGCGGCATTCGCACTCAGGTCGCCCTGCGCGCGACCGCCCACCCGTCCTCCTCGGCGACGGCGACCGCGAAGTCGAAGCGGTCGATGTCGAGCGCGATATCGAGATCGCCGCGCGGCATGTGCGGGCGCATAGGGTCGCCGAACCAGGCCGCCTCCTTGCTGACCATGATGATGCGGCGCACCGCATCGGCATCCCCCGCCCGGCCCTCCAGCAGGTTCCGGATATGCAGGGCGCAGAGCTCGTCCTCGTCCGTCCGCACCACCGCCGTGTTGCCCATCGCGACCAGCGTGATCCGTTCCTCGCCGCAGGCGAGAAGGGCGCGCGCCGTCGCCCGGGCGGTCACGAGCGCGGCGGCATAGAGCCGCGCAGCGCTCCCTCGCGCCGCCGCGATTCCCTGCGTGCCGGCGCCGGTGCGCTGGACCAGGGTGCGTCCGCGGATGTCGAGCCCCTCCTCGACTGCGCGCAACAGCTCATGGGGCGAGTTGCCGAGATCGAAGCCTGGCGGCGCCTTGCCGCCGACCTCGCCGATGCAGAGCTGGGCGATGCCGCGACGGCGCAGCGCCAACGCGTCCTCGACCTCGCCGACCATGACGATGCGCTCGGCACCTTCGCCGAATGCCACGGCAGCGGTGGTGAAGGCGCGGAACACGTCGATGACCGCGACAGCGCCGCTGGCCCGCCGCGCTCCGTCGAGCAGGCTTTCGATCCGAATATCGGGCATAGGCTAAGTCGGGAACGGATTGAACGGCTCGTTGATCGGGACTGGCGCCGGCGTGGCGAGCTGGCGGTCGATCTCGAATCCCTGCAGCAGCCCGAAGCGGAGATCTCGGCCCGTCGCAAAGCCTTCGGGGTCGTCCACGCGCGCCAGGGCCAGCACCACGCCGGCTTTCCGCAGCCGGTCGAACTGTGCCTGGCGGCGCATCAGCTCGGGGCCGAGGCCGGCCTGCCAGAACACCTTGGCCATGTTGGCCTGGAGCTGGCTCACGTCGATGATGCCGATCATCTGCGGCGAGAGCCCGTCGAGCGCCACCGTGCCGCCGCGCGACTGGATAAGGTCGCGGGCGGCGATGAACTCGGTGAAGTTCGCCATCACGTCGCTGGCGCGGAACTCGAAGTTGAACGGCCGCAGCGAGTTCAAGGACCGCTTCTCGAACGCCTCGAACTCGCTGGCGAACACGCTCTCGATGTTGATGTTGAGCGAGCAGCGCTGCTCGGGCCGGCGCACCCGGTCGATGCATTTCAGCAGGATGCGGTCGAGCGTCACCGTGAGCTGGTTGAAGACGTTCTTGTTGTGCCGCATGTCGACCCCGACCAGCAGGTGCTGGCGGATCGCCGACATGCTGATGAAGAACTCGGTCATCACCGGCTGGATGCCGCGATTGGGATCGTTGAGCACGATCTGCTGGCTGCGCACGAAGAGGTCGGCGAAGCGCGCGTCGCCCAATTGCCGGTGGCTGTGCTCGACCTTGGTGATGTGCTCCATCATCAGCAGGTCCATCATGCTGCTGAGGCTGTTGACGTCGGCGGCGCTCTTCTCCATCCGCTCGATCGCCTGCAGCGCGCGGTCGCGATCGCGCCGCAGGTCGAAGAGCTGCGCCAGCCGGTTCACATCGACCGCGCCGAAATAGTCCGGCAGCATGCGGCCGATCATCCTCAGCAGGATCAGCTTGATCTCCGAGACCACGCCGGCGACGATCATCTCCTGGTCAGAGATCGACAGCACCGAGTTGCTGATCGAGATGCGGATGAAGTCGCAGCCGCGGCCCTTGGCGAACTCCTCGGCCCGGTCGGCGAAGGCCTTCAGGAACTCCAGCCCCTCGCGGTTGCGCGAGAACTCGTCCAGCGAGAAGCACAGCACGAACGCCGCCGCACCGCGCCCGGTCGGCGGATTCCAGACCCAGTCCTTGAGATCGGTGACCTCGCTCATCTCGCCTACGCCCCCTGCGCTTCCGGATGCAGTATGGGCCAGGCCCGACTCCCGTCAAGCGAAGGCCGGTCGCGATCAGTGAATGCCGTCGAGCGTCTCGATCGCCTGGCGCACGGTGCTCACCACCGCATCGACCGTATAGGGCTTCTGCAGCCAGCCGAGCGGCAAGGCGGGCTCGGCGCGCCTGCGGAAGGTCGGATCGGCATGGGCACTGGCGAAGATCGAGCGGATGCCGAGATCGCGATAGAGGTCGAGCGCCGCATCGATCCCGTCCCGGGCGCTGGCCAGACGGATGTCCATAACGGCAAGGCGCGGCCGCTCGGCCCTGGCCAGGGCAACGGCCTCTTCGGCGGTCCGCGCCGGGCCGACGACCTTCATGCCAGCGTCGGTCAGCCCGGCTTCGAGGTCGAGCGCCACGAAGAAGTCGTCCTCGACGATCAGAATCCGCGGCCCCTCATTGGCCGATGCCGCCGGTTCAGACAAGTACGTGACTCCGATGATTGACTCCGCCCCCGATTCTTAACAGGTATTTTGGGGAAGGGTTCCGCCCCCTTCCGTACGCCGGCAGCTCCGCCAGACCTAGAGCAGCGAGCCCTGATCGTCCTTGCCGGGTGCCGGCCGGCGCGGCGCCGGGGCTCGGCCCTCGGCGGCGACCAAGACCTCCCCGTCGTGGAATTGGAGGCGAAGTCGTTGTCCTGGGCCGATTCCCCCAGCAGCTAACACCGGCTGGCCGGCGACGTTCCGGACCAGGGCGAAGCCGCGTTTGAGGACCTGGTCATAAGAGTAGCTGTCCAGCAGGCGGCCCAATGCCTCCAGGGCATGGCCCTTGCGCTCGAGAAGCTGATCGAGGCCGCGCCGGTTGAGGCCGGCCGCGGCGCGCTCCAGCAGGCGGTCCTGGCGCTCCAGCGCATGGCGCAGGGCGCTCCGGAGATGGCTCGATTCGAGCTGCAAGGCGGCCCGGGCCGCGGCGATCTGCTCGCCCGGGGTCTTGAGCCGCGCGGCCAGGTTGGCCACGAGATCGCGGCGGCGGTGGAACAGCGGCTGCCGGGCATTGCTCCAGCGTTCCACCCATTGATCCAGTTGCTGGCTTCGCTCCTGCAGCAGGCGCTGGGGATCGGGCAGGCCGCGGCCCAGGCCCTCGACGGTCAGGCGCCATTCGTTCATCCGCCTGGCGAAGGCGCCGAACAGGCGCTGGGCGCAATGGTGCATCTCGTTGAAGAGCTCGTTCCTGACCGGCACCGCCATCTCGGCCGCGGCGGTCGGCGTGGGCGCGCGGCGGTCGGCGGCGAAATCGATGAGGGTCGTGTCGGTCTCGTGCCCGACCGCGGAGATCAGCGGGATCCGGCTCTCCGCCGCGGCGCGCACCACCGCCTCCTCGTTGAACGGCATCAGGTCCTCGATGCTGCCGCCGCCGCGCGCGACGATGATGAGATCGGGCCTCGGCACCGCGCCACCCGGCTGCAGCGCGTTGAATCCGCGGATCGCCGCCGCCACCTGCCGGGCCGCATCCTCGCCCTGCACCACCACCGGCCAGACCAGGACCCGGCGGGGAAAGCGGTCGGCCAGACGATGGAGGATGTCGCGGATGACGGCGCCGCTCGGCGAGGTGACGACGCCGATCACTTCCGGCAGCACCGGCAGCGGCCGCTTGCGCGTCGCCTCGAACAGGCCCTCGGCGGCGAGCTTCTTGCGGCGCTCCTCGATCATCTTCAGCAGTGCGCCGACGCCGGCGAGCTCGATCCGGTCGATCACGAGCTGGTATTCGGAGCGCTCGGCATAGGACGTGATGCGGCCGGTGGCGATCACCTCCATCCCGTCCTCGACCGCGAGCCCGAGTCGAAGCGCGGTCGACCGCCAGCAGACGGCTTTGATCGCGGCCTGATCGTCCTTCAGCATCATGTAGAGATGGCCCGAGCCCGCGCGCTTGAAGCCGGAGATCTCGCCGCGGACCCGCACGCGGTCGAACCGGCCCTCCAGGGTGCGCTTGATGGCCGTTGCGAGCTCGCTGACGCTGAGCTCGCCGAGATTGTCGCGGGCGGCCGGAGCCGCCGCCATGCCTTCCGATTCCGTCATGGCCCCATTCTGTCACGGCCCCGGAATCTGTGGTATCCCTCGCCCGCCATTCTTTCGGGGGTCGGGAGTTCCAGGCATGCGCATTCTGGTCGTGGGTTCGGGCGGACGGGAACATGCGCTCTGCTGGAAGCTCGCCGCCTCGCCGCTCTGCGACAAGCTCTTTTGCGCCCCGGGCAATGCCGGGATCGCCGATGAGGCGGAATGCGTGATGATCGGCGCCGAGGACGTGGATGCCCTGGTCGCCTTCGCCCGCCGCGAGAAGATCGATTTCGTGGTGGTCGGGCCCGAAGCGCCGCTGGTGAAAGGCCTCGCCGACCGGCTGGAGGCCGCCGGCATCGCGACCTTCGGCCCCAGCGCGCAAGCTGCGGCACTCGAGGGCTCCAAGGGCTTCATGAAGGACGTCGCCGCGAAATACGGCATCCCGACCGCGCGCTATGCCCGCTTCGCCGATGCCGAGAAGGCGAAGGCCTTCGCCCGGCAGTTCGCCCCGCCGATCGTCATCAAGGCGGACGGCCTCGCGGCGGGCAAAGGCGTGGTGATCTGCGACAGCCTCGCCGAGGCCGAGGCGGAGATCGACGCGATGCTGAAAGACGCCAAGTTCGGCAAGGCCTCGGCCGAGATCGTGGTCGAGGAATATCTCGAGGGCGAGGAGCTGAGCTTCTTCGCGCTGGTCGATGGCGTCCATGCCCTGCCCCTGGTCTCGGCGCAGGACCACAAGAGGGTCGGCGACGGCGACACCGGGCCCAACACCGGCGGCATGGGCGCCTACTCCCCCGCCCCGGTCGCGACCAGCGAGGTCGAGCTGGCGATCATGGAGCGGATCGTCCGCCCGACCGTCGCCGGCATGGCGGCCGAGGGCCGGCCGTTCAAGGGCGTGCTGTTCGCCGGCGTGATGGTGACGAAAGACGGGCCGAAGCTGATCGAGTTCAACGTCCGCTTCGGCGATCCGGAATGCCAGGCGATCATGCTCAGGATGAAGTCCGACCTGCTGCCGGCGCTGATGGCGGCGCGGGACGGCACGCTGCAGAGCTTCGATCTCCGCTGGTCGGACGACACCGCGCTGGTCGTGGTGATGGCGGCCAAGGGCTATCCCGACAGGCCGGAGACCGGCACCGTCATCCGCCAGCTCGACGCCGCGGCGAAGGTGGACGGCGTCACCGTGTTCCATGCCGGCACCAGGCGCAACGCCGCCGGGGACGTCACGGCCAGCGGCGGGCGCGTGCTCGGCATCGCGGCCTTGGGGAAATCGGTCGAGCAGGCGCGCGACCGCGCCTATCGCGCCGTCGATGCGATCGACTGGCCGGGCGGCTTCTGCCGCCGCGACATCGGCTGGCGGGCGGTCGGGCGGACCAAGGCCTAAGCGTCCTGGATCGCCGGGTCGCCGTAATTCGACGAGACCCAGACCACGAAGATGACGGCGCCCATCAGGGTGAAGAAGAGCTGGCCGCTCGCCAGTTCCGGAACGACCCAGGCCATGGCGATCAAGGCGAGGCCGACGATCAGCTCGATGGTGCCGTGGATCTTCAGCGGCATCAGCTTCACCACGCCCAGCGGCATGTCGGTGAAGAGCGTCATCAAGAGCTGGACGCCCGCCGTCACATAGCACTGCACCGCCGCCGTGCCGCCGATGCCGAGCAGGCCGGGCGCCAGCAGGAAGATCAGCACGATGCCGTAATCGAGCAGGCCGTGCACCCGGTCTGTCAGGAACTTGAACCGCTGCATGCGGCGATTATACCCGCTTTCGCAGCAGGATTTCATATTCCTCGAAGCCGGCCTTGGCGTAGGCGCGCCGCGCCATTGCATTGCTCGCGAGGCTGCCGATCGTGACCTGGGCGATGCCGAGGCCGCGCGCATGATCGTCCGCCG
Organism: Dongiaceae bacterium; assembly: GCA_035548715.1. Taxonomy (GTDB): domain Bacteria; phylum Pseudomonadota; class Alphaproteobacteria; order Dongiales; family Dongiaceae; genus Dongia. The sequence goes on from DASZSL010000109.1 coordinate 220,664, forward strand.
CGGCGAGCAGCGCCGCCGCGACTCCTTTGCCGCGCCAGGCTTCGACGACGAAGAGCTCGGAGATGTAGAGATGCACCCGCGCCGCCGGTACGACGGTGATGTCCGTCGCATCCTCCGCGCGCCAGCAGGTCAGCAGGCCGATCGCCGCGCCGGCATCGGATTCCGCCACCAGGACCGCGCCGGAATTTTGCGCCGCCTCCTCCAGCATCCACTCGGCATAGGCCCGGCCGCCATCGGCCCAATGCGCCCGATTCGCCTCGATGGTGCATTCGTATTCCTGGAGCCCGTCGAGCATGGCACGGGCCGCCGGCAGGTCGCGCCCGCCATAGGGCCGGATGCGGAAGCCCGAATGGTTCGACATCGCTCTGTCTCCCGCCATTTCACGACAGAATAAAAGCTGTTGATTTTTCACCCTGGCGATGGATAAGAATCGTTATCAACGAACGACCCGGCGCGAAGACCGGGCCGCAGACCCTGCGCCGACCGCGATTGGAACGCCAGCCTGATGACCAGCGGCCAAGGTACGCTCTGGAAACGCTATGCGCTGGTGGCGCCGCTCTGCGTCACCACGATCCTGACCGTGCTGATCAGCCTCGCCCTGATCCTGGCGCTCTCCTTCCAGACGGTCGATGTGGTGAAGCTCTTCACCAGCCTCACCACCGACGCCTATGTCGAGAATCTGGGGCGGCCGCTGTTCTGGCGCCTGCTCTGGCGCTCGATCGTGATCGCGCTGGCGGTGACCGCGGTCACGCTGCTCCTCGCCTATCCCGCCGCCTATTTCATCTCCTTCAAGGCGGGGCGGATGAAGAACGCGCTGCTGATCGTCGTCTCGGCACCGTTCTTCACCTCCTACCTGCTCCGGATCTTCGGCTGGAAGATCATCCTCGGCTATAACGGCATCCTCAACGCGCTGCTGGTCGACAGCCACATCATCGCCGAGCCGCTGCAGACCCTGGTGTACCGGCCGGGCACGGTGGTGGTGGCGCTGGCCCATGCCTATCTCGCCTTCGCCATCCTGCCGATCTACGTGGCGCTGGACCGGATCGACCGCTCGCTGATCGAGGCCGCGTCGGATCTCGGCGCCCGGCCGCATATCAACTTCCTGCGGATCGTGCTGCCGCTCTCGATGCCGGGCGTGATCTCCGCGGCGCTGCTGATCTTCGTGCCGACGGTCGGCGACTACATCACGCCGACCCTGATCGGCGGGCCGGACGGCGCCATGGTCGCCAATCTCATCCAATCCGCCTTCGGCAAGGCCAATGACTGGCCGGCGGGATCGGCCATGTCGGTCGCGACGATCCTGGCCGTCGCGCTGCCCCTGGCGGCGATCTACGGCCTGCACCATCAACTGAAGAAGCGGGCGGAGGCGGCGGCGGCATGAACGGCGCCCTCCTCCGCAGGCTCGGCCGGGAATGGCTCTGGGGCTACACCCTGTTCTTCGCGGTGCTGCTCTACCTGCCCTCGGCCTGCATCATGCTGTTCAGCTTCAACTCCGGCATCCATATCAAGTTTCCGCTCGATTCCTTCACCTTCGACTGGTACCGCGCGCTCGCGGCCAACGATTCCCTGCTGGCCGCCGCCGGCAACAGCTTCCGGGTCGGCTTCGTCGCCGCGACCGCGGCGACCGTGATCGGCGTGCTCGGCGGCTTCGCGCTGGTGCGCTACAAGCTCAAGGGCGGCAAGGCGATCACGGGCCTGAGCATCATGCCGCTGCTCATCCCCTCGATCATCCTCGGCATCGCGCTGCTGGTGCTGCTGCGGGTGATCGGCGTCGGCAATTCGCTGATCGCGATCACCATCGGCCATGTGGTGTTCTGCACCCCGCTCTCGGTCTCGATCATGATCAGCCGCTTCGTCGATCTCGACCGCACGCTGGAGGAAGCGGCGCTCGATCTCGGCGCCCGGGAGGTCGGCACCTTCCTGCAGATCACCCTGCCGCTTTCGGCCTCGGCGATCGCCAGCGCCTTCATCCTCTGCTTTCTCACCTCGTTCGACGAGTTCGTCATCGCCTTCTTCCTCTCAGGCACGCGCTCGACGCTGCCGCTCTACATCTGGGGCCAGCTGCGCTTCCCGCAGAAGCTGCCGGAGATCCTGGCGCTGGGCTCCTGCGTGCTGGTGGGCTCGCTGATCCTGGTGATGCTGGGCGAGATCCTGCGGATGAAGCGGGCGGTGCCGCAATGAACCTGGTCTGAATGCCGCCGGCAAATGCGGGACCGGCGCTGAACATCCCGCGCAAGGAAACGAAACCACAAAGGAGGTTCTTATGTCTAAGCTGAGAGGCGTGCTGGCCGGCGCGGTGGCGGCGCTGGCGATGACGGGGGCGGCGGCGCTGACGCCGGCAGCCGCGCAGGACAAGCTCTCCTACTTCACCTGGGACGGCTACGAGCTGCCCGACTTCCACAAGTCCTTCGAGGCCGCACATCCCAATTCGCTCGACGTCTCGAAGTTCGGCGACGACGACGAGGCCTTCACCAAGGTCAAGGCCGGGTTCAAGCCGGACCTCGCCCATCCCTGCTACGACAAGGTGGTGCGCTGGAAGGACGCGGGGCTGATCGAGCCGATGGAGATCGCGAAGATCAAGAACTGGGACAAGATCTTCCCGACCCTGCGCAACCTCCCCGGCCTGGTCGACGGCGACAAGACCTGGATGGTGCCGTGGGACTGGGGCAACACCTCGATCACCTACCGCACCGACAAGATCACCAATCCGGAGAACTCCTGGAAGCTGCTCTGGGACAAGCAGTATGCCGGCAAGATCGCGATGATCGACGCCGTGCACGACACGCCGATCGTGGGCGCCATGCTGGCCGGGGTCGATCCCTTCAACATGGACGACGCCGCGATCGCCAAGACCAAGGCGGTGCTGATGGAGCAGCGGCCGCTGGTGAAGATGTACACCACCGACCTCACCTCGGTGGAACAGGCCCTGGCCTCGGGCGAGCTCGTGGCGGCCATGACCTGGAACGCCTCGGCGCACAACCTGAAGACCCAGGGCGTGCCGGTCGAGTTCATGAACCCCAAGGAAGGCATGCTCACCTGGGTCTGCGGCTTCGTCATGATCAAGGACACGCCGCACAAGGACCTCGCCTATGACTTCATCAACAGCCGGCTGGAGCCGGAGTCCGGCGAGGCGCTGGTGACCATGTACAGCTACGGCACGTCGAACGCCGATGCGATGAAGGCGGTCGGCGACGCCAAGCTCAAGGAGCTGAACCTCCCGGCCGATCCCGACACGATGCTGAAGACGACCGTCTTCACCAAGCCGATCGGGAACAACGAGAAGGTCACCAAGATGTTTGAGGAGGTGAAGGCCGGCGGCTAAGCTGTCGATCGACACCGGATGCATCGAGTGTGGGGCTCCCCCACCAGCCTCCCCCGAAGACGGGGGAGGCCAAGCCGAGAGAGTCCGAAGACGGGCGGTACTCCGTCTTCGGATGCCGTTCTTAGCCCTCCCCGTCTTCGGGGAGGGTCGGGAGGGGAGCCCCGCGATGGTTTCTCCAACAGGCCAGGATCATGAGTGAAGACAGCGAAAGCGTGCAGGATGCCGAAGCGGAGATCGCCGGTTTCGAGCTCGGGCTCGAGGACCTGGAGATCCGCATCGGGCGGAAGCTGCGCGACCACCGGCTGGCGAAGAACCTTTCCCTGAGCGAGGTCGCCAAGGTCGCCGAGGTCTCGGTCGGGCATCTGAGCCAGATCGAGCGCGGCCTCGCCGCGCCCTCGGTCCGGACCTTCGTCGTGCTCTCGAAGATCCTGGGGATCGGCCCCGGCGGCCTGCTGGACGATTCCGCCGGCCACGACCACCCGTTCGATCCCTTCATCACCCGGGCGGCGACGCGCCAGACCATCATGTTCAACCGCGCCGGCGTGGTGAAGCGCCTGGCCTCGCCGCGCGCGCCCGGCGCGCTGCAGATGCTGCTGGTGGAGATCGAGCCCGATGCCGGCTCCGGCGAGGCCGGCTACAGCCATGCCGGCGAGGAATGCGGCATCGTGATCGAGGGCCTGCTCGACCTCTGGATCGACGGCGAGCGCCGGACGCTCGGCACCGGCGACAGCTTCCGCTTCCCCAGCACCAAGGTCCATCGCTTCCACAACCCCGGCAGCGTGATGACGCGCGTCGTCTGGGTCACCTCCCCGCCGCTCTACTGATCCCCAACCCTCAAGCAGCATCATGACCGACATCTTCGCCGCCGATTACCGCGACCGTTCCTATTGGTGGGACGACGCCCCACGCCCCGCGCCCTCGACCGAAACGCCGCCCGCCAGGGTCGACGTGCTGGTGATCGGCTCGGGCTATACCGGCCTCATGGCCGCGCGCGAGACCGCCAGGGGCGGCCGCTCGACCCTGGTCATCGACGCCCAGGATGCCGGCTTCGGCTGCTCCAGCCGCAACGGCGGCCAGGTCTCGACCAGCATCAAGCCGGATCTCGCCACCCTCTCCGGCCGCTACAACCAGGAGATCGGCTTCGGCATCCGCAAGGAGGGCATGAACGCCCTCGACTGCGTCGCCGACCTGATCGAGAGCGAGAAGCTCGACTGCGACTGGCGCCGGGTCGGCCGCTTCCACGCCGCGCACAACCCGAGGCAATACGAAGCGCTGGTCGCCTTGTCGAAGTCGCAGCCCAAGGGGCTCGAGGTGCCGATGGAGGTCGTGCCCGCCGCCGAGCAGCGGCGCGAGATCGGCAGCGACTATTACCACGGCGGCATCGTCTATCCGCAGCATGCCTCGCTGCATCCGGGCAAGTATCACCTGGAGCTGATGCGCATCGCCAAGGCCGCCGGCGTGCAGGTGATCGACCATTGCCCGGCCACGAACATCGCGCGCGACGGCAGCGGCTTCACCGTGACGACGGCCAAGGGAAAGATCACGGCGCGCGACGTGGTCGTCGCGACCAACGGCTATACCCGGCCGCTGACGCCCTGGCAGCGCCGGCGCGTGATCCCGATCGGCAGCTACATCATCGCCACCGAGCCCTGGCCGAAGGAGAAGATGCTGGCGCTGATCCCGCGCGACCGCGCGCTCAGCGACACGCGCAAGCTGGTCTTCTACTACCGGCTCTCGCCGGACCAGACGCGCATCCTGTTCGGCGGCCGCGTCGCCTACATGGAGAACAACCCGCGGGTCAGCGCGCCGCGCCTCCACGACTGGATGACGCGGATCTTCCCGCAGCTGAAGCCCGCGAAGGTGACGCATAGCTGGATGGGCTACGTCGCCTACACCTTCGACACGCTGCCGCATATCGGCAAGCAGGACGGGCTGCATTACGCCATGGGCTATTGCGGCTCCGGCATCTCGCTCGCCACCTATTTCGGCATGCGGATCGGGCAGCAGGTGCTGGGCCGCGCCGAGGGCAGGACGCCGCTCGACAACATCCCGTTCCCGACACGGCCGCTCTATTCGGGGAATCCCTGGTTCCTGGCGCCCTCGATCTTCTACTACCGGCTCCGGGACAAGCTGCCGATCTGAGGCGGCTTCTGTCAGCCGGTCGACAGTCAGTGCGCGGTCAGCCGGCTGCTCTCTAATCGGTGCGGGCCGCCACGGCCCGACTGACTGGAAAGGCCGCGTCGGCCCCGATGTCCTACATACCCACGTTGCGCGAGGCGGCGCTCCCGGCGCCGCGCTCCACCCGGCCTGCCGCAAGCTACCCTGATCGAATCCTGACACGGCGCAGCCGTGCCCGCGAGGTCGGGCTGCAGGGGCGCATGCTGTTCCGCGCGCTGCGGCTGTGGCGCCGTGCGCCGCAGCCCCGGCTGGAGCGCTTCTACTGGTACGTCCTGAAGCCGCTTTTCGCATTCGCCTTGATCCTCTGGTACACGCCGCAATACGCCCTCGCGGTGCGGCGGCGCTTCGGTGTTTCGCTCGCGGCGCAGGTCGCCGCGCAATGCCGCCTCGCCTTCCGGGAATGGGTCAATCCGCGCTGCTATTATTTCCATGAACACTATCGCCGTGCCGGCGCGCCGGATATCGATGGCTATGTGATGCGCCATGAGATCAAGGAAGGTCTCTTGAAGTCGCTGCACAAGCTGCAGCCCAAGGTCCACGGCGTCCGCATCAATCTCGGCCACAAGCTCGACTTCGCCGAGGCCTGCGCCGATTTCGGGCTGCCGACGCCGGAGATCCTGGCCTATGCCCGCCGCGGCAAGCTGATCGTGGCCGACGGTGCGCGGCTCCAGCAGGACCTGTTCGTCAAGCCCGAGCAGGGCCGCGGCGCGGTCGGCGCACGCATTTTCACCGCCGAGGCCGGCGCGCCCGTCGATCTCGCGGCGCGGGTGCTGCAGATCGCCCGCGCCTCCTGGCTGACCGCGCAGATCGTGCAGCCGCTGCTGCAGAATCATTCCGGCCTTGCCGATCTCGCCGGAGAATCGCTGGTGACGATCCGCGTCTTCACCTGCATCGATGCGTCGGATCATCCGGTCGTGACCCATGCCATGCTGCGCTCGATCGGCAAGCTGGAGCCGGACTGGCCGACCGGCGAGGAGTTCGCCGCCCCGATCGATCTCGCCACCGGCCGGCTCGGGCGGATGTGCAGCGACAGCCGCTTCGGCCCGGATGGCCGCACCGACCATCACCCGATGACCGGCGCGCCGGTCGCCGGACGCAAGGTGCCGCTCTGGCCGGCGATCCATGCGCTGGCGCGGGCGGCGCATCGCGTGTTCGCCGACCGGCTGCTGGTCGGCTGGGACGTCGCGCTGACGCCGGACGGGCCGGTGCTGATCGAGGGCAATTCCTATCCCGACACGGAGTTCCTGCAGCGGGTACACGAACAGCCGATCGGCGCCTCGCCGCTCGGGCCGCTGCTCGCGCATCACCTCGACCGCCTGGAGCAGCTTCGCGGCCGGTTCTGGTCGGAACTCTAGATCTCGGACCATCAGATCTCAGGCCGTCAGATCTCAGGCCCGTCAGGCCCGGCAATGACGTCGATCAGCGCCGCGCCTTGAAGAAGGCACGGAGCAGGTCCGCGCTCCGCGCCTCGCCCACCCCGCCGATCACCTCCGGCCGATGGTGGCAGGTCGGCTGCGCGAAGATGCGCGGGCCGTGCTCGACGCCGCCGCCCTTGGGATCCCGTGCGGCGTAATGCAGGCGCCGGATGCGCGCGAAGGAGATCGCGGTCGCGCACATCGGGCAGGGCTCGAGCGTCACGTAGAGGTCGGCCTGGGGCAGCCGCTTCTCCCGGCGGCCGGTGGCAACGGCGCGGATCACCAGCATCTCGGCATGCGCGGTCGGGTCGTGCAGCTCCTCCACCCGGTTGTGGTCGGCGGCCAGCACCTCGCCGGAGACGCTGTCCACCAGCACCGCGCCGATCGGCACCTCCGCCCGGTCGCGCGCCGCTTCGGCCTGGCGGAAGGCCATGTCCATGTAGTCGATATGATGCGGGCCGGTGACGATGTGGGTCATGACCCAGTTCAACCGGCCGGACCCGGGCGGTCAAGCCGCCTTGTTCTCCGACGTTGATATGATTAGGTTTCCGCCCCAAGGAGCCACCATGAACCAACCGCTGATCGGCCTGACCCTGGATTCCGACGAGAGCTCGGGACTCGCCAAGACCGCGCGCTATGCGCTGAAAGCCAATTACGCCGAGGCGATCGCGGGCGCCGGCGGCATGCCGGTCGGCCTGCCCCATGCGCCGGAGGCGGTCGAGGCCTATGCCGACCGGCTGGACGCGCTGGTGGTGACCGGCGGCGCCTTCGACGTCGATCCGGCCATGTTCGGCGCCGAGACCAAGCACAAGACCGTCACCACCAAGCCGAACCGCACCGGCTTCGAGCTCGCCCTCACCAAGGCGATGATCGCGCGCAAGAAGCCGGTCCTCGGCATCTGCGGCGGCGAGCAGCTCCTGAACGTGATCCTGGGCGGCACCTTGATCCAGCATATCGAGGACGAGGTCGGCGATTCGCTGCTGCACGAGCAGCCCAATCCCCGGCACGAGCCCGGCCATGCGGTCGCGGTGACGCCGGGCTCCCTGCTGCACAAGATCGCCGGCGCGACCGAGATCAAGGTCAACAGCGCCCATCACCAGGCGGTGAAATCCGTCGGTCCCGGCGTCGTCGTCAACGCCGTCGCCAAGGACGGCGTGATCGAAGGCATCGAGGACCCGCGCCTGCCCTTCTGCATCGGCGTGCAGTGGCACCCCGAGTTCCGCATCACCGAGGGCGACCGCAACCTCTTCAAGGCGCTGGTCGCCGCCGCGTCTCCGAAGTGAGCGAGGCCCAGCCTGGCCGTCCGGGAGGCGGCGAACGCATCGCCAAGGCGATGGCGCGCGCCGGCCTGTGCTCGCGCCGCGAGGCCGAGCAATGGATCCTCGACGGGCGGGTGAAGGTCAACGGCGTCAAGCTGACCTCGCCGGCCAAGAACGTGCTGCCGACCGACATCGTCAGCGTCGACGGCAAGGCGATGCAGGCCAAGGAGAAGACGCGGCTCTGGCGCTATCACAAGCCGCGCGGCCTGCTGACGACCGCCAAGGACCCGCAGGGCCGGCCGACCGTGTTCGAGAACCTGCCCAAGGACCTGCCGCGCGTGGTTTCGGTGGGACGGCTCGACCTCAACTCCGAGGGCCTGCTGCTGCTGACCAATGACGGCGAGCTGGCGCGCAAGCTGGAGCTGCCGGCGACGGGGTGGATCCGGCGCTACCGGGTGCGGGTCAACGGCCAGGTCGAGGTCGAGCATCTCGATCAGCTCCGCAAGGGCATCACGGTCGATGGCATCCGCTACGGCTCGGTGCATGCGAGCCTCGACCGGCAGCAGGGCGACAATGCCTGGCTCACCATGTCGCTGACCGAGGGCAAGAACCGCGAGATCCGCAAGCTCTGCGGCCATTTCGGCTGGGCGGTGAGCCGCCTCATCCGGCTCTCCTACGGGCCGTTCCAGCTCGGCCATCTGGAGAAGGGCCAGGTCGAGGAAGTCCCCGGCAAGGTGGTCAAGGAACAGCTCGGCTTCGGCAGGAAGCCCGAAGAGCAGCCGAAGCCCGCGGCGAAACCGCGGCCGAAGCCGCGCCGGAACGCCGATGCGGATCGACGCCGGAAGCCATAGAGGCGTCAAACTCGCCGCACCGGAAGGCGAGGACACGCGCCCGACTTCCGACCGCGCGCGGCAGGCAGTCTTCAACATCCTGGCCCATACCCATGACGCGATCCGCGCGGCCAAGGTGCTCGACGTGTTCGCCGGCTCCGGCGCGCTCGGGCTCGAGGCGCTGTCGCGCGGCGCCGAGCGCGCGAGCTTCATCGAGAGCGACCGCAAGGCCGGCGACTGCATCAAGCGCAACATTGCTGCCTGCCGCGAGCAGGCGCGGGCGCAGCTCTTCATCGCCGATGCGCTCCGACCGCCGCGTGCGCCCTCCGGCTGGGCGCCCTGCTCGCTGATCTTTCTCGACCCGCCATATGGCAAAGGATTGATTCCGCCGACGCTCATTGCGCTGAAGGCGAACGGCTGGATCGCGCCGGACGCGCTGATCGTCGCCGAGGTCGACCGCTGGGAAGCGCTGGAACCGGGCGCTGAGCTCGCAGTGCTCGACGACCGGCACTACGGCAAAGCGCGCATCCTGTTGCTGCGGCACGCGTAGCGGAACGCTTTTATGACCGGGGGCGATTTTCGGGCCGGTAAAAGCAGGCTAAGTTCCTGATTTGGAACGCCAATTCTCGTTTTCGAGGGCGCGGGCGGATGCATCGTTTGGTAAAAGCACAGTCAAAGCTGGCCGTGCGCAGACGCTCGCAAATATTCTTATAGCAGATTTCCCGCTCCGATACGATGGCGAGAGCGAGAATCTTCACTGCGCTGCGTGCAGCCTGAGCGCCAGCAACGCGATACCAGCGATGGTGAGGGCCGCGGCGATGCCGAACGCGGCCGCCGGCCCGATGGCGTCCCAGGCGAGGCCCATGCCCCCGCTCCCGGCCAGCACGGCGATACCGGCCGCGAGGTTGAAGGCGCCGAAGGCGGTGCCGCGCAAGTCGGCGGGCGCGTGATCGGCGACCAGCGCCGAGAACACGCCCTGGGTGAGACCGCTATGGATCCCCCACAGGGCCGCGCCGAGGAAGACCAGAGCCGGCGTGTCGGCGACGGCGAATGCCACATGCGCGAGCGCCAACACGGCAAAACCCGCGAGGATCACCTTGGGCCGACCGATGCGATCGGACCAGATGCCGGCAAGCGGCGTCACCGGCACCGAGACCGCGTTCATCACGACCAGCACCATCGGCGTCCACGCGACCGCCATGCCGAGATTGTTGCCGCGGAGCAGCATGAAGGCCTCGCTGAAGCGCGGCAGCAGCAGGAGCAGCAGCGCCCCCATCAGTAGCCAGAAGGCGGCACCGAGCTTCTGCAACTCGCTCAGGCGCAGCGGAAAGCGCGGCTTGTCGGCCGGATGCGGGATCGGCGGCTCCTTGGCGCCGAGGGCGATCGTCGAGGCCGAGGCGACGGCGGGCAGCAGCGCCCACCAGAGGACGGCGGTGAACTGGCCCTGATGCGCTTGCAGCAGCAGCACCGCGAGCAGCGGGCCGGCGACCGCACCGATATTGTCCAGCATCTGGCGGATGCCGTAGGCATAGCCCCGCTGCTCGGGCGCGATCCAGTCGGCGATCAGCGCGTCGCGCGGCGCGCCGCGGATGCCCTTGCCCAGACGATCGGCGAAGCGGCCGACCAGCACCATGAAGGCGCTGTCGGCGATCGGGAACAGCAGCTTGGAGACGGCGCTCATCCCGTAACCCAAGGCGGCGAGGCCCTTGCGGTTGCGCCAGTAGTCGGAGAGCGCGCCGGAGAAGATCTTGCTGACGTTCGCCGTCGCCTCGGCGATGCCGTCGATCAGGCCGACCATGGCCGGGGTCGAACCCAGCCCCGCCACCAGGAAGAGCGGCAGGATGGCATGCACCATCTCCGAGGAGGCATCCATCAGCAGCGAGGTCAGGCCGAGGACCCAGATGGTGCGGGGGAGAGCGCGAGGAGATTTCATCATCGGTAGTTTCTCTCGATCGTCATGCCGGGACTTGGTCCCGGCACCCACGCCTTCCTTCCTTCGAACCCCAAGGCGTGGATCCCGGGGCCAAGCCCCGGGATGACGGCTGTTTATTGGCCTACCTTCGGCCGAACAGCCTTTCGATATCGGCGAGCTTCAATTCCACGTAGGTCGGCCTTCCGTGGTTGCATTGGCCGGAATGCGGCGTCGCCTCCATCTGGCGGAGCAGCGCGTCCATCTCGGCCTGGTTAAGCTGACGGCCCGCCCTGACGGAACCATGACAGGCCATCGTGCCGCAGATGCCTTCCAGCCTCTCCTTCAGCGAGAGCGCCGCGCCGAACTCGGCCAATTCATCGGCGAGGTCGCGCAGCAGGCCGTGGACGTCGGTCTTGCCGAGCAAGGCCGGCACTTCCCGCACCACCACCGTCGCCGGGCCGAAGCTCTCGATCACCAGGCCCAGCTCGGCGAGCTCGCCGGCGCGCGACACCAGCCGCTCGGCCGAGGGCGGATCGAGCTCGACCATCTCCGGGATCAGCAGCGCCTGCCGTGCGATGCCGGTTGCGGCCAGCGCGTCCTTCATCCGCTCATAGACCAGGCGCTCATGGGCGGCATGCTGGTCGACGATGACAATGCCGTCCGCCGTCTGGGCGACGATATAGGTGCCGTGGAGCTGCGCCCTTGCCACGCCCAGCGGATAGTCGCGGAGCTGGGCCGTCTCCGGCGGCGCCTCCATGCGCGCGCTGGGCCGGGCCAGCTCGGCATCCAGCGGCGCGAAGGCCGCGACCGCCTGGGCCGCGAGATGCGAGACGTGGTGGCCGCCGGGATACGCACCGGGGCGCGGCGCACCCTGCCAGGCCGGCGCCGGCGGCGCGGAGAAGCCCTGCAGCGTCGCCGCGGCGACCGTGGTCGAGGCGCGATGCCCCGCCCCTTCCAGCGCGTGACGGATGCCGCCGACGATCAGGCCGCGCACCAGGGCGGAATCGCGGAACCGCACCTCGGACTTGGCGGGATGGACGTTGACGTCGACGTCCTCCGGCGGGCAATCGACGAACAGCACCGCCATCGGATGCCGGTCGCGGGCCAGGAAATCCTGATAGGCGCCGCGGATCGCGCCGACCAGCAGCCGGTCCTTCACCGGGCGCCCGTTGACGAACAGGAACTGCTGCGCGGCGGTGGCGCGGTTGAGCGTCGGCAGGCCGGCGAAGCCGGTCACGCGATGGCCGTCCCGGCCGGCCTCCACCGGTGCCGCATTGTCGGCAAAGTCGCGGCCCATGATCGCGGCCAAGCGCTTGAGGCGCGCGGCATCCGGCTCCGCCATCAGGTCGGCCGCTTCGGCATGGAGCTTCAGCACCGAGCGGTCGTCGTCGCTCAAGGAGAAGGCGACGCCCGGATGCGCCATTGCCAGGCGCTCGACGATCTCGGTGACGGCGTTGAGCTCCGAACGCGCGGTCTTCAGGAACTTGAGGCGCGCCGGGACCGCGTAGAAGAGATCGCGCAGCTCGACCCGGGTGCCCTGGTTGAACGCCGCCGGCGCGATCGGCGATTTCTGGCCGCCCTCGACGGTCAGCGACCAGGCATGGGCGTCCCCCCGGGCGCGGCTGACGATGGAGAGCCGGCCGACCGCGCCGATCGCCGGCAGCGCCTCGCCGCGGAAGCCGAACTGGGCGATATGGACCAGGTCGTCGTCGGGCAGTTTCGAGGTCGCGTGGCGCTCGACGGCCAAAGCGAGCTCGTCCTTGTCCATGCCATGGCCGTCATCGGTGACCGAGATCAGTGCACGGCCGCCGTCGCGCAGCACGACGTCGATGCGGCGGGCACCGGCATCGAGCGCGTTCTCGACCAGCTCCTTGACCACGGAGGCCGGGCGCTCGACGACCTCGCCGGCGGCGATCTGGTTGACGAGATTGGGCGGTAGCAGGCGAATCGGCATGCCCTTAGTCTACCAGCGGGAGGACACCATGGGGAAAGCCGACGAAGAGTTCATGCCGGCCGAGGAATATGGCCGCTCGCTCAAAGGGTTGGGGATCAATCTTCTGGTGAAGGATGTACCCCGCTCGGTGGCGTTTGCGAAGGACGTGCTGGGCGCCGCCGTCGCCTTCGCCGACAAGGATTTCGCGGTCTTGAAATACGTCCACGGGCGCAGCGCGGCGGAGTGGATGCTGCATGCCGACGGGACCTATCATTCGAACCCGCTGCTCGCCCTGCTGGAGGATTCCGCGGTGCGCGGGCTCGGCATCGAGGTCCGGCTCTATGACTGCGATCCCGATGCCGCGGTCGCGCGCGCCAAGGCGCATGGGCATCATGTGCTGCAGGAGGCGACCGACAAGCCGCATGGCTTGCGCGAGGCCTATATCCTCGATCCCGACGGCTATTGCTGGGTGCCCGGCCGGCCTAAAACGTGACGGCCGTCATACATCCATCCGATGGCGGCCGCCGCAACAGAGCTTACCTAACGGGGTATCCCATCCCCCAGGGAGACTCGTTGTGGTCACAGACCTGCATTCGGCCGCCACCACCGCAGCACCACCGGTCGCGTGGATCACGCGCTGTCTGAACGACGAGCGCCGGGCCATGCCGGACCAGCCAAGACCGGCCAGCGAACTCTGCGGCGAAGTTGCAGAGTTCATGGGCATGCTCGGCGACGAAGAAGAGTAGCGGCCGGCGCCGACGGAGTTGCGGAGCGGCCGGGTGCTTCGCATCGCCGGACGTCACGCATCAACCCCACCTCACCGCCCCGTCTCGGGCGGAGCACTGACGCCGAGCCTCGCGGGGCGCCGTTCGTCGCGCACGACCCGCGGCGGCCAAGACGTGAAGTCTGGCGCATGATAAAACGACGCGGTGCCGTCACCGCCCCAAGATGGGGCGGCAAGGTGGGGTTGATTGCAGCCGTGATGTCGCAAGCCACTCACAATCGAAGAGCCCGCGCGTGAGACCGCAGGCACGCCGCAATCGTCCTCAAACGGTGCAGCGCGCGAAGGAGCTGCGACGCGACATGACGGACGCAGAACGCAAACTCTGGCTGCGATTGAACGTCCGGCAGCTCGGCGTCAAGTTCCGCAAGCAGGTCCCGGTCACTCCCTACATCGCCGATTTCGCCTGCCTGGAACGTGGCCTCATCATCGAGCTCGACGGCGGCCAGCACGACGAGAACCGGGCGAAGGATGAGAATCGCACGCGTTACCTCGAAGCCAAGGGCTACCGCGTCCTGCGATTCTGGAACACCGATGTGATGCGCAATATCGAAGGCGTCGTCGAGGCGATCGCGCGCGAGATCGGAGGGAAAATAGAGTGAGCTGGTGGGATTGCGCGACGAGTGAGTGCTTGACGCCGGCGGACGTCACGCATCAACCCCACCTTACCGCCCCATCTTGGGGCGGGGCACTAACGCCGAGCCTCGCGCGGCGCCGTTCGTCGCGCTTGACGAGCGGCACGCCTAAACCCCGGCGTATTCGCGGTACCACTTCACGAAGCGGGGGATGCCTTCCTCCAGCGAAGTCTTCGGCGCGAAGTCGAGGTCGCGGCGGGTCTCGCTGATATCGGCCCAGGTCGCCGGCACGTCGGCCGGCTGGACCGGCAGCACCTCGCGCACCGCCTTCTTGCCGCAGGCCTCCTCGACGATCTCGATCAGGCGGTTCAAGGTGTTCGGCCTGTCATTGCCGAGATTGAACAGGCGATGCGGCTGCTCGCCCGCCGGCGGGCGGTCGAGCGCCGCCAGGACGCCGGCGACGATATCGTCCACATAGGTGAAGTCGCGGCGCTGCGAGCCGTCGCCGAAGACCGGGATCTTCTTGCCGGCGAAGATATCCATCACAAAACGGTAATACGCCATGTCCGGCCGGCCCCAGGGGCCGTAGACCGTGAAGAAGCGCAGGCCCGTCTGCGGGATGCCGTAGAGCCCGGCATAGGAGATGCTGGCGAGCTCGTTGGCGCGCTTGGTGGCGGCGTAGAGCGAGGTCGGCTGGTCCACCGGATCGCTGAGCGCGAACGGGATCCGCGTCGAGCCGCCATAGACCGAGCTGGAGCTCGCATAGACCAGATGCTGCAGCTTGCCGATCTTGCGGGCGATCTCCAGCATGTTGAGATGGCCGGCATAGTTCGACCGGAGGTAGGCCTGCGGATGATCGATCGAGTAGCGCACCCCCGCCTGCGCCGCGAGGTGCACGATCCGGTCGATCGTGCCGGCGGCCGGCTCGACGGCGGCTTCCAGCGCCTGGATGCGGCCGATGTCGGCGAAGACGAACTTGAACCCCTTGCGCTTCTCCAGCCGCTCCAGCCGCCCCTGCTTCAGCTTGGGATCATAGTATTCCGTCATGTTGTCGAGGCCGAGCACCTCCTGGCCGCGATCGAGCAGCGCGTGGCTGACATGCGAGCCGATGAAGCCCGCGGCACCGGTCACGAGAACGGTCAATGGTTCTGTTCCTTCGTCTTGAGGAAGCGGATCTCGGGGTGGTCCTGCTGGGTGCGGTCGAGGTGCCAGGCATTGCGCGCCAGGAACACGGGATCGCCATTGTGGTCATGGGCGATCGAGGCGCGGGTCTCGTCCAGGAACTTCTTCATCGCCGCCGGGTCGTCGCTCTCGACCCAGCGCGCGGCATAGAGGCCGACCGGCTCGAACTTCACCGGCAGGCCGTATTCGGTGCGGATGCGGTCGGCCAGGATCTCGAATTGCAGCGCGCCGACCACGCCGACGATCCATTCGGTGCCGATGGTCGGGCGCAGCACGCGCGCCGCCCCCTCCTCCGCCAATTGCTCCAGCGCCTTGCCAAGATGCTTGGCGCGCAAAGGGTCGTCGGCGCGCACGCTCTGCAGGTATTCCGGCGCGAAGCTCGGGATGCCGGTGAATTGCAGCACCTCGCCTTCGGTCAAGGAATCGCCGATCCGCAGATTGCCATGGTTCGGCAGGCCGATGATGTCGCCGGCATAGGCCTCCTCGGCCAGCTCGCGGTCCTGCGCCAGGAAGAGCACGGCATTATGCACGTTGATCTGCTTGCCGGAGCGCACATGGGTCAATTTCATGCCGCGCTCGAAATGGCCGGAGCAGAGGCGCACGAAGGCGATGCGGTCGCGGTGCTTGGGATCCATGTTCGCCTGAATCTTGAAGACGAAGCCGGTGACCTTGTCCTCGTTGGGCTCGACGGTGCGGCTCGTCGTCGGGGCCGGGCGCGGCGGCGGCGCCGACTCCTCGAGACCGTTCAACAACTCGCCGACGCCGAAATTGTTCACCGCCGAGCCGAAATAGACCGGCGACAGATGGCCCTCGCGATAGGATTCGAGGTCGAATTTCGGCATCAGGCCGCGCGCCATCTCGACTTCCTCGCGCAGGCGCGCCGCCTCGTCGGGCTTCAGCTTCTCGTCGAGCTTGGGATCGTCGAGCCCGTCGATGGCGAAGCCGGTCTCCTCCTGGGTGGTGCCGCGCTCGAACAGGACCAGCCGGTCCTTCATCAGGTCGTAGCAGCCGCGGAAGGTCTTGCCCATGCCGATCGGCCAGGAGGCCGGCGTCACGTCGAGCGCCAGGGTCTGCTCGATCTCGGAAAGGAGATCGAAGGGGTCCCGGCTCTCCCGGTCCATCTTGTTGATGAAGGTGATGATCGGGATGTTCCTGAGCCGGCAGGCCTCGAACAGCTTGCGGGTCTGGCTCTCGATGCCCTTGGCGGCGTCGATCACCATGATCGCGGAATCGACCGCCGTGAGGGTGCGGTAGGTGTCCTCGCTGAAATCCTCGTGCCCCGGCGTATCCAGCAGATTGAAGGTCTTGCCGTCGTGCTCGAAGGTCATGACCGAGGCGGTCACGGAAATGCCGCGCTCGCGCTCAACCTTCATCCAGTCCGAGCGCGCGCGGCGCTGCTCGCCCCGGGCCTTCACGGCGCCGGCGAGCTGGATGGCGCCTCCGAAGAGGAGCAGCTTCTCGGTCAAGGTGGTCTTGCCGGCGTCCGGGTGCGCGATGATCGCGAAGGTCCGGCGCCGGGCCACTTCCCGGGCCAGCAGAGGAGCGAGTTGGTTCATGGATACCGCAATGCAAAAAGCCGGGGGAATGTAGCGATTTCCCGCCGGTTTTCCAGCCGATTTCGCCGAAAATCAGTCCCCGGTGGCCGCCGCGGCCAGGGCCTCGCCCCGGGTCTCGGCAGCCTCGGCCGGGGTGGGTTTCGGGGCCGGCTTGCGGGCGACCAGGATGACGCCGGCCAGGACCAGGGCGGCGCCCACCATCTGCAGCACGGTCACGTCCTCGCTCAGGAACAGCCAGCCGAAGAAGATGGTGGCGACCGGCCCCACCGCCCCGATCATCGAGACCTTGGCGGCCCCGATCATCTGGATGGCCTTCGACGTCATGAAGATCGGCAGGAGGGTGGAGATGAGCGCCATGCCGCCGGCATGCATGTAGACCTGCCAGGGCTGGGTCACCAGCGCATGGGCCGGGTTCTCGATCGCGAACTGGACGAGCACGCAGACCGCCGCGACCAGGGTCGCCAGGGCGGCGAAGCGCGTCGCCCCGATGCGGCCTACCACCTCGCCGGAGCCGGCGATGTAGATCGCATAGGTGATGGTGCAGGCGAAGATCAGCGCGCTGCCCATGATGACCGCATGGACGTCGCCGGTCGTGTTGACGGTTTCGACCGTGGCGACCGCGATGCCGATATAGGAGAGCACCAGGGCGACGATGCCCGTGCGGCCGATCGGCTTCTTGAACAGGAAGACCGAGATCACGGCGACGATGGTCGGATAGAGGAAGAGGATCAGCCGCTCGAGGCCGGCGGTGATGTAGGCCAGCCCCACGAAGTCCAGCAGGCTGGAGAGATAATAGCCCACCGCGCCGAGGAACAGGACCGCCAGCCAATCCTTGCGCGTCATGCGATGCGGGTGCGCCCGCGACGACCACCAGGCCGAGGCCAGCAGCACCGGCAGGCAGAGCAGCATCCGCAGCGCGAGCAGCGTCACCGCATCCACATGGTAGATGTAGGCGAGCTTCACGAAGATGGCTTTCAGGGAGAAGAAAGCGGCGGCGGTGAAGGCCAGCACGGCCCCGGCACTGAACGGCACGACGGTGATCCCGGACAATAAACAACCGGCGCCGGTTTGCGCCGGTGATGCATCGATCGGGCCAAAGTATGACGGTCCGGCGCGGCGCCGCGTCGCGCCAAATCGGCAACGCAGCTATGCGGGGCGGTTGGCGCCTCCCACTCCGTCATCCCACGACCTGGAGGCGTAGCCGACCTGCGTCGGCGGTGTCGCGGGATCCACGCCTTGGGCGCCGCACGGTAGAGCGTCTGGTGATCGGACCCGTGAGGGCGCTTCTTCTTCGAGCCCCAAGGCGTGGATCCCGGGGCCTAGCCCCGGGATGACGACCGAGTTTGACGAGTTCTAATAGGTCGCCGTCAGCGCACGAATTTCAGCGCCAGCCTGACCAGATTCGGCACCAGCACCGGGCGCAGCAGGCGGGCATCGTATTTCGCCATGCGGCGGTCGTTCTCGGCGAGGCAGAGCCGCAGGAGGTCGCCCACCTTCAGATTGCCGGCGAAGGCCTTGCTGGTGGTGGCGGTGAAGTTCTTGTCCTTCTTCTTGTCGCCCTGCTTGCCCTTGACGTCGAAGGCGGTGTCGACGCGGCCCTTGATGCGGCCGATGAAGCAGGCCAGGCACCTGAGGTTGAACCAGAGCCGCGCCGGCAGCGAGAGCTGGCGGCGGTGCCAGGCCAGCCAGTTCACGAAGAACAGGATGTGCCGCGCCTCTTCCTGGATCACCGGCTCGAAGGTCTCGACCAAGGCCTCGGGGAAGAATCCGGAGCGCCGCGCCACCTCGAACAGGCCGAAGGCGAAGAAGCTGTCCAGGCATTCCGCGTAGCCGGTTGTCATGAAGGCCCATTCCGGATCGGCGGGCGACGGATAGTTCGGCTCCGGATCGAGGACGATGCCGTAGGACGCGACCATCTTGGAGAGCACTTCCTTGTGCCGCGCCTCCTCGCCGCCATCCATCAGGACGGCCTCCTTGAGGAGCGGATCGGCGACCGCCTCGCCATAGGTCCGGACCGCGACCGAGGCCCGGCCCTCGATCTGCACCGCGATGTTCCAGATCGGCAGCGCGGTCAGGCGCTCGAAGGCCTCGGGCGAGAGCTTCGGCCAGTCGATGACCGCCGGCTTGTAGGGATCATGGGTATCGAGCAGCATGCGGCAGAAGGCGCGCTTGTGCTCCTCCGAGCCGATGCGGAATTGCGGCGCGTGGCCGCGGGCAAGGCCCGGCCCGGTCATCTGCTGCGCGGTACTCTGCTCGGACATCGCTCTTGCCACCGGCTCGTCGAGGATGCGGCATCTTGCGCACGGTCCCACCCCTGTCAAGGCAGCCAGGGCGCACCCTGGGCGCGGCCGGATGACGCAAAGGCCTGGAATCAGGGGCTTTTGGCGACCCGACGGAACCCCTATCTCGGACCCGTCTTCCCTTGTATTGGTAACGCAACCAAATCCGGAGGATGCAGACATGTCTGCCGCCGCCCACAAGATCCCGGGACCCGACCATCCGATCACGATCCAGCCGACGCTCGACCGCGTCATCGTCAGGTTCGCCGGCGAGGTGATCGCCGACTCGACGCGGGCGCTGACCCTGCGCGAGGCGAAGTACGCGCCGGTGCAATACATCCCGCGCAGCGACGTCAGGATGGAGCGGCTGGCCCGCACCGCGCACCGAACCCATTGCCCGTACAAGGGCGATGCCAGCTATTTCTCGGTGCAGGCCGGCGGCCGCACCGGCGAGAACGCGGTCTGGAGCTACGAGCATCCGTTCGGGGCGGTCGCCGAGATCGCCGGGCACGTCGCCTTCTATCCGGACCGGGTGGATTCGATCGAGATCGTCGAGGCGTCACCGACCTAACGCGCGGAGGTCCGCGCATCCAATTGGGGAGCACAGCATGGCGAAGAGAGCGAGCACGCGGCCGGCCGGCCGGGTGATGTTCACCGGCGGCAGCGGCAAGGCGGGCAAGCACGTCGTCCAGTACCTGGTCGATCACGGCTACCAGGTGCTCAACCTCGACACCAAGCCGCTGGACAATCCCAAGGTCCGCACCCTCATCACCGACATCTGCGATTCCGGGCAGGTGTTCAACGCGCTCTCCAGCTACATGGGCCTGCACGAGTTCGACCCGTCGCTGCGGCCCCAGCAGGTCGATGCGGTGGTGCACTTCGCGGCGATCCCGCGGATCATGATCACGCCGGACAACGAGGTGTTCCGGGTCAACGCCATGGGCACCTACAACGTGATCGAGGCGGCGGTGAAGCTCGGCATCCGCAAGGTCATCATCGCCTCGAGCGAGACGACCTACGGCCTGGTGTTCTCCCACGAGCCCAAGGATCCCGCCTACCTGCCGCTCGACGAGGAATACGACGTCGATCCGATGGATTCCTACGCGCTCTCGAAGATCGTCAACGAGAAGACCGCGCGGGCGTTCCAGACCCGCAGCGGCTACGACATCTACGCGCTCCGGATCGGCAACGTGATCGAGCCGCATGAATACGCGCTGAACTTCCCGAAGTTCTTCAAGGACCCGGGCTTCCGCAAGCGCATCATGTGGAGCTACATCGACGCCCGGGATCTCGGCGAGATGGTGCGGCTGTGCCTGGAGAAGGACGGGCTGGGCTTCCAGGTGTTCAATGTCGGCAACGAGGACTGCTCCTCCAACCTGCCGACCGCGGAACTCCTGAAGCGCTTCTACCCGCGGGTCAAGGTCAAGCACAAGCTCGGCAAGCACGAGGCGCTGTTCTCGATCCGCAAGGCCAAGGAGATGCTGGGCTACCAGCCGCAGCATTCCTGGCGGAAATACGTCAAGGAATAGGCCCGAACCGCCCGCGGCACCCGCGCGACCCACTTGATGGCGGGCAGGAAGCGGCGCCAGACTCGCGCAAACGGGTCGGCACGGTACCGGGGAAGATGCGGGAACAAGCGGTCGCACGGTCGGCGTGGCGGCGCTGCAGGCACGGCGTGCTGGCGGCTTCGGCATGGCTCGCCCTGACGGCCGCCGCGCAAGCCGGTCCCTGCCGCCCCGCCCCGCCCGAAGCGCTGGCCTACAGCTACACCACGCAATCGACCCACGACCAGCAGGACGATTTCGAGGACGGCCTGCTGCAGCGGCACTGGTCGCTGAAGCATATCAGCGCCCACAGCTACGCCTACACCGAGACGATCCACAAAGAAGGCAAGCGCGCCCTGCTGCTGACGGTGCATCACGGCGACCAGCAGGCCGAAGGCGCCGAGGAAGACCGCTGCTCCGAGCGTGCCGAGCTGATGGAGCCGGACTATGCGGTGCCGCCGATCGGGCCCGATCTCTGGTACGGCTTTGCGCTCTATCTGCCGCCGGACCTGCCGCCGATCGACCGGCGCCTGGTGCTGGCGCAGATCAAGCAGCCCTCGACCGGCGTCGTGCCGCCGAGCGATCCCAGGGCCAGCCCCGGCTACCGGAGCGGCAATCCGGTCGTCGCGCTGCGCCTCCGGCAGATCGAGAGCGCCACGGGAGACGACCTGCTCTGCTTCAGCGTGACGCCGGGCAATGACGGCGAGACCCACAAGCAGCACATCGCCATCGTCGAGCTCCGGCGCGGCGACGCGGTCGGGCGCTGGCACAACATCGTGCTCCACGCCAGGATCGTGCCGGGCGACGCGCAGCGGAGCCGGCTCGACTGGTGGTTCGACGACCGCAAGGTACCCCGGGTCGCCGGGGCGGCCGAGCCGATCGCGATCGGCTATGTCCAGGCCGAGGCGACCAGCTATTTCAAGATCGGGCCGTATCGCGACCAGGCGAATCCGGCGCGGGACGAGGTCGATGCCGACTGGACCTTCGGCATCGACGCCTTCAAGCGCCATCTCGGCGGCACGGATTCCTTCGCCGCCGTCAGCCCGGCACCCGCGGAGCGGCCGGCGGCCTGGCGCGACGGCACGGCCTGCGCCGCCGCCCTGCGCCAGGTCGACTGACGCGAGACCATCCGCCGGTCAGGCCGGGATGCGCTGCGCCAGCCTCGCCCGCTGGTCCTCCGTCAGGGGAATGGCGAACGTCCCCTCGATCAACGCCACGAGGGCCGCGCCGGAGACGACGGCCTGCTCCTCCACCCGCCCGTCGGGATGGCGAGTGCGGAACACGTCGTTGAACAGCGTGTAGCGGCAGCCCTCTCCCGGCATGGCGACGATCAGGTTGTTCACGAAGTAGGATTCCGGGTGGGTCGAGACGTGCCAGTTCGCCTGCTCGTAATCCACCGGCAGATGCGGATGGGTAGCGATGCGGTAGAGCGT
This sequence comes from Dongiaceae bacterium, assembly GCA_035548715.1. Taxonomy (GTDB): domain Bacteria; phylum Pseudomonadota; class Alphaproteobacteria; order Dongiales; family Dongiaceae; genus Dongia. The sequence continues at coordinate 242,863 of DASZSL010000109.1, forward strand.
GCGCCACTCGGCGCCCATCCGCGCCTGGAGGTCGAGCTCGTCGCCGGCCGGCACCAGGCGGCAGGATTCGCGCGCGGTCGCCTGCGCCGCGTGGGGCTCGAAGCGCAACAGGCCGGCCGGCGTCAGGCCGCCGAAGGCGACATCGACGAGATAGGCGCCGCCCTCGACCTCGACGCGCTGCAGCATGTGCGAGCGCGGCGGCAGCGGAAATTCCGGCCGCTCGAACAGCACCCGCGCCGCGAGCGCCGTGGTGCGGAACCCCATCGCCCGCAGCACGTGGAACAGCAGGCCGTTGCTCTCGAAGCAGTAGCCGCCGCGCCGGTCGTCGACCAGCTTGCGCTGCAGCGATTCCGGATCGAGCCGGATCGGACGCCGCAGCAGCACGTCGAGATTCTCGAACGGTATGGCGCCGAGATGGTGCTTCTGCAGCGCCGCCAAGACGTCGAGCGTCGGCTCCCGCGGACCCGCATAGCCGATCCGCCGGAAATAGGCGTCGAGATCGATCGCCGCCTCGTCCATGGCTATTCCTTGACCGCCTCGGCCTCGATCTCGCAGAGCAGCGAGGGCATGGCGAGGCCGGCGACGACCAGGAAGGTCGAGGCCGGCTGGTGGCCCTGCAGGACTTCGTCCCGGACCTGGCGCGTCAGCGCGACCGCCTTGGGGTCCGTGACGAAGCTGGTGACCTTGACGAGGTCGGTCACCGACATCCCGCCTTCGCGCAGCACGGCGAGGATGTTCTGCCAGGTCTGGCGGAGCTGCGCCTCCAGGCCGTCCAGCACCTTGCCGTCCCTGGTCATGCCGATCTGGCCGGAGATGACCAGCCGGCGTGCATTCGCCGGCACCAGCACGCCCTGGCTGTAGCGCGAGGCCGGTGCCGGCGCGTCCCCGGGATTGAGGAACCGCATCGTCAGACCAGCTGGAAGAACATGAGCACGAGGCCGACGATGGAGATCGCCCAGACGATGGTGCGCGCCCAGGGGATGCCGATGAGGTAGACGACAGCATAGACCAGCCGCGCCCAGAAGAAGAGCTGCGCGCCCAGGGCGGTCATCGCATTGGCCTTGCCGGTGACCGCGACCACCAGCGCCAAGGCGGCGAACAGCACCAGATTGGACACCATGTTCTCATGGGCGCGCCGCGCGCGGCCGGCGATGCCCTTCAGCTCGGGAAAGCCCTCGCGGTTCCCGACCAGCGGCATGAGGCCGACCTGGCCTTGCGCGGTGATCACGGCGATCAGCATCTGCAGCACGCAAAGCGCCACGGACCAGACCAGCAGATTGAGTTCGATGGATACTTGAGCCGGCATGAGCGTTCTCCCCAAAAGGGGCTGCTTCAACCCGCAGCCATTGGGCCGAGCATACCGCCAAGAGCTGAGTCGAAGGAAGCGGCCGGCGGCTAGAAAACCGAGCAGAGCCGGAGCGAGTCGTAGATCGCGGCGTGGATGTTGCGGCTGGCCACCGCGTCGCCGACCCGGAAGAGCTGGAACCGGCCCTCGGCATTGGCGGCGAGCGCCTGGGGGCGGCCGGCGATCAGGGCGTCGTAGTCGATCTCGCCACGATTGCGCGACTGCGCCTTCAAATCGAAATAGAGACCGTCGGCCGGCAGCGAGCCGTGGCAGGCGATCACCTGGTCCACCCGGCGCTCGGTCATCGACTTGTCGTAGTCGTTCTTGAAGCGGGCGACGACCTGGTTGCCGTCCCGCACCAGCGCGTGCAGGCGCAGGTTCAGGGTCTGCGCGACCTTGGCGTGATAGAACGCCTTGTAGAAGCCGGGATAATTCAGGCCGCCGACATCGACGCCGACCACGCGCTCCGGCGTCACGATCTCCAGGCTCTTCGCGCGGCCGGCCGCGAACTCGGCGGTCGAGAGCGCCTCGTGCCCGCCTTCGTCGTCATAGAGCAGGACGTTCTCGCCGACCGCAACCTGGCCGGAGAGGATGTCCCAGGTGGTGACGGCAAGCTCGTCCGCACCCTGGAAGAAGCCGGGATTGGGCACGCCGCCGGTCGCGATGACCACGATATCGGGATTCTCGGCCAGCACGTCCGCGGCCTCGGCGAAGACCCCGGTCCGCAGATCGACGGCGAGATGATCGATCTCGGCCTTCAGCCAATCGACGATGCCGATGATCTCCTTGCGCCGCGGCGCCTTCGCGGCGATCGCCACCTGGCCGCCCGGGTGCTGCCCGGCCTCGAACAGCGTCACCGCATGGCCGCGCGCCGCCGAGACGCGCGCCGCCTCCAGGCCCGCGGGCCCGGCGCCGATGACGACGACGCGCTTTTTCTGCGCCGCCGCCTGGATCACATGCGGCATGGTCGCTTCTCGGCCGGTCGCCGGATTGTGCAGGCAGAGGGCCTCGCCGCCCTGGTAGATGCGGTCGATGCAATAGCCGGCGCCGACGCAGGGGCGGATCCGCTCCTCCTCGCCGCGGGCGATCTTGGCGACGATATGCGGATCGGCCATGTGCGCGCGGGTCATGCCGATGAGGTCGACCGCGCCGCTCTGGATCGCGTGGCGCGCGGTGGCGACATCGGCGATCCGCGCGGCATGCAGCACCGGGAGCTTGAGCGCCTGCTTTATCCGCTTTACCGTGTCGAGATGGGGCGCCGCCGGCGTGCCCATGACCGGAATGACATGGGACAGCGCCTCGTCGCTCTCGATGTGGCCCTTGATCACGTTGACGAAGTCGATGAGGCCGGCCTCCTGGAAGCGCAGCGCGATGTGCAGCCCGTCCTCGTATTGGAGGCCGTTCTCCATGTCGCCCTCGTCGACCACCATGCGCACGCCGAGGATGTAGTCGTCGCCCACCTGGCGCCGGATCTCGCGCAGCACCTCGAAGCCGAAACGCATCCGGTTCTCGATATCCCCGCCGTACTCGTCGGTGCGCCGGTTGGTGGCCGGCGACAGGAAGGCGTCGAACAGATGGCCGTAGGCCTCGATCTCGACCCCATCCAGCCCGCCCTCGCGGCAGCGCCGCGCCGCATCGCCATAGGAGCGCACGACGCGGGCGATGTCGAAATCCTCCATCTCCTTGGGGAAGCTGCGATGCGCCGGCTCGCGGGTCGGCGAGGCGGAAATGACCGGCAGCCAATCCGCCTTGTTCCAGTTGGTGCGGCGGCCGAGATGGGTGATCTGGCACATCACCGCGCAGCCCTGGGCATGGACCCGGCGCGCCAGTTCCTTGAAATGCGGGATGATCGCATCCGAGCCGGCGGCGAGGTTGCCGAAGGCCGGCGGGGAATCCGGCGCCACCACCGAGGAACCGCCGATCATGGTCAGCGCGCAGCCGCCCTTGGCCTTCTCCTCGTGGTAGAGCTGGTAGCGCAGCTTCGGCAGCCCGTCCTCCGAATAGGCCGGCTCGTGGCTGGTGGAGATGATGCGATTCTTCAGGGTCAGATGCTTCAGCGTGAAGGGCTGGAGCAGCGGATCCTTCGCGGCGGAACGGGGGGCAGGGGCAGGTTTGTTCATGGCGGGAAGAATGCCGGGCCTCCGGCGCGAAATCCAGCCCCTGGACAGTTGAAAAACCGTTCGAATCCAACGCCCCGGTCCGCCTTGACTCGGGCCCGGGCGGGCCGCAAGGTCGCCGCATCAGGAGGGCACCATGAACCTCGCCACCGATCTCGCGCGGGTCCGCGCCGAAACCGAGCATCGCCGCAATACCGGCATCCCCTTCAACGAGGAGGCGGCGCTGGGGCCGACGGTCAACCTGAGCGCCGTGGAGCGCCGCACCGCGACCTTGCCGACGCGCCGCACGGTCAAGAAGGAATACCAGGCGGCCTGGCTGGTGAAGGCGATCCAGTGCATCGATCTGACCACGCTCGCCGGCGACGACACGCCGGCCCGCGTGCACCGGCTCTGCGCCAAGGCCAGGATGCCCTTGCGCGCCGATCTGGTGGAAGCGCTGGGCCTGGCCGACGATCCGCCGCGCGTGGGCGCGGTCTGCGTCTACCCGACCATGGTGAAGCCCGCCGCGGCGGCCCTCGCCGGCTCCGGCATCCCGGTCGCCTCGGTGGCGACCGGTTTCCCGGCCGGCCTGATGCCGCTCGACCTCCGGCTGGAGGAGATCCGCCGCGCGGTCGCCGACGGCGCCGGCGAGATCGACATCGTGATCACCCGCGGCCATGTGCTGAACCAGAACTGGACCGCGCTCTACGACGAGATCGCGGCGATGCGCGCCGCCTGCGGCCCGGCGCATCTGAAGGCGATCCTCGGCACCGGCGACCTGAAGACCCTGCGCAACGTCTACCGCGCCAGCATGATCGCGATGATGGCCGGCGCCGACTTCATCAAGACCTCGACCGGCAAGGAGGAGGTCAACGCCACCCTCCCCGTCTCCCTGGTGATGGTGCGCGCGATCCGCGACTACCTGGCGCTGACCGGCTTCAAGATCGGCTTCAAGCCGGCCGGCGGCCTCAGGACCGCCAAGGACGCGATGAACTGGCAGTTCCTGATGAAGGAGGAGCTCGGCCGCGCATGGCTGGAGCCCGATCTCTTCCGCATCGGCGCCAGCTCGCTGCTGGGCGATATCGAGCGGCAGGTCGAGCACTTCGTCACCGGCCGCTATGCGGCGCTCAACCGGCATGCGATGGCATGAGATTGGTCGGCACCAGTCTTCGACCCCTCATCCCTGCCTTCTCCCTCAAGGGGAGGAGGAGACTGTTCATAACCTCTTCAAGGAAACCACGAGCGAAGCTCACCGCATAAGCCCTCTCCCCTCCGACGAAGTCGGCCTGCGCCGACGGGAGGGAGAGGGTTGGGTGAGGGGTCGACGGGTCTAACCGAGTGTCACGAATGGCAACTGTCAAAGAGATCCTCCGCACCATGGAATACGGCCCGGCGCCGGAGGCGAAGGAGGTCGCCACCGCCTGGCTCGCCAGGCACCAGCCCGGCTTCCAGCATTACATCGACGGCGCGTTCCGCAGCCCGCTGGAAGGCCAGTTCTTCGAGAGCCGCAATCCGGCCGACGGATCGGTGCTGGCGCGGGTCGCCCAGGGCTCGAAGGGCGACGTCGACCGCGCCGTCGCCGCGGCGCGCGAAGCGTTCAAGACCTGGTCCAAGAGCTCGGGCGAGACCCGCGCGCGCTATCTCTATGCCATCGCGCGGCATGTGCAGAAGCGCGAGCGCCTGCTCTCGGTGCTGGAGAGCCTGGACAACGGCAAGCCGATCCGGGAATCCCGCGACATCGACGTGCCCCTGGTCGCTCGGCACTTCTACCACCATGCCGGCTGGGCGGCGCTGATCCAAAGCGAGTTCCCCGGCATGGGGCCGGTCGGCGTCTGCGGCCAGATCATCCCCTGGAATTTCCCGCTGCTGATGCTGGCCTGGAAGGTCGCGCCGGCGCTCGCCGCCGGCAATACCGTGGTGCTGAAGCCCGCGGAATACACGCCGCTCACCGCCCTCGCGCTGGCCGAGATCTGCGACGAGGTCGGGCTGCCGAAGGGCGTCTTCAACATCGTGACCGGCGACGGCGAGACCGGCGCCCTGATCGTCGCCCATGACGACGTGGACAAGATCGCCTTCACCGGCTCGACCGAGGTCGGCCGCGAGATCCGCAAGGCGACCGCCGGCTCGGGCAAGAAGCTGTCGCTGGAACTGGGCGGCAAGTCGCCCTTCATCGTATTCGACGACGCCGATCTCGACAGCGCGGTCGAGGGCGTCGTGGACGCGATCTGGTTCAACCAGGGCCAGGTCTGCTGCGCGGGCTCTCGCCTGCTGGTGCAGGAAGGCGTCGCCGAGCGCTTCTACGACAAGCTGAAGCGCCGCATGGAGACGCTGCGGGTCGGCGATCCCCTCGACAAGTCGATCGACATCGGCGCGGTCGTCGCCAAGGTGCAGCTCGAGCGCATCGCCAAGCTGGTCGAGCAGGGCCGCCAAGAAGGCGCCACCTGCTGGCAGCCTTCGACCCCGGTGCCGAGCAAGGGCTGGTTCTTCCCGCCGACCCTCTTCACCGATGTCGAGCCCGCCTCCACCATCGCCCAGGTCGAGATCTTCGGCCCGGTGCTGGCCGGCATGACCTTCCGCACGCCCGACGAAGCCGCGGCCTTGGCCAACAACTCGGCCTATGGCCTGTCGGCCTCGGTCTGGTCGGAGAACATCGACCGCTGCCTGGACCTCGCGGCGCGGATCAAGGCCGGCGTGGTCTGGATCAACGGCACGAACATGTTCGACGCCGCCGCCGGCTTCGGCGGCTACCGGGAATCCGGCTTCGGCCGCGAGGGCGGGCGCGAAGGCATGTATGAGTACCTGGCGCCCGCGAAAACCAAGGCAGCCAAAGACGGCGCCAAGGTGAAGCTCAGCGCCGAACCGGTAGCTTCGGCCTTCGAAGGTGAACCGTCACTCGACCGCACGGCGAAGATGTTCATCGGCGGCAAGCAGGCACGCCCGGATGGCGGCTATTCCTACTCCGTGCTCGATCCGAAGGGCCATTCCATCGGCCAGGCCGGGCTCGGCAACCGCAAGGACATCCGCAACGCCGTCGAAGCCGCGGCGAAGGCCACCGGCTGGACCGCGACGTCCGGCCATGCCCGCGCCCAGGTGCTCTATTTCCTCGGCGAGAACCTGTCGGCCCGCGCCGACGAGTTCGCCGCGCGCCTGACCGCGATGACCGGCGCGACCAAGCGGGCCGCGCGCGCCGAGGTCGATGCGTCGATCTCGCGCATCATCCACTACGCCGCCTGGGCCGATAAGTATGACGGCCGGGTGCATTACACCAAGGCACGGCATGTGACCCTCGCGATGCCGGAGGCCTGGGGCGCGATGGCAATCTCCTGCCCCGACGAAGCGCCCCTGCTCGGCCTGATCTCGCTGGTGGTGCCGGCGATCGCCATGGGCAACCGCGTGGTGGCGACGCCCTCGCCGCTGCATCCGCTGGCGGCCACCGATCTCTACCAGGTGCTGGAGACGTCGGACGTACCGGACGGCGTGGTCAACATCGTCACCGGCGAACGCGACACGCTGGCGAAGACTCTCGCCGAGCACGACGAGATCGCCTGCCATTGGTATTTCGGCACCGCCGACGGCATCGCCGCCGTCGAGCGCGGCTCCGCCGGCAACCTGAAGGCGACCTGGTGCGCGGCGGGCACCCACGACTGGCTCTCGGGCGAGATGCAGGGCGAGGCTTTCCTGCGCCGCGCCACCCAGATCAAGAACATCTGGGTCCCGTACGGCGAGTAGGAATTCAGGCGGGCCGCCTTGCCTTGGCCCGCCAAGTGCCTATCATCGCCGCAACAAGAAACCACGGGAGCGAGACGCCATGAAGGTGGTGAGTCCCGAGCGCGAGAAGGCCAGGACCGAGGCGACCGCCATGATGCTCATGGAAGCGCATGCGCTCCGCGAGCAGTTCATGCCCTTCGCCAAGCTGCGCGGCATCGAGGACGTGGCGACGGCCTATCGGGTGCAGGACGCCTATTGGCGCCGGCAGATGGCGCGCGACAACACCCAGCCCGGCGGCTTCAAGATCGGCCTCACGACGAAGAAGATGCAGGAGATGTGCGGCATCGACAGCCCCGTCGCCGGCTATGTCCCCGCCAACCGCATCTACACGTCCGGTGTCGCGCTCGACGGCCGGCGCCAGACCCATCTCGGCCTGGAATTCGAGATCGCCGTGAAGCTCGACCGGGATTTCCCGTTCCGGCCGGTGGCCTATACCCAGCAGGAGCTGTCCCAAGGCGTCGCCGCGGTGGCGCCCGGCGTCGAGCTGGTCGATGACCGGCATTGCGACTACACGACGCTCGAAGCGCTGTCGCTGATCGCCGACAATTCCTGGAACGAAGGCATCGTGGTCGGCGCATGGCAGGAGCCGCCAAAGGATCTCGGCGCGGTCGAGGGCGTGGTGACGCTGGACGGGCAGGAATTGGGGCGCGGCTTCGGCCGGGATGCGCTGGGGCATCCCTATGTGCCGCTGACCTGGCTCGCCAATTTCCGCGCCGGCACCGACCGGCCGCTGAAGAAAGGCGACGTGGTCATGACCGGGAGCCTGATCCGCACCCACTTCCCGACGCAGACGTGCACGTATCGTTACACGCTGGCCGGCCTCGGCAGCGTCGATGTCGAGGTGCGGTTTTGACGACCCTTCCGTCCTCATCCCGGCGCTAGGAGCCGGGATGAGGATTGAGCTTGGAGTAACAGGGAGAACCAGGTGGATCTCGGGATTGCAGGCAAGCGCGCATTGGTGACCGGCTCGTCCAAGGGCCTCGGCCGCGCGATTGCGGCAGCGCTTGCCGCCGAGGGCGTCAAGGTCGCGATCTGCTCTCGCAACGCGGCGTCCGTGGCCGAAACGGCGGCGGCGCTGAAGGTCGAGGGCTTCCCCGCCGATCTCTCCGCGCCGGGCGCCATCGAGAAGCTGGTCGAGGACGTGGCCCGGAAGCTCGGCGGCATCGACGTCCTGGTGTCCAATACCGGCGGCCCGCCGCCGACCGGGTTCGACAATACCAGCGACGCGCAGTGGCGCGCGGCCTTCGAAAGCCTGTTCATGAGCACGGTGAAGCTCATCCGCCTCTGCCTTCCCGGCATGCGCGCGCGCCAATGGGGCCGCATCATGACGGTGACATCGGTCTCGGCGCGCGAGCCGCTCGACGGCCTCACCATTTCGAACGCAATCCGGCCGGGCATCCACGGCCTGCTCAATTCGCTGAGCCGCGAGGTCGGCAAGGACGGCATCACCGTCAACGCGCTGATGCCGGGCTCGACCCTGACCGACCGGCTGAAGGACTTCCCCTACGACCAGGCGGAGATCGACCGGACCATTCCCGCCCGGCGCCTCGGCAGGCCGGAGGATTTCGGCGCGGTCGCCGCGTTCGTAGCCTCACAGCAGGCGGGCTACATCAACGGCGAGGCCATCGCCGTCGATGGCGGCATGCTGCGCTCGATCTGATGGAACGGCGGCGCCGCGGCGCGGGTTCTCAGCGCATGACACGCAAGCCCCGCACGGTGGGACCGGAGGACGAGGACCGCCGCACCGCCCCGCCGAAGCGCGACCGGCGCCGCGCCCGCGAGGCCGGCGTCGAATCCCTGCCGGACGGCGAAGAGGCCGCCGAGCGCGACACCGCGAAGCCGCGCGACGACTAAGCCGATTGCCAGTGGGAAACGCGGTCGTCGCCCCGAGGCTTGGCCCTGCGTGACGCCGCGTCGAAAATCCGGTCAGAATCGCCGGGCGCGACCTCAGGCCGCGATCTGGAACCCGGCCGTGGTGGCCATGCGCTTCAGGTTCTCGTAGCCCATCTTGGCATAGGTCAGCGGATGCGCCTTGGCGGGATCCTGTTCGGCCTCGACCACCAGCCAGCCGGCATAGCCGGCCTCATGCAGCGTGTCGAGGATGGTCTGGAAATCGGTCTGGCCGTCGCCCGGCACCGTGAAGATGCCGTCGAGCACGGCCCTGAGGAAGCTCTCGTCGGTCTCGCGCGCCTTCTTCAGGATCGGCGCGCGCTGGTCCTTGCAATGCACGTGCACGATGCGCTTCACATGCCGCTTGCAGAGCGCGATCGGGTCGCCGCCGGAGAAGGCCGAATGACCGCTGTCGAACAGCAGGCCGACCGCCTGGCCGGTATTGGCCATCAGCTTATCGACTTCCTGGTCGGTCTCGACCACCGTGCCCATGTGGTGGTGGAACGCCATGCGCACGCCGAAATCCGCCATCTTCTCGGCGAGCTCGGTGACCTTCTTGCCATAGGCCTTCCATTCCCCTTCGGGCAGCTTCGGCCGGTCGGAGATCGGCGTGTCGATGCCGCCATGGGCGCCACCGCTGGTATCGGCATAGACGACGTACTGGCAGCCATTCGCCTTCAGCAGCTCGAGATGCGGCAGCGCTTCCTCGAACTCCTTCTTCACGTCGAGCGCGTTGGCATGGCCCGAATACCAGCCGGAGATCAGCTTCAGGCCGTGCCTGGCCATCAGCGCCTTCATGGCGTTGGCTTCCTTGGGGAACTTGCCACCCATCTCGATGCCGGAATAGCCGGCCTGGCGCGCCTCGGAGAGGCAGGTGTCGACCGGCGTGTCGCCGCCCAGCTCCGGCATGTCGTCGTTGGTCCAGGTGATGGGATTGATGCCGATCCTGACGCTCATGACTTCCCTCCGGGATCCCGTCCCGCCGATGAATTGGAGCGCTCCAATTAGCGCCGCGCCTGTCCTTTATCATATGCGAGCCGGGTTGATATAGAATTATTTTTCCATTATCGTGAACTTTAGAAAACACGGTCTTCGGCGGCAGCACCGCGCCCGGATTCCGGGCTAAGGTGACGGAACCGCCCCAACTGGAAGAAACGCCATGACCCTGCATTTGGCCAACCATCGCAAAGGTTTCCCCGCCGGCATGACCTGGGTGACCAGGGTCGACGACCCCGAGGACAATACCGGCATCGCCTTCGGCGTCTGCCGCATGAAAGCGGGCGAGACCGCCGAGCAGGTGGCCGACGGCGAGACCGCCTGGCTGCTGATGACAGGCTCGGCCGCCGTCTCGGTCGGCAACGTCACCAAGGAATGGCAGCGGCAGTCGATCTTCGACGAGAGCCCGAAATGCGTCCATGTGCCCTCCGGCACCACGGTGCGCCTGCGCGCCGAGAAGGACACCGAGTTCACCGTCTATCGCACGGCGAACGCCAAGAAGTTCGAGCCCAGGTTCTACGAGAACGTCGCCAACGAGCATCGCGGCAAGGGCCAGGTCGGCGATGCCTGCCTGCGCTTCGTGCGCACCATCTTCGACCGCACCAATTCCGACCCGAATGCCGAACTGGTGCTGGGCGAGGTCATCACCATGCCCGGCCGCTGGTCGAGCTATCCGCCGCATCACCATCCGCAGCCGGAGATCTATCACTACCGCTTCACCGAGCCGCAGGGCTACGGCCTCGCCGAGAACGGCCCGCAGGTGTTCCGCGTGAAGAACTACGACACGGTCAAGATCTTCGACGGCAACGACCACGCGCAGACCGCCGCACCCGGCTACGGCATGTACTATGCCTGGGTGATCCGGCACCTGCCCGACAGGCCCTACGGCATCCCCGACTTCACCGAGGAGCACAAGTGGGTGACGGAGAAGAACGCCGCCTTCTGGTTCCCGGAAGAGCTGAAGGGCGGGAAGTAAAGCGATGGCGGCGCGGCCACTCGACCTGATCTGCTTCGGTCGCGCCGCGACCGACCTCTATGCCGAGCAGCTCGGGGCGCGGCTGGAGGATGTCTCGAGCTTCCAGAAGTACATCGGCGGCTGTGCCGCCAACATCGCCGTCGGCACGGCGCGGCAGGGCCTCAAGTCCTCCATGCTGACCCGCGTCGGCGACGACCATATGGGACGCTTCGTCCGCGAGACCCTGCAGCGCGAGGGTGTCGATACCAGCCATGTCTCGACCGATCCTTCGCGCCTGACCGGCCTGGTCCTGCTCGGCATCAAGGATCGCGACACCTTCCCCCTCATCTTCTACCGCGAGAACTGCGCCGACATGGCGGTGGAGGAAGACGGCTTCGACCTCGCTTACATCGCCTCCGCGAAGGCGCTGCTGGTGACCGGCACGCATTTCTCCACCGAGCACATCAACAAGGTCGGCCATCGCGCCATTGCGCTGGCCAAGCAGGCCGGCACGAGGATCATCTTCGACATCGACTACCGGCCGGTGCTCTGGGGCCTGACCGGCCGCGGCATGGGCGAGATCCGCTACATCGCCTCGCAGAGCGTCTCCGCGCATCTGCAGAAGATCGTGCCCCATTGCGACCTGATCGTCGGCACCGAGGAGGAGCACTGCATCGCCGGCGGCTCCGACGACATCATGACGGCGCTGCGCAACACCCGCGCCTTGAGCAAGGCCGAGATCGTGGTGAAGCGCGGGCCTTTGGGCTGCAGCGTCTTCCCCGGCGCGATCGGCAAGACGTTGGATGACGGCATCACCGTGAAAGGCGTCAGCGTCGAGGTGCTGAACGTGCTCGGCGCCGGCGATGCCTTCATGTCCGGCTATCTCCGCGGCTGGATCAACGGCGAGCCGACCGAGATGGCCTGCACCTATGCCAATGCCTGTGGCGCGCTGGTCGTCTCGCGCCACGGCTGCGCGCCGGCCATGCCGTCCAGGATCGAGCTCGATGATTACCTGGCGCGCGCGCGGGACGTGCCGCGGCCGGATCTCGACCTGCGGCTCAACCACCTCCACCGCGTCACCAACCGCGCGCGGCAATGGCCGCAGGTGATGGCCTTGGCCTTCGACCACCGCTCGCAATGCGAAGCGCTGGTGAAGGAAGTGGGCCAGCCCGCCGCGCGCATCGCGGAACTGAAGGAGATCATCGCCAAAGCCGTGCTGTCGGTCGCGCAGGATTTCCCCGGCCGCGCCGGCCTGCTGGTCGATGGCCGCTTCGGCCAATCGGTGCTGGAGCATGTGACCGGCCGGGGCCTGTGGATCGGCCGCCCGGTGGAGCTGCCGGGCTCGCGGCCGCTGCGTTTCGAGGCCGGAGCGAACATCGCGCTGGAAATGCGCGCCTGGCCGGCCGAGCAGACGGCGAAATGCCTGGTCTTCTACCACCCCGACGATCCCGCCGGATTGAAACGCGAGCAACTGGAGACGCTGTCGCAGCTCCAGGATGCCTGCATCGGCACCGGTCACGACCTGCTGGTCGAGGTGATCCCGCCCAAGTCCATGCCCAGCGACGAGACCACCCTGCCCCGCTGCGTCGCCGAGATCTACGCCCATGGCGTGAGGCCCGATTGGTGGAAGCTCCCCTCGATGGGCGACGAAGGCTGGCGCGGCGTGACGGCGGAGATCATGAAGAACGACCCCCATTGCCGCGGCGTGGTGCTGCTGGGCCTGGAGGCGCCGGAGGACGAACTGGCGGCTGCCTTCAAGGTCGCGCGGCATCACCCGATCTGCAAAGGCTTCGCCATCGGGCGCTCGATCTTCATGGCGCCGGCGCGGGACTGGCTGCTCGGCAAGCTCGACGCCGACGCCTTCGCCGCGAACGTCGCGGAGAACTACCGCCGCCTGATCGAGATCTGGCTGTCGCCGCAATCGGCGGCGGCGTGACGCAGGTTCGGCTCTCCATCCTTTCGTCATGGTCCGCGAAGGCGGACCATCCACGAGTTTGGAGCCGCCGGAAAGAGACTCGTGGATCCTCCGCCTTCGTGGAGGATGACGATAGAGATATAAGAGCCGCCGCACCGCGGCTGGCCGAAAGCGTATAGGGAAGAACCATGAGCAAGCGGATCAGACTGACCATGGCGCAGGCGGTGGTGCGCTATCTTGCCGCCCAGCGCACCGAGCTCGATGGGCCCAATGGACCCGGGGATGCGCCGCTGGTCGCCGGTACCTTCGCGATCTTCGGCCATGGCAATGTCGCCGGCCTGGGTGAGGCGCTGGCCGCCGCCGAGGACCAGCTCCCGACCTATCGCGCGCACAATGAGCAGTCGATGGCGCTCGCCGCCATCGCCTTCGCCAAGGCGAAGAACCGCCGGCAGTTCATGGCCTGCACCACGTCGATCGGCCCCGGCGCCACCAACATGATCACCGCCGCCGGCCTCGCCCATGTCGATCGCCTGCCGGTGCTGTTCCTGCCCGGCGACATCTTCGCCAGCCGCCTACCCGACCCGGTGCTGCAGCAGCTCGAGGTGTTCGGCGACCCGACGGTCAGCGTCAACGACTGCTTCCGCCCGGTCTCGCGCTTCTGGGACCGCATCATGCGCCCCGAGCAGCTCCTGCAGAGCCTGCCCCAGGCGATGCGCGTGCTGACCGACCCGGCCGAATGCGGCCCGGTGACGCTCTGCATGCCCCAGGACGTCCAGACCCACGCCTACGACTTCCCCGCCGAGTTCTTCGCGATCCGGCACCATCGCCGCCGCCGCCCCGCACCCGACGCGAACGAGCTCGCCGATGCCGCCGCGGCCATCCGCGCGGCGAAGAAGCCGATGGTGATCGTCGGCGGCGGCGTGCATTACAGCGAGGCGATCCCCGAGCTGAAGAGCTTCCTCGGCAAGCACGGCCTCATGGCCTGCGAGACCCAGGCCGGCAAGGGGGCCCTGAGCTGGGACGAGCCGGCCAATCTCGGCTCGGTCGGCGTCACCGGCTCCAGCGCGGCCAATGCGCTGGCCGCCGATGCCGACCTGGTGCTCGCCGTCGGCACGCGGCTGCAGGATTTCACCACCGGTTCGTGGAACCTCTTCAAGTCGGCGCCTAAGCTCATCCAGCTCAACGTCGCCGGCTACGACGCCTGGAAGCATTCGGCCCTGCCGCTGATCGGCGACGCCAAGGTCACGCTGCCGCAACTCAGCCAGGCGCTGGGCGACTGGAAGGTGCCCGCCGACCACGCCGCGCGCGGCACCGCCGAGATCGCCCGCTGGCGCGGCGCGGTCGAGGCCGCGACCGCGGCGCCCAAGCAGGGCAATGCGCTGCCCAGCGACGCGCAGGTGCTCGGCGCGGTCAACCGCAAGTCGGCGCCGACCGACGTCCTGGTCAACGCCTCGGGCGGACTGCCCGGCGAGCTGCACAAGCTGTGGAAGGTCCGCGATCCCAAGGGCTACCACCTGGAATACGGCTATTCCTGCATGGGCTACGAGATCGCCGGCGGGCTGGGCGTGAAGCTCGCCTTCCCCGAGCGGCGCGTGATCGTGATGGTCGGCGACGGCGGCTACATGATGATGAACTCCGAGATCGCGACCTCGGTGATGATGGGTGCCAAGCTCGACATCGTCGTGCTCGACAACCGCGGCTTCGGCTGCATCAACCGCCTGCAGCAGGCCTGCGGCGGGCGGCCGTTCAACAACCTGCTGGCCGATGCGCGCCACAAGACCGAGATCGACATCGACTTCGCCGCGCATGCCGCCTCGATGGGCGCCGTCGCCGAGAAGGTCGGCGGCATCCACGCGCTCGAGGCCGCGCTCGACCGCGCCAAGACCAGCGACCGCACCCATGTCATCGTGATCGACACCGACCCGATGATCACCACCAAGGAAGGCGGCGCCTGGTGGGAGGTCCCGGTTCCCGAAGTCTCCACCCGCAAGGAGGTCGAGGCGGCGCGCAAAGGCTACGAGAAGCAGGTGGCGGGCCGGGCGGGGGAATGAGCCAGGCCATTCCGTTCCCGTCATCCTCCGCGATCATCTTTACGGATATCTCGCATGACTAAGAAACATCTCGGTATCGGGCTGATCGGGGCCGGCTTCATCGGGCGCGCCCACGCCTTCGGCTACCACACGATGCCGGTGGTCTTCGCCGAGGCCGGCGCCCTGCCCGTCCTCAAGGTGCTCTGCGAGTCCCCGGCGGAGCGCGCGCAGAAGCTCGGCGCCGAGCTCGGCTTCCCGAAGACCACGACCGACTGGCGCGCGGTGATCGCCGATCCCGAGGTCGACATCGTCGATATCTGCGCGCCCAGCAATCTCCACCGCGAGATCGCGCTCGCCGCCGTCGCGGCCGGCAAGCATCTCTATTGCGAGAAGCCGGTCGGCTTGAGCGGCGCGGAATCGACCGAGATCGCCGCGGCCGCCGCCAAGAAGGGCATCAAGACCCAGGTCGGATTCAGCTATGTGCGCCATCCGGTGATCGGCTTCGCGAAGAAGCTGATCGACGAAGGCGCGCTCGGCAAGGTCCTGCACATGCGCTGGACCTATAACGAAGACTACATGCGCGATCCCGAGGCGCCGTTCACCTGGCGCAACGATCCGAAGCTCGGCAGCAAGGCCGGCGCGCTCGGCGATCTCGGCGCCCATGGTCTTGCGATGACGCGCCTGCTGGCCGGCGAGATCACGGCGGTCTGCGCGCGTTCCACCCTGGCGCATCCGATGCGCAAGGACCCGGCGACGGGTGAGATGCGGCAGGTCGGCAACGAGGACATCGCCGACGCTTTGTTCGAATGCGAGAACGGCGTCACCGGGATCTTCAGCACCAGCCGCATCACCGGCGGCTCGAAGATGGCCTTCACCTTCGAGCTGACCGGGACGCAGGGCACGATCCGCTGGGATGCCGAGCGCTACAACGAGATCCAGTTCTTCGATGCGCGCGAGCCCCGCGACCGCGGCGGCTTCCGCACCATCCTGGTCAACGCGGCGCACGCGCCGTTCGGCAACTTCTGCCCCGCCCCCGGCCACGGTCTGGGCTTCAACGACTTCAAGGTGATCGAGATCTACGAGCTGATGGAATCGATCGCCGGCGGCAAGCGCGTGCTGACCGACATGGAAGACGGCGCCAAGGTCGGCCGCATCATGGACGCCGTGCTGGATTCCGCCGACAAGCGCGCCTGGGTGAAGGTCGTCTGAACCGAGCCGTCATTCCCGGGCATGACGGCTCATTTGCACCGCCGACGAAGCGCTACTTCCCCGGCATCCGCATGGCGAGCCCGACGGCCAGCGTCTGCGCGAGGCAGAGCGAGGCGGTTAGCGAGCGGAAACCCTGCACCTCGGCGTCCTTGATCTCGAAGAACACGTCGGCGAAGCGCGAGATCGGGCTGACCATGCTGTCGGAGATCACGATGACCGAGGCCTTGCGCTCGGCGGCGCGCTCGACGATCGAGGCGGTCTCCCGGGCATAGGGCGAGAAGCTGATCGCGATCAAAGCGTCGCCCGGCTGGATCGAGCGCACCTGCTCGTCCAGCATGCCGCCCAGCCCGTCCAGCAGGTGCGTCGGCTTCTCCGAATGCGGCAGCGCGTAGGCGAGATAGGCCGCGACCGGGAACGAGCGGCGCTGCGCCACGACATAGACCTGGCGCGCACGGGCAATCAGCTCCACCGCCTGATCGAGCTGCTCCGGCGTCAGCACCTCCTGGATATGCTCCAGCGCCACCGCGCTCGCCGCGCAGAACCGGGCGAGGAAGTGGTAGGGCCCGTCATGCTCCTCCTCGGCCCGGTCGAGGGCGAGGCCGCGGACCCGCTCGGCGTAGCTCGGGCTGCGGCTGGCGAGCGGCGCCTGGAACACCCGCTGCATCTCGCGGAAGCCGGTATAGCCCAGCGCCTGGGCGAAGCGGATCAGCGCCGAGGGAGGCACCCCCGCCCGCTCGGCGATCACCACCACCGTCTCCAGCGCGATGTCGTTCGGATGGTCGAGGACGAACTTCGCGATCTGCTGCAGCCGGTTGCTGAGCGTGTCATAGCGCTCGGCGATGCGCGCGCGCAGGGCCGCCAGATGCTCGGCGGCATCGGCATTCGCCTTGTCCTTGGTCTTTGCCACCGCCATGGTGCCTCCTCTCCCTAGGCAGACTGATTCGCCGCCAGTGGTCAACCGGGGGGTCAACCGGGCGGTCAACCGGGGGTCAATGCGCCGCCGGTCTCCGCCACGCATGAAACGCCAATTCGACTTTCTTGAAAAGTTGGAAAAAACGTTGCAGACTTCCGCCCGAACCCCGCTCCCTTCCTGGATTGGATACCGATGCTCGAGATTGCCCTGATCGGCGCCGGCCGGATCGGCCAGATCCACGGCCGCAACATTGCCTCCCACCCCGGCGCCAGGCTGCGCTGGGTCACCGACGTCAATGCCGAGGCCGCCGGCAAGCTCGCCGACGCGCTCGGCGCCCAGAGCGGCACCGATGCCAAGGCGGCGATCCAGGACCCGGCCGTCAAGGCGATCGCCATCTGCAGCCCGACCGACACCCATGCCGAGCTGATCGAGGCCGCCGCCAAGGCCGGAAAGGCGATCTTCTGCGAGAAGCCGATCGATCTCTCGCTGGAGCGGGTCGATCGCTGCCTGGAGACCGTGCGCAAGGCCGGCGTCACCATGATGATCGGCTTCAACCGCCGCTTCGACGCCAGCTTCGCCGCGGTGCATGAGGGCATCCGCGGGGGCCGGATCGGCAAGCTCGAGACCCTGATCATCACCAGCCGCGATCCCGGCCCGCCGCCGATCGGCTACATCAAGCAGTCGGGCGGCCTGTTCCGCGACATGATGATCCACGACTTCGACATGGCGCGCTGGCTCTTGGGCGAGGCGCCGACCGCGGTCTACGCCGTCGCCTCCAACCTGGTCGATCCCGAGATCGGCAAGGCCGGCGACATCGACACCGCCCTGGTGGTGCTGCAGACCGGGAGCGGCGCCATCGCCCAGATCAGCAACAGCCGCCGCGCGGTCTACGGCTACGACCAGCGGATCGAGGCCTTCGGCTCGAAGGGCATGCTGCAGGCGGGCAACCAGACCGCGACCACCGTCACCTTCTCCGGCGAGCCCGGCGTCACCGGCGACAAGCCCCTGCACTTCTTCCTGGAGCGCTACGCCGAGGCCTATCGCACGGAGCTGCAGCACTTCGTCGATTGCTGCCTCGGCAAGGCGAAGCCGGCGACCAGCATCGAGGACGGGCGCAACGCGCTCGCCCTGGCCGAGGCCGCCGTGCAGTCGCTGAGGACGGGACAGCCGGTCAAGCTGTGACCGCCCCCATGCATTGAGGCACCGGGTGCGCGGCGCTATCATCGGGCCAACCATATGGCTCCTGGGAGGGAGCGTCCGGCCATGCATGTGAAGCGCGATTACAGCGTCCTCGGGCCCGAGAATGCCGCCGCGGTCTCGAAGGGCCTCGCCAATGCCCAATGGTACCGCTGCGCCGTGCCGCGCAAGCAGCTCAAGGCGCTGATGCAGCGGAGCGACGGGCCGGCGATCCGCGACACGATCCTCTGGGTGCTGCTGTTCGTCGTCTTCGGCGGCGGCGCCGTCTATTTCCGGGGGACCTGGACCTGCCTGCCGTTCTTCATCGGCTATGGCGTGCTCTACGGCTCCTCGACCGACAGCCGCTGGCATGAATGCGGCCATGGCACGGCGTTCAAGAGCTTCCGGCTCAACGACCTCGTCTACCAGGTCGCCTGCTTCATGATCATGCGGGAGCCGGAGATCTGGCGCTGGAGCCATACAAGGCACCACACCGATACGATCATCGTCGGCCGCGACCCGGAGATCGCCGTCCAGCGCCCGCCGACGCTCTGGAAGGTCGCGCTCTATTTCTTCGGCTGGCCGACCGCCTATATCGCCCTGAAGAAGCTGGTCATCCATTCGACCGGCCGCCTGCTGCCCGACGAGCAGACCTGGGTGCCGCAATCCGAATGGCCGAAGGTCTATCGCACCGCGCGGATCTCGCTGGCGATCCACATAGCCGCGGTGGTGGCCGCGATCGCGCTCCGGTCCTGGCTGCCGGTCCTGCTGGTCGGCCCGCTGCCTCTGATGTACGGCACCTGGCTCTCGGTCTATTTCGGCCTGACCCAGCATATCGGGCTCGCGGAGGACGTGCTCGACCACCGGCTCTGCGCGCGCACCGTGCGGATGAATCCCGTGTTCCGTTTCCTCTATTGGAACATGAACTACCACGTCGAGCATCACATGTTCCCGATGGTGCCCTATCACGCGCTGCCGAAGCTGCATGAGGCGATCAGGGCCGACACGCCGATCCCCTGCGCCAGCACGATCGAGGCCTATTTCAAGGAGATCATTCCCGCGCTGATCCGCCAACGGACGGATCCCGGCTACACCGTGCGCCGGCCGCTGCCGTCGAGTGCCACGCCCTACGCGCCGGCCGCCGTCGCGGTTCCTGCCGAATAAGCATAATCCCTGGGAGAGGACGAGAGATGGCCGAGAATTGGGTCGATGCCTGCGCTGCCGACGCGATCGATGAGGAGGACGTGATCGGCTTCAACCATGGCGGCCGGAACTATGCGGTCTACCGCAGCGCGGAGAGCCAGTATTACGCCACCGACGGCCTGTGCACCCATGAGCAGGTGGAACTTGCCGACGGGCTCGTCATGGGCGACATCATCGAATGCCCGATGCATAACGGCCGCTTCAACTACAAGACGGGCGAGGCCAAGGGCGCGCCGGTCTGCGTCAACCTGAAGACCTATCCGGTGAAGGTCGAGGGCGGTCGCGTCCTGATCGATCTCGGCTGACGCCCGTGACGGACCAGGGGACCGGCCGGGAGTTAGATCGGGGGATGGTCATCGTCGGCGCCGGCGAATGCGGCATCCGCGCCGCCATGGCGCTGCGCGAGCAGGGTTATCCGGGCCAGGTGACCCTGATCGGCGACGAACCGCACCTGCCCTACGAGCGCCCGCCGCTCTCCAAGCACACGCTGGTCGCCGACGGCGAGCCGCTGCCGAAGACCATCGCCACAGCGGAAATGCTGCAGGCGAAGGACATCGTCTGCCGCACCCGCACGCCGGCCGTCGCCATCGACCGTCAGGCGAAACTGGTCCGGCTGGCCGACGGATCGAGCGTCGCTTACGAGAAGCTGCTGCTCGCGACCGGGGCGGTGCCGCGCCGGCTTCCGCTCGCCGGGGACGGCGGCAGGCGCATCGCCTATCTCCGCACTTTCGACGACGCGCTGGCGATCCGCGCCGCGCTGCATCCAGGCTCGCGCCTGGCGGTGATCGGCGGCGGCTTCATCGGGCTGGAGCTCGCCGCCAGCGCCCGCAAGCGGGGTGCCGCGGTCACGGTGATCGAGGCCTTGCCGCGCATCCTGAGCCGCGCGGTGCCGGCCGAGCACGCCGAGGTCATCGCCGCGCGGCATCGGGCCGAGGGCGTCGACCTCCGCTGCGGCACCGGTGTCGCCGCGATCGGCGAGACCGCGACGGCGATCGAGATCGGCCTCGCCGACGGCACAACGGTCGCGGCCGATCTGCTGGTGATCGGCATCGGCGCCGTGCCGGTGACGGCGCTGGCCGAGGCCGCCGGGCTCAAGATCGACAACGGCATCGCCGTCGATGCGCACCTGCAGACCTCGGATCCCGACATCCTCGCGGCGGGCGATTGCTGCTCGTTCCCGCTCGCGATCTATGGCGGACGCCGCGTGCGGCTCGAATCCTGGCGCAATGCCCAGGACCAGGGCAATCTCGCCGCCCGCAACATGCTCGGCGCCGGCGAGGCGATCGGCACGGTGCCCTGGTTCTGGACCGATCAATACGACCTCGTCCTGCAGATCGCGGGCCTGCCCGACCAGGGCAGCGCCACGGTGCGCCGCGATCTCGGCGAGGGCGCGTTCATCCTCTTCCATCTCGACGCGGACGGCCGCCTGGTGGCCGCCAGCGGCATCGGCAAGGGCAATGTCGTCGCGCGGGACATCCGTCTCGCCGAGATGCTGATCGCCAGGCGCGCCAGGCCGGATGCGGCCGCGCTGATCGATCCCCAGACCAAGCTGAAATCGCTGCTCGCCGCCTGACCGGATCCTCGTTCGCCGCGCACCCCGCGACATCACCGGACGCGGTCTAGATCGTCCCCTCGAGTTCGGTCAGATCCTGCAGCTCCTTGTCGCCGGCCATCATGGTCTGCAGGTTGTCGAGCGAGGTCTCGTGTTTGGCGAAGGTGCCGAGCGTGCGGCCGCGGTTGAGGATGGTGAAGCGGTCGCCGACCGCATAAGCGTGCCGGACGTTGTGGGTGATGAAGATGACGCCGAGGCCGCGGGCGCGGACCTGGCGGACGTATTTCAGCACCATCGAGGTCTGCGCCACGCCCAGCGCCGAGGTCGGCTCATCGAGGATCAGCACCTTGGCGCCGAAATAGACCGCGCGGGCGATCGCCACGCATTGCCGCTCGCCGCCCGAAAGCGTGCCGACCGCCTGCTGCGGGTCGCGGATGTCGATGCCGATCTTCTTCATCTCCTCGCGGGTGATCGCGTCGGCATGCTTCATGTCGATGAAGGCGAACGGACCCTTCCGCTTCGCAGGCTCGCGGCCCATGAAGAAGTTCCGCGTGATCGACAGCAGCGGGATCATGGCGAGGTCCTGGAACACGGTCGCCACGCCGCGGTCGAGCGCATGGCGGGGGCTGGCGAAATCGACCGCCTCGCCGTCGATGAAGAGTTGGCCCTCGGTCGGCTGATAGACGCCGGAGAGCGTCTTGATCAGCGTCGACTTGCCGGCGCCGTTGTCGCCGAGCAGGCAATGCACCTCGCTGGCGTTGACGGTCATGGAGACGCCGGTCAGCGCCACCACCGGGCCGAACATCTTGGTGACGTCCTTGACCTCGATCAGCGGCCGGGTGGCCGCCTGCTCCACTGCCGCCATGTCAGCGCTCCCCCGTCACGCGGCGACGGATCATGTTGTTGAACAGCACCGCCACCAGCAGCATGGCGCCGAGGAAGACCCGGAACCAGTCGTTGGGCACGCCGGTGAAGAGGATGCCCATCTGCACCACGCCGAAGATCAGCGCGCCGAAGCAGGCGCCGACCACCGAGCCGTAGCCGCCGGTCAGCAGGCAGCCGCCGATCACCGCGGCGATGATCGCCTCGAACTCCTTCAGCAGGCCGCGGTCGGATGCCGCCGAGCCGAACTCGAACACCTGCTCGGTCGCATAGACGGTGGCGCAGAACGCCGTGAACATGAAGAGCGCGATCTTCACCCGGTTGACCGGCACGCCGACATTGCGCGCCGCGTTGGCATCGCCGCCCGAGGCGAAGATCCAGTTGCCGACCCGGGTCCGGGTCAGGATGACGTGGGAGACGAAGGCCAGGCCCAGGGCCCAGAGGATCACCGCCGGCACGCCCTGCACCGCGGGGTTGCCGTCGGCCAGCTGGTCGACCACGCCGATCTTGGCGAACCAGACGAAGAGCGGCCGGAACGCGACGCCGGAGAACAGCGCCGGGATGATGCTGTCGCCCGCCGCCTCCTTGACCCCGGAGACGATCGTGCGGTTGGAGAACAGGATCGAGAGCGCGATCGTCAGCCCGCGCAGGATGTAGAGCGAGGCCAGGGTCACGATGAAGGACGGCAGGCGGGTCTTGACCACGATCCAGCCGTTCAGGAAGCCGATGGCCAGCGCCCCGGCGAAGGCGAAGGCGGTGCTGGCGACCGGCGACCACCCGAAATAGACCATCGGGATCGCGATCATCATGCCGGCAAAGCCGATCATGGAGCCGACCGAGAGGTCGAACTCGCCGCCGATCATCAGCAGCGCGGCGGCGCTGGCGATGATCATCAATTGCGCGCTGACGGTGCTCCAGTTGAGGATGCCGTCCGCGGCGAACATGCCGCTGCTGCCGGCGGTGAAGCCGAAGAACAGGAAGACCAGGGCCGCGCCGGCCAAAGCGCCGAACTCCGGATGCTGCAGCAGCTTGCGCCAGCGGGACTGGCGCCTCAGCCGCTCGTCATGGACCTGTTTCAGAATCCGCTCGGATTGCGCGACCTTGTCGGACGTCACACCATCGGTCATTTCAACCCCTTGAACCGAAGCGGGCGCCCTTCGCCGGAACCCGGGAAGGACGCCCTCTTCGCTCAGCAGCACTCGTGGAGACAGGACCGCTCAGCGGTACTCGCCGGCATACTTCTCGACCAGGGCGATGTTGCTCTTGGTCACGAAGCCCGGGCCGGTGTTGACGTTGCTGGCCGGGATGATGCCGTACTTCACGTACTTCACGAGGAACGCGACCGGCAGATAGCCCTGCAGGTAGGGCTGCTGGTCGATCGCGGATTCGACGATGCCGTCCTTGATCGCCTTGCTGATGTCGCCGTCGAGGTCGAAGGTGATGAAGCTCTTGTACTTGCCCGCGGAGTTGGTGTCGCGCAGCAGCTTGATGGTCGGGTCGGCGGCGTTGGGCCCGAGCGCCAGGATGCCGTCGGTGTCGGGATGCGCCGTCAGATAGGCCTTCACCCGGTTATAGACGTCGGTCGGGTCCATGCCGGAATCCAGCATCTGGTCGCCGAGCTTCACGCCCAGGCCGTCGGCATAGCCCTGGCAGCGCTCCACCGAGGCGTTGTTGGTGATGTAGTGGTTGATGCAGAGGAACTTGGTGACGCCGGCCGCCTTGGCGCGCTCGCCGGCACCCTTGCCGGCGTCGTATTCCGGCTGGCCGATATGCATCAGCGCGCCGAGCTTCTTCGATTCCTCCGCGGTGCCGGAGTTCACGGTGATGACCGGGATGCCCTTGGCGATCGCGTCCTTGATCGGTCCCTCGAGCACGCTGTAATCGGCGATGGTCGAGATGATGCCGGCCGGCTTCTGCGCCGTCGCCTGCTGGATGATGCGCGCCATGTCGGCGAGGTCGCCGGTGGACGGGTTGCGGTATTCGACCTTCACGCCGAAGTCCTTGGCCGCATCCTTCAACGCGTTCTTGATGACGTTCCACCAGGAATCGGAGTCCGGCGCGTGGCTGACGAAGATGTAGGTCTCCTCCGCCTGCGCGGCCGCGGCCCCGCCCAGCATCGGGAGCGCCAATGCCGCGCCCAGCAGAAGTTTACGAACCAGACCAGATTTCATTGCTTTGATCCTCCCAAGGTTGCGTCGGCCATGGGTCCCTTCGCGGACTTTCATGGCGGCTGATCGCCGAGCGGTCCGATATTCTCCGCCCGGATCCGACGGTTGCTCAATCTGGGTGCGCCGGACGCGAACGGCCCGTATCACCGATTGATGCGCCAGAATACCGATTTCACAAAGTGGTTGCAAACGGAAAATTTATTCCATCGGCCGACTGGAAGCCGCTGCCGCCGCCTTCCGGAATGTTACAGAAGCGCGGTAGCAACCCCTTGGCGCTTGAGACAGACTGATCCTGCGTCCAGGCAAGGACGGTGGGTTCAATCAGCAACGCATTGAACGGGGGGCTCCGATGCCGCACTACATGTTTCAGGGGAATTATACGGGCGAGGCGATCCGCGCCTTGGCCGCCCGGCCGGAAGACCGGTCCGAGGCCGCCGGCAAGCTCGCCAAGGCGCTGGGCGGGAAGTTGCGCGACTATTTCATGTGCTTCGGCGACCACGACTTCGTCGCGATCGCCGAGCTCCCCGACGACGAGGCCGCGGCGGCGCTGAGCTTCGCCGTCTCCTCCGCCGGTCATGTGGCGGGCATGAAGACGACGAAGCTGCTGACGCCCTCCGAAGCGATGAAGGCAATGGGCCGCGCCGGCGGCAAGGCGTCGATCAAGCCGCCGAAGGGAAAGTAGCCTTCCCGGCGAGCACCTGCTCCACCGCCTGCAGGTGACGGCGGAGCAGCGGCTCCATGCGCGAGCGGCCGATCGTCTGCCGGTGCACGCGTTGCAGGAAATGCGTGTCGGCGTCGGAATTGCCTTCGATCACGACCGGACCTTCCGGCGCGAGGGCCAAGTCCCAGCCGATGATCGGGCGGCCATTGAACACCTCATGGGCCTGGACCGCCAAGGCGGCTACCGCCGGCCAGTTCTCGATCACGCGGCCGGCCACGAGGGCGCCGGTCTTCGGGTGCCGGTCCCACCAGGCGTCGGGCGCCATGTTCGCGTCGCCGCACATCCTCCCCAGGCGACCGGTATCGACATCGATCGCCGCAGCGAACTCCTCCTCCGTCCCCCAGCTCGGCTCCAGCTTGCTGACGCTCCGCAGCATCGCATGGGTGACGACGGGCCGGCCGGCGGCGTCGAGGCAGGTGAAGACGCGGAACGTGAGCAGCGATTCGAGGGCGAGATCGGCGATCTCCGGATGATTGCGGAGCCGACGCGTCACCAGCAGCGCGCGCTTGGCCGATTCCGTCGCGAGGCGCGCCCGCAGCGCGCCGCGGTCGAGCGCCTCGCCGTTCCGGGTGCGGTAGAGCCCGTCGGCACCGAAGGCGTATGCCGCGGCGCCCGCCGCTCCCTTGCCGCGCACGCCCTTGACGAAGAGATCGCCGTCGAGCGCGGCCGCGTCCCGGCCCGGCGCGAAGCGCCAGTCGCCGCCCGACACGACCGCCAGCACCGGAACGGCCGGCAGTCCGCCGGCGCGACACGCCTCGGAGAACTTCGCCTTCTCGGAGAGCGTCAGGTCGTAGCCGGACTGGCCGCGCCGCAGCTCGCGCAGCAGGCTGTAGAGCCCGTGCTTCATCTCATTGCGGCCGACGTAATAGTCGGTCTCGGCCAGGCCGAGCGGCGCGTCATATAGATGAAGAGCGTAGTAGGTCGCGGGATCGACGCCGTAAAGCACGGCCAGCTTCAGGAGCTCGATGGCCTGGCGGAGCGGCGAGATTCCGCGCTGGGCGGTGACCGCCCCGGCATTGCGCCGGTGAAACGACCGGGTCCGGCCCAGATTGCCGAGCCAGTTGAAGCGGACCCAGAAGTTCTTGCGGAAATGGGTGTGGACCTGCCGATAGGGGGAGCGCCGCTGAGCGGCGAAGATGCGTCGCGCCATCCGGCCGAGCGGCTCCGCAGCACCGGAATCGGCGCGCGCGCCGGCCGGCGGCGCGCCGGCGAGGACTGCAATGATCGAAAGCATGCCCGGTTTTCTGCCTTGCGCGACGGCGCTTCGAGGCGCGCGGCACTATAGCCCAAGCCGTCCTTCCGCTGTCAATTCGGCTCCAGGAACGAGGAAGCCGGCCTTCGCTCGCGCGAGGACCGGCTTCCAAGACGTCCCCCGGATTGGGGATCAGAGGCGCTTCGGGCAGCGGCGCATGCGGAGTTCGGCGTCGTGATAGGCGCGGATATCGTGCGCCAAGAGCGAGCCGGACAGCCACATGATCGCGAAGACAGCGCCAAGGAAGAGCGGTCCCGCCATGACGATGTGCTCCAACCGGTTTGACCATTTCGGCGCGACGCAAGAGCGCTGACGCCGGAGGTCGATGGAGTCACCTCACCATACAATTCTTGCCGAGACCTTAAGGCCGGGGGGAGGCGACTGCGACAAGTTGCCGGGAACGCCGGCCCTTTGCGGCAAATGCGGCGAAAATGCCGGCAAGAAAACACCCCGGCCGAGGCCCGGCCGGGGTGTCCTTGCCCGCAAGCGATGCGGCGACGGCTACATCGACTTCGCCTTGTCGATCACGTCGTGGGTCCAGGCGCCTTCCGGCTCCTTGGTGATGACCGGGTCGGAGCCGCCGGACATCAGCGTCTTCACCGTGTTGTTGTACGCGGCCTCGTCGAGATAGCCGGTGCCGTTCGGATTGCTGCCGATCAGCTTGGCGATCTCCTGCATCATGGTCTTCTGGTGAGCCTCGGTCTGCGCGCCGGTCTCGTCATTGTCGAGGACGATCTTCACCGCCTCGTCCTGATGCGCGGCGGCGTATTCCCAGCCCTTCATCGAGGCCTTCACGAACTTCGCCAGCTTCTCGACCTTGGCGGGGTCCTTCAGGGTCGCTTCCAGCGTGTAGAGGCCGTCCTCCAGGGTCGCGACGCCCTCGTCCTCGTATTTGAAGGTGATGAGGTCGTCGGCCTTGAGCTGGCCGCTCTCGATGATCTGCCAGTACTCGTTATAGGTCATGGTCGAGATGCAGTCGGCCTGCTTCTGCAGGATCGGATCGACGTTGAAGCCCTGCTTCAGCACCTTGACGCCGCCCGGGCTACCGTCGGTCTTGAGGCCGAGCTTGTTCATCCAGTTCAGGAACGGATACTCGTTGCCGCCGAACCAGACGCCCAGCGTCTTGTCCTTGAAGTCGGCCGGCGTCCTGATGCCGCTGTCCTTGCGGCAGGTCAGCATCAGGCCCGACTTCTGGAACACCTGGGCGATATTGACCAGCGGCACGCCCTTCTCGCGGGTCGCCAGCGCCGACGGCATCCAGTCCACCACCACGTCGGCGCCGCCGCCGGCGATCACCTGGCTCGGGTTGACATCGGGGCCGCCGGCCTTGATCGTCACGTCGAGGCCTTCGGCGTCATAGAAGCCCTTCGCCTTGGCGACGTAGTAGCCGGCGAACTGCGCCTGGGTCACCCATTTCAATTGCAAGGTCAGCGTGTCGGCGGCCTGCGCCGCGGTCGCGCCGATCATCAGGGCGGACGCCGCGACCATTGCACCGAATAGACTGGTTATCTTCATTTGCCTCTCCGTTTTTCAGTTTTGTGCCCGATAGGAAGGATGCCAGAAGGTGAAGGCGCGCTCGAGGAGCGCGAGGATGCCGTAGAACGCGGATCCGGCGACCGCGGCGACGGCAATGGTGGCCCAGACCATGTCGAGGCCCATGCGTCCATTCTCGATATTGATGCGGAAACCCATCCCCGCCGTCGGCGAGCCGAAGAACTCCGACACGATGGCGCCGATCAGCGCCAGGGTCGAGTTGATCTTCAGCGCGTTGAACAGGAAGGGCAGCGCCATCGGCAGGCGCAGCTTCAGCAGCGTCTGGCCGTAGCTCGCGCCATAGGAGCGCATGAGGTCCAGCGACATGCGGTCGGCGGCGTTGAGGCCGGCCAGCGCGTTGACCAGCATCGGGAAGAAGATCATCAGCACGACGACCGCCGACTTCGACTCCCAGCCGAAGCCGAACCACATGACCATGATCGGGGCGATGCCGACGATCGGAACGGTGCTGGCGAGATTGCCGAGCGGCAGCAGGCCGCGCTGGATGAAGGGGAAGCGGTCGGCCAGCAGCGCCGTCAGGAAGGCCGCGGCATTGCCCAGCACGAACCCGGCCAGCACGGCCTTGAGAAAGGTCTGCTGGAAATCGCCGGCCAGCACGTCCGCGCTGCGCTCGAGCGCGGCGGCGATGGCGGTCGGCGCCGGCAGCAGCACCTGCTTCACGGCGAAGGCGACCACGATCGCCTGCCAGAAGTAGACCAGCAGCAATCCGAACAGCGCCGGGACGGCGATGTCGCGGATCCGGTCGCGCGGCATGCGGGCCAGATGCGACATGACGCTCCAGCCGAACAGCGCGATGCCGACCATCGCCAGCCAGAAGCCGGAGGCCTGCCAGCCCATTTCGAGCTCGGAGGTCGGCAGCGCAATCGGCCCGGCCGCCGCGACCGCCGCCGCCGCCGGTCCCGCGACCGCCCAGACCCGGCCATTGCGGAGATGCGTCAGCGCGAGCGCTCCGGCGATGTAGGACAGCGGCCCCACGACGAGCAGCGCCATCGCCGAGGGGAATTGCCACCAATAGGCATAGTCGTCTTCGTAGAAGCCGACGGGCAGGAAGAGCGCGAGCAGCATCGCGAGCGCACCGACTGCGCCGGAACGCGAAGCGTGCCGCAAGCGGCCCATCATCGCGGGGCCCCCATGCGCCGCAACGTCACTCGCTCGATGCTGCCCATCAGGTAGACCATCGCCGCGCCCAGCAGCGAGCCCATGAGGAGGGCCGACCAGATCTGCACGGTCTGGCCGTAATAGGAGCCGGCGAGCAGGCGCGCGCCGATGCCTCCATTGGCGCCGGTCGGCAGCTCGCCGACGATGGTGCCAACCAGGCTGATGGCAATCGCGACCTTCATGCTGGCGAACAGGAACGGGATCGAGGCGGGCATCCTGAGCTTCCAGAACACCTGCCAGGCGCTGGCGCTGTAGGTGCGCATGAGATCGAGCTGCAGGGGATCCGGCGAGCGCAGGCCCTTCACCATGCCGATCGTCACCGGAAAGAAGCAGAGATACATCGAGATGATCGCCTTCGGCACCAGGCCCACCATGCCGACGGAACCCAGGATCACGATGATCATCGGCGCGATGGCGAGGATCGGCACCGTCTGCGAGGCGATGACCCAGGGCATCAGGCTGCGGTCCAGCGTGCGCACATGCACGATGCCCGCCGCCAGCAGCATGCCGAGGATCGCACCGAAGGCGAAGCCCAGCATGGTCGCCGAGGCGGTGATCCAGGCGTGATAGACCAGCGACCGCTTGCTGGTCGGGCTCATCTCGAAGGTGGTCTTCCAGAACTCCTCGAGCACCTGGTGCGGGGCGGGCAGGACCGGCCGCTCCATCGACCAGGTGCCGGACACCATCGCATAAACCGATTTCGGCAGCGGGTCGTTGGACATGCGCTCCTCGACCTGCGCCCAGTTGAGCGCGGTCGCCAGCACGTACCAGAGCACCACGATCGCACAGACGACGACCATGACCGGAAGCACCCGGCCGCGCGGCGAGAGCAGTCCGATCCGCCGCCCGTCGATCGTCGCGTCGGTCATCGCCGCGTCAGTCATCGTAGGAATGTCCGGCCTTCAATCCGAGGCGGACCCGATGGGCGAGATCGACCGCCGCCGCGGAGTCCCGGGTCTCCAGGCTGCGATCGGGCGGCAGGGTGCTGTCGATCACGTCGACGATCCGCCCGGGCCGCGCGCTCATCACCACGATGCGGGTCGAGAGCAGCACCGCCTCGTCGATCGAGTGGGTCACGAAGATCACGGTCTTGCCGGTCTTGCGCCAGATCGAGAGCAGCTCCTCGTTCATCCGGTCGCGGGTGATCTCGTCCAGCGCGCCGAACGGCTCGTCCATCAGCAGCATCGCCGGATCGAAGCTCAAGGCACGGGCGATCGACACGCGCTGCTGCATGCCGCCGGAAAGCTGCCAGGGATACTTGCGCTCGAAGCCCTTCAATCCCACCAGGTCGAGATAGCGCCGCGCCTTCTCCTCGCGCTCCGCCCTGGCGCCGCCCATGATCTCGTGCGGCAGGGTGACGTTGCCGAGCACGCTGCGCCAGGGATAGAGCGCCGGCGCCTGGAACACATAGCCGTAGGCGCGCTTCAGCCGCGCCTCGGCAGGCGTCATGCCGTTGACCTTGATCGTGCCGCCGGTCGGCTTCTCGAGATCGGCGACGATGCGCATCAAGGTCGTCTTGCCGCAGCCCGAGGGACCGATCAGCGAGATGAATTCCCCGGCCTGGACCTGGAGGTTGATCTGGCTCAAGGCGTGGATCGGCGCGTCCGCGGTGCGGAAGGTCAGGCTCAGATTGTTGATGTCGATGACGACGTCGCCGGCCACGCGTCCCCCCGGTTCGAACCGATCGGCGGACTGCGTCGGGTCCGCGACTCGCACGCCGCCGTCAGACGGCATTCGCGCGTTCCACTATGGCACGAAGCAGCACGTCGCAACCAGCCGCGCAGTCCTCCTTGGTGGCGTTCTCGACCTCGTTATGGCTGATCCCGTCCTCGCAGGGGATGAAGACCATCGCCGTCGGCGCGACCCTGCTTAAATAACAGGCATCGTGCCCGGCGCCGCTGATGATCGGCATGGCAGCAAAGCCCAGTTCCTCGGCCCCCTTCTTCACCGCCGAGACGCAATCGGCGTTGAACTTCACCGGCGGCGAATACCAGATCTCCTTGAAGTCCATCGCGAGGCCGTGGGCCCGGCAGGCCTCCTCCGCTGCCGCCTTCACCTCGGCCGCCATCTTGGAGAGGACCGCATCCTCCGGGTGCCGCAGGTCGACAGTGAAGAAGACGCTGCCCGGGATGGTGTTCCGGGAATTGGGCTTGTTCACGATCATGCCGACGGTCGCACAGGCGAACGGCTGGTTCGCGTGGCCGATCTTGTTCACGGCGGTGACGACATGCGCCGCGCCGACCAGCGCGTCCTTGCGCACCTTCATCGGCGTCGGCCCGGCATGCGCCTCCTGCCCGGTCATGGCGACCTCGAACCAGCGCTGGCCCTGGGCGCCCTGGACGATGCCGATCGTCTTCTTCTCCGCCTCCAGGATCGGGCCCTGCTCGATATGCGCCTCGAAGAAAGCGTGCACCGGGCGGCCGCCGACAGCCTCCGGCCCGGCATAGCCGATGCGCGCGAGCTCCTCGCCCATGGTCTTGCCGTCGGGATCGGCGCGGGAGAGGCCGTACTCGAGGTCGAACACGCCGGCGAACACGCCCGAGGCCACCATGGCCGGCGCGAAGCGCGAGCCCTCCTCGTTGGTCCAGACCGCGACCTCGACCGGACGCAGGGTCTCGTAATTGAGGTCGTTCAGCGAACGGATCACCTCGAGGCCGGAGAGCACGCCGTAGATGCCGTCGAACTTGCCGCCGGTCGGCTGGCTGTCGATATGGCTGCCGGTGATCACGGGAGCCAGGCTGTCATCCTTGCCGGCGCGCCGGGCGAAGATGTTGCCCATCTTGTCGATCTTGATGCTGCATCCCGCCTTCTTGCACCAGGCGATGAAGAGGTCGCGCGCCTCGCGGTCGAGATCGGTCAGGGCCAGGCGGCAGACGCCGCCTTTCGCCGTGGCGCCGATCTTCGCCATCTCCATCAGGCTGTCCCACAGCCGGTCGCCATCCACCTTCAGATTGGTCGCCACTCTCGCCTCTCCTGCTGATCTTCTATTCCGCCGCCTTCTTGGCGAACGGGTTGCGCGGGTCCTGGGTCCAGTTCAGATACGGCTTGCCGGTATCCACCGCCACCATGGTGATGCAATCCGGCACCGGGCAGACATGCTGGCAGAGATTGCAGCCGACGCATTCCTCGTCGATCACCTGGTAGTGCCGCTTGCCGTCCAGCCGTTTCGCCGCGATCGCCTGGTGCGAGGTGTCCTCGCAGGCGATGTGGCAAAGGCCGCATTTGATGCACTTCTCCTGGTCGATCGCCGCGACGGTCTTGTAGTTGATGTTGAGATACTGCCAGTCGGTGACGTTGGGCACGGCGCGGCCGCGGAAATCGTCGACCTTCCGGTAGCCCTTGGAATCCATCCAGTTCGACAGGCCCGTGATCATGTCATCGACGATGCGGAAGCCATGATGCATCGCCGCCGTGCAGACCTGCACCGTCCCCGCCGAGAGCGCCACGAACTCAGCGGCGTCGCGCCAGTTGGAGATGCCGCCGATCGCCGAGATCGGCAGGCCCTGGGTCTCCGGATCGCGGGCGATCTCCGCCGTCATGTTCATGGCGATGGGCTTCACCGCGGGGCCGCAATAGCCGCCATGGGTGCCCTTCCCGTCCACCATCGGCATCGGCGCGAAATGGTCGAGATCGATGCCGCAGATCGAGCTGATCGTGTTGATCAGCGACACCGCGTCGGCCCCGCCCGCCTTGGCGGCGCGCGCGGGCTTGCGGATGTCGGTGATGTTCGGCGTCAGCTTCACGATGACCGGCATGCGGGTGTTCTGCTTGCACCAGCGCGCGACCATCTCGACATATTCCGGCACCTGGCCGACCGCCGAGCCCATGCCGCGTTCCGACATGCCGTGCGGGCAGCCGAAGTTCAGCTCGATTCCGTCCGCCTCGGTCTCCTCGACCCTTTTCAGGATGTTCTTCCAGCTCTGCTCCTCGCAGGGCACCATCAGCGAGACGACGACGGCCCGGTCCGGCCAGTCCTTCTTCACCTGCTTGATCTCGCGCAGGTTGACGTCCAGCGGCCGGTCGGTGATCAGCTCGATGTTGTTGAAGCCGACGATGCGGTCGTCGTTGATGTGCAGCGCGCCGTAGCGCGACGACACGTTCACGATCGGCGGATCCTCGCCGAGCGTCTTCCAGACGACGCCGCCCCACCCGGCCTTGAAGGCCCGGACGACGTTGTATTCCTTGTCCGTCGGCGGCGCCGAGGCCAGCCAGAACGGGTTGGGCGACTTGATGCCGACGAAATCGACGCTGAGATCAGCCATGCGCCTTCTCCAGAGTCCCGTTCTCCCGCAACGCCCGATCGATCGCATGGGCGGCGAGCTTGCCGTCCTGCACGCTCTGCACCGTGAGGTCGGTGCCGCTGGCGATGCAATCGCCGCCGGCCCAGACCTTCGGCACGCTGGTCCTGTAGCCCGCATCGACCACGATCTTGCCCTTCTCGGTCTTCAGGCCCGAGGGCAGGGTGAGCGTCTGCCCGATCGCCTTGAAGATCTGGTCGCATTCGAGCACGAATTTCTCGCCGGTGCCCTCCAGCTTTCCGCCGTCGTCGAGCCGGGTGTATTCGAGCTCGACGCCCGTGATCGACGGGCCTTGCGCGAGCAGCCGCACCGGGCGAACCCAATGCTTGATCTTCACGCCGGAGACCTGGGCGAACTCCTGCTCGTGGTGCGTGGCGCTCATGTGATAGGGGCCGCGGCGATAGACCAGGGTCACGTCCTCGGCGCCGAGCTTCTTGGTCTGAACCGCAATGTCGATCGCGGTATTGCCGCCGCCGACCACGACGATCCGGCGCCCCACCTTGAGGCGGGACTTGTCCTTGGCCTGCCGCAGCTCGGCGATGTAGTCCACCGCGTCCAGCACGCCGGAGAGATCTTTCTCGCCGGGGAGGTTCAGGGCATTGACGCCGCCGAGCCCGATGCCGAGGAAGACCGCGTCGTACTCGCGCGCGAGATCCTCGAGCTGGATGTCCTGGCCGAGCCGCCGGCCCGTCTTCACCGCGATCCCGCCGATCGAGAGGATGAAATCGACCTCGCGCTGGGCGAACGCATCGACCGTCTTGTAAGCGGCGATGCCGTATTCGTTGAGGCCGCCCGCCTGCTCCCGCGCCTCGAACACGGTGACGTCATGGCCGAGCATGGCAAGACGATGCGCACAGGAGAGGCCGGCCGGCCCGCCTCCCACCACGGCGACGCGGCAGCCGCTCCCGGCCGCGCGCCGGAACGGCTGGCTGCCGGCTTCGATGAGCTGGTCCACCGCGTAGCGCTGCAGCAGGCCGATATCGACCGGGCGGTCCTCCGAGGTGTTGCGCACGCAGGCGCGCTCGCACAGCACTTCGGTCGGGCAGACCCGGGCGCACATGCCGCCGAAGATGTTCTCCTGCAGGATCTCGACCGCGGCGCCCTTCACGTTGCCGGTCGAGATCATGCGGATAAAGTTGGGGATGTCGATGCCGGTGGGGCAAGCCTCGACACAGGGCGCATCATGGCAGAAGAAACAGCGGGCGCTGTCGACGACCGCGCGCTTCTTGTCGAGCGGCGGCTTGATGTCCGCGAAATTGGCTTCGATCTCGGCCGGACTCAAGCGCCCGCCCGCGCCGCCCAAAGGCGCCATCGGCAGTCTCCCTCGCACTCGGCGACGATCCGCCGGCGTTTCGCTCTTCCGGACCGCGCACTCCCTGATTGAATGCTGCCAAAGTTTGACCGATCGATCAAGTTTATTCGCAACCCGTCCGGAAATGCGCTAGGATGGCGGCAAAACGGGGAGAACCGATGGACTTGTCCTTGGAGTCGGGGGACGAAGCGGCCGCGTCGGCCGGGCCGCGCGAGCGGGCACGGGCCAAGATCGAGGCGGCGATCCTCTCCGCCGCCGAGGCGGTGTTCGCGGAGCACGGGTTCAGCGGCGCCTCGATGTCGGAGATCGCGCGCCGCGCCGGCATCCCGAAGCCCAACCTGCACTACTACTGCAAGACCAAGGAGGAGCTCTATCAGCGCGTCCTCCGACGGATCCTGGATCTCTGGCTCGGCACGGCCGACGAGATCCAGGCGGATGCCGACCCGGCGGCGGCCTTCTCCCATTACATCGCGGCGAAGATCGATCTCGCGCGGCGCCATCCCCTCGCCTCGCGGGTCTTCGCCAACGAGCTGATCCATGGCGCGCCACGGCTCGGCGACTTCCTGGAGAACGAGCTGCAGGCCTGGGTGGCGAAGAAGTCGAAGGTGATCGACGGCTGGGTCAAGACCGGCAAGATGCACCCGGTCGATCCCCGGCATCTCTTCTTCATGCTCTGGGCCGCGACCCAGACCTATGCCGACTTCGCCGTGCAGATCGCCGCGGTGCTGGGGAGGAAGTCGCTGAAGCCCGCCGACTACGACCGCGCGGCGCGGCAGACGACGGAGATCGTGCTGCGCGGGCTGGGCCTGCAATAGGCCGCGTCGTTACGCCTCGGCGGCGGGCGTGTCGACGATGGCCAGGATCTCCAGCTCCAATTGCCCGGCATAGCGGATAACACGGCCGAGAAGCGGCAGGCCGACGACGACCTCGAACTCATACGTCGCCTCGCGCTCGCCTTCCCAGGCGATGAGTGACGGCGCCAGCACCGCCGGCAGCCTGAGCGGCCCGAACCGCGCGGCCGCCAGGCGGTAGACCAGCCGGCCACCCTCGACTCTCGGTTCCAGGACCAGTGCCAGCGGCCCCATGCGTTCGACCAGCTGGAACTCGTGCAGGTGAAACGTGCTCTCGAACGTCCGGCCGTTGAAGCTGCGCGACCAGACGATCTGGTCGGGGAAGTGCCAGCCGACCACGATCAGCTCGGCCTTGGGATCGCTGCGCGGCAGGCGCATCAGCGCCGCCAGCAGCCAGCCCAGCCCGCGGCCGCGCTCGACCTTCACCGTGCCGGAGAGCCGGATCGTGCCGCGATGGGCGCGCTGCACCACGTCCGGCAGCTTGTAAAAGGAACGCCCGAGACACGCGATCAGCGCATTCTCAGGCGGTGTCCGCTCCTTCTCGGCGAGGACGGCGCCGAAGGGTGTGCGCCGGCGCTCGCCGAACAGCAAGATGGAGGCCTGCTATTGCGCCGCCTTCCGGGGAACCGCGCGCGGCTGGCGGATGTCGTTGCGCTTCTTCACCGCGTCGAACACCGGCGGGAAGCACGGGCGGTCGACATACTTGCCGGCGCCCTTCTCCACTTTGAGCGCACCCTTTTCGTACACCACCTTGCCGCGGCTGATCGTGGTGGTCGGGATGCCGGTCACGGTCATGCCCTCGAAGATGTTGAAGTCCACCTTCTGGTGATGGGTCTTCGCGGAGATGGTGCGGGTCCCCTTCGGGTCCCAGACCACGAGGTCGGCATCGGCGCCGACCGAGACCGAGCCCTTGCGCGGATAGATGTTGAAGATCTGCGCCGCGCTGGTCGAGGTCACGCGCACGAACTCCATCGGTGTCAAGCGCCCGGTGCCCACACCATGGTGCCAGAGCACCGACATGCGGTCCTCGACGCCGCCGGTGCCGTTCGGGATCTTGGTGAAGTTGTCGCGGCCCATGGCCTTCTGATCGGCACAGAAGCAGCAGTGATCGGTCGCCGTGGTCTGCAGGTTGCCCGACTGCAGCGCGCGCCAGAGAATCTCCTGGTTCTCCTTCGGCCGGAACGGCGGGCTCATCACATGCGCCGCGGCGAAGTTCCAGTCCGGATTGCGATAGACGGAGTCATCGACCAGCAGATGGCCGGCCAGCACCTCGCCATAGACCCGCTGTCCCTCGTTGCGGGCGCGGGTGATCGCCTCGACCGCCTCCTTGCACGAGTTGTGGACGATGTAGAGCGGGTTTCCGATGACCTGCGCCACGCGGATCGCGCGGTTGGCCGCCTCGCCCTCGACCTCGGGCGGTCGCGACATCGGATGGCCCTCGGGGCCGGTGATGCCCTTCTTCACCAGCTCGTTCTGCAGATGGAAGACCAGCTCGCCGTTCTCGGCATGCACCGTCGGGATGGCACCGAGCTCCAGGCAACGCTGGAAGCTCTTCACCAGGTTCTCGTCGGGCACCATGATGGCGTTCTTGTACGCCATGAAATGCTTGAAGCTGTTGACGCCGCGCTCGCGCGCCAGGGTGCCCATGTCCTCGTAGACCTGATCGCTCCACCAGGTGACGGCGACGTGGAAGGAGTAGTCGGCGCAGCTCTTCTCGGCCCAGCTCCGCCACTCGTCATAGGCGGTCAGCAGCGAGGTGTTCGGCGACGGGATCACGAAATCGATGATCATGGTCGTGCCGCCGGCAAGGGCCGCTGCCGTGCCGGTGAAGAAATCCTCGCTGGCCACCGTCCCCATGAACGGCAATTGCATATGGGTATGAGGATCGATCCCGCCGGGCATCACGTATTGGCCGCCCGCCTCCACGACCTGGGCGCCGGACGGCGCTTCGAGCTTCTCGCCGATCGCCTTGATCTTGCCGCCGTCGGTCAGGACATCGGCGCGGAACATCTGTTCGGCGGTGACGACCGTACCACCCTTGATCAATACGGACATGGTGCGCACTCCCTAATGATTGTTCCCGCAAAGGCGGACCCTGGGCGGACCCTGGGCGGACCCGTGGGCGGACCGGTGGGCAGACCGTGGGCAAACCGCGGCGGGGCTTTGTTGAAATCTTACCCCGTTTGCCGGCGCTTGGAAGTGGTCTCGTTCAATGGTTCGCCCGTTCAAGCGCTTAAGAACGTCCCCAAGGCCTTGTTCACATGACAGTTTCGTTGTTAGCTAGGCCAAGACAGGGATGGCTTAAGAAGAAAATGTCCCGGATTTTCGGAAATCTGAGCCAGGAGACCATCGTCTTCCTGCTGGCGGCGGCGTTGTTCATCGCCGCCTCCATCGGGCTGAACGGCTTCCTGCAGGCCAACAACCTGATCGCGATCGTGCGCAGCGTCAGCGTCCTCGGCATCCTGGCCGTCGGCATGGGCGTCGTGATCATCGGCCGCGGCATCGACCTTTCCGCGGTCGCCATCATGGCGATGTCGGTCGCCTGGTACCTGCAGATGATGCAGAACGGGATGTCGAGCAACGAGGCCCTCGCCTACGCGCTGGGCGGCGTGATCCTGATCGGCTTCATCAACGGATTCATGGTGGCCTATGCCGACATCCCGGCGATCTTCGCCACCCTGGCCAGCGGCTACTTCGTCTACGGCTTCGCCCGCTCCCAGCTCGTGCACCAGGACGCGACGCCGGTACCCGCGGGACACTGGATCGACCAGCTCGGCCAGATCCGCCTCGGCGAGATCCCGGTCGAGGTGTTCTTCTTCTCGGCGGTCGCCTTCATCGCCTTCCTGTTCCTGCGCTTCACCAAATGGGGCCGCTACGTCTACCTGATGGGCGACAACTTCCTGGCGGCGCGGAACATGGGCATTCCGGTCCGGCCGATGACGGTGCTGCGCTACGTGATCTCGGCGCTGATCGCCTTCTCGGCCGGCGTTCTGACGGCCTCCAGCCTGCACAGCATCAATGTCCGGGTGGTCAATTCCAACCTGCTCTACGACGTGATCCTGGTGGTGGTGATCGGCGGCATCGGCCTTTCCGGCGGCAGGGGCGGGATGCGCAACGTGATCGTCGGCGCGCTGCTGATCGGCATCATGCAGAACGCGATGACCATCCTCGACATCTCGAACATCTACCAGAACCTCATCAAGTCGATCATCCTGCTGGTGGCGATCGTGGTGGACAGCCTGCTCAACCCGCGCGACGAGCAGACGGCGCAGCAGGGCGACATCTAGAAGAGCGCAAGACAAGGGCATTTCGGCAGAACAAGGGCATTCGACAGAAAAGGAGACGACCATGAGACTGAAGCAGATGCTGGCCGCCGCGGCCTTCACGGTGCTGGGCGCGCTGGCGATCGGCCAGACGGCGATGGCCGACGGCGACGCCGGAACCCAGGATCCGGGTGCGGCACCCTATGCCGAGGCGATGAAGGGCAAGCGCGTCGTGCTGATCCCGATGGCCATGGGCTTCGACCTGGCCCAGGGCTGGGCCGCGTACCTCAAGCACGAGGTGGAGGGCTGGGGCGGAACCTTCGAGACCCGCGACCCGAACTGGGACGTCAACGCCATGGCCCAGGCGATCACCGACATCATCTCCGGCGACCAGAAGCCGGACGTGCTGGTGATCCACTCGCCGGATCTCAATTCGATGACCAAGCTGCTGAAGAAGGCGCAGGCCGAAGGCATCTACGTGGTGCTGATCGACAACCCGATGAACTTCGCCGCCGACGCCTTCGTCGGCAGCAACTGGTACCACCTCGGCCAGCTCGAGGCCGAAGCCGCGGTCAAGGCCTGCGAAGGCAAGTCGAAGCAGATCGGCCTGGTGCAGGGCGACGCGGCCAACGCCTCGTCGATCTACCAGTACAACGGCATCAAGCAGGTGCTCGACCAGCACCCGGATTTCAAGATCGTGGCCGAGCCGTTCTCCAACTGGGATCCGACCACGTCGCGCAACGTGACGACCACCATGCTGCAGCAGAACCCGGACATCTGCGCCATCATCGACTTCTGGGACGGTGACGCGACCGGCGCCTCGGCAGCGATCAAGGACGCCAAGCTCGACGGCAAGGTGGCGCTCGTCACCACCGGCGGCGGCGAGACGGTCGACTGCAAGGCGCTGGAGGACGGCACGTTCTATGCCGTGGTCATGACCGAGCTCGCCGGCCAGTCCCGCGACATGAACGCGGTCATCAAGTTCCTGTTGCAGAGCGGCCAGAAGCCCGGCACCTCCAAGACCTATATCTACACCTTGGAGAAGGCCACCACGAAGGCCGACCTCAAGCCGACGAGCTGCTGGGACGTGAAGCAGCTCCAGGCGGGGCAATTCTGATCCGCTCGGAGCAAAGAGTTCGATAGAGCGAGTCCGGGGCTTCCCTCCCGACCCTCCCCGAAGACGGGGAGGGCTTTGATAGCGAGTTCGAAGACGGGCCCGATGCCCGTCCCCGAACTCTCCTCTTGGCCTCCCCCGTCTTCGGGGGAGGCCGGTGGGGGAGCCACGGACTGGATGCATCCAGTCGATAGTAGACACCGATGACCTTGCGCGAGCGGGCGCTGCGCCTGCGCTACAACTACATCCCCGATCACCTGATCGGCGAGATCCTGACCAAGCGGTGGACCGACAACGCGATCCCGTTCCTCGCCATGGTCGTGGTCGTCGCCCTGTTCGGCAGCGCCATCCCCGGCTTCTTCAAGCCGTCCTCGCTGAGCGATTCGACGCGCCAGCTCGGCGAGTTCTCCATCGTCGTCACCGGGCTCACCATCGTGATCCTCGGCGGCGGCATCGATCTCTCGGTTGGCTCGATCTTCGCGCTGGCGAACTTCGCCGCCGTCGGCACCTTCTTCGTCTGGAACCAGCCGGTCTGGGTCGCCTTCCTCGCCTCGATGGCCATCGGCCTCGTCTTCGGCGCGGTCAACGGCTACCTCGTCGGCTACATGCGCCTGCGCGCCTTCCTGACGACCCTGGTCACCTTGATCATCGGCCGAGCCGTCTTCGACATCCTGATCGTCAAGTACAACACGGCGATCCAGACCTCGACCGCCGCTTCCGACATCTGGGACTTCATCGGCGATTCGTCGATCTTCGGCGACGCCTGGCCCAACGGGCCCTCGGTCGCGGTCGCCTGCGCCGTCGTGATCGCGATCGTCGCGCATGTCGCCATCACCCGGTCGCGCCCGGGCTGGCACATGCTGGCGGTCGGCGGGTCGCGGCGCTCCGCTCACAATGCGGGCATCCGCGTGAAGCGCACGGTCTTCCTCACCTACGTCATCTCAGGGCTCTGCTCCGGGCTCGCCGGCTTCCTCATTGCCTGCCGCCTGAGCGGCGCGGGTCCCGGCACCGGGGCCGGCATGGAGATCGCGGCCTTGACCGCTTGCGTCGTCGGCGGCATCAGCCTGGGCGGCGGGCGCGGCTCGATCGCCAAGGGCATCATGGGGGCGATCGCCGTCCTGGTGATGAACAACGGCCTGATCCGCCTCGGCTTCGGCACCGGCACCAACCAGATGGTGCTCGGCCTGATGCTCGCGGCGGCGGTGCTGCTCGACATCCGCTGGCTGAAGAACCGGCACAAGGTGCTGGACGAGGTCTACGTCGCGCCGATCCACCACCGGATGGGCGACACGCATTCCGCCCTGCCCGGCTCTGACAGCCCCTACGCTCTCAACAACGCGATCTCGAAGACCGAGTATATCGGCCTGGACGAGCTGGAAGGGCCCGAGGACGTGATCCTCGACCGCGACGATCACCTCTATTGCGGCACGCGGCACGGCGAGATCATCCGGTTCTTCGCGCCAGACTACAAGCGCTCGGAGGTCTTCGCCCATACCGGCGGATTCCCGCTCGGCCTCGCCTTCGACCGGGCCGGCAATCTCATCTCCTGCGTCGGCGCCATGGGCCTCTACTCGATCTCGCCCGACCGCGAGGTGACGCGGCTCTCGGCCG
Source organism: Dongiaceae bacterium (assembly GCA_035548715.1). Classification (GTDB taxonomy): domain Bacteria; phylum Pseudomonadota; class Alphaproteobacteria; order Dongiales; family Dongiaceae; genus Dongia. The sequence continues at coordinate 284,095 of DASZSL010000109.1, forward strand.
AGACGCGGCGCACCTGGACCTCGATCGTGGACGACGCGCGGTTGCGCGATCCCAACGATTGCGACGTGGCGCCCGACGGCCGCATCTTCTTCACCGATTCCACCACCCGCTACGACGCCCATGAATGGGCGCTGGATTCGATCGAGAGCCGGCCGACCGGCCGGCTGCTCTGCTACGACCCGAAGACCGGCAAGACCGCGACCGTGCTGGAGAAGCTGCGCTATGCCAACGGCGTCTGCATGGCGCATGACGGCCAGTCGCTGTTCCTCGCCGAATCCTGGGCCTGCAGCGTGCACCGCTACTGGTTCGACGGACCCAATGCCGGCAAGTTCGAATGCGTGATCAAGGACATGCCGGGCTATCCCGACAACATCAACCGCGCCTCCGACGGCACCTATTGGATGGCCTGGCTGGGGATGCGCACGCCGAGCTTCGACCTCGCCCTGCGCCATCCCGGCATGCGCAAGCGCATGACCCGCAGCCTGCCGCAGGACGAATGGCTGTTCCCCAACATCAACACCGGCGGCGTGGTGAAATTCGATTCGTCCGGCCGCATCATCGCCACGCTGGGCGACATGACCGGCGTCTCGCACCCGATGGTCACCTCGATGCGCGAGCATAAGGGCTACCTCTATATCGGCGGCATCCTGAACAACCGCATCGGCCGTTATCGCATCCCCGATGCCGACCCGAACTGGACGGCGCCCGTGGCGTATTGGGGGCGGCCATGATCTTCGACCCGATCCTCGACATCTTCCGCGGCAAGGCGGTGACCGTCCCGCCGATGGACGGCGCGCTGAAGCCGAACACCGCCTTGGACGAGGCGCCCGCAGCGGTCGAGATCGAGGCGCCGGACAATCTCTGCAGCGACGGCGAGCGCCTTGTCTTCTCGTCGGGCGACCGGGTCCTGTCATTCGATCCCCGCTCCGGAGCCATCCAGGAGATCCACCGCTTCGAAGCGGCGGTAACCGCCCTGGCGGTCTCGGCCGCGGGCGACCTGGCGATCGGCCTCGACAGCGGCGAGCTCGGCCTGATGCCGCGGGACGGCGCGCCGCGCGAGCTGCCGGCAACCGCCAACCTCGCCTGTCCGACCGCCTTCGCCTTCGACCCCGCCGGCGCGCTCTATGTCGCCCAGGGTTCGGCACGCCATCGGCCTTCCGATTGGGCGGTCGATCTCATGAGCAAGAATGCGTTCGGCTCGATCTGGCGCATCGACCTCGCCGGACGCGGCGCCGCGGCGCTCGTGGTGCAGGGGCTCGCCTTCCCGAACGGCATCCTGCCGGTCAAGGGTCAGCACGGCCTCGTCGTCTCGGAGAGCTGGCGGCATCGCCTGGTGGGTGTCCCGGCCCATGGCAGCCCCACGCCAGAGCCGATCCTGAGCAAGCTCCCCGGCTATCCGGCGCGGCTCAGCCCGGCAGGCGACGGCGGCGCGTGGCTGGCCCTCTTCGCCCCGCGCAACCGGCTGATCGAGTTCACGCTGCTGGAAGACGCCTATCGCCAGCAGATGATGCGCGAAGTGCCGCGGGAATACTGGATCGCGCCGGCGCTCGCCTCCGGGCAGACCTTCCTCGAGCCGCTGCAATGCGGCGGGGTCAAGACCATGGGCGTACACAAGCCGTGGTCGCCGACCCGCTCCTACGGGCTGGTCGTGAAGCTCGACGCGTCGCTCCGGCCGGTCGCCAGCTATCACAGCCGCGCCAACGGCCGGCGCCACGGCGTGACCTCGGTCGCCGAGGCCGACGGCCGGGTTTTCGCCGCGTCGAAGGGCGGCAATGCCATCCTCGACATCACCGAGGCCCTGGGATCGGAGCATCGCACATGACCGCGCCCATAACCGCCCCCGCGACCCCCATCGTCGAGATGAAGCAGATCACCAAGCTCTATCGCGGTGTTCCCGCGGTGAAGTCGGTCGATTTCGATCTCGCCAAAGGCGAGATCCACGCCTTGCTTGGCGAGAACGGCGCCGGCAAGTCCACCCTCACCAAGGTGATGGCCGGGGTCGTCGAGGCGACCAGCGGCACCATGACGCTCGACGGCAAGGAGGTGCGCTTCGCGAGCCCCTTCGAGGCGCTGGAACAGGGCATCGCCATGGTGTTCCAGGAGACCAGCCTGGTCCCCTCGATGACGGTGGCGCAGAACCTCTATCTCGGCGGCGAGAAGTTCCTGAACCGGCTCAGGGGCATCTACATCTCGGCCCAGCAGTTCCTGCAATCGCTGAACTTCGCCGTCGATCCGACGGCGATCGTCTCGACGCTCGGCGCCGCCAAGCGGCAGATGGTCGAGATCGCGCGCGCCGTGCACCACAACGCCGCCGTCATCATCTTCGACGAGCCCACCGCCTCGCTGACGCCGGAGGAGAAGCGGCATTTCTTCGCGCTCATGCACCGCCTCAAAGCCCGCGGCGTCTCGATCGTCTTCATCAGCCATGCGCTCGAAGAGGCGCTGGCCCATGCCGACCGCATCACCATCCTGAGAGACGGCGAGCTGGTGGCGACGGGCGCGGCCAGGGAGTTCGACCGGGAGAAGATCGTCCGCGCCATGGTCGGCCGGACCCTGTCAGACGAGATCTACAACAAGCGCCGCACCGCCGGGGAGATACGCAAGCCCGGCCACCGCGTGCTCTCGGTGCAGGACATCTCCATGGGCGCCATGGTGCGCAACACCTCCTTCTCGATCTATGAGGGACAGATCACCGGCGTGTTCGGGCTGATCGGCTCGGGGCGCACCGAGACATTCAAGGTCGTCTCCGGCATCCAGAAGCGCGACTTCTTCGGCGGCGGCGACATCGAGCTGCAGGGCAAGCCGGTGCGCTACTACGTGCCGCGCGAGGCGGTTCGCGACGGCATCATCTACGTGACCGAGGACCGCAAGACCGAGGGCTTCTTCGAGACCATGTCGATTGCGGAGAACCTCTACTCCGCCCTGCTCGCCGCCGGCCTGGAGAAGCGGCCCTATATCAGCTATGCCGAGATGCGCGCGCTGGCCAAGGAATGGACCGCCCGCATCAACATCAAGGCGATCAACGACAATGCCCGGGTGGTCGAGCTTTCCGGCGGCAACCAGCAGAAGGTGGTGATCGGCAAGGGCCTGATCCAGAAGCCCAAGATCGTCATCTTCGACGAGCCGACCCGCGGCGTCGACGTCGGCGCGATCGCCGAGATCCACCAGCTGATCAATCGCCTGGCCGACCAGGGCCTGGCGGTGATCGTGATCTCCTCCTACCTGCCGGAGATCATGAACCTCTCCGACCGGATCCTGGTCTGCCGCCAGGGCCGCATCGTCGAGGAGTTCGCCCCGACCGAGGCGACCGAGGAGAAGATCATGTACGCGGCGGTGCACTGACCGCCGCTTCCTCGCGCGCCAGGATCTTCGAGACGCAGTTCAGCGCGCCGAGCTGATCGGCCAGCGGCAGGAAGTCGCCGGCCTCGACGACCTCGAAGCCGAGCGTGCGCCAGAGCGCCGCATTCGCTTCATCGGTCGCGCGAAGCTCCGGCCAGGCGCCATGGCCGTATTGCGGCAGCCAGACCCGGCCCCGGCCCCCTTCCAGGCATTCCACCCAGCAGTTGTTCGCCGAGGCATAGAACCATTCCCGCATCCGTGCCTCGGGATCGTCGAAATAGACGAAGGGCAGCGGGTTGCGGAAAACCACGACGCCGCGGTCTTCGATCGCGGCCGCGATCTCGTCGAAGGCGCGGAGCGGAAAGCCTTCCGGCAGCGGCAGGCCGATCATCCGGCTGGCCGCCAGCGGATCGCCGACCAGCGCCCGCAGCCGGCCGTCGGCGCCGCGCCCGGCCAGGGTCATGAACATGTCGAGATGGAAGACGGGCTGACGGGTGTCCGGCCGTGACAGGCTGCGATCCACCGCCTGGCGCCAGCGGAGATCGCCGGGGCGCCGCGCGAAACGCGTCGGCCCGCGCCGCGGCAGCAGGCCGTCGCCGCCGACCGGCACGATCGTGCGCCGGCTTTCGACCTCGGCGGCGAAGCGCTCCAGGAACGCCGCATTGTCCTCGATGAGATCCACGCCGACGAAACAGAGATCTCCGTCCGCCAGGATGTTTCCGCCCTCCAGTCGCAAGTCCGTCGCGATGGGGCGGCAATCCGGTTGCGCCAGGGCTGCATAGCGCGCCGCGTCCTGCGCTTCCGCGGACAGACCGTGCAGGATGACCGGCGCGCCCGTCACGCGGTCGCGGCAGACGAGGCAGCGATCCTGCGCCCAGCCCCAGAGCGCGGCACTGTCCGGCGCGGCGATCACATCGATGCCCTCATGCCGCCCGACATGCTGCAGCAGCGCCTCGACCCGGCCGAGACACGATGCATGGGCGACGATGCTCACACGCGGGATCGAGGCCGCCGTGCGCAGCAGGGCCTCCGCCGGGCACGGCTCGCCGACCAGCAGGGCGCCGGTCAGGACGAAGAGGACGTGGAGGATTCGCCCGGAGCCGCTCGGAACCAGGGAGCGCGGCGCCGGCGTCAGGCGCTCGGGCGGCGCCGGCGTCGACGCGGCGCCCACGAGCCGCGCGGCTTGCCGGCGCGGGTCGGGGAAATGCCGCAGCCGCAGCCCGTCGGTGGCGGGCTCGCCGGTCGTTCCGTCGGCCGGCTGGCCTAGGAATCCCCGTCCAAGGTGCGGAGCAGCTCCATCCATTGCGTGGTTTCCTGCAACTGCCAAGCCCGCTCCTTGACGGTGCGGGCATCGGCCTGGCCGCGGAGCCATTCCAGAACCGCCAGCGCGTCCAGCCGCTTCTGGTCGACCGCATGGTCGCGCAGCCATTGCAGGGCCGCCGCCGCCTCGTCTTCCGTCAACTCCTCGGTCAGGCGCACGATCTCGGGATAGGTGCGGTCGCTGTAATGGATGTGCTTGGCCGTCGCGATCAGCGCGTTGATCGCCGTGCTCCGCAGCACCCCCTGCTCCTCCATGCAGCGGAACGTGGGCTCGATATTGACCCAGGGCTCGGTCAGCGGCAGGTAGTTCAGTTCCTCGGGCGCGTGAAGCTGCGCCACGTCGGCGTCGTCGGTGACCTCGCCGGTGGCATAGCGGCGATAGACCTCGCCGATGCCGATCATGCCGAAGGCGCTGCATTCCGCCGCGCGCAGGGCGCCCATGCTGGCGCCGCCGGCCACCGGGATGCCGAGCGACAGCGCGTAGAGGATCTCCTTGTGCCAGGGTGCCGCGTCCTGGTCGAACAGGCCGTCGACCAGCCCGATCGCGGTCGCCCCGCAGCGCGCAGCGCGCACGATGTCGCCGCAGCGCGCCGGGCCCTGCCAGGCCACGTCGCTCTGATGCCGCCGGAGGAACACCAGGTCTTGATGCAGGCTCGGCCCGGCGAACAGGACTTTCATTGCAACCTTGTGATCAGCTTCGTCAGCGCGCGGCGCCCGAGCTTCGAGCGTTGTCCGGTGAGTTCGGTCTGGAGCCCGGGCACGACCACCCGCAGCACCGAGATGCCGAACGGATTGGCGATCGGCACGACCACCGCCTCGTCGATCCCACGCTCCTTCAGCCGCTCCAGGAGGATCGCGACATTCTCTCCCGGCGTATCGCCGAAGGCGCAGGTCAGCCGCCGGCGCTGCCGGCCGGAGCGTGAGAAGGAAAGCAGGCCCGCCACCGCCTGCCGGTCGGCGTCATCGGCCGCCGCATAAGTGCTCGCCGGCAGGTCGTCGCGCGAGCCGGTGATCCGGGTGATCCGCGACTGCGCCGCCTCGACGATCGCCTTCTCCAGCGCGCGCTGGCGGACCGGATGACAGGCGCTGCCGCCCGAATGGGCGTATTTCGTGACATGGGCGCCTTCCTCGACCGGATCGGAGATGATCGCGGTGAAGGCCGGCACGCCGACGTCGCTGGTCATGTCGATCACGTTCAGCGTGCAGCCCGCCGCCTCGACGGCGCTCCGCATCGACATGACGTCCGGTCCATCCTCGTCATCGACCGGATAGACCCGGTTCTCCAGCTCGCCGTTCGACATGAAAGTCATCAGCGCGATGGCGTCGCGCTCGATCAGCTCGCACAGGCCGTGCAGGATCGCATCGTCCTCCCGGGCGCCCGAGGCAAGGCCGTCGGTCGAGACCTGGAAGGCCGCGTGGAACCCGTCCGGGCTCTCTCGGTAATCGACGCCGACCAGCGACCATGGGACCAGGACCCTGCGATCCGAGCCGAGCGCGTAGCCCTCGGCCCAGAGGACCTCCTCGTCGCGCCGGATGCGGTCGAGCCGGCAGCGGGTCGATGCCTCGAGATCGAGCGTGTCGTGCCGGTCCGTCGCCTGCAGCGCGGCGCGGCGCAGCCCCGCCGGCAGGCGCTCGGCGGCCGCCAGCTCCAGCGCCTCCATCACCGCGGAGAGCACCGCCTGGCCCCGACGGAGCCCCTTGCCCTGGCTCACCGAAAGCGAGCGCGAGTTCGGCCGCACGGCGAGCGCGACGGGAATGCCGATCCGGTCCAGATGGGTGACCTCGGCGACCCGCGTGATTCCCGCGGCGGGAAAATGCGGCTTCACCCGGGAGAACAGATCGTCGGGCTCGACCATCCGGTCGTTGTCGAAGGTTTGGCGAGCGCGTCGCGGGGCATCGCTGTCGCGGCGCGTGGACGATGCCTGGAGCGTCTGGTGCTGCTGGTTCATCGTGTCCACCCGCCGCTCGCGCTCGCCGTCCCCGGTCAGGCGACGCGCGCCACGACGTCCTTGAGCAGGCCGGCCAAGGGGTCGTTGTCCTGGAACAGTTTGTCGATCGGATGCGACCGACGGTTCATGACCAGGCGACCGAGCTGATTGGTCGAGAACGAGAGACAGACGTTGCGGGTGACCACGTTGTCCATCTCGACATTGTCGATGATGCTTTGCGCCAGCGAATCGCGGGTGGTCTCCCGTTCGGGCTCGGCGCCCGCCTTGTCCGCCTGGAACAGGCTGACGATGCTGAGCCAGGCCTCCTTGGGAACCGGCACCGCGACGCCGTCCTTCTTGCTCACGAACCAGAGATCCTCACCTTCGTCCCGATTGCCGACGAGAAAATAGTCAGACATGCGAACCGTCCTTTCGCTTGTGAGTTGGCTGTCGCCCCGCGATTCCTGCACGGCGACCCTAAGCGGACGGGCGTGACTGCCGCGTGAATTCGTTTCTCGTCCTACAACCTTAGGTATTTAGGCGGCGCGCGCCTTCAGGCGAGGCCGGCGAGGCGAAGCCCATCGATGAGATGATCGGTGTCCTCGCGATTCCGGTTGGGCACGATGCCGCGGACGCTTTCGGCCTCGAACCGGGGATAGGTCTCCCGGACGAGCTGGCTGTAGCGCCGGGCGAGCTCCTGGTCGCCGACCTTGGCGGCGCAGGCGGAAAGCAGCCGGGCGGTCGCCGGGCTGCCGTCCATCGGCCGGAGCGCATCGAGCGCCGCCCGGTACTCGCCGAGCTGATAGTGGATGCTGCCCAGCGTCCAGACGTAGTCGTCCGGTTGCGACGGGTTGAGCTCCATCGCCCGGCGGGAAAGCGGCAGGCCGCGTTGCGGCTCCCCGAAATGGGCCAGCGCATCGGCATAGTCCGACAGGATGTCGGCGTCGTCCGGATTGAGGCCGAAGGCCGCCTCGAAGGCGGCAAGACTCTCGTCGTAGCGGCGCATGTAGAGGTTGGCGCGGCCCTTCTCGCGCATCGAGCGGCCGTCGAGCGGATCGAGCTCCCAGGCGCGGGACGCCAGCTCGACCGCCTGCTGCAGCAGGTCGTGCTCCGAGATGCCGCGCAGCAGCGATTCCTCGCTGACGGCCCGGGCCATGCCGATCAGCGCCGGGGGATAGTCCGGGACCTGGGCCAGCGCCTTCCTGAACAGCTTCATCGCCCGGCGAATCGATTGCAGGTCGGACTTGTGGAGCAGCCGCCGCCCGTACACGCAGAGCGCATAGGCCGGCGCGTGCTCCAAAGTCATGGCGTTGCGCGCCTGGCGCGTGTCGATCACGTCGATCAGCGTGCGCACGGTCAGGCGGATCAGCCGGTCGAACGTATCGCCGACCGTAGCGATGCTGAACTCCGGGTTGGCGCCCCAGAGCACTTCGGCGTTGCTCGCATCGGACAGCCGAACGACGAGGCGATAGCCGTGCGCCGCCGGCATCAGCGAGAGCGACACCATGTAGTCGATGTCGAGGATCGACAGGCCGGCCTCGTTGCAGCGGTCGCGCAGCGCCATGGCGTCGGGGGTCTGCGCCGCGACCACGGTGAACCGGCGGAACCGGGTCAGGCCCACCGTGATGTCCTCGGCCAGGCCCGAGGCCAGGCCCGCGAAGGCCTCGCCGAGATTGCCGCCGGTCGGCGGCAGCACCATGACGACAGGCACCTGCCGCCCGGCGACGCCCGGTCCGGCCGGTTTCCGCGCGCCGGTCTCCGACCCGGGCGCGGCCGGCCCGCCCGAGATGCCGGGATCGCGCATCCGCGCGGCCAGCTCCATGGTGCGCGCGTCCGGATGCGTGCCGAACTCGGTTTCCAGGATGCGCTTGCAGCGCGCGAAGATCCGCAGCCCGAAGCCGCGCTCGCCGCGCAGCATGCAGATCCGCATCATGCTGCGATAGGCGACCTCCTCGGCCGGATCGATATCGAGAATCTTGCCGGCGAGGCGCCATTGCGCATCGGCGTGCCCGGCCGACGGCTCGATCTCCAGAAGACGCCGCGCGGCTTCGAGGAAGCGCTGCCGCATCTGCTCGCGACGCGCCTCCAGCCATTCGTCGAGCGCCGCCTCGCCGAAGGCGAGGCCTTCCAGCAGGCCGCCGTGCCACAGGTTGCCGAGCGCCTCGCATCGGTCGTCGATGGCCGCCTTCGCGTCGTCGCCGTCGAGCGCGGAGAGGAAATCCGCATAGTCGACCTGACAGCCCGGCGTCAGCCCGACGGCCTCGCCCTCCATCGACAGCAGCACGACGCCCGATGTCTGCTCGACCCGGTGGATCCGGGCGATCAACTGCCGGAGGCTCGCATTGGCCTTCTCGCGGTCCGAATCCGCCCAAAGGATGGTGCGGATATGGCTGCGCGTGGCGCTCCGGACCTCGGCCGAAGCGAGGATTGCCAACAGGACGTAGGCCTTTTCGGGCAAAGCCTGCCCTTCGCCGTCGATCCTGAAGCGTGGTGACCCTAAGAGTCTGATTTCCGCGCTAGGCAATTTTTCGGTCCCCCACACGATCAAGGGCCGTCGAGGCCGCGCTTGTCAACACGGGCGATCGGTCGGGCCCCAGATAGGATCGAATGACTATATCTTCAGCTAAGCCCATGACTTCGATCAGTGAATTCATCGCCTGCGGCCGGATCGGCGCACACGCCGCGGTCATGCCGGCGAGCGCCCGCCCGGTCGCCCCGGCGTTTCACGGATCGGTCACGCCCCACTTGCTTTGGTTCGTCGTCAGCACGCGGCGGGGCCGGTCGGGCCCGCCATTACGGAGCGGAGGGGGACCATGCAGATCAACAAGCTCGAGACGACACACCATGCGATCGGCAAGCGCGGCAACGGCAAGCATCCGGTCGTCGCGCGCGCCAACGGCCGCGGCGCCGATGCGCTGGGCTTCCAGCGCGCGCTCCAGGCGCTGGGCACCGCCTACACGCGGGTCGCGACCAAGCTCGACGACGCGCTCGAGCGCTCCGATGTCGACCTCTCGCAGCTCGCGGCGCTGGGTGCCAATTACGCGTGGATCTCGGAGCGGCGGCGGCTGGTGAAGACCTTCCTGGACTCCGAGCCGGCGATCCTCGCCTATGCGCATTGCGATTGCCGTTGCCCGGATCAGATCCGCTCTCTCGCCGAGACCGCGACCGAGCTGGCCAGCGAGAGCGACACGCTCACCTCCGCGCTCGGCCTCTTGAACTACATCGACCTCGAGCTCGGCTGGGCCGAAGGCGAAGGCCGCCTCGCCGTCGGCTAGCCCCGGCTCGCCGCACCATCGATCTCAACCTGTCGTAACTGCGGCGCCGGCTCCCCGTGATGCCGGCGCCACTCTTATTCGGGGTCATGCTCCAAGGCCGGGCTCCAGGCCCAAACCGTCTCCGGCCGGGGTCTTCCGCCTGCGACATATTCGCCGCGGCGCGGCGCGCACCTGTCGTCACGCCAAGTTTGACTGGTGCGGCGGCAGCCGGACACTACGTATCCCGTAACCGAGGCACGAAGCAGGAGGGACGCATGGTCCGCTTCACCTTCGCGCGCGCATCGCTCATGGGCTTCGCCGCGGCCGGCCTCATCGCCGTGGCTTCGGCCGGGCCAGCCTGCGCGCAAACGAGGAGCTACCCGGACGGCACCGATTGCGCTGCGATGCAAGGCGGCGCCGAACCCCTGGAATGCCTGCAGCAGCTCGGACGGCGGCAGCATGGAAGCAGCCTGTTCAGTCCGGACTTCAGCATCCGCGTCGCGCCGCCGGACCAGCGCGGCATCGGCCTGGACGACGGCGGTGGCGGCGGAACGCAGACCCCGGTCGTGCCCAACAACGGCGCCCGGGCACCGCTCGGCGCGGACGACGGCACCATCATCGGCACGCTGCATTGGTGAGAGCGCATGCCGGCTCGCTCGCGTAGGCGCAGGACGTGCCGAGTTTCCGCTCTGACGTTTCGAGAAAGTAGAGATAACGCGCGCCATGCGAAGCCTTGGCGTCGCGTGGCGTCCCAACGATGATGAAGCCGATAACTGGGAACTGATCGTTTCGATCCGCTGATATATTGTCCAAGCTATTGATATTCCACTGCTGACGGCACCGGCAGATCGC
>DASZSL010000110.1:0-196703 GCA_035548715.1 Dongiaceae bacterium
GGCGGGCCAGCCGATGCAGGAGGCGCTGCAGTCGCTGAACTCTCCGATGTTCTGGCGCGACCGGCCGCGGCTGGAGAAGCAGTGCCGGCGCTGGACCAGCCGCTCGATCGCGGCGGCGCTGACCAAGATCGGCGAGATCGAGAGCCAGGCGATGCGCTTCCGCGACAATGCCGAGACGCTCACCCGCCGCGGCGGCCTGGAGATCGCGACCCTGCCGGGTCGGCGTTAACATAACGATATCGGGCCCGTCTTAGGGCCGTTTGAGCGGACCACGAGAGCGAATTAGAGCCCGAGATCGACCACCAGCGCCTCGTGGTCGGAGATGGCGGTGTCCTTCGCATCGACCGCGGCGAGCGTGCGCGCCGCGCTCGACGTCACGCCGCGGGTGAAGATCCAGTCCAGGCGGCGGAAGGGCGGCACCGGGCGGCCGTCGGGGCGCTGGCGCTGGGTCGGCGCCATGTCGTTGGCGTCGCGCCATTCGAATCCATGCCCGGCCAGGGCGCCGAACATCGGCTCGAACACGTCGCAGCGCTGCTCCCAGCCGCGCTGGCTCTCGCCGGCGGGCAGCGCCGCGGTGTTGCAGTCGCCGCCGATCACCATCGGCACCGCGCCGTAGCGCAGCTGCAGCGCCGCCAGCAGGCGCTCGGTCTGCGCCGCGCGGTCGAGGGCGGTGCTGTCGCTTTCGAGATGCACGGTGACCGCGACCAGATCGCCGTCGGCGACCCGGGCCGCCAGGGCCATGCGGCCGCCGATCCGGCGCTGCGCCGGCCCCTTGGTTTCGTCGGGACGGACGCCGAACCAGCGGCCGCCGGCATCGAGCCGGATCAGGGCGAAGTCGTTCAACGGATAGCGCGAGAGGATCGCGTTGCCGTGGAAGCCGGCGGCGTTGCGCTCGCCCTTGTGCCATTCCTCCTCGCGCTCGTCGCCGAGGCCCAGCTCCACGAACTCGATGCCATAGGCGTAGCCCATGCCGAGCGCGACCGCGAGCTCCGCCGCGGTGTGGCGGTTGCCGGAGCGCGCCATGCCGATATCGACCTCGGACAGGAGGACGATATCCGGCTGGAGTGCGCCGAAGAGTGCCGCCGAGGCGGCGCCGAATTTCAACCGCTCGGCGTTCCAGGCGGCGAGGCGCAGGCCGCCGTCCAGCAGGTGGTGCGCCTGGGGCGGCCGGTACTCGACGGCGTTCAACGCCGGGATCTCGGCGGCCAGCGCATCGTGGCGGGCCTTGGTGGCGACGTCCTCGCGCGCGGCGTCGAGCAGCGCGTGATCGGGCAGCGGCAGGTTCTCGAGGGCGCGTTCGACGATGGCGTTCATGGCTATTCCGCCGCGAGCAGGGAAGGGGCGCTTTCGATCCGGGCACCGCTCTCCGCATCGAAGAGATGGACCGCGGCGGGCGGGACCCGCAGCGGCACGCGCTGGCCCGGACGCCAGCCGATATCGGCCGCACCCATCGGGCGCATCACGGTGAGCGCGATGCTGCCGCTGGCGCCGTGCAGGACCTGGCCGGAGCCGAGCTCCTCGGCGAGCTCGACCGTGAAGTCGAGGCCGCCCGGGGCCGGCGCGTCGCCGATCTCGATCTCCTCGGGGCGGATGCCGAGGGTGATGTCGCGGCCGGCGGCGATGCCGCCGGGAATCGCAAGCCGCTGGCCCGGCGCGATCTCCGCCAGGCCGTCGGCGACGAGGCGGGCTTCGATGAAGTTCATGGCGGGGGCGCCGATGAAGCCGGCGACGAAGCGGCTGGCCGGGCGGCGGTAGACCTCGGCGGGAGCGCCGATCTGCTCGATGCGGCCCTGGTTCAGCACGACCAGGCGGTCGGCCAGGGTCATCGCCTCGACCTGGTCGTGGGTGACGAAGACGCTGGTGGCGCCGAGGCGCTGATGCAGGCGGCGGATCTCGATGCGCATCTGGGCGCGGAGCTTGGCGTCCAGGTTGGACAGCGGCTCGTCGAACAGGAAGACCTTGGGCTCGCGGATCATGGCGCGGCCGATGGCGACGCGCTGGCGCTGGCCGCCGGAGAGCGTGCCGGGCTTGCGGTCGAGATAGTCGGCGATGCCGAGGCTCCGGGCGATCTCGGCGACGCGGGCGCGGCGCTGGGCCTTCGGCACGCCGGCCACCTTGAGGCCGTAGCCGATGTTCTCGGCGACGGTCATGTGCGGATAGAGCGCGTAGTTCTGGAACACCATGGCGCAGCCGCGCTGGCGCGGCTCGAGCTCGTTCACCACGGCGCCGTCGATCGCGATCTCGCCGGCGGTGATCTCCTCCAGGCCGGCGATCATGCGCAGCAGCGTGGACTTGCCGCAGCCCGAGGGGCCGAGCAGCACCACGAACTCGCCGTCGCCGATGGTGAGGTCGATGCCGTGGACGGTCGGCACCTTGCCATAGCTCTTGTGGACCTTGCGGATATCGACCTGCGCCATGGCGGTGCTCCTGGTTACTTTTCGGTCGCAACGAGGCCGCGCACGAACCAGCGCTGCATCAGGATGACGACGGCCAAAGGCGGCAGCATGACGATCAGCGTGCCGGCCATGGCCACGTGCCAGTCGGGCGTGCCGTTGGTCTGGGGGATCAGGTCCTTGAGCTGGGTCACCGCCGTGCCGTGCTGCGGGTCGGTGGTGACCAGCAGCGGCCAGAGATACTGATTCCAGGCCCAGACGAACATGATGGTGCCGAGCGCCGCCATGTTGGTGCGCGAGAGGGGAATGATCACGTCGAAGAAGAAGCGGATGGCGCCGGCCCCGTCCATCCGCGCCGCCTCGGTCAGCTCGTCGGGCAGGGTCAGGAAGAACTGGCGGTAGAGGAAGGTTCCGGTCGCAGTGGCGATCAGCGGCAGGATCAGGCCGACATAGGAGTTCAGCAGGCCCCATTGCAGCTTGATCTCGATTCCGATCGTGTGCCGCACCAGCCAGGTGACGCCGGTCAGGTCGAGGATGGTCTGGTAGGGGCTGAGCGCGTTGGCCGCGACCGCGTAGGTCGGGACGATCCGGACCTCCAGCGGCAGCATCAGCGTGATGAAGATCAGCCAGAACACCGTCATCTTCCCCCAATAGCGGAAATAGACGATCGAGAAGGCCGAGAGCGCGGCGATGAACACCTTGCCGAGCGCGACGCCGCCGGCGAAGACCACGCTGTTGACGATCTTGGGGCCGAGATCGGCGCGGCTCCAGGCCTCGACGATGTTGTCCCAGAAGTAGGGGCCCGGCGTGAGCGGCATCGGCACCTGGTTGACGGTCCGCAGGTCGTGGGTCGCCGCGATGACGATGATGCCGAAGGGCAGCAGCGACAGCACGAGGCCGAGGAACAGGACCACCTGCGAGACGACGTCGAGGACCGGCGTGCGTTCGACCATGCTGTCGCCTTACTTGTAATGCACGCGCCGCTCGACGAAGCGGAACTGGAGCACGGTCAGGCCGATCACCAGCAGCATGAGGATGATGCTCTGCGCCGCGGCGCCGGAGTAATCCAGGCCTTTGAACCCGTCGAAGAAGATCTTGTAGACCATGAGCTCGGTGGCGCGGTCGGGCCCGCCGCTGGTCATGATGTCGACGATGCCGAAGCTGTCGGTGAAGCTGTCGGTGAGGTTGATCACCAGCAGGAAGAAGATGGTCGGGGTGAGCAGCGGGACCTGGATGTCCTTCACCCGGCGCAGCAGGCCGGAGCCGTCCATCGCCGCGGCCTCGGTCAGGCTCTTCGGGATGCCCTGCAGCGCCGCGAGGAAGAAGATGAAGTTGTAGCCGATATACTTCCACACATAGGCGATCACGATCGCCATCATCGCCTGGGTGCCGTTGAGGGCGGGATTCCAGAGGCCCGGGATGGCATGGTTGACGAAGGCCATGAAGCCGGCCTCGGGCGCCAGGATGAAGCGGAAGGCGACGCCGAGGGCCGGCGCCGCGATCGCATAGGGCCAGACCAGCACCGTGCGATAGACGCGATAGCCGCGGAGCTCGCGGTCGGCGAGCAGCGCCATCAGCAGCGCCGCGGCCATGGCGAGGCCGGTGGCGGAGAAGGCGAAGATCAGGCTCTTGCCGATCGAATTCCAGTAGACCGAATCGCCGAGGATGCTGGTGAAGTTGCCGAAGCCGACCCATTCGTTGCCGCCGCCCCAGGGGCGCTCCAGGGTGAAGGCCCAGTAGAGCGCCTCGCCGGCCGGCCAGTAGAAGAAGGTGAAGATCAGCAGGACCTGGGGAAGGATCAGGGCCATGCCGAGCCATTTGTTGCTGAACAGCGCGCGCTTCTGCATGTCAGGACGCGCGCAAGAGAGTTCCCTCCCCCGCAGGAACGGGGGAGGGACAGGCTAGGGGTAACGGCACAGGGCGGCCGCGCACCGGCGCGCGGTATGCACGCAGCATCCGGATCAGGGGAGCTGCTTTCCCTTATAGGTCTGCTCGAAGCGGCGCAGGATGGCGTTGCCGCGCTCGACCATCTGGTCGATGCCCTGCTGCACCGAGACCTTGTTGGAGAAGATCGCCTGCCAGCCGTTCGCGACCTCGTTGCGGATCTGCAGGAAGCCGCCGAGGCGGGTGCCGTGGGTCTGCGATTGCTGATCGGAGGCGGTCAGGCTCGCGATCGCGATCTCGCGGCCGGCATATTTCGGATCCTTGTAGAAGCCCTTCTCGACCATGTAGTCGTAGCCGGACTTGGTCACCGGGATGTAGCCGGTGACGGTCGACCAGAACAGCGCCTGTTCCGGCTGGGCGATGAAGTTGAGGAAGGCGGCCGCGGCCTTGTATTCCTCCGGTTTCTTGCCGGCCAGCACCCAGAGCGAGGCGCCGCCGACCAGCGAGCTCTTGCGCTGCACGCCGGCATAGACCGGCAGCATGGCGACGCTCCAATGCATGTCGGGGCTGGCGGTGCGGCCGATCGAGCCGTGATCGCCGACCGAGGTCAGGATCATCTGGCAATGGCCCGAGGCGAAGGCCGGCACCATCTCCTCGCCGGTCTCCTTGCTCTTCAGCACCGCGAGGCCCTGGTCGTACCAGCTCTTCAGGTCGGTCACGTACTTGACGAACATGGTCTTGTTGAAGACCAGCTCGGCGTCGAGGCCGCCATAGCCGTTGTCCTTGGTGGCGAGCGGCTGGTCGTTGACGGCGGAGAACTGCTCGAGGAACTGCCAGCTCTCATCGGCGCTGATGTTGAAGGCGAAGGGGCAGTCGTAGCCCGCGGCCTTCAGCGCCTTCATGTCCTCGGCGGCCTCTTCCCAGGTGGCCGGCGCCGCGGTCTTGCCGATCTTCTGGAACGCGTCCTTGTTCCAGTAGAGCAGGGCGGTCGAGGAGTTGAACGGGAAGGAATACATCTCGCCCTTGGAGGTCGCGTAGTAGCCGCGGATGCCGGGGAGATAGTCGCTCCAGTTGACCTTGTAGCCGTTGTCGGCCATCAGCTTCGAGGCCGGGTAGTAGGCGTCGGAGAGCATGAGATCGAGGGTGCCGACGTCGAACACCTGCACGATGGTCGGCTGCTGGCCGGCACGATAGGCGGCGATGGTGTTCTGCACCGCGGCGGCATAGGTGCCCTGGCTGGTGCAGACGACCTCGTAGTCCTTCTGGGAATCGTTGAAGTGCTGGCAGACCTCCTGGACGCGCTTGGCGATGTCGCCCGAATTTCCGAACCAGAAATCGATCTTGGTCTTGCCGCCGGCGAGAGCCGGAGTCGCGAGCGCCGCGAGCGCGACCGCGCCCAGAAGGATCCGTTTCATGCATCACCCCATCGCATTGGTTGCCCGGACCGCATGTCCGGCCGCCCCGTTCATTCACACGCGCGGGGTGATGCTCCGGGAACGTCGCGATGAAGTTTCGATGAAGCTTCGCGGGCGCTTCAGTGAACCCTGTGAGTAAATGCCGCAAGACAGCGGATGAGGCCGGCCGGGCCGGCATCGTCCAGGACGGTCAGGCCGGCATGGGGCGGAATCCCGCAGGATTTCGCGGCGATCACCGGCACGCCGGCCGCCAGCGCCGCGAGCAGGGCGCGGGGCTGTTCCTCGATCAGGGCCGGCTGCACCACGACCGCGGCCTCGTCGAGCCAGGCGGAGTCGCGCGCGACGCGGCGGACGTCGAGCCCCTGCCAGAAGTCGCCGCCTTCGCGGTCCTGGCCGACCAGCAGGATCTCGAGATCGAGCGCGAGCGCGGCCTCGCGCAGGGCATGGGCGCCCTTGCGCGCGATGCTGGGGCCGGGGAAGGCGATGGCGCGGCGCGGCGCGGCCGGCCGCGGCGCCGTCGCCGGCATCTGCCAGTCGAGGCGCTCGGCACGGCCGGGAAAGAGCGCCGCGATCTCGAGATGGGGCGTCACGATGCGCTCGGCGGCAGCGAGCGCCTCGTCCTCGGCGGCGACCAGGTCGGCCGGCGCACGGAAGTCGCTCAGGGTCGCGCGGTCGGGATGCGCCGCCGCCGCGCGATCGAGCCGCGCCTGGAGGTCGGCCATCGGCAGCCGGGTCATCAGCACCGTGACGCGCCTCCCCCCGAGCGCGCCGGCCTGCCAGAGGAAGGGCAGCAGCGATTGCGCGACGCAGAGCTCGGTCACGTCCGGCGTCAGCGCCCGGGCGAGCTTGGCGGCGACGGCTTTGCTGCGCAGCAATTGCGCAGCGACTCGGCGGTTTTGCGCGGTTTCGCCCCGCTGGCGGAAGGCATGCCAGAGCGCCGTCGGGGTCGCGCAAGCCACTGCAGCAAAGCCCTCGGTGTCCCAGGCATAGCGCGGGCGATTCCAGCGCCGGCCGTCCAGCGGGATCGCCAGCAGGTCGGCGCGCGCGCGGCGCTCGCGGACATAGGCGCGGAATTCCGGCCAGGCCTCGTCCAGCAGGAAGGCGGTGCGGCCGGCGAGGCGGGGGCCCTTGCCCTCGTGCCGATGGCAGGCCGCCTGGCCGCAGGCGCCGCAATCATGGGCGGCGGGCAGGAAGGCGGCGAGATCGGGCGGCGCGATCCGCGCGGCGCGGCGGCCGGAAGACCGGGCGTAGAGCCGCAGCACGAGCTCCTTCTCGGTGAGGATGCTGCGCAGCATGAGATCCTGCGGCGCCTTGAAGCGGAAATCGACATAGTTCCAGGCGACGGTCGCGTCGCGGCCGAGCTGCGCGGCCGAGCCGGGCACCCGGCGGGAATGGGCATGGCGCTCGACGATCCCGGCGCCGGCTTTCAGCGCGACGGCGAAGAGCGCGTTGGAAAGCTGGCAGAGCCCGCCGCCGGTCGAGGCCACCAGGCACCCCTCCTTCAGCATCCGCCCGGCGACGAAGCCGCGGCGCGCCGACGGGCGGCCGAGCTGTCTCCAGAAGCTGAAGATCGCGTCCGCCGGGATGGCGGTGCGGTCGAAGCGGCGGGCGGCCCGGCGCAGGTTCTCGACCTTGCCGAACTGGTGCCGGGTCTCGCTCTCCCGCGGGTCGGACCAGAGCGCGGTGCGCGATTCCGCGAGCAGCACCGGATAGTCGGCGGGATCGGCGGTCTCCAGCTTGGCGACCGGGGCGGCGAGGTCGCCGGCGCGGCGCTTCAGCCGGAGCCCGGCGGCCTTGGCGGCGAAAACGAGCCCGGAGAGCCGGGTCGGCATGCGCCATTCGGCGTCCGGCTGAAACGGTTTCGGCTGGCTGAGCGAGGTCATGACGTCCCCAACAGGTCGGCGCGGCGCGTCCGAACGCGCGCGATCATGCGGAAGTCGCCCCGCGCCGTCATGCGGTTCGGCGGGTGTCTGTGCGATCCGTCACGCGCGCTGCAGCGCCGCCGCAAGCGCGGCGGCGTTTCGAAAGATTTCCGCTGGACGGGCAGAAACAATCAGACACGAAAAGCCCCCTTGGCGGCGGCCGCGGCGGGCGCGAAGATCGCCGAAGGTGCCGGCTTTATAAAGTCGAAATGGTGGCAATACTGCGGCCTTTCAGTATTGTTTCTCCGTATTTCTTCACGATTATTTGTTTATTGGCATTTCGCGTGCATCGCTGATCCGGGGCCGGCGGGAGGATCCGACGTGCGCACGTTCCGTCGCGCCCCGTTTCGCAACGACGTTCTTCATGAAAGGAAGCATCATGATGAGCAGCAGTATCGGGGGCATGCCGGGCATGAGCTCGGCGGCCCTCGCCCAGATGCGCGAGCAGCGATTCAAGGAGCTCGACGCGGATGGGAGCGGCGAAGTCAGCGAGTCTGAATTCGCCGCGGGCCCGTCAGGGTCGCAAGGCATGGACAGCGGGATCGCCTCCGCGCTGTTCACGTCCTTCGACACCGACGACAGCGGCGGGCTGAGCCAGGACGAGCTGGAGACCGGCTTCCAGAAGCTGAGCTCCAGCATGCGTTCGGTGCTGATCGGCACCCAGGAAGGGGGCGGTCCCGGCGGCCCGGGTGGACCGGGCGGCGCCGGCGGGCCGGACGGACCGCCGCCGCCCCCGCCGCCTCAAGGCGCCGACGGGGGCAGCTCCGGCGGCACCGGCTCCAGCGACACCAGCGGGTTGGATTCCCTGCTGAGCCTGCTGGAAGGCGCGACCGGCAATGACGACAGCAGCGACGACGACTCGTCGACCTCCACCGGCTCGGCCGCGAGCGCGGTGAAGAGCGACCTGAAGCAGCTGCTGAACGATCTCCTGAAGCTGACGCAGAAGACCAGCGTCGGCACCCAGGTGACCGTCTGAGGCCGGATGCTGCCGGCCCGTCCGCCGGCAGCATCCGCTCGGGTTCCGCCGCCGCGCGCGGCGGAACCCGTTGCGCCGGCGCCGCGGTTTCGCCAGAACGGTTTCGCCAGAACGACAGGCAGACTCTTTTTCTTGAAGGCGATCCCCATGCCCGACCTCGCCCGGCCGCTCGAAGACCGCGCCGCGCCGCCGCCCCTGCCCGAGCGCAAGCCGCAGCGCCCGCATATCCTGGTGGTCGATGACGACCGCGGACACCGCCTGCTGCTGGCCCGGCTCCTGGACCGCAGCGGCTTTCGCCCGTCGCTGGCGGCCGACGCCGCGGCGGCGCTGAAGCTGATCTCGGCCGCCGGGCCGGACCTGGTCCTGCTCGACGTGATGCTGCCCGGCGAGGACGGGCTCGCCCTCTGCCGCCGGGTCCGCGCGATCTCCAACCTGCCGATCATCATGCTGACCGCCCTCGGGCAGGGCCCGCATCGCGTCGCCGGGCTCGATGCCGGTGCCGACGACTACGTGGCCAAGCCGTTCGACCCCGACGAGCTCCTGGCGCGCGTCCGCGCGGTGCTGCGCCGGGCGCGGGACGGCGCCGCCGCGGCCCCGCGCGGCTTCGGGCCGCGGGGCGTCCGCCGCCGCTATCGCTTCGCCGGATGGACGCTCGACGTGGCGCGGCGCGAGGTGTGGTCGCCGCAAAAGGTGCTGATCACCCTGACCTCGGGCGAGTTCGACCTGCTGCTCGCCTTCTGCGACCATCCGGAGATGGTGCTGACCCGGGAGCACCTGGTGGAGCTGACCACCGGCAAGCCCAGCGACGGCGCCGACCGGCGGATCGACATCCTGGTCAGCCGGATCCGCGCCAAGCTCGCCGGCGAAAGCGGCGGCGGCGGCGACCTGCTGAAGACGGTGCGCAACGGCGGCTACCAGCTCACCGTGCCGGTGACGCTGGAGAGCGGCGCTTGAGCGCGGCGGACGCGGCCGCGCCGGCCGCCGCCATGCCGCCCCGCGCCGCGCGCGGCCTCGGCCTGGTGTTCCGCGACAGCATCGCGCTGCGCGTCTCGCTGGCGGTGTTCGGCGGGCTGGTGCTGACCCAGCTCGTGGGCTTCCTGCTGATCACCGGCGAGCGCCTGCACGTGCTGCCGGCCATGGACGCGCGCCGGCTCAGCGCGACGCTCGATCGCGCGCTGGAGAGCGCCGGCGCGGCGGGGCCGGCCGGGCCGATCCTGAAGGAGCCGGACGTGACGGGCGCCTTTGCCGCGGATTTCGCGCCGACCGGCGAGGTGTTCGATCCGCCGCCGATCCACGCCTTGCGCGCGCAGCTGATGGCGCGGGCCGGCGGCCGCTACGACATGCTGCTGGTCGAGGCGCCGTTCCCGCCGGAAGCCGGGCCGCCCACCACCTTCCGTCTCTGGCTGCGGCTCGCCGGCACCGATGCGGCGCGGCGCTGGCTGGTGCTGACGGTGCCCGCGGATCTGCTGCGGCGGCCGGACGTCACCCGGCTGCTGCTCTGGTGGGCGCTGTCGCTGATCGGCGCGGTGCCGCTGTCGCTGCTGGTCGCGCAGCGGCTGACGGCGCCGATCCGGCGCTTCTCGAAGGCCGCGGAGCATCTCGGGCTCGACATCGCCGCCTCGCCGGTGCCGGAGCGCGGACCGGCGGAGCTCAAGAGCGCCGCCGCCGCGATGAACGCCATGCAGCGGCGGATCACGCGCTTCGTCGATGACCGCACGCAGATGCTGGCGGCGATCTCGCACGATCTCAGGACGCCGATCTCGCGGCTGCGCCTGCGTGCCGAGGCGCTGCCCGAGGGCGGCGAGCGGCCGCACATGATCGCCGACCTGAAGCGCATCGAGCAGATGATCGGCGCCACCCTGGACTTCGCCCGCGATGCCAGCGCCGCCGAGGCCCGGTGCCGCATCGACCTGGCGAGCCTGCTGGAGAGCCTCTGCCAGGAGCTCGCCGATCTCGGGCATGACGCGGTCTATCGCGGCCCGGCCTATCTCGCCTTCTCCTGCCGCCCGGTCGCGGTCGGCCGCGCGCTGCGCAACATCCTGGAGAACGCCGTCGAATACGGCGGCAATGCCGCGGCCGAGCTGATCGACCGGGGCGACGCCGTGGAGATCGTGGTCCGGGACCGCGGCCCGGGCATCCCGGCCGCCGAGCGCGAGCGCGTGTTCGAGCCGTTCTATCGCCTCGACCGGGCGCGCTCCGGCAGCCATGACGGCGCCGGCCTCGGCCTGTCGATCGCCCGCAACATCGCCCGCGCCCATGGCGGCGACGTGACGCTGGACAATGGCGGCGCGGGCGGGCTCGTGGTGACCATGCGGCTGCCGCGTCCGGCCGCCGGCGAGGGCTGACCGGCTCAGCCGGCGGCGCTCCGCGGCTGCGACCCGTGATCCGCGCCCGGGCGGCCCTCGTTCCCGGCGCGGAGCCAGGCCGCCAGCTCGGCCGCCGGCAGCGGCTTGGCGAAGAGATAGCCCTGGACGGTGTCGCAGCCGCGCTGCCGCAGGAAGGCGAGCTGCTCCGGCGTCTCGACGCCCTCGGCCAGCGCCTCGAGCCCGAGATTGCGGGCGAGATCGATGACCACGGCGGCGATCTGCATGTCGGCGGCATCGTTCGGGATGTTGTCGACGAAGCTCTTGTCGATCTTCAGCTTGTCGATCGGGAAGCGCTTGAGGTAGGCGAGCGACGAGTAGCCGGTGCCGAAGTCGTCGACGACCAGGCGCACGCCCAGCGCCTTCAGCGCCTTGAGCTTGCCGAGCGTCTCGTCGCCGTGATGCATCAGGGCGCTCTCGGTGATCTCCAGCTCGAGGCAGCGCGAAGGCAGTCCGGTCTCGGCGAGCACCGCCTCGATGCGCTCGGCGATGTCGGGCAGCTCGAACTGGCGCGAGGCGAGGTTGACGGCGATCCGGTCGACCGGGAGGCCGGCCGTGCGCCAGGCCTGGGCCTGCCGGCAGGCCTCGCGCAGCACCCAGTCGCCCAGCGGCACGATCAGGCCGGTCTCCTCGGCGAACGGGATGAAACGGTCGGGCGGGATCAGCTCGCCGGCCGGCTCCTGCCAGCGCACCAGCGCCTCGACGCCGATCACCCGCCCGTCGGCGATCGCGACCAGCGGCTGGTAGTGGAGCACCATATGGCCGTGCTCCAGGGCGCGGCGCAGGCGCGCTTCGGTGGCGAGCCGCGTGTTGGCCGCCTCGGTCAGCTCGGCGCGATAGAAGCGATAGGTGCCGCGCCCGCCTTCCTTGGCCGCGTAGAGCGCGGTATCCGCCTCCTGGATCAGCGACTGCGCGTTCTGCCCGTCGAGCGGGAAGAGGCTGACGCCGACGCTCAGGCCCACATAGACCTCGCGCCCGCCGGCGATGTGGAACGGCTCGGAGAGGCGCTCGATCAGCGACTGGGCGACGGCACCGGCCTGCTCGGCGCTGGTGAGATCCTCCAGCACCGCGACGAACTCGTCGCCGCCGAGGCGGGCCAGCGTGTCGGAATCGCGCAGCCGGCGGCGCAGGCGGTCGGCGACGGCCTTCAGCAGCTCGTCGCCGGCCGGATGGCCCAGGCTGTCGTTCACGACCTTGAACCGGTCGAGATCCATGAACAGCACGGCGCCGAGGCCGCGGTGGCGCTTCAGCCGCTCGACCGCATGCTCCAGGCGCGAGAGCAGCAGCAGGCGGTTCGGCAGGCCGGTCAAGGCGTCGTGGCGCGCCAGGTGCTCGAGCTGCTCCTGCGACTGCTTGAGCCGCGTGATGTCGGTGAAGGTGCCGACATAGTTGCGGACGATGCCCTCCTCGTCGCGCACCGTGCTGACGGTCAGCAGCTCGGGATAGATGTCGCCGCTCTTGCGGCGGTTCCAGATCTCGCCCTGCCAGTAGCCGGCGCTGACGATCGAGGCCCAGAAGTCGTGATAGAAGCGCTCGTCCTGGCGGCCGGATTGCAGCAGGCGCATGTTGGCGCCGACGAGCTCCGACTCGTCATAGCCGGTGATGGTGCAGACCGCCGGGTTGACGGCGACGATCGTGCCCGTGGCATCGGTGATGACGACGCCCTCGTGGGTGTTGGCGAAGACGGCGGCGGCGCGGCGCTGCTCCTCGGCGGCCCGGGCCCGCTCGGTGATGTCGGTGACGACGAGGGTGAAGAACAGCGGGGCGCCGTTCTCGTCGCGCATCAGGGCGAGCGTCACCTCCAGGCGGAGCGCGCGGCCGTCCGGGCGCTGGAACGGGCGCTCGATCACCCAATGCGCCGTGGCGCCCGAGAGCAGGGCCGCCATCGCCGCGTCGAGCCCTTCGCCTTCCGGGCGGTCGGTGATCCAGCGGGGATCGAGGGCGAGTAGCGCCTCCTGCGAGGCGCCGGTGAGATCGGCGAGGCGCGGATTGATGCGCAGCCAGCGGCCCTGCTGATCGAGATGCGCGACCCCGATCGGGGCCTGGTCGAAGGTCGCCTTGAAGCGCCGCTCGGCCGCTTCGGTCTCGCGGCGCTGCGCGATCTCCGCCAGCGCCGCGCGCAGGCGCTGGCGCTGCCACGCGGCGGCGGCCAGCGCCACCGCGATGACGAGGACGGCGACCATGCCGATCGCGGTGAACAAGGCCAGCCGCCGGATGCCGGCGAAGGCCTCGGCGGCGTCGACCTTGGCCAGCAGCAGCCAGGGCGTGCCCGCGACGCGCCGGCCCGCCGCCAGGACGGGCACCCCGCGATAGTCGACCCCCTCGACCTCGTCGGCGGTGCCGCCGAGCAGCTGCGCCGCCGGCAGCGTCGAGGTGGCGAGCGGGACGCGCAGGCTGAGCGCGCTGTCGCGACGAAAGCGCAGATTGTTGAGGAAGACGACGTCGCGCCCTTCCAGGCGCACCAGCACGGCCTCGCCGCTGGGGCTGGGGATCGGCCATGAGGCGAGGACCGAATAGAGATAGTCGCCGGCCTTGAGCTCGGTCACGAGATAGGCGCGGGAGACGAGGGGCGCGCCCTCCGGCCGGATCACCGGCGCGACGAAGGCCAGGCGCGGCCCGTCGGCATTCGCCGGCGCATAGAGATCGACCAGGACCGGATCCTGCTGCGCCTCGGCCTGGTCGATCGCCGCCTGCAGGCGCGGGCCGTCGAGTGTCGGATCGCCATCGCTCAGGATCTGGACGCCGTCGCCGTAGACCAGCTGCGCGGCGGAGAAGCCGTAGGCGTTCCGCAGCTCCGACAGCGCGCCGCCGACCGTCACGCGCTCCCGCGGGTTGTCGTTGATCAGCCAGCTGACGATGGAGGAGGCGATGGCGGGATTGTTGGCGAAGCTGCGGACGTTCCGGCGGCGCTCGTCGAGCCAGTGCACGATCGTGCTGGCCTTCAGGGTGGCGACCGCTTTCAGCTCGTCATACTGCTGGCGCTGCAGGTTCGCCGAGCCGCTGCGATAGATCACCAGCCCGCTGGTCGCCAGCGCGACGACGGTGAGGCCGAGAATGGCCAGGAGCGGCCAGGGCCGCTGCCGGCCGCCGCGCGGCTCGACCGCATCCGGACGTTCCGCCACACGGCACAGCGCCATCGCCAGGGCGATCGCGGTGACGGCGACGAAGACCAGGCCCTTGAGGCTGGCGAGCCACGGGATGAGCGCAGGATCGTCGACCAGCGCCAGCAGGCGATCGGAGAACACGATCCAGAGCGCCGCCAGCACCACGTAGCCAACGGTTGCCGCCCAGATGAAGCGTATCCGATGGGGCTTTTGCACGCCGCGACGCACCATGGTCCAAAGGCCGCCCGGCATAGCCGGGTAGGCATAGGACGTTATGGAGCCGTGTTGGTTAAGACGCGGTTTAGATTTGTAGTCCTAGATAAGGTCAGGGCTCGGGGATGGGCCGAATCGGGCCGGAACCGGCCTCGAGCAGCGAGAGATCCGGTGGGTTGGGGATCTCCATCGCCAGGCATCTATCGATAGTCCGGCCATCCTCGCTGAGCGGCAGGATCGCGTATTCGAATCCGATCCAGGTCTGGTCGCCGGCATTGAGGCCGCTGCAGCCGAAGACCGGCGCACCGCGTTGCACGGCCCGGCGGTAAGAATCCTCCAGACCGGCGCCGGCGAGGCTGGTCACGGTGTCATGGGGCCGGCCGGTGAAGTCGTCGTGATGCGCCTTGGCGACCGCGGTGCCGACCAGGCGATAGCGGATGCTGAACGGCGCGGCGCCGATCTCGGCCAGGATGAGATGCGGCAGGAGCGCCCGGATCTCCGACGGGTCGATCGCACTGCGCCGCGGCGGCGCGCCGGCCACGCATTTCGACAGCCAATAGCGGTGCAATTCGCGGATGCGCTCGGCTTGTGCTTCATGCGGCCCGGCATAGACCCGGTGAGGCGGCCGTTCCAATTCGAACATGTAATGCGGTCGGCGAGGGCGCGAGGCACAATTCACAAATGTGTGCGCAGGCTATCAGCGATTCGCCGGCAAGGCGACGAGACGGTGTTCCCACCACGCCGCAACATGGTGAGACAGGATGACTAGATGCGGAGCCTCGGACGGCTCTAGCCGTTGAGCTTGTCGACCAGGCTATCGAGCTGGTCGAGCGAGGCGTAATGCAGCACGACGCGCCCGCCCTTGCCGTCGAACTCGATCTCGACCTTGAGGCCGAGCTTCAGCGAGAGGTCGTGCTCCAGCGCGCGGGTGTCGGCGTCCTTGGCGGGCTTCGCCGCGGCCTTGGGCCCGCGGAATTTCGGGCGCTTCTTCTCGCGCTTCACCAGCTCTTCGACCTGGCGCACGTTGAGGCCCTTGGCGACGATCTCCTGCGCCATCGCTTCCGGATCGAGCGCGCCCAGCAGGGCGCGGCCATGGCCTTCGCTGAGCCGTCCGTCGCCGAGCATGGCGCGCACCAGCGCCGGCAGCTCGCGCAGGCGCAGCAGGTTCGCGATCGAGGAGCGGCTCTTGCCGATCTTCTCGGCCAGGATCTCCTGGGTGTAGCGGAACTCGCTCATCAGGCGGCCATAGGCTTCGGCCTCCTCGATCGGCGTCAGGTCCTGGCGCTGCACGTTCTCGACGAGGGCGATCTCCAAGGCCTCGCGGTCGTCGAACGTGCGCTCGATGACCGGCACCTCGTGGAGCTGCGCCAGCTGCGCGGCCCGCCAGCGGCGTTCGCCGGCGACGATCTCGAGACCGCCCTTGGCGGGGTCGGGACGCACCAGGATCGGCTGCAGCACGCCGTTCTCGCGGATCGACTGCGCCAGCGCGTCGAGCTCGGCCGGATCGAACCGGCCGCGCGGCTGGTACTTGCCGGGATGGAGATATTCGATCGGCACGCTGCGCTGGGCCGAGGGCTCCAGCGCCGCCTCCTCGCCACCCAGCAGAGCGGAGAGGCCGCGGCCGAGATGCGGCTTCTTCGACACCGGACTAGGCCGCGCTGAGCGAGCGGCCGTGCAGGCCGTGCTCGCGCTTCAGCAACTCGCCGGCGAGGCGGACATAGGCCTGCGATCCGGCGCAGCGGATGTCGTAGAGCAGCGCCGGCTTGCCGTGGCTCGGCGCCTCGGCGACGCGGACATTGCGCGGGATCTCGGTCTCGTAGACCTTCTGGCCGAAATGCGCGCGGACGTCCGAGGCGACCTGCTCGTTGAGGCTCGAGCGCTTGTCGTACATGGTGAGCACGACGCCCTGGATCTCCAGCACCGGATTCAAGGCCCGCTTCACGCGGTCGATGGTGCGCATCAGCTGCGAGAGGCCCTCCAGCGCGTAGAACTCGCATTGCAGCGGCACCAGCACGCAGTCGGCGGCGACCATCGCGTTCAGGGTCAGCAGGCTGAGCGAAGGCGGGCAGTCGATCAGGATGAACTCGTAGGGCAGCGGCTCCTGCGCCGCGGCGCGCGCCAAGGCATCGCGCAGGCGGTATTCGCGGCGGTCGAGATCGATGAGCTCGATCTCGGCCCCGGCGAGGTCCGGCGTGGTCGGCACGATCCACATGTTGGGTACAACCGTGGGTTGTGTCGCCGCCGAGAGGCTCGCGCCGCCGACCAGCACCTGGTAGGAGCCGAGGCGCCGCTGCAGGCTGCTGATCGCAAGGCCGGTCGAGGCATTGCCCTGGGGATCGAGGTCGATGATCAGGGTGCGCCGGCCGCAGGCCGACAGGGCCGTCGCCAGGTTCACGGCGGTCGTGGTCTTGCCGACGCCGCCCTTCTGGTTGGCGATGGCGATGATGCGGGGTGCGCCGGGGATCCGCCCCGAGCTCTGGGGGCCTGAGTTCTGGGCGCCTGAGTTCTGGGGATCCGCCGCTGCTGGATTTCCGGGCTGGTCGCTCACGTCTGGACCCGTCTCTCGAGATGGGACAATCGGAGAATGAGCCCGGTGGAATCGGTGATGCTCCGGCGGCGCTCGGTAACCATTTTCCAGACTCTTTCGGCGGCGGTCAATTCTTCATCGGCCCTGGCGCCCTTGGGAAAGAGCAAAACCGTGTCCGGGCCGACGAAGGGCGCCGCCCAGTCGAGGAGCTGGCCGAGCTCGGCCAAGGCGCGGGCGGTGACGGTGCCGGCGGTCCAGGGCTTCAGCGCCTCGACCCTCGCGGCGTGGATCTGGACCCGGCCGGCGCAGCCCGCGGCCCGCGCGGCCTCGCCGAGGAAAGCCGCCTTGCGCTGGTCGGATTCGATGAGCCGGGCCGGGCGCCCGGAAAGGATCGCCAGGACCAGGCCCGGGAAGCCGGCCCCGCTGCCGAGATCGGTGATGCCCCCGTCGCCGGCGCCGGGCGGCGCCAGCAGCGGCAGGAGCTGGGCGGAATCCAGGAAGTGGCGGCGCCAGAGATCGTCCAAGGTGGCGCCGGACACCAGGTTGATCGCCTTCTGCCATTTCCGGAGCAAGGCGGCATAGGCCTCGAGCCCGGAAATTGTTTCACGTGAAACATCGGGGTCGAGGCCTTGTAATGCCTGGAGAAATTCCTCCGGCGTCATCGGCTTGGGCATCGGAGATCAGGCCGCGCGGCGGCGGCGGACGTGGCGCAGCAGGGCGACCAGGGCGGCCGGGGTCATGCCGGGGATCCGGCCGGCCGCGCCCAGGGTCGCGGGGCGGACGCGCTTGAGCTTTTCCCGCACCTCATTCGACAAGGCGGCGACCCGGTCGTAGTCCAGCTCGGCGGAAAGCGCGAGATCCTCGTCCCGGCGGAAGGCGCCGATGTCTTCTTCCTGGCGCTTGAGATAGCCGGCATAGCGTCCGTCGATCTCCATCTGCTCGGCGATCTCGGGCGCGAGATCCCCGAGTTCCGGCCAGATGCCGGCCAGCCGCTCCCAGGTGACGTCGGGATAAGCCAGCAGCTCCAGGGCATTCCGGCGGATGCCGTCCTGGTTGACGGCGAGGCCCATGGCCTTGAGCTGGTTCGGCGTGGCGCTGAGGCGCGCCATCCGCGTCCGGGCCGCGGCGAGGGCGGCCTGCTTGGCCGCGAAGGCGCGCGCCCGTGCGGCACCGACGCAGCCGACCGCGAGGCCGCGGCCGGTCAGGCGCTGATCGGCATTGTCCTGGCGCAGCGAGAGCCGGTATTCGGCCCGGCTGGTGAACATCCGGTAGGGCTCGTCGGCGCCGCGGGTCACCAGGTCGTCGATCATGACCCCGGCATAGGCCTCGGCCCGGTCCAGAGTGAAGGTCTCGGCCGATCCGCCGGCCTTGAGCGCTGCGTTGACCCCGGCGACCAGGCCCTGGGCGGCCGCCTCCTCATAGCCGGTCGTGCCGTTGATCTGGCCGGCCAGGAACAGGCCCGGCGCCCGGCGGGTCTCCAGGCTCGGCCGCAATTCCCGGGAATCGACGCAGTCATACTCGATCGCATAGCCCGGCCGGAGCATGACCGCCTTTTCCAGGCCGGGAATGGTCCCGAGAAGCGCCGCCTGGACATCCCGTGGCAGCGAGGTCGAGATCCCGTTGGGATAGACCGTGGGATCGTCCAGGCCTTCGGGCTCCAGGAAGATCTGGTGACGGTCCTTGTCGGCGAAGCGAACCACCTTGTCCTCGATCGACGGGCAATAGCGGGGGCCGCGGCTGGCGATCTGCCCGGAATACAGGGGAGAACGGTGCAGGTTGGCCCGGATCAGGTCGTGGCCGGCCGAGCCGGTATAGGTGATGCCGCAGGAAATCTGCGGGGTTTCAATGGATTGGGTCAGGAAGGACATCGGCACCGGCGGCTGGTCGCCGGGCTGCATTTCGAGGGCGGCCCAGTCGATGGTCCGGCCGTCCAGGCGCGGCGGCGTGCCGGTCTTCAGTCGCCCCAGGGCAAAGCCGAGCGCCGCCAGCCGGTCCGAGAGCTTCAGGGCCGGGGCTTCGCCGACCCGGCCGGCCGGGATCCGTTCCTCGCCGCAATGGATGAGGCCGTTGAGGAAGGTGCCGGCGGTCAGGACCACGGCGCCCGCGGAAATCCGCCGGCCGTCCCGGGTCACGATGCCGGAGACGGCCCGGTCCGGGCCCACGATCAGGTCCTCGACCGCGGCGGCCAGGATGGAGAGGTTCGGCTGCTCGGCCAGAAGATCCTGGACCGCCCGGCGGTAGAGCTTCCGGTCGGCCTGGGCGCGGGGGCCGCGGACGGCGGGACCCTTGGAGCGGTTGAGCATGCGGAACTGGATGCCGCCCCGGTCGATGGCCCGGGCCATGATCCCGTCCAGAGCGTCGATTTCCCGGACCAGGTGGCCCTTGGCCAGGCCGCCGATCGCCGGGTTGCAGGACATTTCGCCGATCTTGGCCGGGTCATGGGTGACCAGCAGGGTGGCGGCACCCATCCGCGCCGCCGCGGCGGCCGCCTCGGTCCCGGCATGGCCGCCGCCGACCACGATGACGTCGCAGCGAACCGGCTCGGAAAATGTTTCACGTGAAACAATCACGGTTTATCCAGACTTATCAATTACTTACCGATGCAGAATTCGCCGAAGATCCGGTCGAGGACCTCCTCGACATCGACCCGTCCGGTAATCCGGCCCAGCGCGCGAACCGCAAGTCGGAGCTCCTCCGACTTTAACTCGACCGCCTCGGCACGAAGGCCTTGGCCCAAGAACCGCGCGCAATCATCCAGCGCGGCCCGATGCCTGGCCCGGGTCATCGCCGGCTGGTCCCCGCTCGCCATCAGGGTCCCGGCCCGGCGTCCGAGCTCGGCCACCAGATCGTCCACGCCCGCGCCGGTCTTGGCGGAGATCGGGATCGCCGCCGATGGGACGCCCGGCAGCGGCCCGGTCCGCAAGTCGGCCTTGTTCAATACCAGAATCGTTGCAGCGTCAATCTGAGCGCGGCTCGCTTCCGGCAGGTCGGGCCACGCCGTCGCGTCGAGCACCACGATCTTCAGATCCGCGCCGGCGGCGCGCTGCAGCGCGCGGCGCACGCCTTCGCTCTCGACCGCGCTCTCGGTCTCGCGGAGGCCCGCCGTGTCGGCGAGGACCAGCGGATAGCCGCCGAGATCGAGATGCAGCTCGATCACGTCGCGCGTCGTGCCGGCCTCGGCCGAGACGATCGCGGCCTCACGTTTCGCCAGCCGGTTGAGCAGGCTCGACTTGCCCGCATTCGGCGCGCCCAGGATCACGACCGAGAGGCCTTCGCGCAGGCGCTCGCCGCGATGCCGGTCGTCGAGCGCGCGCGCGATCTCGCCGGCGACGACGGCCATGGCCTCATCGACGCTCTCGACCAGGCCGGCCGGCAGATCCTCGTCGGAGAAGTCGATCGAGGCCTCGATATGCGCCAGCGCGCCGATCAGCGCCGCGCGCCAGGATTCGATGCGCCGGCCGAGCGCGCCCTCGAGCTGGCGCAGCGCCTGGCGCCGCTGCGCCTCGGTCTCGGCGGCGATGAGATCGGCCAGGCCCTCGACCTCGGTCAGGTCGAGCTTGCCGTGATCGAAGGCGCGGCGGGTGAAGGCGCCGGGCTCCGCCGGCGCGAGGCCGAGCGCGCGCAGGGCTTCCGCCAGCGCGGCGATCACCGCCGGTCCGCCATGGACGTGCAATTCGGCGACATCCTCGCCGGTGAAGCTGGCCGGGGCGGGGAACCACAGCGCCAGGCCATCATCGATCGCGCCATCGTCGATCGCGCCATCGTCGATCACATCGGATGGACCCGTCGACGGTTTGGGTGAGGGGTCGACGGGTCTGTCGGGCTTACGGAACCTGCGGCGCGCGGCGCAGCGCGGCGCCGGCAGATCCCGTCCGGTGAGCGCGCGCAGCGCCGCGCCCGCTTGGGGACCGGAAATGCGGAAGACGGCGATGCCCGATCTTCCCGCCGGCGTGGCCAGCGCGAAGACCGTTCCCGCCGTCATTGCGGGGCGCTCATTGCGCCGTGCGGCGCTGGGCCGCTCCATGCCGGGCCGCCTCTCGGGCCTCGAGATCCTCGGGCAGCTTGTCCTCGGGCTGCAGCATCAGGCGCTCGACCCGCTCGCCCTTGATCAGGTGGCGCTGGATGATCTCCTCGACGTCCTCGACCGAGTGGTAGGTGTACCAGACGCCTTCCGGATAGATCACCATGGTCGGCCCGAGTTCGCAGCGGTCGAGGCAGCCGGACTGGTTGATCCGCATGTCGTCGAGGCCGAGCTCCTTGGCGCGGGCCTTCATGTAGTTCCTGAGCTTCTCCGCGCCGCGATGCTTGCAGGAGCCGCGGGGATGGCCCTCGGGCCGCTCGTTGACGCAGCAGAAGACATGGGTGCGGTAATAGGGCGCCGGATCGGCCATGAGGGGAACTCGCTGGTGGCTACTTGCCGGACTTCTTATCCGATCCACCGGAGAATTGCTGCCAGAACATGCGCTGCATCTGCTCCAGGTTGCTCATCCCGGCCGGCACCCAGGTCTTCATCAGCGTCTCGGGATCCATCGCCTGCATGGCGCTCATCAGGCGCTGCTCCAGCTCCTTCATGACGGCAGCCTGGACCGGCTGGACGTCGGGCAGGCCGAAAAAGACCCGCGCCTCCTCCGGCGTGCAGTCGATGTCGATATGGACCTTCATGACCGTTTCCTTTCGACGCCCGGAGCGAAGGCCACGTTACGGGCGCCGATTTCAACTTACAATCCCCGCCGCCCCGGCTAACCTTCCCGCTTCCTGAGCGCCGGACGGGAAGGTGAGCCGGGCCCGTGCTGTCATCCACCATCCATCAGACGCGCCTCCGCGCGAGGCCGCAGGCCGTGCCCGACCGGCTGTGGCGGGCGCCCGTCGCCGACCTCCTGGCGGAGCTCAAGGCGACGCCGGCCGGGCTCACCGGCGACGAGGCGGCCCGGCGCCTGGAGCAGTACGGGCCGAACGAGGCCGCGACCGAGAAGAAGCGGCCGGGCTGGCTTCGCCTGCTTTCCCGGCTCGGCAATCCGCTGGTGATCATCCTGCTGGTGGCGAGCGCGCTCTCGGCCGCCGCCGGCGACGTCGCCAGCTTCGTCATCGTCGTCGCCATCGTGCTGTTCAGCATGCTGCTGGATTTCGTGCAGGAGAACCGCGCCGAGAACGCGGTCGAGGCGCTGCGCCGCTCGGTCGCCGTCGATGCCGCGGCGCGGCGCGGCGGCACGCGGGTCTCGCTGGCGGTCGACCGGCTGGTGCCGGGCGACGTGATCGAGCTGGTCGCCGGCGACCTGGTCCCCGCCGATTGCCGGCTGATCGAGAGCAAGGACCTGTTCGTCAACCAGGCGCTGCTCACCGGCGAGCCCTACCCGGTGGAAAAGCAGGCGAGCGACGGCAGCGAGGCCGGCGCCGGCTTCGCCGGCGCGGTCAACGCGCTGTTCGCCGGCACCTCGGTCATCAGCGGCACCGGAACGGCGCTGGTGGTCGGCACCGGCCGCGCGACCGCCCTGGGGGCGCTGGCCAGCAGCCTCGCCGCCAAGCCGCCGGCCACCGCCTTCGAGATCGGCGTCCGGCGCTTCGGCATGCTGGTCTTGCGGATCGCGGTGCTGATGGTGCTGTTCGTGCTGGTGGTGAACATCGCCTTCCAGCGCCCGCTCCTGGAATCGCTGCTCTTCGCCCTGGCGCTCGCGGTCGGGCTGACGCCGGAGCTGCTGCCCATGGTGCTGACCGTGACCCTGGCGCGCTCGGCGATCGAGCTCGCCAAGCGCAAGGTGATCGTGAAGCGCCTGGCGGCGATCCACGACATCGGCGCCATGGACATGCTCTGCACCGACAAGACCGGGACCCTGACCGAGGCCAGGATCGATCTGGTCAAGTGCATCGACGGTTTCGGCGCCGAGAGCGCCACGGCCTTCCTCTATGCCGCGATCAACAGCCGCTGCGAGAGCGGCATGAAGAGCCCGCTCGACGCGGCGATCCTGAAGGCGCACCCGCCGGCGGCGATCCAGCATTGGCGCAAGATCGACGAGGCGCCGTTCGATTTCGAGCGCCGCCGGGTCTCGATCCTGGCGGAGCGCGACGGCGCGGCGCCGGACGAGCGGCGCCTGATCGTCAAGGGCGCGCCGGAGGAGCTGCTGAAGCTCTCGACCCGCGTTCTCACCGCCGAGGGCGGCGAGCAGGATCTCGACGACCAGGCGCGCGATCGCATCGCGCGGACCTTCGCCGAACTGAGCACCCAGGGCCAGCGGGCGCTGGGCATCGCCAGCCGCGTCGTGCCGCTCGACCACCTCTCGGCATCGACCAAGGACGAGACCGACCTCACCTTCATCGGCTTTGCCGTGTTCCTCGATCCGCCCAAGGAAAGCGCCGGGCCGATCATCACCGCGCTCTCCCAGGGCGGCGTCGCGGTCAAGGTGCTGACCGGCGACAACGAGCAGGTGGCGCGGCATGTCTTCGGCGAGCTCGGCCTCGCCGTCACCGGCTGCATCAGCGGCGAGGAGCTCAACCATCTCGGCCAGGATGCGCTGCTGGCGCGGCTGCCCGAGGTCAACCTGTTCTGCCGCCTCAACCCGCAGCAGAAGCTGCGGGTGCTCACCGGCCTGAAGCGCCTCGGCCACGTGGTCGGCTACATGGGGGACGGCATCAACGACGCGCCGGCGCTGCACGCCGCCGACATCGGCATCTCGGTCGACGGCGCGGCCGACGTGGCGCGCGCCGCCGCCGACCTCATCCTGCTGGAGCACGACCTCTCCGTCGTGCGCCAGGCGGTGCTCTACGGGCGGCGCACGGTGCGCAACGTCGCCAAGTACGTGCTGATGGGCAGCAGCTCGAATTTCGGCAACATGCTGAGCATGGCGCTGGCCGCGGTGCTGCTGCCCTTCCTGCCGATGCAGCCGATCCAGGTGCTGCTCAACAACCTGATCTACGATCTCTCGCAGACCGCGCTGCCCTTCGACGAGGTGGACGAGGAGGCGACCGCGCGCCCGGCGCAATGGGACAATCGCCTGGTCGCGCGCTTCATGCTGGTCTTCGGGCCGTTGAGCTCGATCTTCGACCTCATCACCTTCTACGCGCTCTACGTGCTGCTTTCCGCCGGCGAGACCCTGTTCCAGACCGGCTGGTTCGTGGAATCGCTGGCGACCCAGCTCCTGGTGGTCTTCGCCATCCGCACGCGCCGGCCGCTGTTCCGCAGCCGGCCGCATGCTTTGCTGCTCCTGGCGGCCTTCGGCCTGACGGCCCTGGCGCTGGCCCTGCCCTTCACGCCGGTCGGCGCCTGGTTCGGCCTGGTGCCGCTGCCGCCGCTGTTCTTCGCCTATCTCGCCGCGGCGGTCGTCGCCTACCTGGCGCTGGTCGAATGGGCCAAGCGCTGGTTCTACCGCCGCTTCGCGGCGTGACGCCGGTGGCGCCGGAGCTCCCGCCGCGCCAGCATCAGCCCCGGGATCATCGGCAGCCAGAAGGTGAAGCCGCGCAGCAGCAGGGTCGCGGTCAGCGCCGTCGCCAGCGACTGCCCCTGCAGCTTCAGGGCCGCGGTCGAGACCGCCTCGAAGGTGCCGAGGCCCAGCGGCATCGGCCCGACGGTCGCCGCGACCGAGGCGGTCATGAAGCCGGCAAAGGCATTGAGCGGCCCGTCATCGCTGCCGACCGCGTGCAGCATGGTCCAGAGCGTCAGCGCGTCGAGCACGAAGACCGCGAATTGCAGCAGGCCGGAGATCGCGAGCGAGACCGGGTCGCGCAGGCTGCGGCCGGGCGTCTGCTCGATCGCCTCGACCAGGATGTTCATGGCCGGCACCATCTTCGGCACCAGGGTGAGCGGCCAGACCCGGACCCAGCGCCGCACCAGCAGCACGCCGAGCGGGACGGCGAGGGCGATCAGCAGGAAGACCGCCGCCCCCGCGAGGATGACGCCGTTCAGGGCGTGGTTGACGAACAGGATCGCAAGGGCGATGGCGACCGCGATCAGATAGGCGGCGTAATACGAGATCATGCCGATCAGCAGCACCGCCATGGCGACGCCCTTGGGCACGCCGCGGCGGTCGAGGCCGGCCACCACCAGCAGCGTGCCGCCGATCCCGCCGGTCGGCAGGGCCTGGTCGACGAACAGCTTGGCGAGCCCCATCGGCACCAGCGCGAGATAGGGGCGGGGGTGCCTGGCCCGCTTCAAGACCGCCCACCAGGCGCCGGCCGCGGCGAAATAGGTCGCGGCCTGCAGCGCCGCCGCGGCGAGCAGCCAGACGGGCTGGGCATTGCGCGCCAGCTCGACGAAGCGCTCGAGCTCGGTGAAATGCAGCGCGACCAGCACCACGCCCGCCAGGATCAGCAGGCCGCTGATCCAGGAAAGCCCGGTCTTCCATCCGCCGCCGCCCGGCAGGACCGGCGCGCCGGTGCTCTTCGGTGTCCCCATGCCCGCGCATCATCGCCACGACGGGGGCATCAGGCCAGCGCTATGATCGCCGCATCGTCGAGCACGCATGACCGGCGCATGACAAAAAGGCCCGCCGCAATGCGGCGGGCCCTCTGCAGAGCCGGAAGGATCGGCGGCTAGGCGGCCGGTGCGCCGGTTTTCCGGCGCCGCCAGCCGAACAGGCCAAGGCCGCCGAGCGCCGAGGCGAAGAGCGGCAGAGCCGCCGGGATCGGCGTCGTCGCGACGGCGACCTGGTCGAAGTTGAGTCCGGCGATGCCGGTGTTCCAGTTGGTCCAGCGGATCGTGAGCTCCTGCGCCACGAGGCCGACCAGCAGGCTTTCCGTGTTGCCGGAATTGAAGCTCAGCGAGGTCAGCAGCGTGCCGTTGATGCCGCCGCTCAGGATGTCGAAGGAGGTCGACTGCGTGCCGAACGTGCCGACGTCGATGGTGTTGAGCTTGACGTTGAAGCCCGGTGACGCCGTCAGCGTCACGTAGCCGGTGACGAAAGAGGCCCAGAGGCCCAGCACCGTTCCCGACGACGAGCCGCCCCAGAATCCCAGGCCCGGCGTCGCGGGATTTCCCAGGGCGCTGTTGTTGAAATGCAGCGCCACGTTCGGGGTGAACCCGTTGCCTTCCGTGTAGGTGCCATAGGTCGTGTCGGCCGCGGAGCCGACATTGTCGCCGTAGCAGGGGTGGCTATCGGTCCCGACGCAGGTCATGCCTGCCGGCGTAACGGAATTGAAATCCAGGGTTGTCGCTTGCGCAGACAGCCCCCACCCGGTCGCTGCCAGCGCAGCGACCAGCCCCATCATCAGTCGGTGCATCAGACTTGCTCCTCTTCAATCACCCTGTCGCGTTGCAAGCGTGCGCATGCGGCCCGGCACAATCACGCGCGGCCGTCGGGCCTCATCATCAAAGCGACCAAAACGCGTGTCGCCTTTGTTTCGGTCCTTGTGGTTCCCCACATGCGGCACCATAATGCCGGCCTGAAGCGGTCGCCCCCGCCATTTGGCGGTGACGCATGCTTAAGACGGCACCTTCGAAGGCGGAATCAGGGTGCACACCATAGTATCCATGGACGGCGTTCGGGCCGGCGCCGACGACCTGGTCTCCGCGGCGATCTTGGCTGAAGGCTGGGAGGCCGCCCTGGAGCGATTCGCGCATGCCGCCGGGGCGCGCGACGCGGTGCTGATGCGCAACCGCGGCCACAGCATGGTCGCCGCCGTCACGTCGGCGGAAGTCGCCGCGGCGGTGGCGGAGTTCGCCGCCGGCCGGGCGCCGCTGAACTCCCGCTACCTGCGCATGAACTCGCGCTATGCCGGGTTCCGGGTCGACCATGACGATTATTCGGACGAGGACCTCGCCCGGGATCCCTTCTATCAGGAGTTCCTGCGGCCCAACGGCATGTTCTGGCACGCCAACACGATCCTGGCGCCGGGGGCGGAGGAGTTCGTCGAGCTGAGCCTGAAGCGGCGGCCGGAAGTGGGGCCGTATCAGCCGGCCGACAAGGCCATGCTCAACAGCGTGCTGCCGGAGCTGCACGCGGCGGCGCGCATCGCCAAGGGCATCCTCGATGCGGAGGCGCGCGGCATGGCCTGGCTGCTCGGCCGGCGCGGCGGCCCGATCATCGAGCTGGACTATCGCGGGCGGGTCCTGCCCGGCCAGGCGGCCGGCGAGGGCAATCCCGCCTGCCCGGTCCACATCCTGCGCCAGCGGCTGACCGCGACCGACCGTGCCGAGCAGCTCGCCGTCGATCGTGCCGTCGCCGGCGCGATCTCCCGCCCGGGCCGCCTCGGGCTGGCGGCGCTCACCGGCGCCGACGGCCGGCGCTATCTGCTTCAGGTTCACCCCGTCCCGGGCCGGGCGCGCGACATCTTCCTGTCCGCCGCGGCGCTGGCGCTCCTGATCGAGCGCGACCGGCGGCCCACCGCGCTCCGCACCGATCTTTCGGGACTGCGCAGCGCCTACGGCCTGACGGAGCGCGAGGCGAATGTGGCGGCGCTGCTGGCCGAAGGCCTCGACATCAACGCCATCGCCGCACGGCTGGGGATCCGGCCCAACAGCGCCCGCAGCTACCTGAAGGACGTGCTGCAGAAGACCGGCGCCACCCGGCAGGCCGAGCTCGTGGCACTGGTCGCCCGCATCTGATCGGCGCTCACCACCGGCCGCTGCCGGTGCGCATGTCCTCGGGCTTGAGCAGGATCGGGAAGCGCTCGCGCAGCGTCGCGTCGGTCGCGGGATCGATATAGCTCGGATAGTGGGTCGAGAGGATCTCGCGGGCGCGCTTGCGGGCCGCCTGGCGGATGTCGGGGGCGCCGCGGCTTTGCCAGCCGTTCATGGAATCCCGGTCGGCGATATGCGGATAGATGTACTCGGTCTCCATCAGCTCCAGCGTCCTGGGCGAGCCGAGGTAATGGCCCGGGCCGCCGATCGCGCGCTCGATCTCCTCGAAGCTCAGGGTCTCGTCGGTGATCTCGATGCCCTTCAGCACGCGCTGGATGTTGCCCAGCATGTCGTTGTCGATGACCATGGCCTCGACCGAGCAGCCGATCAGGCTCGCCATCATGCCGCAGCATTCGTTGACGTAGTTGCCGCCGGCGACTGCGGCGAGCGTCACGCTGACGCCCTTCTCGTAGCCGGCCTGGGCGTCGATCGCCTTGGCATCGGTCATGCCGGCGCCGACCGAGCTCGGCAGGTCGTAGAAGCGGCACATCTGCACCGCGGCCGCGGTCAGCAGCGCTTCCTCGCCGCCGCCGCCGGTGAAGGCGCCGGTCCTCAGGTCGGAGACGAAGGGCCAGATGCCGAAGGAGACCGGCAGGCCCGGCGTGATCAGGTTGCCGACGATCAGCGTGACCAGGGTCTCGGCGACCGTCTGCACCAGCGTGCCGGCCAAGGCCGCAGGCGCGGTGGCGCCGGCCTGCGCCGCGATCGCCGGATCGATGCAGAGGCCGAGCCGCGCATTGGCCACCATCACCTCGGCATTCTCCTTGCCGAAGCGCAAGGGCGAGACGATCGGGCAGCCGCCGATGACACAGAACGGCCGCGCAACGAACCGGCCCTCGCCGCCGAGGAAGGCGTCGAAGAACCGGATCAGCCTGGCATGGTGCTCGACATTCTCGATCGAGACGCCGAAGGACTTCTGCGTGCCCGCGAGGCAGGCATAGGCGACGTTGAAATCCGAGGTCAGGCGGTTCGGCATGTCGGTGGCGACGATGGTCTGGCCGAAGCAATGCACATGCTCCAGCCGGTCGGCGAGCCGCGCGAAATCGTAGAGGTCGAGCAGGGTGGAAGGCCGGTAGTCGCCGGTCTCGAAATCCAGCACCTTGATCGCCTCGCCGGCGGTCGCGAAATGCACCCGCTCGCCGCCGACCTCGAGATCGTGCGCCGGGTTCACGCCATAGGCGGTGTAGCGCCGGCAGGCGCCGGCGAGCACGTCCTCGACCAGCGCCCGCGGGAAGCACAGCCGGCCCTTGTCATTGAGGCGCGCACCCTTGGGCAGCGCCACGTCGAGAATCTCCGGGATCGGATCGCCGACCCCGAGCCTCTCCAGGACGTCGAGCGCCGTCGCGTGGATCCGTTCCATGTCATGGTCGGAAAGCGGGCGGTAGGTCCCGCCGGGCAGGCCCGGCCGCACGGCGCCGGCCTTGGGCCCGGCCTTGCGCAGGGCCCGGCGTGCAGCGCTCCCGCCGCGGCCGGATCGGGTATGGCCGGTTTCGGCTAAGGCATTGAAAGCAATGGTATCAATGGTATCGCTCATCACCCGCTCCCAGCCGTACTGAATGAACGTTCATTCTTAGGAGAGCACAATTCCGGACCGAGGGGAAGGGTGAGTCCTTGCGCGTGGCGGCGCCCCTTTCTATATTTCTAGAAGCCTTTCTAGAAAGGTAGAACCATGGCCCTCAGCATCAAAGACCCCGAGGCGGACCGCTTGGCGCGAGAGCTCGCTGAAGTCACCGGACAAAGCCTGACGGAGGCGATCACGATGGCGCTCAAGGAACAGCTTCGCGTCGTGCGCCCCGACAATCGGACGAAGGCCCAACGGCTCGCCGATATCATGAAGATCATCGATGACTTTCGCGCCCATAAGACCGGCGACCATCGAAGCGCGGACGAGATCATCGGCTATGACGAACGCGGGCTTCCAAGCTGATGGTCATCGACGCCTCGGCCATAGTCGCAATCTTCTTCGAAGAAACTGGCTTCCGCAGGCTTCTGGAACTGATCCAGGACGCGCCGTCGCGCGTCGTTTCCGCAGCCACACTGCTTGAGGCCGGGATCGTCTTGGACCAAAGCTCTGCTCCGTCGGAGCGCGACCGGCTCAACGACTTCCTCGACGGCTTGCAGATCAGGGTCGCCGCCTTTTCCGAAGGCCAAGCGCAGATAGCACGTGAAGCTTACCGGCGTTACGGAAAGGGCTTGCATCCCGCCAGGCTCAATTTCGGCGACTGCATGTCTTACGCGCTCGCCAAGAGCCTCGACGAGCCCCTGTTGTTCAAAGGCACAGACTTCAGCCTTACGGACGTCAAGGTAGCGCAGTAGTCGCGCCGAATATCTCCATTGAACCCAAGCAGGGCGCAGCGCTTGATCCTCGCATGAGCACGACCTCAAACGACGCAACGCCCAATCCCGACAACCAGCTTGGCCAGTCCACCAGCCCCTACCTGCTGCAGCACCGGCACAATCCGGTGAACTGGCGGATGTGGGGCGAGGCGGCCCTGGCCGAGGCGAAAGCGCAGAACAGGCCGATCCTTCTTTCGATCGGCTATGCGGCCTGTCATTGGTGCCATGTAATGGCCCATGAGAGCTTCGAGGACGATGCGATCGCCGGCCTGATGAACAAGCTCTTCGTCAACATCAAGATCGACCGCGAGGAGCGTCCCGATCTCGACGCGATCTACCAGCAGGCCTTGGCGCTGCTCGGGCAGCATGGCGGCTGGCCGCTCACCATGTTCCTGATGCCGGACGGGCGGCCGTTCTGGGGCGGCACCTATTTCCCGAAGGAGGCGCGCTACGGCCGGCCGGGCTTCGGCGAGGTCCTGAAATTCGTCTCCGACATCTTCCACAAGGAGCCGGACAAGGTGATGAACAACGTCACCGCGATCGGCGAGGCGATGCAGAAGCTCGCGACGCCGAAAGGCGGCGGCGAGATCCCGACGGCCCTGATCGACCGCATCGCCGAGCGGCTGCTGGAGGAAGTGGACCTGGAGCAGGGCGGCATCGGCGGCGCGCCGAAATTCCCGCAGCCCGCGATCTTCACCCTGCTGTGGCGCGCCTATCGGCGCACCGGCCGCGTCGCGTTCAAGGACGCGGTGACGACGACGCTGACGCGGATGGCGCAGGGCGGGATCTACGACCATCTCGGCGGCGGCCTGGCGCGCTATTCCACCGACGCCAGCTGGCTCGTCCCGCATTTCGAGAAGATGCTCTACGACAATGCGGAGTTCATCCAGCTCCTGACCCTGGTCTGGCAGGAGACGCGGGACCCGCTCTACGAAACCCGGGTGCGCGAGACGGTCGCCTGGCTGGAACGCGAGATGCTCGCAGCACCGGACGACCCCGCGGGCCAGGGGGGAAATCGTGCCTTCGCCGCCTCGCTCGACGCCGATTCCGAGGGCGAGGAGGGCAGGTTCTACGTCTGGACCGACCGCGAGATCGACCGGGTGCTGGGCGAAGAGGCCGATTTCTTCGACGCGCATTACGACGTCACCCAGGACGGCAATTGGGAGGGGCTCACCATCCTCAACCGCTCGCAGCAGCCGGCGCTGCTCGACGCGGCCGGCGAGCGGCGGCTCGCCGTCGCGCGCGCGAAGCTGCTGGAGCGCCGCGCCGCACGGGTGCGGCCGGGCTGGGACGACAAGGTGCTGGCGGATTGGAACGGGCTGATGATCTCCGCCCTGGCCGAGGCCGGCATGGTGTTCGACGAGCCACACTGGATCGATCTCGCGGCCTCGGCCTTCGCCTTCATCCAGCGCAACATGATGCGGCCGGACGGGAACGGCGGGAGCCGGCTCCATCACGCCTGGCGCGAGGGCCGGCTCGCCCATCCGGCGACGCTCGACGACCATGCCGATCTCGCCCGCGCCGCGCTCTTCCTGCACCAGGCGACCGGCGAGGCGCGCTACCTCGATGCGGCGCGGGAATTCGTGGCGCTGCTCGACGCCCATTTCTGGGACGCGGCCGGCGGCGGCTATTTCATGACCGCCGACGACACCAGGGACATGGTGGTCCGTCCGAAATCGGCTGCCGACAACGCCGTGCCGAACGGGAACGGCGTGATGGTCGAGGTCCTGGCGAGGCTCTATCATCTGACCGGCGATCCGCGCTTCGAGGATCGCGCGCGGGCGCTGGTCGCCGCCTTCGCCGGCGAGGTCGAGCGCAACTTCTTCCCGCTCGCCACCTACCTCAACGCCAATGCGTTCCTCGGCGACGTGCTGGAGATCGTCGTCATCGGCCGGCGCGGCGCGGCCGATACGAAGGCGCTGGTCGCGGCGGTGCTCGGCCGCTCGCTGCCCGACCGGCTGCTGCAGGTCATCGCGCCCGACGTCGCGCTGCCGCAGACGCATCCCGCCTTCGGCAAGGCGCAGCAAGGCGGCAAGGCCACCGCCTATATCTGCCGCCACAACACCTGCGGCCTGCCGATCACCGACCCTGGGGCGCTCGGCGCCGCGCTTTCCACCCGGCCCGACGCGTAAGGCCGCCGATGCCCACGGCCGCCGTCGAGACCGAGATCGGCTGGCTGGAGGTGATGGCCGACGAGAATGCGATCACCCATCTCAACTGGCGCGGCGTGAAGCCGGCGCGGCTCGCTTCCTCGCCGCTGCTGGAGCGCGCCACCGACGAGCTCAAGGCCTATCTCGCGGGGAAGCGGAAGGGCTTCGACCTGCCGCTGCGCGCCGATGGCAGCGATTTCGCGAAGTCGGTCTGGGCGATCATGCTGGCGATCCCCTATGGCGAGACCCTGACCTATGGCGAGGTCGCGGCGCGCCTGAACGCGCCCGCGCAGGCGGTCGGCCAGGCCTGCGGGCAGAATCCGATCGCCGTGGTCATTCCCTGCCACCGCATCACCGGCACCAACTGGCTCGGCGGCTATTCCAGCGAGCTCGGCCTCAGGGCCAAGCAGTATCTGCTCGACCTCGAGCGCGGCCAGGGGCGGCTGTTCTGAGGATCAGTGGGTCACGTGGAGCTGGGGTCCCAGCAGCGTCGCCAGATCGGACAGGCTGGTGACGCTGCCGCCGACCCCCGTCAGCGTCACGCTCGAGGCCCCGCCGTTCCAGCTGATCGTGCAATTGCCGCCGGAGCCGGACGCCGTGACCCCGGCCGCCACCAGGTCGCCGATGTCGCTGCCTGGACCGTCCAGCACGTTGCTGAACTCCAGGATGTCGCCCTCGGCGAGCTTGAAATCGGTCACCTTGTCCTTGCCGGCATCGGCCAGGCTGAAGGTGAAGGTATCCGCGCCGGCGCCGCCGGTCAGCACGTCGTCGCCGGTCCCGCCGAACAGGAAATCGGCGCCGCCATTGCCCTTGATCGTATCGGCGCCGGCGCCGCCTCTCAGCACGTCGCTGCCGCCGCCCCCGAGCAGCATATCGCCGCCGGCGCCGCCGATCAGGGTCAGCGGCGAAGCCGTCTCGGAGCCGCCGTTCACCGACATCGCGTCGCCGGCCCCCAGCAGGCTGCCGTCGACGGTCAGCGACGAAGCGTCGGTCGCATCGTGCAGCGTCAGCTTGTAGCTGTTTCCGGCGGCGAGATCGATCTCCTCGACATTGATCAACGTCTTCGCGCCGAAGATCACGCCCGCGGCGTAGTCGCCGTCCAGCTTCAGCACGTCGTAGTCGGCGCCGCCGTCGATCTGGTCGGCCGCGCTGAGATTGCCGTCGAGCACCAGTACGTCGTCGCCGGACCCGCCCGACAGCTTGTCGTTGCCGGCGTCGGCGATCAGGCGATCGTCGCCGCCGCCGCCGCTGAGGTTGTCATAGCCCCTGCCGCCGGCGATCGTGTCGGCGCCGGCGCCGCCGGTCACCGTCAGCACGGCGCTCGATTCGGCGCTGCCGTCGAGCACCAGGGCATTGAGCCCGGTCAGCGCCGCGGCGTTCACCGTCAGGCCCGTCGTTGCAGTCGCGTCGTCGAGCGTCAGCTTGTAGCTGTGCCCGTCGGCCAGCGTGATGGTCTCGACATTGATCATGGTGGCGGCGCCGAAGACGATGCCGGCCGCATAGTCGCCGTCCAGGATCGCATAGTCCGTGCCGGCGCCGCCGTCGATCCGGTCGCCGGCGTCGAGATTGCCGGCCATGACGATCGTATCGTTGCCGGCGCCGCCTCGGACCGTGTCCTCGCCCGCGCCGGCCGTCAGCGTGTCGTTGCCGGCGCCGCCGTCCAGCGTGTCGTCCAGCGCACCGCCGGTCA
Source organism: Dongiaceae bacterium (assembly GCA_035548715.1). Taxonomy (GTDB): domain Bacteria; phylum Pseudomonadota; class Alphaproteobacteria; order Dongiales; family Dongiaceae; genus Dongia. Next base: position 33,581 of record DASZSL010000110.1, read on the forward strand.
GCGCGTCGTTCGCAGCCCCCGCCAGCAGCGTCAGCGCGGCGTCGGTCTCGGCCGCGCCGTCGATCGTCATCACCCGGCCGGCGGCCAGCAGGCTGCCGTCGATCTTGAGCTCGCCCGTCGCGTTCGCGTCGTCGAGCGTCAGCTTGTAGCTGCTGCCGGCGGCAAGATCGATCTCCTCGACATTCACGAGCGTGTCCGCCCCCAGCACCAGGCCGGCCGCGTAGTTGCCCGCAAGCTTGAGGACATCGTAACCCGCGCCGCCGTCGATCCGGTCCGCCGCCGTGAAGGCGCTGCCGAGAACGAAGACGTCGTCGCCCGTGCCGCCTGCCAGCCGGTCCATGCCGGCACCGGCCGTGATCACGTCGTCGCCGGCGCCGCCATCGATCGCGTCGTTCCCGTTGCCGCCGGTCAGCGTGTCATTGCCGGCGCCCCCCAACGCCGTCAGGGCGGCATAGGTCTCCGCGGCGCCGTCCAGCGCCAAGGCATGGCCGGCACCCAAAGCCGAGCCGTCCACCGTCAGCCCGGTCGCGTTGGTCGCGTTGTTGAGCGTGAGCTGGTAATCGTATCCGTCGGCGAGCGCGATGATCTCGACATTGGTCAGCGTGGCCGCGCCGAAGGCGACCCCCGCCGAATAGTCGCCCGCCAGCACCAGCGTGTCGATGTCGGCGCCGCCGTCGATCCGGTCGCCGGCGGTCAGATCGGCGCCGAGATCGAGCACGTCGTTCCCGGCACCCCCCAGCAGCGTGTCATTGCCGCCGCCCGCCGTCAGCCTGTCGTCCCCGCCATTGCCCGTCAGCGTGTCGTTGCCGCCGCCGCCGCTGAGAACGTCCTTGCCCGCACCGCCGGTCAGCGCGTCGTTGCCGGCGCCGCCGAGCGCGGTGAAGCGGGCGCTGGTCTCGGCCATGTCGCTCGCATTGACCGTGTTCGTCCCGGTCAGCGCGCTCCCATCGACGGTGAGGCCGTCCGCATTGTTCGCATCGACGAAGGTCATCCGGTAGCTGTGACCGTCCGCCAGCGTCACCGTCTCGACATTGACCATCGTCGCCGCCGCGAAGGCGATACCCGCGGCGTAGTTGCCGTCGAGCAGGAGGACATCGTTGTCGGCGCCGCCGTCGATCCGGTCGATCGCCGTCAGATTGGCGCCAAGGACCAAGGTGTCGTCGCCGGCACCGCCATTGAGCGTGTCGGTCCCGGTGCCTGCGGTCAGCAGATCGGCGCCGGCGCCGCCGTCGAGCGTGTCGGCGCCGCTATTGCCGAACAGCCGGTCCTCGCCGCCAAGGCCGCTGAGCGTGCCGTGGGTGCCCGGCGCCAGCAGCAGGGCCTCGTCATCGCCGGTCCCCGCCGCATCGCCGTTGACGAGCGTCGCCGGCATCAGCGCGAAGGTCAACGTGGCGCTGTCGGCTCCACCGCCGTCCGCCAGGGTGTAGGTGAACACGTCCACCGCATCGTTCGGCAGAGCGGCAAGATCGGCAACGCCGCCGGCCGCGCGCTGGTAGGAGACGCTGCCATCGGCCGCGGCGTGCAGCACGCCGTATTGCCCGGCGACATCGACGCCGCCCGCGGTCACGGCGACCGGCGCGCCGCTGCCGGCGACCGCGGTGACGGCGCCGCCGGTCTGGATGTCCGCGCCGCCGCCCAGGCCGGCGATCACATTCCCCGTGCGGGCGCCGAGGCTCACCCCGCTGCGGTCATCCATCGCATCGGGCGGCGGTGCGGCATGCGCGACGCCCGGGATGCTCGCCGTCGGCGCCGACGCAAAGCGCGCCGCCGCGATCGGGGCGAAGTCGGGAATGGCCGGGTCGTTCGGCACCGCCGCGGCATGGCCTTCGAGCGGCGAGGATCTGCCGGAACCGGCGGGCGGCGCATCATCCGCCGCACCGAGCGTGAAGGGCGCGAGCACGGCGCCGCCGAACAGTTTGGTCGCGCCCGACGACGCCTCGGCCGGTTCCGCCGGCTTCGGCGGCAGGTCGACAGGTGCATCGGTCAGGACGACCGGCGTCGTCGCGGTGATCTTCGGCACGCCGGTGGAAAACTGGTCGCCGCCCGGATCGACGATCGACGGCGCATCGCCGGCATCGAGCGCGGGACCGTAGCCCTTCACCACCACCAGCAGGTCGCCGGCGCGGACATAGAGATCGTCGCCGCGCAGCTCGATTCCGGCGGCAGCCAGGGCGAACGGCACTTCGATGACCAGGCCGGGCTTGGCCGTCAGGATCCAGGGACTGGCGCCGGTGACGCCTTCCTGCGCGGCCGGCATGACGCGGTCGGGCGGCGGCGATGAGTCCTCTGGCGGCGTGTGCTCGGCCATTCCCTGTCGACCGCATGCAACCGCCGGCGAGACGGACCTCGCCTGCAACGTCGCCCTGTGGCCGCTATCCCCCGTGCCATCGAGCCCAAAGCCGTCCCGGAAAGGGCTCTCTTTACGCTTTATTAAGTATGAATATTAACCGTGTCCGTTAGGACTCAGCAAGGCGACTCGTAATGATTTAGGTCAAATCTGGCCGTTTCTCACACCATTGTAGAACGTTCTGCCCCGAAAAAAGCCTTAACGTCGCCCCGGCCCTGCCCGAGACCCGCCGCAATGCCGCCCCGATCGCCCGCCAGAGTTGCAGACGCTGTTAGACCATCCACTGCACCTTCCACTGCACCTTCCACGGGGACATTCCATGACATCGAGACTGATGCCGGCGCTCTGCGCGGCATTGCTGCTGGCTGCCTGCGATACGACCGGCGGCGGCGACAAGCCGGCAGCGGAGGCACCGGCGCCGCAACTGGCCGGCACCGAGGCCGGGATCGGCGGCATATCGTCGAGCACCGACCCTCTGGGCGGCCTCTCGAGCATCGGCGACACCGTCTACTTCGACACCGACAGCTACAGCCTCACCCCGCAGGCCCAGGCGACGCTGCAGAAACAGGCTGCCTGGCTGCAGCAGAACCGGCAGCGCGGCATCACCGTCGAAGGCCATGCCGACGAGCGCGGGACCCGCGAATACAACCTGGCGCTGGGCGAGCGGCGCGCGCAGACGGTGCTCAACTACCTCTCGGCGCTCGGCGTCGATGCCGGCCGGCTGAAGGAAGTCTCCTATGGCAAGGAGCGGCCGGTCTGCCCGGACAGCACCGAGGCCTGCTGGAGCAAGAACCGCCGCGGCGTCACGACCGTCGACAACTGACCGACGGCCGCCGTCGACCCTGTCTTGACGCGTCACCGGCATCTCTGCCAACGTCGCCCGGTTCATGCGTCTTCAGGGCGGGGTGAAATTCCCCACCGGCGGTAGGGGCGAGCTTTCGCCCGAGCCCGCGAGCGCCGCGCTCTTCTTCGCAAGGGCGCGGGTCAGCAGATCAGGTGACGCGGAGGCAAGCTCCGCCAGTCCTGGGCCGACGGTCACAGTCCGGATGAAAGAAGACGAAAGCGCCGCGATACCCGGATTCCGCCTGCCGGCGGATTCCAAGCTCGTCGCGGCGTTCGCCCTGAAACGTTTGTCGCAACACTCGAACCTGCGAGGACGTTTCATATGACCAGCCTTCTCAGCAAACGCATCGAAGCCGCCTTGACGGCCATGCGCGCCGGGATTCCCGTCGTGCTGCTCGACGATGGCGACCGGGAGAACGAAGCCGATCTGATCGCCGCGGCGGAGACCCTGACCCGCGACGTGATGGCCCGGCTGATCCGCGACTGCAGCGGCATCGTCTGCCTCTGCCTTGACGACGCGGCCGTGCGGCAGCTCGACCTGCCGCCGATGGCGCCGCAAAACGAATGCCGGCACGGCACGGCCTTCACGGTCTCCGTCGATGCGCGGCACGGCATCACCACCGGCGTCTCCGCCGCCGACCGCCTGGCGACCGTCCGCGCGGCGATCGCCGATCATGCCAAGCCCGCCGATCTCGTCCGGCCCGGCCACATGTTCCCCTTGCGCGCGCATCCCGGCGGCGTACTGGCGCGGCGCGGCCATACCGAGGGTGCGGTGGAGCTGGCGCGCCTCGCCGGGCTGAAGCCGGCCGCGGTGCTGGCCGAGCTGATGACCCGGGACGGCGAGATGGTGCGCGGCAAAGCCGCCAAGCTCTATGCGCGACGCAACGGCATGCCGGTCCTGACCATCGCGGAGCTGGTCGACTTCCGCCGCGGCAAGGAGCGCAACGCGGCGTGATCGCCCGTCAGGGCCGGCATGGCACGTGCCGGCCCCGGATGCGACGCAACGACGCTATCCGCCCTCGGCGCAGGGATTGTTGACTCATGTCAAAATAGTCCTTTCGGCGCCGAATAGTCTCCAACCGGTGCACGGCGCCCCTTCCTGGGGCCGCTCGTGCCGTCTCGCGGGGGTTGGAGGAAACCATGAAAGTGCGTTGGATGAACGCGGCTGCTCTTGCCGCGGGATTGCTCTGCGGCGGGCTCGCGCCGGCGGCCGCGGATGCGGCGGGCGGCAAGCCGCTGCTTTCCGGAATGCGCAACGAGAACGACATCGACGTGCAGCACGTGCGCGATGCGCTCACGGCGTATTGGGGCGTCAACAAGCATTGGCCGGCCAGTCTCGGCGAGCTCGAGCAATTTGCCGACCAGTATCACCTGCCGCATGACCTGCGCGTCTTCGACAAGGCGAACTACTACGTGCAGGCCGAAGGCAGCGCCCAGGTCGCGGTCTTCGAGTTCGTGCTGAAGGGCTCGCCCGCCAAGGGGGCCTTCGCCATCGTCAACTACCTGGTGAAGTGAGGGGGCCGCGATGAACGGAAGAACCAAGGTGACGCGGCGCGATGCGCTCTCGATTCCGGCGCTGCTCCTGCTCTCGGGCACCATCCTGTCGGGCTGCGCCGCACCGGGCGATTACGGCTCCATGCCGCCGCCATTGCCGCCGCCGCCGGTCGCGTACGACGCCGACAAGATCGGCAGCGCGATCAGCGACGCGGCCGGCAGCACGCCGCAGACCACGATCTACACCAACGTGTTCAACGGCTCGGGCGGAAGCTGCGTCGACGCTTCGACCAAGCGCGGCACGGCGATCGCCGACAAGCTGCAGACCATGAAGAACCACGGCGAGATTCCCGGCGACCATACGATCGAGGTGCATACGTATAGCGGCTATCGGGTGCCGGGCATCGACTATGGAAGCCTGCATACCTACACCGTCACCCAGATCAAGGGACCGGACGGCAAGGTCAAGGATACCTGGACCTCCGACAATTATCTCGGCCCGAACAACACCACGCATTACACCGGCGACGGCGGCTACAACGACTGGACCGATGTCCTGACGTCGCCGGTCCCGCCCAGCAATACGCCGCCAAAGGCCCCGAAGCCGAGCCGCGAGAAGAGCGGTGGCGGCAGCGGCGGCGGCAGTGGCGGGGGCGGCAGCGGGGGTGGCGGCGGCGAGGGCTGACGCCATGTCGCGGCGGCTGTCGAAGCGGCTCTCGCGCCGGTCGGCGCTGAAGGCGGCGTTCGCCGTCTTCTCCGCCGCCGGGACATTGCCCGCCTGGCACGCGGCGCGGGCCAGCGGCGAAACCAGCACGGGCACGCGGCTTTACGTTCCCGGCTATCGCAGCGAGCTCGCCAGGCGTGGCGACACGCTGCTGGTCGACATCCCGGAGATCTCGCGGGTGCCGGCCGGCTGGACCGCGAACCGCACGCTGCTCAATGTCATCGACCTCGCCGATCCGGAGGCGGAGCCGAAACGCGCCGCCTACCCGGTCCGCGGCCACGGGCTGCAGGTCCTGCCGCGGCTCGGCCTCGGCGTCTTCTCGGGCATGGAATCCGACACCGTGGTCGGCTTCGATCTCGATACCCTGGACATGACGAGCATGGTGCGGCCGGCCAATCCCGGCTGGCGGTTCGGCGGCCATCCGGCGATCATGCCCGACGGCAAGCACGTCGCGATCGCCGAACGGCATCCCGCCGACCCCAAGACCGGCGATCGCGCGGCCGACGTCGCGCGCCTCTCCGGGAAGATCGTCATCCGCGACGCGGTCACGCTGGCGCCCGTCGGCGAGATGCCGAGCTACGGCATCCGGCCGCACGAAATCCAGGTGACGCTCGACGGCAAGCATTTCGTGGTCGCGCATTACGGCAGCACCAATGTCGCGGGATCGGGCGACGATGCGCCCGACATTCCCGACCCGGTCGCGCCCGGCATCGCCGTCATCGAGATCGCCAGCGGCAGGCGCGTCGCCTGGATCGACGGCGCCGACATGTCCGAGGTCCGGCATCTCGCCGGCAAGAGGCTCGACCGCATCTTCGCGGTCACCGCGCAGATGGCCTGGGCGGACTCGGCGCAAGCCGCCGGACTCGAGGCGGATCCCGGCGCCGAGAACGGGTTCGAATATCTCGCCTCGCCGCCGATCCGCGTCGCCGGCGATCGCGCCCGGCCGCTGATGACCGACCGGGTCGCGCTGACCCGCCACGGACTGTCCGTGGTCTACGACCCGAAGGCCGACGAAGTGCTGATGACCTTCCCGGCCACCCATCGCGTCGCCATCTTCGACGGCGGAACCGGCAGCCTGAAGAAGCTCATCGCCACCGATGCGCTGGGGTTGCGCTGGCCGTGCGGTGCGGCGCTTGCATCCGACGGAACGCGCTGGCACATCTCGGGCTACTGGAACGGGCTGCTCACGCTCCGGACCGGCAGCCACCTCGTCGAGACCGTGTCGCCGATGCCGAAATGGTGGGGCCACAGCCATACGGTCATCGGCTAGACGCTCGCGCTCCGGTCCGAAACCGTTCCGGCTTCCCTTTCGCCGCCGATCACGCCAGAGTCCGGGTCTCATCAATCCGGGAGCGAGCAATGAAGGCGAATGCGATCCGCATCCATGAGACCGGCGGGCCGGAAGTCATGCGCTGGGAGGAAGTGGACGTGCCGGCGCCGGGCGCCGGCGAGGTCACGCTGAAGAACCACGCCTGCGGCCTCAACTTCATCGACACCTATCAGCGGAGCGGCCTCTACCCGATGCAGCTCCCGGCGGGGCTCGGCCTCGAAGCGGGCGCCACCGTCGAGGCGGTCGGCCCCGGCGTCACCGACTTCAAGCCGGGCGACCGCGTCGCCCATTGCTCCGCGCCGGCCGGCGCCTATTCGACCTATCGCAACTATCCGGCCGAGCGGCTGATCAAGCTCCCCGACGGCATCGGCTTCGAGACCGCCGCGGCGATGATGCTGCAGGGCATGACCGTCGAGTTCCTGGTGCGCCGCACCTATCCGGTCAAGGCCGGCGACATCGTGCTGTTCCACGCCGCGGCCGGCGGCGTCGGCACCATCGCCATGCAATGGCTGGCGAGCCTCGGCGCCATCATCATCGGCACGGCCGGCTCGCCGGAGAAATGCGCGCTCGCGAAGTCGCTGGGCGCCACCCATGTCATCAACTACCGCGAGGAAGACTGGGTGAAGCGGGTGAAGGAGATCACCGACGGCAAGGGCTGCCACGTCGTCTATGACGGCGTCGGCAAGGACACGTTCCTCCCGTCGCTCGATTGTCTCCGGCCGCGCGGCATGATGGTGACCTTCGGCAACGCCTCGGGTCCGGCACCCGAGATCCAGCCGCTGATCCTCAGCCAGAAGGGCTCGCTGTTCCTCACCAGGCCGACGCTCTTTCACTACATCGCCAGCCGCAGCGATCTCGAGCTCTCGGCCCACGCCCTGTTCGACGTGGTCGCCCGCGGCGTCGTGAAGATCCAGATCGGCCACCGCTATCCGCTGAAGGAAGCGGCCCAGGCGCACCGCGACCTGCAGGCGCGCAAGACCATCGGTGCGACGATCCTCCTGCCCTAGCGAGGTCGGCTAGGCGGCCTTCGCCATCGCCGGCAGCGGGAAGGTGACGCTGGCGATGGTGCCGCGGCCGGGCTCGCTCTCCAGCGCGAGCACGCCGCCGTTGAGCTCGGCCAGCGACTTCGAGATCGCGAGGCCGAGGCCCCAGCCGATCTGGCTCCTGGACTGGCTGTTCTCGATCTGGCCGAAGGGTTGCAGCGCGCGCTCGAGATCGCTCTCGGAGATCCCGATGCCGCTGTCCTTGACCCAGATGCAGATGCCGGGCTCCGGGGCGCCCCGCGCCGGCGTTCCCCTGGGCGCGAGATGGGTGGGCGCGAGATGGGTGGGCGCGAGATGGGCGCCGAGCGTGATGACGCCGCCCGGCTCGGTGAATTTCACCGCGTTGCTGAGGAAGTTGAGGATGACCTGCTTCAGGTGCTGGCGGTCGACCAGCAGCGGCGGCAGCTTGGGGTCGATCTCGACCCGCAGGTCGAGCGCGCGCTCGCCGGCGCGCTGGCGCATCATGGCGAGGCAGGCCGGCGCCAGGTCGTGGAGATCGACCCGCTCCGGCTGCGGCTTCATCTTGCCGTTCTCGATCTTGGCTATGTCGAGCATGCCGTCGATCAGCTTCAGCAGATGGCGGCCGGCGCCGACCACGTCCTGGGCATAGCCGAGGTAGCGGTGCTCGCCGCCCAGCGGTCCGAAGGCCTCCAGCGCCATGATCTCGGAGAAGCCGATGATCGCGTTCAGCGGCGTCCGGAGCTCGTGGCTCATATGCGCCAGGAACTCGGATTTCGCGCGGTTGGCGACCTCGGCGCGGCGCTTGGCGGCCGAAAGCTCGTGCGCGAGCCTCCAGAGCTGGCGCTTGTGCCGGATCAACACCGCGACCAGGAACAGCAGCGACAGCAGCACCGCGGCGGTGATGCCGGCCAGCAGCCCGAAATCGAGCGCCACGCGGTTGCGCTCCTCGTCGGCGGTTTCCAGGCCGTGATGGTAGGAGGCGAGCGCGATGCGCCGCACCGGCGCTTCCAGCAGCCGCGCCTGGGCGTAGAGATCGGCGGCGGCGGCCTCGACCGAGCCATGCACGGCGACCGCCAGGCGCATCTCGGTCTCGATGCGCTGCATGGTGTCGAGATCGGCGTTGAAGCCGGGGTCCTGCGGCAGGTCGGAGCGCGCGGCGCCGATGCTGACCACATGGGTCCAGGTCTGGAACGCGTTCCAGCGCGCCTCGAGCTGGCTGGGATCGCCGACTTCGGCGAGGCTCGCGGCGAGGGCCTCCTCGAACCGGGTGAACTGGGTTTCGACCTGGGTGCCCATCCAGGTCATGTTGTAATGCGGCGCCTGGCGCAGCTCCTCCAGCCGGTTGACCGCATGGGTGCCGAGCCAGCCGACCAGGACGATCAGGACGGCGATGGTGGCCGCGATCGCCGCGTCGGCAAGCCGCGGCATCTTGCGCAGCATCCGCGGCAGCGCCGCGACGCCGCCCGTGCCGATCGCGCCGATGGTGAACCTGATGGCGCTCATTGCACCGTCAATCCCCTGAGCTGCCAGACGCAGCGCGAGAAGTAGATGTCCTTCTTGAGGCCCGGGTCGGCCGAGAAGGGATAGACGATCCAGAGCGGTCCCTTGTCGTCGGGGCGCAGCGGCCGCCCGTCCTCGGCATAGGCGACCAGCACGTCGTAATCCTGGAAATCGCGCATCGGGATGTCGATCCGGTATTCGTCGATCCCGGTCACCGTCACCGAGCGCCCTTCGGCCCCGAGGCGCGCCAGGAGATCGCGCATCCACACGCCGTCGAAATGAACCTCGCCGTTGGTCCACGGCGTCTCGGTGACGAGGCTCGCCCGCGGCAGGGATTGCAGCAGCGCGAGATCGAAAACCGCCTTGCCGTCCTCGTTGGTGACGGCGATGGCGCCGCTCACGACCAGGATCGGCGGCGATTGCGGCGCCGGCAGCGTCTCGGCGGCCAGGGCGCTTCCCGACAGCAGCAGCAGAGCGCCGGCGACGGCAGCGCCGATCGCGCCGAGCCCCCCAAGCCTTGCGCCGATCGCGCCCATAACCCCCTTCGCCTCCGACCCCTCACCCGGTTCGCCGGAGTTTGAAACGAGATTGATTTAAACGGCGTTAATGTGAGGCGGATCAAGGGCCTAAGAACATAGTCCGGTATGCAGGAACCGGTGCATCGGCCGCAGTCCCGGCCGGTTCAAGCCGCGGCGGCGAAACGCAGGCGCGCTTCAGTGCCCTCGCCGGGCCTGCTCGAGAGCTCGAACTCGCCGCCGTTGAGCTCGGTCAGCGATCTGGCGATCGGCAGCCCCAGGCCGAGGCCCTCGCCATGGAAGACCAGATGGTTGCGCACCTGGCTGAACGGCTCCAGCACGCCGGCCAGATCTTCCGGCGCGATGCCCGCGCCGTTGTCCTTCACCCAGATTTCGAGCCGCCCCCTGCCGCGCCTCGGCCTCCAGCCGCGCGACGCAGCCGCGGACCAGCTCGCCGAGCGCCACGCCCCATCTTCGCCTCCACCCTTTGCCCGCGTGCCGGTCTAGCGAAGATCGCGGCGGGATTGAGGCGGAAGACCCGGCTGCCGGCCTTACTGGTTCATCGACTGGAAGAAGTCCGAATTCGTCTTCGAATGCTTCAGCTTGTCGATCAGGAACTCCATCGCATCGACCACGCCCATCGGCATCAGGATGCGGCGGAGCACCCACATCTTCGACAGGGTGCCCTTGTCGACCAGCAGCTCTTCCTTGCGGGTGCCGGACTTGGTGATGTCGATCGAGGGGAAGGTGCGCTTGTCCGAGAGCTTGCGGTCCAGGATGATTTCCGAGTTGCCGGTGCCCTTGAACTCTTCGAAGATCACCTCGTCCATGCGGCTGCCGGTGTCGATCAGCGCGGTCGCGATGATGGTCAGCGAGCCGCCCTCCTCGATGTTGCGCGCGGCGCCGAAGAAGCGCTTCGGGCGCTGCAGCGCGTTGGCATCGACGCCGCCGGTCAGCACCTTGCCCGACGACGGCACGACGGTGTTGTAGGCGCGCGCCAGGCGCGTGATCGAGTCCAGCAGGATGACCACGTCGCGCTTGTGCTCGACCAGGCGCTTGGCCTTCTCGATCACCATCTCGGCGACCTGGACGTGGCGCACCGCCGGCTCGTCGAAGGTCGACGACACGACCTCGCCCTTGACCGAGCGCGCCATGTCGGTGACTTCCTCCGGCCGCTCGTCGATCAGCAGCACGATCAGGTAGCATTCCGGGTGGTTGGCGGCGATCGAATGCGCGATGTTCTGCAGCATGACCGTCTTGCCGGTCCTGGGCGGCGCCACGATCAGCGCGCGCTGGCCTTTGCCGATCGGGCAGATCAGGTCGATGATCCGCGCGGTGATGTCCACCTTCTGCACGTCGTGCGATTCGCGGGAGCCCCGGAGCTTGCCGCGGCCGAGCTCCATGCGCTTGCCGGGCTCGACCTTGATCGCCGGCGCTTCCTCTTCCTTCTTCGGCAGCTCGACGTCGCCCTTGCCCTCGAGCTCCATGGTGAGCTTCTCGTCGGGATAGAGCGGCGTCAGGTTGTCGAAGTTGATGCGATGCCGGATGCGGTCCGGATCGTCGAAGTTGATCTTGTTGACCTTCAGCAGCGCGAAATAGCGCTCGCCGTCCTTGGGGGCGCGGATCTGGCCTTCGACGGTGTCGCCGGTGCGAAGCCCGAAGCGCCGCACCTGGCTCGGGCTCACGTAGATGTCATCGGGCCCGGGCAGGTAGTTCGCCTCCGGGCTCCGCAGGAAGCCGAAGCCGTCCTGCAGGATCTCGAGCACGCCGTCGCCGAAGATCGCGGTGTCGTTCTCGGCGAGCTGCTTCAGGATCGCGAACATCATGTCCTGGCGCCGGAGCGCGCTGGCGTTCTCGATCTGCAAGCTTTCGGCGAATTCGAGCAATTCCGCCGGCGTCTTGCGCTTCAGTTCTTGGAGGTTCATGGGCCTGAATACGGGGTTTGGATGGTCTGCGTTCGGTGACATACGTTCGATGATCTGAGGGATATTCTGGGGATTGGGACGCGACGGTTAGGACGCGGGGCAGAGGACTTCGGTTCGGACCGCCCCCGGCTGCAACCCACGGGCCACGCGGCCCAGTGCATACCGGAAGGCTAAACCCGATCCCCGACGCTAACGTCCCAGCGGCCTTGTTCTCGGCCAAACTTGCGAATTTTACGTGGGAAGAGCGAGGAGCTGACGGGTCCTGCCAGAGTGCTATCCCAGCCGATACCGGATAGCCCTTAGGAAGTCAAATGGCATTTTTGCGAGCGGTTTCAAGAGGCCCGCCGCGCGGAGTCTTGTTTGCGCCGCTTTGCAGCCGCGGCCGGCGCGCGGCGCGCGCGACAGCGCTGGAATAACTACCTATACTTGTCGCCGTGCCGGCCCCGGGCGTTCCGCGCCGCCCGGAATACCCGGCACCGGGGTTCGCCGCATGAACCGATTGCGCCTGGCATCTCCATTCGGCGCTTTGCTCGCCGCCGGCCTTGCCCTGGGCGGGACCGGGCCGGGCGCGGCTGCCGACGATGCGACGCCGCATATCGCCGTCGCCGACGCGGCCTTCACGCCGTCGGTCGGACCGGACCGTCAGCCCTCGCAGCGGCTTTCGCGGGTGACGCCCGGGGCAGCGCCCTATTTCTGGACCCTGCTCTCGGCCAACGCCGCGACCCTCGACCAGCTCAAGGCGAACGGCAAGCTGCCGATCCGGCATGCCTGGCGGCGCTATGTCGGGTCCGTCGCGCTGGAGAAGGCCGACCCGCGCAGGCTGGAAGGCGATATCCCGCTCGATCTCGGCACCGCGGCGCTGGCCGACAAGCTGCAATACGAGATCGACCACAGCCCTCGGCACGAATTCACCTGGCGCACCTGGAGCCAGAAGGGCGCACTGACCGCCGGAAGCTGGTCGGTGTTCCTGAAATACGCCGACGGCACGCCGGTCATCTGCCAGGTGGTCAATGGAGCCGATGTCCCATGCGTCTACCGTTTGGAAGTCCGCGCGCCGTGAAGCCCGATGCCCGCCTCACCGATGCCGACCTCGTCGAGCACCGCCAGCGACGCCTCCGCAAGGCGATCGACGATTCGTCGCTGCTGATCGAGTTCCTCGCCTCCTCCGAGCGGACCGCGCCGGCGGAGCCGCTCGCCAGGATCGTGGCGATCCAGCACGCCTATGCGGCCAAGCCGGAGCTCTCCGAGCAGGACGAGGCCGCGTTCTGGCTCGCCTACAGCGCGCTCGCCACCGCCGTCCGGCCGGCGACGGTCGAGGGCATCCGCTACGTCGCGCCCAATCGCAACATCGGCTTCCTCGGCTGGATGTGGAAGAACCGCTGGATCACGGGGACCGTGACCGTGATCGCCTTCGTCTACCTGATCGTGCAGATCCATGTCGTCATCGGCACGACCCTGGTCAACCGCTACAACGGCGCGGCGGCGGAGCTCGCCAAGGCCAGCCAGGCCCAGCCGAGGGACCAGGACAAGATCGACGCCCTGGCCAACGACATGTCGCGGCTGACCGGCGAGCTCGCGGACTGGAACAGCCTCGAGATCGCCACGCTCTACCTGACGCGCACCGGCGTCGGCGACAGCGCCGACCAGCTCACCCATGCGCAGATCTCGCTGGAGACTTCCAGCTCCTACCTGCTGCCGCTCATCCTCGGCCTGCTCGGTGCGGCGACCCAGGTCCTGCGCTCGGTCGCCCGGCGGATCAGCCAGCAATCGCTGAACACGACCTTGCTGCCCGCCTATTACATCCGGGTCCTGCTGGGCTACATCATCGGCACGATCATCGGCCTGTTCATGCTGCCCTCGGTCGCCGGCAACTCGGCCAATCCGTTCTCGTTCCTGACCAGCCTGCCGCTGCTGACGGCGGCCTTCATCGCCGGCTACGGCGTCGAGATCCTGTTCACCGCGCTGGACAAGTTCGTCAACGACCTGCGCTCCTACATCGCCGGCAAGGGCGCCGACGATTCCGCGCCGAAGCCCGGCTAGATCAGAACGGCTTCACGATCACCAGGATCACGATGCCGATCAGCAGCACCGTCGGCACCTCGTTCATGATCCGGTAGAACCGGTCGGTGTGCCGGTTCTCGTCCTTGGCGAAGTGACGCCGCCAGCGGGAATAGGCGGCGTGGATGAGCTGCATGCCGAGCACCAGCAGCAGCTTGGCGTGGAACCAGGGCTCCGACCAGTGATGGCCGATCGTGGCCAGGATGAGGCCGAGGATCCAGGCGGCGCCCATCGCCGGATCGATGATGCCGCGCAGCAGGCGGCGCTCCATCACCTTGAAGGTCTCGCTGAGCTCCGAGCCCTTCGCCGCGCGGGCGTGATAGACGTAGAGCCGCGGCAGGTAGAGCATGCCGGCCATCCAGGCGACGACCGCGATGACATGTGCCGCCTTGATCCAGTCGTAATACGCGATCACCGGCTTCCCTCCTTCGCATCCTGCTGACAGGCGCAGCGCGGCCAGTCGGCGCAATAGCCCATGCCGGTCCCCGGCTGCACGCGCTGCGGCGCCGCCAGGGCCTGGCGCACCAGCCTTGCCAGGCCGGCGATGAATTCCGGCGCCGCCGAGACCGTGGGCGCGCGCTCATAGGCCGCGGCCTGGTGCAGCTCGGCGCGGTGGCGGTACTCGATGTCGAGCTCGACCAGGGTCTCGGAATGCTCCGAGACGAAGGCGACCGGCACCACGACGACCGCTTTCCCGGCGCTCGCCGCTTCCTCGATCATCTGGTCGGTGGACGGGCCGACCCATTCCAGGGGACCGACCCGGCTCTGGAACGCCGTCACCCATTCCTCCTCGGAAAGGCCGAGCCGGTCGACCACCGCGTGCACCGTCGCCGAGACCTGCGCCACATAGGGGTCGCCGCGATCGACGATCTTCTTCGGCAAGCCATGGGCCGAGAAGACGACGAAGACCGGCGCCGCGGTCTTCGCCGTCGCCGCGGCGATCGCCTTCTGCGTCTCGGTCGCCAGGGCGCCGATGAAGCCGAGCTCGGTCGGATAGCAGCAGATCAGCTTCTCCCTGGCCTTCAGGCCCTGGCGCCGCGCTTCCTTGCGCCAGGCCTTGACCGAGGATTCCGTCGTCGTCGTGGAGAATTGCGGATAGAGCGGCAGCAGCACGATCTCGTCCGGCGCGAATGCCTTGACCGCCGCCACCGCGGCCGGCGTCAGCGGATGCCAGTAGCGCATGGCGATGAAGACGCCGACCTCGCCGGCATCGCCCAGCGCCTGCATCAGGGCCGCCGCCTGGCGCTCGGTATTGGGCAGGATCGGCGAGCCGCCGCCCATCCTGGCGTAGATCTCCTGCGCCGCCTTGTTGCGCCGGCCGGCGATCAGCTTGGCCAACGGCCAGCGCACGACGCCCGGCAGGTTGATGATCGCCGGATCGTTGAACAGGTTGAACAGGAACGGCTCGACCGCCTGCGGCCGGTCCGGGCCGCCGAGATTGAACAGCACCACCGCGATGCGCCGGTTGCCGCTCATCGACCGGCGCGCACCGTCTCGATCAGCGCGGCGACATGCTCCGGCGGCGTCTCCGGCAGACAGCCATGCCCGAGGTTGAAGATGAAGTGCCCCCCGCCGAGCGTGTCCAGGATCCGGCGGATCGCGTCGCGCATGCCCTGGCCGCCGACCACGAGCCGGCGCGGGTCGAGATTGCCCTGGACGACGCAGGTCGATTGCAGCGCGTCGCGGGCCCAGGCGGGATCGATCGCCTGGTCGATGCCGATCGCATCGCCGACGCGCTGCTCGGCGAAATCGCGATAGCCGGGCCCGATGCCGCGCGGAAAGACGATGACCGGCACCTTCCGCCCGAGCCGCGCCACGATCCGGCCGAGCGGCTCCAGCGACCAGCGCCGGAGAGCGGCATGGTCCAGGGCGCTCGCCCAGCTGTCGAACAGCTGCACCGCCTCGGCGCCGGCATCGATCTGTGCCTCGAGATGCGCGACGATCGCATCGACCAGCAGGTCGATCAGCTTCTGGAAGTCGTCGGGCCGGCCATAGGCCCAGGCCTTGGCCTTGGCGAAGTCCCGGCTCGACCCGCCTTCGATCATGTAGCTCGCCAGGGTCCAGGGCGCGCCCGAGAAGCCGATCAGCGCGCGATCCGGGGGCAGCTCCGTCTTCAGCCGCCGCACCGTCTCGTAGACCGGCGCCAGCGCCTTCACCATGCCGCCGATATCGAAGCGCCCGAGCGCGCCGGTGCTCTCGATCGGCTCCAGCAGGGGCCCGGCACCCTCCTCGAACCAGACCTTCTGGCCGAGCCCGTGCGGCACCACCAGGATGTCCGAGAACAGGATCGCCGCATCGAGATCATAGCGGCGGATCGGCTGCAGCGTCGCCTCGACCGCGAGATCCGGCGTCAGGCAGAAATCCAGGAAGTTCCGCGCACGTGCCCGCAGCGCCCGGTATTCCGGCAGGTAGCGCCCGGCCTGGCGCATCAGCCAGATCGGCACCCGATGCGGCGTCTGGCGCTGAAGGACCTGAAGCAGGGCTTTGTCGTGGGGCATGCGGCGAGGGTCGGGCAAAGGTCCTGATGCTCTACTCTTTCCTTATCTTAGAATCTAGAGAAGTAGAGGTAGTGGTGGATGTGCGGTGAATCGCCGTGATCCCCATGTTTCCTCCGGTGGCGTTTGCATGTCATGCGCGGCTGTCATCATCATAGCGGCGGATGAATCGGGGGAAGACGCCGCGGCCTGCGGCATCTAGAAGCGGGGAAAACCGGGATAAGCGGACCCGGTCCGGATATCCCGGTGATTCAGATGATTCAAGACCGGCGCGGGCCTGGGGGTTGATCCGACCTGATGTCGGTGCCATGACTGTGGAAGACCCTGGATGGATCGTTCGGAACGCGGTTTTCCGGACTCTGTCCACGGCTTTTCCACCGGATTGTTCTCCCGCCGGAGATCGAATTGAGCGACGGAACATCAGGACGCTTCCATCTGCATCTGGTCTCGGATGCGACCGGCGAGACGCTGAACAGCATCACCCGCGCCTGCCTGGTGCAGTTCGAGGACGCCGACCCGATCGAGCACAGCTGGACGCTGATCCGCACCACCGGCCAGATGCAGAAGGTGCTGCAGGGCATCCAGCAGAGCCCGGGCCTGGTGCTCTACACCATCGTCGATGACAAGCTGCGCAGCCTCCTGGTGTCCAGCTGCCGCGATCTCGGCGTCACGGTGGTGCCCGTGCTCGACCCGGTGATGACCGCGCTCGCCGGTCATTTCGGCAAGACCGCGCGCGGCCTCTCCGGTCGCCAGCACGCCATGGACCAGGAATACTTCAACCGCATCGAGGCGATGGACTACGCCTTGAGCCACGACGACGGCCAGTCGGCGCGCAACCTCGAGGAGGCCGACGTCGTCCTGGTCGGCGTCAGCCGGTCCTCGAAGACGCCGACCTGCGTCTATCTCGCCAACCGCGGGATCCGCGCCGCCAACGTGCCGATCGTGCCCGGCTGCCCGCTGCCGCCCGAGCTCTTCAGCGTGAAGCGGCCGCTGGTCGTCGGCCTCACCAAGGATCCGGGGCAGCTGGTGCAGATCCGCAGGAACCGGCTGCAGATGATCGCCAAGGACGAGGATTCCGACTACGTCGATCTTGCCGCCGTGCGCGAGGAGGTGATCCAGGCGCGCCGGCTCTGCGTCGAGCATGGCTGGACCGTGCTCGACGTGACGCGCCGCTCGATCGAGGAAACCGCGGCCTCGATCATCCAGCTGCTGCAGGAGCATCGCCAGCTCCACGGCGCCGCCCCCGCGGTGGCTCCCGAAATCTGAATGAGCGAGCCCGTCATTCTCGCCTCGGCGAGCCGCGCCCGCGCCAGCCTGCTGCAGGCGGCGGGCGTCCCGATCGAGGTGGTGCCGGCCAGGGTCGATGAAAGCGAGCTCAAGATCGCGCTGCGCGGCCAGGGCGCCGGGCCGGCCGAGGTCGCGGCGGCGCTCGCGGAATTGAAGGCGCTGCAGGTCAGCCGCTCCCGGCCGGGCCGGCTGGTGCTGGGCGCCGACCAGATGCTGGATTGCGACGGCGCCTGGTTCGACAAGCCCGGCAGCGCGGCCGCCGCGCGGGACCAGCTCCTCAGCCTGCGCGGACGCCGGCATCGCCTGACCAGCGCCGCGGTGCTGGCGCGGGACGGCGCCCGGATCTGGCATCGCACGGCCAGCGCCCGGCTCGCCATGCGGGAATTCACAGACGCCTTCCTGGACGGCTATCTTGCCGAGGCGGGAGAGGCGGTGCTGGGCTCGGTCGGGGCCTATCAGCTGGAGGGCCTGGGGGCGCAGATGTTCGAGCGGATCGAGGGCGACTTCTTCGTCATCCTGGGCCTGCCTTTGCTGCCGGTGCTCGATATCCTGCGCGAGCAGAACGTGCTGCCCCGGTGATACAGCGCATGAGCGATACCCCCCTCATCCAGCTCCAGACGCTGACCGGCAAGTCGAGGATCGCCGGCGTCTTCGGCTATCCCGTCGATCACTCGCGCTCGCCCCGGCTGCACGGCTTCTGGCTGGCCCAGCACCGGATCGACGGCGCCTACATCCCCTTCGCCACCCATCCCAGGGATCTGCCGCGCGCCATCCGCGCCCTGCCCAGCTTCGGCTTCCGCGGCGGCAACGTCACCCTGCCGCACAAGGAGCCCGCCCTCGGCCTGGTGGACGAGGTCAGCCGCACGGCGCAACGGATCGGCGCGGTCAACACCCTGGTCGTGCGCGAGGACGGCTCGATCCTCGGCGACAATACCGACGGCTTCGGCTTCCTCGCCCATCTCCAGGCCAGCCAGCCGCATTGGCAGCCGGCGGCCGGACCGGCGGTGCTGCTCGGGGCCGGCGGCGCCGCGCGGGCGATCATCGTGGCGCTGCTGGAATGCGGCGCGCCCTCGATCATCCTTGCCAACCGCACCCAGCGCCGCGCCGAGGAGCTGGCCGAGGCCCTCGGCGCCGCGCTCGGCGACGATGTCCGGGGCCGCCTGCAGGTCGTCGCCTGGCATCACCGCGAGGCGGCGCTGGAGGGCGCCGGGCTGCTGGTGAATTCCACGCAGCTCGGCATGAAGGGGCAGCCGTCCCTGGAGCTCGACCTCGCCGCCCTGCCGAAGACCGCGGTGGTCTACGACATCGTCTACGTGCCGCTGGAGACCCCGCTTCTGGCCGCGGCCCGGGCCCGGGGCAACGCCACGGTCGACGGCCTCGGCATGCTGCTTCACCAGGCGCGGCCCGGTTTCGCCGCCTGGTTCGGCATCGAGCCCGCGGTGACGCCGGAGCTGCGCGACTTCGTGCTGAAGGACATCCCGTGATCGTCCCCCGATGACCATCCGCCAATGATTGTCCGCCAATGATTGTCCGCCAATGATTGTCCCCCAATGATTGTCCTGGGGCTGACCGGCTCGATCGGCATGGGCAAGTCCACGGCCGCCGCCGCATTGCGCCAGATGGGAATCCCGGTCCATGACGCCGATCTCAGCGTGCATCGGCTGATGGGCCATGGCGGCGCGGCCGTCGGCGCGATCGAGGCCGAATTTCCCAGGGCGATCGCCGCCGGCGCCGTCGACCGCACGGTGCTGGGCCGCATGGTGTTCGAGGATCCGGCGTCGCTGAAACGCCTGGAGGCGATCCTCCATCCCCTGGTGCGCGCGCAGGAGCGCATCTTCCTGCGGACCTGCCGCGCGGCGCGGCGGCGGATGGCGGTGCTGGACATTCCCCTGCTCTACGAGACCGGCGCGGAAAAACGCTGTGACGCGGTCGTGGTGGTCACGGCGCCGCAATTTCTGCAAGATCAGCGTGTATTGAGACGCAGGGGGATGAGCCCGAAGCGGCTTGCCGAGGTGAGGGCCAGGCAGATGCCCGATGCCGAGAAGCGCCGGCGCGCCGATTTCGTCGTGCAGACCGGCATCGGCAAGCGCGCCAGCCGCACGGCCCTGCTCAAGATCGTGAGGAAGTTGAAGCACCGATGATCGGCCTGTTCGACAGCGGCTATGGCGGATTGACCGTCCTCTCCGCGCTTCACGCCCGGCTGCCGAACCAGCGCTTCGTCTATCTGGGCGACAACGCCAATGCGCCCTATGGGCCGAGATCGGCGGCCGAGATCGAGGCGCTGACCCGGACCGGCGTCGAGTGCCTGTTCGCCATGGGCGCGAAGCTGGTCATCATCGCCTGCAACACCGCGACCGCGACCGCGATGCGCCCGCTGCAGCGGGTCTGGCTGCCGGCGCATCATCCCGACCGCCGGATCCTCGGCATCATCGCGCCGATGGTCGAGGAGATCGCCCGCATGCCCTGGCATTCCAAGGCCGGGCCCGACGAGGCCAGGCGCCCGCCGGAGACGATCGGCATCTTCGCCACCCGCGCCACGGTCGAGAGCGGCTTCTACCCGCACGAGATCGCGCTCCGCGCCCCCAACACCCGCGTGGTGCAGGAGGCCTGCCGCGACCTCGCCGGCATGATCGAGGCCGGCGCGCCGGACGAGGCGATCCGCCCGGTGGTCGAGCGCCACGTCCAGGCGCTGCTCGCGGCGCTGGACGGGAAGGCGCCGGAGAAGGCGGTGCTCGGCTGCACGCATTTCCCGCTGATCGAGCATCTCTTCCGCGCGGCGCTGCCGCCCGAGACCCAGATCCTGAGCCAGCCGGCGCGCGTGGCGGCGGCCCTGGTCGC
Organism: Dongiaceae bacterium; assembly: GCA_035548715.1. Taxonomy (GTDB): domain Bacteria; phylum Pseudomonadota; class Alphaproteobacteria; order Dongiales; family Dongiaceae; genus Dongia. The sequence continues at coordinate 53,941 of DASZSL010000110.1, forward strand.
CTATCTCTTCCGCCACCCGGACATGAAGGATTTCGCCCGCGACGCGACCGAGCCGATCTGCCTCACGACCGGCGACCCGGAGCGCGTCACGGCGCTTGCCAGCCGATTCTACGGCCGGCATCTTCGATTCCAGCCGGTCGAGTCGACGCCGGCGGCAGGAGAGATGCGGCAGCGGAATGCGTGAGATCGTCCTCGACACCGAAACCACCGGCTTCGACCATGCGAATGGCGACCGGGTGGTCGAGATCGGCTGCATCGAGCTCGAGAACCACATCCCGACCGCTCGGCATTTCCATGTCTATCTCAACCCGGAACGGCCGATGCCCCAGGCCGCGTTCCAGATCCACGGCCTCAGCGACCAGTTCCTGGCCGACAAGCCGAAATTCGCCGAGATCGCCGACAAGCTGCTGGAATTCATCGGCGATGCGCCGCTGGTCGCCCACAACGCCGAATTCGACCTCCGCTTCCTGAGCGCGGAATTGAAGCGGCTGGGCCGGCCGGAGATCGAGCCCCATCGCGCGACCGACACGGTCCAGATCGCGCGGCGCAAGTTCCCCGGCTCGCCGGCCAGCCTCGACGCGCTCTGCAAGCGCTTCAACATCGACAATTCGAACCGCACCCTGCACGGCGCGCTGCTCGACGCGCAGCTCCTGGCCGAGGTCTATCTGGAACTGCTGGGCGGCCGCCAGGCCGGTCTCGGCTTCGCGGCCGAGAGCGAGGTCGAGGTGGTGGTGGCCGATCTCGATTTCACCGACGGCCGCCGCGGCCCGGCCCAGGGCATCGCGCTCCCGGTCCGCCCGCCGCGCCCGCACCTGGCGAGCGCGGAAGAGCTGGCCGCGCATCAGGCCTTCATCGCCAAGATCAAGGACGCGATCTGGCTGAAGGCGTAGCTCCATCCTGAAACATCGTCATGCCCGGGCGTGACCCGGGCATCTGGTGCCGTCGCAAGACCCGCGGGTCAAGCCCGGGTTGAAGCCCGGGGGGTGACGGGGCTAACTCAGGCCTTCGCCTTGCTCTCCTGGGCCTGGGCTTCCTTGATCGCTTCCTGCAGATCCGGCTGGCGTTCGCGGTAGAGTGCGACGAAATCCACCGGGTTGATGAAGAGCGGCGGGAAGCCGCCGGCCTGCACCGCCGCGGCGATGAGCTGGCGCGAGAACGGGAAGAGCAGGCGCGGCGCCTCGATCATGATCAGCGGCAGCATGTGCTCCTGCGGCACGCGGCCCAGGCGGAAGATGCCGGCATATTCGCTCTCGACCACATAGACCGAGGTATCGCCGATCTTGGCCTCGGCGGCGAGGAACAGCGAGACCTCGATATCCGGCGGGGTCATCGGCTTCACCCGCACATCGACCCGGATGAAGCCGGTCGGCATCTCGGTCAGCGGCTTGAAGCCCTCCGCCGAGTTGGGATTCTCGAAGGAGAAGTCCTTCAGATACTGGTGGACGATGGTCAGCGGCGCGCCGGCCTGGGTGCCGGCATTCGCCTGGGCGTTGTCGCCGCCATTGGGCGGGGTGGGGGTCTGCTCGGCCATGAGGTAAGGTCCCTGATCTTGCGGCGCGCGATCGCCGGGCTGGACGGGTCTTGGTTTTGCGGGCCCGGCACAGCATGTTTCGAAATGCGCGCTCCGCTACCACCTTTCGGCCCGGCTTGGCAACCTCGCCGGGCGGCCGCGGTGCCGCGGATTCGAACCAAGGGCTTCACGGGCAAGGGAAAATCGTCATGGCTCAGGATGCAGGCGATGCCGCGGTGATCGTCGGCGCCGGATCGGGACTGTCGGCCAGCCTGGCGCGCGCCTGCGCCACCGCGGGCATGAAGGTCGTGCTGGCCGCCCGCCGCACCGACAAGCTCGGCGACCTGGTCAAGGCGACCGGCGCCACGCCCCAGGCCTGCGACGCCACCAAGCCCGCCGAGGTGTCGGCGCTGTTCGACGCGGTCGGAAAGCAGCACGGCGCGCCGGCGCTGGTCGTCTTCAATGCCGGCTACCGGACCCGCGGCCCGCTGCTGGAGCTCGACCCGATCGAAGTGGAGAAGACGCTGATCTCCTCGGCTTTCGGCGGCTTCCTGGTGGCGCAGGCGGCGGTGCGGCTGATGCTGCCAAAAGGGAAAGGGTCGCTCTTCTTCACCGGCGCTTCTGCCAGCGTGAAGGGCTATGCGCATTCCGCACCCTTCGCCATGGGCAAGTTCGCGCTGCGCGGCCTGGCGCAGAGTCTCGCCCGCGAGCTGCAGCCCAAGGGCATCCATGTCGCGCATTTCGTGATCGACGGCGGCATCGCCAGCTCCCGCGGCGATCTCTCCGCCGCGGAGAAGGCATCCGACAAGTGGCTCGATCCCGATGCGATCGCCGCGACCTATCTCGCCGTGCACCGCCAGCCGCGCAGCGCCTGGAGCACCGAGATGGAAGTCAGGCCCTGGGTCGAGAATTTCTAGAGCGGCATGGGTGAAGGCTCGGTTGCTCGGGATCAAAGGACGTCAACCGCAGTGCGAAGCGATCCGGGATGTGGTATGATGAGATTTATCGTTCCACGCCGTCCGGCGGCTCCGACCCCGACCGGACCTTTACCGAATCGAGAATCCAGGGGTCGCCGCGCCGGCGGCAGTAAGCGTGTGTCTTCAGCGCTTTACCGCGCCATGACGGCTTCAAGACGCCTGTGGGTCGTAAAGGTGAGTCGACCGCCCAGGTGATGCGGCGAAGGCTTCGGCCTTGAGCTCCAGGTAGACGCTGTCGACCCAGGTCTCGCCGACCTTGAATGTCTTCTCCGCGAAGCCGACGCGCTGGAAGCCCGCGCGCTCCAGCAGCTTCAGCGAGCGCGCATTGTCGGGATCGACGTCGGCCCGCACGCTCTTGAAGCCGAGGCGGTCGAAGCCATAGCGCAGCACGGCGATCATCGCCTCTCGTGCGTAGCCCTTGCCCCAGACGCTGCGCGAGAACAGAAAGCCGATCTCGTTGCCCATCCAGAACGCGACCCGGCCGATCAGGCGATCGCTCTCCAGCACGACGAAGTCGACGCCATCGCCGCGCTCCATCGCCGCCAGGCCATCGGCCACCCAGGCCTCGGTTTCGGCCAGCGTCGCATGCGGGGGCGTCGACCAGTACCGCATGGTCTCGGGATCCGAGAGCATCGCGTGCAGCGCCGGCGCGTCATAGGCCATCATGCGCCGGAGCACCAGGCGCTCGGTCTCGAGGATCGGCGGCGCGCTCATCCGCGCGGATCGAACGGCACGATCTCCGCGTTGCGCGCGTCGTGGCCGGTCAGGCCGCGGATGAAGCCCCAATGGCTGACCACGGCGACATGCTCCCAGTCGCTGAACCGCGCGGCCTTGGCGCGGAAGTCGGCACAGCGTTTCAGCATGTCCTCGCGCGGCTCCATCTCCGGCCACCAGCGTTCCGGGATACGGCTGAAATCGAGCGCCGGCCAGCGCCCGGCCAGCGTGCTGATCGGCGTGCCGATGTCGCAGTCGTAGCAGGCATGCTCGTGCACGATCAGCTCGACCTCCACCGGAAGGTCGAGGGCCTCGGCGATGATCGTCGCGGTCTCCAGCGCGCGGGTGAACGGGCTGGTGATCAGCCGCCGGATCGGCCGGCGGTGCCGGCGCACTTCCTCGGCGGCGCGGCGCACCTGCGCGTGGCCGAGCGGCGTCAGCCTGGGATCGGGGATGCCCGGGCTCTTGCCGGTCCGGTTGACGGCGGCGTTGAACTCGGATTCGCCGTGGCGGATCAGAATCATGGTGTCGGCCGGTCCTGCTTGCCCTCGGTCTCGATGCGGGGCGTATCGGGCTCGATAACGGAATACTCGCCGTCGATGACATCTGCGTGTGCCGCCGGCCGCGCCTGCGCGGCGAAGCCGCCGGCATGGGTGCCGCCATGGAGGACGGTATGGACATGGACGTCAAAATGCCGCGCCACCCGGCGCAGCAGATAGTTCCGGGTCCAGGGCAGGAACAGGGCGAAGGCGATCAGGTCGCTGATGAAGCCGGGGATGGTCAGCAGGAATCCGCCCAGGGCGAAGCAGGCGGCATCGATCAGCGTGTGGCCCGGCTCCTCGCCCCGGGCCAGGGCGAGCCGGAGGCTCACCACGGCGTTGAGGCCGACCCGCTGCAGCACCAGGATGCCGCCCAATGCGCCGGCCACCAGCAGAATCAGCATCGGAATCACACCGATCCAATAGGAAACCAGGACAAAGCCCGGTATTTCCAGGAAAGGCAGAAAGACCGCTGTGAGCGTCACGAACCGGGTCATAGTTGTTGTTGGAGCCAACCCACCCTATGTAAGATGCAAATCAAGGAGTTACTCCACCCGTTTCCAGCGGTAAACCCAGTGGCCTGATCCTGGGTCAAGGACGGCCCTGCAAGGGCTGTTCCAGCGTAAAGTAGAGAGGTCTTCGCGGCGCGTCGTGTTTACCGGTTACGATCTGATCTTCTTCGCCGCCATTGCCGTCTTCCTGGCCTGGAAGCTCTATTCCGTGCTGGGCCGGCGCACCGGCAACGAGCGCTCGATCGATCCCTTCGCCACCCCGCCGAAGCAGCCCGGCGCCAACGGCCCGAAGCCGGTCGGCAAGCCCGGCGACGCCCAGGTTCGTCCGGCCCCGGCGGCGGAGCGCCCGGGCCAGCCCGAGGGAGTCGTGCAATTGGCCGAGGACCGGCAGCTCGCGCGCCGCGAGCAGCGCCAGTTCGAGGCCATGGTCGCCCAGGCGCCGGAAGCGGTGCGCAAGGGCCTCGACGCGATCCGCAGCGCCGATCCGGACTTCGACGCGCTCTCGTTCCTGGCGGGCGCCAAGGTTGCCTTCGAGATGATCCTGCAGGCCTTCGCCGCCGGCGATACCAACGCGCTGAAGCCGCTGCTGGCCCCGGATGTGCTGCAGAATTTCAGCAGCGCCATCAGCGCCCGCCAGCGCGACAAGCTCAGCGTGAAGTTCACCCTGGTCGGCATCGTCGGCCTGGAGATCCTGGATGCCGAGCTGAAAGGCCCGGATGCGCGGATCAAGCTGCGCTTCAACTCCGAGCAGGTGAACGTCACCCAGGATTCCGAGGGCCGGATCGTCGACGGCCATCCGAACGAGGTGGCGTCGATCACCGACATCTGGACCTTCAGCCGTCCGGTGACCTCGCGCGATCCCAACTGGGTGCTGATCGCCACCGAAAGCCCGCACTGACGCGGGCGGGCCGGGATCGGGGGCAGGAATGCGGGCACGGCAGGCCGGACGAAGTCACCGGCCGTCCCGCCATCGCCAGCCCCACCACAAGGCCAAGCATCGCGCCGTCAAGCATCCCGTCGCCAAGCGGCGCGCCGCCCGTGCGGCCGCCCAGCGGCTTGCCATCACACGCCTCAGGTTCGCGCGAGGCCATCGGTCGATCGCCTTCGCCGCGGCGGGGGTGCTGCTGATGCTGGGGTCCTGCGCCATGCCGCGCGTGGCGCCGCCGCCGGTCCACCGCCTGGCGCTGGTGGCGACCGATTTCGAGAAACTGCCCGGCTGGAGCATCGACCACGTCGCCGAGGCGATCCCCGCCTTGCAGCGGAGCTGCGCTGCCCTGGCCAGGCTCCCGGATGACGCGGCCGTGGGAAAGGCCGGCATCGGCGGAACGGCCCTCGACTGGGCCGCGGCCTGCGACGCGGCGGCTTCCCTGCCGCCGGGCGACGACAAGGCCGCGGCGGGATATTTCAGCGACTACTTCCGGCCCTTCGTGGCGCTGGACCAGGCGCCGAATGACGGCCTCTTCACCGGCTATTACGAGATGGAGCTCGACGGCGCGCGCAAGCCCGGCGGCGATTACCGGGTGCCGCTCTACAAGGCCCCCGATCCGCCGGTGACCCTCTCCCGCGCGGAGATCGATGCCGGCGCGCTCAAGAACCGGAACCTGGAGCTCATGTGGCTGAAGGACCCGGTCGATGTCTTCATGCTGCAGATCCAGGGCTCGGCGGTGATCCGGCTGCCGGACGGCAAGATCACCCGGGTCGGCTATGCCGGCAATAACGGCCGCGACTTCGTGCCGGTCGGCAAGCTGATGATCCAGGGCGGGGTCGTGCCGAAGGACAAGGCCTCGGCCCAGGGCATCCGCGACTGGCTGAAGGCCCACCCGAAGGAGGGCCAGGCCTGGATGCAGAAGAACCCGCGCTACATCTTCTTCCGGGAGCTCGGCCCGGATTCGGCCGCGCTGCCGGGACCTTCGGGTGCGCTGGGGGTCACCCTGACGCCGACCCGCAGCATGGCGGTGGACCCCGCCTTCCTGCCGCTGGGGGTTCCGGTCTGGCTGGACACCAGGGCTCCGGACGGCACGCCGCTGCAGCGGTTGATGGTCGCCCAGGACGTGGGCTCGGCCATCAAGGGGCCGATCCGCGGCGATCTGTTCTGGGGCACCGGGGCCACGGCTCTTGAATTTGCCGGGCGCATGAAGAGCAATGGCCGCTATTATGTGCTGCTGCCGAAAGCGGCGGCCCACAGCACCGTGATTCTTTCCGACCTCGGCGACGGAACCGATTGAAGCATGCCACGACCCGAACGCGTCGCCCTCTTCGTCACCTGCCTGGTCGACCTCTTCCGTCCCTCCGTCGGCTTCGCGGCGGTGAAGCTGATCGAGCAGGCCGGCTTTGCGGTCGAGGTGCCCGAGGCGCAGACCTGCTGCGGCCAGCCGGCCTACAATTCCGGCGACCGGGCCGACGCCGCCGAGATCGCGCGGCGCACCGTCGCCGCCTTCGAGGGCTACGACTACGTCGTGGCCCCGTCCGGCTCCTGCGGCGGGATGCTGCGCCGCCATTATCCGGAGCTTCTCGCCGACGATCCCGAATGGGCGCCGCGCGCCGAGGCGCTGGCGGCGCGCTGCTACGAGCTCACCCAGTTCCTGGTCGAGGTGGCGAAGCTGGAGAGCATCGACAGCGCCATGGCCGGCCGCTGCACCTATCACGATTCCTGCTCCAGCCTGCGGGAGATGAACGTGAAGGCGCAGCCGCGCTCGCTGCTCGGCAAGGTGAAGGGCCTCGAGCTCGCCGAGATGGGCGACACCGAGGCCTGCTGCGGCTTCGGCGGCACGTTCTGCGTCAAGTTCCCCGACATCTCCAACAGCATGGTCGAGCGCAAGACCGCCGACATCATCGCCAGCGGCGCCGAGCATCTGCTGGCCGGCGATCTCGGCTGCCTGATGAACATCGCCGGCAAGCTGCAGCGCCAGGGCAGCACGATCAAGGTGCGCCACGTCGCCGAGGTGCTGGCCGGCATGACCCAGGACCCGGCCATCGGCGAGCCCGCGGTCGGGAAGGCGGAGTAGGCCGATGCTTCAGCCGACCTCCAATGCCTTCGCCGAGAAATCCACCGAGGCGATGGGCGATGCGCAGCTCCAGGAAGCGCTCAGCATCCTCCGGACGCATTCGATACCCAGCCGCAACAAGGCGGCGGCGCTGCTGCCGGAGTTCGAGGCTTTGCGCGACAGCGCGCGGGACCTCAAGAACCACATCCTCGGCCATCTCGACCGGTACCTGCTGCAATTCGAGGAACAGGTCCAGAAGTCCGGCGGCCATGTCCATTGGTGCGCCGACGCCGACACCGCGCGGCGCCTGGTGCTCGATCTCTGCCGCAAGGCCGGCGCCAGGACCGTCACCAAGGGCAAGACCATGGTGGGCGAGGAGATCGGCATCAACGACTTCCTCCAGAGCAACGGCATCGAGCCGGTCGAGACCGACCTCGGCGAATACATCATCCAGCTTCGCCACGAGACGCCGAGCCACATCATCGGCCCGGCCCTGCATGTCACCAAGCGCCAGGTCGAGGAGACCTTCCGCAAGGCGCATACCGATCTCGAGGCCGGGCGCAACCTGGAAGAGGCCTCCTCGCTGATGGCCGAGGCGCGCGCCAAGCTGCGCGCCCGCTTCCTCGCCGCCGATGTCGGCATCACCGGCGCCAACTTCCTGATCGCCGAGACCGGCTCCACCGTCATCGTCACCAACGAGGGCAACGGCGATCTGACCCAGACCCTGCCGAAGATGCACATCGTGCTCGCCTCGATCGAGAAGGTGGTACCGACCATCGAGGATGCGATGACGCTGCTGCGCGTGCTGCCGCGCTCGGCGACCGGACAGGAGCTCTCGGTCTACACCACCTTTTCGACCGGCCCGCGGCGCGGCACGGATCTCGACGGGCCGCGCGAATTTCATGTGGTGCTGCTGGACAACGGCCGCAGCGCCTATCTCGGCGGGCCGATGCAGGACATGCTGCGCTGCATCCGCTGCGGCGCCTGCATGGATCACTGCCCGGTCTACCACTCGGTCGGCGGCCACGCCTATGGCTGGGTCTACCCGGGGCCGATCGGCGCGGTGCTGACGCCGGCTCTGGTCGGCGTGCAGAACGCCGAGCCGCTGCCCAATGCCTCGACGCTCTGCGGACGCTGCGAGGCGGTCTGCCCGGTGCGCATCCCGATCCCGAAGCTGCTGCGCCATTGGCGCGAGGAGGAGTTCTCCCGCGCCATCACGCCGCCGGTGCAGCGCTCGGGCCTGAGCGCCTGGGCCTGGTTCGCCAAGCGCCCGGCGCTCTATCGCATCGCCGCGCGCTGGGCGGCGCGGGCGCTGCGCTGGAAGGCGGGCAATCGCGGCCGGTTCGGCAGCCTGCCGCTTGCCGGCGGCTGGACCCGGCACCGCGACTTCCCGGCGCCCCAGGGCAGGACGTTCCACGATCAATGGCGCGCCCAAGGTCGTGCCGCACGCGGCGGAGGCGGCCGATGAGCACCGACCGCGACCGCATGCTGGCGGCCATCAGGGCCGGCGTCGCACGCTCGCCGACGCGCGACGTCGCCAGGCCGGTGCCGCTGGTGCCCCAGCGCGGGCAACGTGCCGGCCGCGACCTGGTGGATCTCTTCCGCAAGCAGGCCGAGGCCGCGTCCGCCACCGTCGCCGAGGTCGCCAGCGGCAAGGATGTGCCGGCCGCGGTCGCCGACTACCTGAAGGGCCGCAACCTGCCGGCGCAGGTGAAGCTGGCGCCCGACCCGCGCGTCGCCGGGCTCGACTGGAAGAGCCAGCCTTTGCTCGAGATCAGCAGCGGCGCCAGCGACGGCAACGATCCCGCTTCGGTGACGCCGGTCCTCTCCGGCGTCGCGGAGACCGGCACGCTGTTCGTGCATTCCGGTGCGCCGACGCCGAACACCTTGCACTTCCTCCCGGAGACCCATATCGCCGTCGTCTACCGCGACGAGCTGGTCGGCACCTATGAGGAGGCCTGGGCGGCGCTCAGGAGGAAGTTCGGCGCGGATCTCTCGAACGGCGCGATGCCGCGCACCGTCAGCCTCGTCACCGGGCCGTCGCGCAGCGCCGATATCGGCAAGATCCTGCTGATGGGCGCGCATGGTCCGAAGCGGCTCCACATCATCCTGGTCGATGAGTCCCGGGATTCCTCGCGGCCCAACTGAGTCCGATGGCACGGCGCCCGATCAGCGAAGAGGAACGGGCGCTCTGGCAGTCGGTCGCGAAGACCGCGGCGCCGCTGAAGCGCCGCCGCAAGCCCGCCCCGGCCCCGGCCGTCGCGCCGGCGGAAAAGCCCGCGCCGAAGCCCAAAGCCAGGGCGAAGCCCGCGGCGAGACTGCCGGCGCCACCGCCCGCCCCGCCGCCGGTCAAGCACCACGAGCTTTCCCACGGCCTTTCGGTCGGCATCGACAAGCGCCAGGCCGAGCGCTTCCGCGGCGGGCGCCTGCCGATCGAAGGCCGCATCGATCTCCACGGCCGCACCCAGCAGCAGGCGCATGACGACCTCCGCGCCTTCCTTGCCGACGCCCATGCCGCCGGCAGGCGCTGCGTGCTGGTGATCACCGGCAAGGGCATGACGATGTCGAAATCCGGCGTGCTGAAGGAGAACGTGCCGCGCTGGCTCAACGAGCCCGGCTTGCGCCGCCACGTGCTCGCCTTCGACTATGCCGAACGGCAGCACGGCGGCGAAGGCGCGCTCTACGTGCTGCTGAAGCGGGACCGGGAGAAACGGCGATGACTCCGTTCGGCGCACGGCTCCGCCAGCTCCGCACCCAGCACAACCGCGCCCTCAAGGACATGGCGCGCGCCTTGAAAGTCTCGTCGGCCTATCTCTCGGCGCTGGAGCACGGCCATCGCGCGCAGCCCAAGCCCGGCTTCGTGCAGCAGGTGGCGGCCTATTTCAACCTGGCCTGGGAAGAAGTGGACGAGCTGAAGATGCTCGCCCAGCTCTCCGATCCCAAGCCCAGCATCGACACGCGCGGGCTTTCCCCGCTGGCGACCGAGGTCGCCAACCGTCTCAAGCAGCGAATCAAGCTGCTGGACGAGCCGGCCTTGAAGGCGATCCTGAAACAGATCGGGCGGTAAGCTGTCCGCAATCTTCCCGCATCATCCTGCCCGATATCTTGCCCTGACCGGCGGCTTCGCGTATGGCTCCTCCGGTCCTTCCCGGGAGCCTGCATGAATCACGACATTCTGTCCGCCCTGATCCTCGGCGCCGTCGAGGGTTTCACCGAATTTCTGCCGATTTCCTCGACCGGGCACCTGATCCTCGCGGGCGAGCTGCTGGGCTTCAAGAACGAGCTCGGCAAGGTGTTCGATGTCGTGATCCAGCTCGGCGCGATCCTGGCGGTGGTCGTGTTCTCCTTCGCGCGGCTCTGGAAGGTGCTGGTCGGCCTGCCGAGCGATTCCGGGGCGCGCCGCTTCGCGCTGGCGGTGATCGTCGCTTTTCTCCCGGCGGCGGTGCTGGGGGCCGCGTTCCACGGCTTCATCAAGGACTATCTGTTCTCGCCCTGGGTCGTGGTGGTCAGCTTCATCGTCGGCGGCATTCTGATCCTGGTGCTGGAGCGCATCACGCCGCGGCCGCGCTACCGCACGGTCGAGGGCTTGCCGCTGACGACCGCGCTCGCCATCGGCTTCTGCCAGGCGCTGGCGATGATCCCGGGCGTCAGCCGCTCGGGCGCCACCATCCTCGGCGGCGAGATGCTCGGCGTGGACCGGCGCACCGCGACCGAGTTCACCTTCTACCTCGCGATCCCGACCATGCTCGGCGCGACCGTGCTCGATCTCTGGAAGGCGCGCGACGACCTGACGACCAACGGCGTCGGCATCATCGCGCTCGGCTTCGTCACGGCCTTCGTGGTGGCGATCCCGGTCGTTCGCGGGCTGATCGGCTTCGTCGGCCGGTTCGGCCTGGCGCCTTTCGGCTGGTACCGGATCGCGTTCGGCCTGGTCGCCGCGGTCTGGCTGCTGATGCGCGGCTGAGCGTGCCGCCGGTTTTCGCGCCGGCGTGAGCGCCGTCACCTCTCATCGGCAAGCTCTTGGCCGGGCGGGCGAATTTAATATCGTATGGCGATAGTGTCCGGGTGACGCAGGTCACGGAAACGGCCGCCTGAATATATCGCCTGGCGAGCTTTTCAGCCGTCCCCAGCGGGTTAGCCGGAAAAGCGCTTCCCCGGGCAAGATCGAACAAGTCACGGCCGGCCTCGACGAAATGGGCATGGCGGCAGTGCCTCGGATGTCCCCAGGCACGGGAGCCGCCGGTACCGGAATCATCGAGGTCATTGGATCATGCGAAAGATCGATCGCGTTTCGACGGCGTTGAGCGCCCTGACGATTGCCTTCGTCTTCTCGACCGCTGCGGCGGTTGCGCAGCCGAACAACGAAGCCGCCATCGCCCGCAGCGACTGCCCGCAATGCTGGCGGGACCAGGGCAAGACCGACGACGGCCAGGCCGACAACGCCGCCGCCGGGGACGACCAGAACACGCCGGCCGACCAGGGCGGCCACGACAAGGTCGCGCAGGCCGCTCCGGCGAAGGGCGCCGGCGGGGGCGCGGGTCCCGATGACGGGCCGCTCAAGGCGCTGGATGATGCCGGTCCGGCCGACCAGCCGCAGCCGGGCGACGATGTGGCCGTCGCGGCGCCCGCGCAGGATGTGGCGCCGGAGGATGCCCCCGATGACGGAATGCAGCCGGCGAAGGCCCGCAAGGTGCTCGCCGATGACCAGCTCGCTCTGGCCGACCAGGACGAAGATCACGGGAAAAAGAAGAAGTCCGGCCCGTCGGACGAGCACAACGCCCGCGGCGAGCATGGCGGCGGCAACGGGTCCGGCCATGGCGGCGGCACCGGCGGCGGCCACAACGCGGACGGGTCGCCGAAGTAAGGAAGCGCGCGCGGAAGGCCCCGCTGTGGCGGGGTCTTCCGCCGAGGCTCAGAGGATGAACTTCGAGAGGTCCGCGTTCTTCGCCAGCGGCGCGACCTTCTCCTTCACCATCGCGGCATCGATCCGGATGGTCTTGCCCGACATCTCGCTGGCGGTGAAGCTCACTTCCTCCAGCAGCCGCTCCATGACGGTCTGCAGCCGGCGGGCGCCGATATTCTCGACGCTGGCATTGATCTCGGTGGCGAGGTCGGCCAGGGCCTCGATCGCGTCGTCGGCGAAGTCGAGGCTTACCTCCTCGGTCTTCATCAGCGCGACGTACTGCTTGATGAGGCTGGCTTCCGGCTCGACCAGGATGCGCTTCATGTCCTCGCGGCTGAGCGCGTTCAACTCGACGCGGATCGGCAGGCGGCCCTGCAGCTCCGGCAGCAGGTCGGAGGGCTTGGCCAGGTGGAAGGCGCCGGAGGCGATGAACAGGATGTGGTCGGTCTTGACCGGCCCGTGCTTGGTCGAGACCTGGGTGCCCTCGATCAGCGGCAGCAGGTCGCGCTGCACGCCCTCGCGGCTGACATCGCCGCCGATCCGGCCGCCGTCGGAGCGGGCGCAGATCTTGTCGATCTCGTCGAGGAAGACGATGCCGTGCTGCTCGACGGCGCGGATCGATTCCGCCGTCACCTTCTCCTGGTCCAGCAGCTTCTCGCTCTCCTCGGCGACCAGCACCGCGTAGGAATCGGCGACGGTCATGCGGCGCGGCTTCTGCCGCCCGCCCAGCGCGTTGCCCAGCACCTCGTTGAGGTTGATCATGCCCATGCTGGCGCCGGGCATGCCGGGGATCTCGAAGGTCGGCAGGTTGCCGCCGCCGCTGTCCTTGACGTTGACCTCGATCTCGCTCTGGTCGAGCTCGCCGGCGCGCAGCCGGCGGCGGAAGCTGGCGCGCGTCGATTCCGAGGCGTCCTTGCCGACCAGGGCGTCGAGCACGCGCTCCTCGGCCAGGCCCTCGGCCTTGGCGGTGACGCTGCGCTTCATCTTGTCCTTGGTCATGGCGATGGCGATCTCGACCAGGTCGCGCACGATCTGCTCGACGTCGCGGCCGACATAGCCGACCTCGGTGAACTTGGTGGCCTCGACCTTCAGGAACGGCGCCTGGGCGAGCTTGGCGAGGCGCCGGGCGATCTCGGTCTTGCCGACGCCGGTCGGGCCGATCATCAGGATGTTCTTCGGCATCACCTCGTCGCGGATCTCAGGCGAGAGCTGCTGCCGGCGCCAGCGGTTGCGCAGCGCGATCGCGACCGCGCGCTTGGCCTCGCTTTGGCCGACGATGAAACGGTCGAGCTCGGAGACGATCTCGCGGGGCGTCAGCGCGCCCGCATCCGTCTCAGGCGTTGCGGGCTCGATCTTCTTTGCCGGTTCGGCCATGGCTAGAGCTTTTCCAGAAGCACGTTGTGATTGGTGTAGATGCAGATATCGGCGGCGATCTTCATCGCCTTCCTCGCGATATCCTCGGCGTTCAGGTCGTCGCGGTCGATCAGCGCCCGCGCCGCCGCCAGCGCATAGGCGCCGCCCGAGCCGATGCCGATCAGCCCGTCCTCGGGCTCCAGCACGTCGCCGGTGCCGGTCAGCACTAGGCTCACCGACTTGTCGGCGACCGCCATCATCGCTTCCAAACGCCGCAGGTAGCGGTCGGTGCGCCAGTCCTTGGCCAGTTCGACGCAGGCCCGGGCCAGCTGCCCCGGATGCTGCTCCAGCTTGGCCTCCAGTCGCTCGAACAGGGTCAGGGCATCGGCGGTCGCCCCGGCGAAGCCGGCAATGACCTGTCCCCTACTGGATCCATCGGGGCCGTTTTCGCCCTTGCCCAGGCGGCGGAGCTTGCGGGCGTTGGATTTCATGACGGTATGGCCGACGGTCACCTGGCCGTCGCCGGCCAGCACCACTTCCGGGCCCTTGCGGACCAGGAGGATCGTCGTGCCGTGCCAAGTCGGTAAACCGGGGGCCATGCCGTGGGCGTTGTCGGAGGCGGCGTTTTGCATGCGGCTCAAATAGGTTAACGGGCGGGGCAGTTCAAGCCGCCCGGATTCCCAGGCTCCGCGGCTTGGTTCCGGGGGACAAGGCTGCTAAGAAACCCGCGCAATCTGGCTTTGGCAAGAGTGGGTTCGATGGAGTCCATCCGGCAGGCATTCGCGCGGCGCGCCAGCGTCGAACGCAAGACCAAGGAAACCGAGATCTCGGTCTCGGTCGATCTCGACGGCTCCGGCCGGTCGGAGATCTCGACCGGAATCGGGTTCCTGGACCATATGCTGGAGCAGCTCTCGCGCCACAGCCTGATCGACCTCACCGTGAAGGCCAAGGGCGACCTTCATATCGACTTCCACCACACCACCGAGGATACCGGCATCGCGATCGGCGAGGCGGTCTCCCGGGCGCTCGGCGAGCGCCGGGGCATCAACCGCTACGGCGCCGCCCTGATCCCGATGGACGAGACGCTGACCCGCGTCGCGCTCGACGCCTCGAACCGGCCCTATCTCGTCTGGAAGGTGAATTTCACCCGCCCCAAGCTCGGCGAGATGGACACCGAGCTCTTCAAGGAATGGTTCCAGGCCTTCGCGCAGAATGCCGGCCTGACGCTCCATGTCGAGAATCTCTACGGCGAGAACAACCACCATATCGTCGAGAGCTGCTTCAAGGCCCTCGCCCGCGCATTGCGCGCGGCGGTGGAGATCGATTCCCGCAAGGCCGACGCCGTGCCCTCGACCAAGGGCGTGCTCGGCGGCACGCTCAAAGCCTAGAGATGGCGGTCGTCGTCGTCGATTACGGCGCGGGCAACCTGAAATCCGCCGCCAAGGCGCTGCTCGCGGCCGCGCGCGGGACGGCGGCGGAGATCCGCGTCACCGCCGATCCCGACGCGGTGCGCCATGCCGAGCGCATCGTGCTCCCCGGCGTCGGCGCCTTCGCCGATTGCAAGCACGGCATCGAGGCGCATCCCGGCCTGGTCGAGGCGCTGAACGAAGCCGTGATCGGGAAGGGGCAGCCCTTCCTCGGCATCTGCGTCGGCATGCAGCTGATGGCGACCACGGGCATCGAATACGGCGAGCATGCCGGCCTCGACTGGATCAAGGGCAAGGTCGTGCGCCTGACGCCGGCCGATCCCACGCTCAAGATTCCGCAGATCGGCTGGAACGACCTGCAGACCCCGGCCGATCCGCATCCGGTGCTCGAAGGCCTCACGGGCGGCACCGACGTCTATTTCGTGCACTCCTACCACTTCGTCGCCGAGCGCGCCGGCGACGTGCTGGCCCGCGCCGATTACGGCGGGCCGGTGGTGGCCGCGATCGGCCGCGACAACATGGTGGGCGTGCAGTTCCATCCCGAGAAGAGCCAGGCGGCGGGCCTCAGGCTGCTGGCCAATTTCCTGCAGTGGCGTCCCAGGTAAGATGATTCTGTTCCCCGCGATCGATCTCAAGAACGGCCAATGCGTGCGCCTGAAGCAGGGCGACATGGGCCAGGCGACGCTGTTCAACGCCGACCCGGCCGACCAGGCCCGCAAGTTCGTGGCCGAGGGCGCGGAATGGCTGCACCTGGTCGATCTCGACGGCGCCTTCGCCGGCCAGCCGGTCAACGCCGCCGCCGTCGAATCCATCCTGAAGAACGTCAAGGTGTCGGTCCAGCTCGGCGGCGGCATCCGCGACATCGCCCGGATCGAAGACTGGCTGCTGAAGGGCGTGACCCGGGTCATCCTCGGCACCGTCGCGTTGCGGAAGCCGGAGCTGGTGAAGGGCGCCGCCCGCGTCTTTCCGGAGCGGATCGTGGTCGGCATCGATGCCAAGCGCGGCCGGGTCGCCGTCGAAGGCTGGGCGGAGACCACCGACGTGCCGGTGCTCGACCTCGCCCGCCGCTTCGAGGATGCCGGCGTCGCCGCCATCATCTACACCGACATCGACCGCGACGGCCTGCTGCAGGGCGTGAATGCCGAGGCCACCGCGGCGCTGGCGGCGAAGCTGTCGATCCCGGTGATCGCCTCGGGCGGCGTCGCCGGGCCGGAGGATCTCGACCGCCTCAAGGCCGTCCTGGCCCGTGCGCGGACCAGCGGCGGCGGCATCGCCGGCGTCATCGCCGGGCGGGCACTCTATGATGGCCGGCTCGACCTGCGCTCGGCCATCCGGCAGCTCAAGGCCGCCTGATGCTGAAGATGCGCGTCATCCCCTGTCTCGACGTGAAGGACGGGCGCGTCGTCAAGGGCGTCAACTTCGTCAACCTGGTCGATGCCGGCGATCCGGTGGAGCAGGCGCGGCTCTACGATGCCGCCGGGGCGGACGAGCTCTGCTTCCTCGACATCACGGCCTCGTCCGACAACCGGGACACGCTCTACGACGTGGTGCAGCGCACGGCCGAGGCCTGCTTCATGCCGCTGACCGTCGGCGGCGGCGTGCGCAGGATCGAGGACATCCGCCGCCTGCTGCTTTCGGGCGCCGACAAGGTCTCGATCAACACCGCCGCGGTCAAGGATCCTGACTTCGTCAAGGAAGCCGCCCGGAAATTCGGCGACCAGTGCATCGTGGTCTCGATCGACGCCAAGGAGACGGCGCCCGGCCGGTTCGAGATCTTCACCCATGGCGGCCGCAACCCGACCGGCATCGACGCCGTCGGCTTCGCGCGGCGCATGGCGGAGAACGGGGCGGGCGAGCTGCTGGTCACCTCCATGGACCGGGACGGCACCAAGTCCGGCTACAATCTGGCGCTGACCCGCGCGATCGCCGACGCGGTCACCGTGCCGGTGATCGCCTCGGGTGGCGTCGGCACGCTGGATCACCTGGTGGAGGGCATCCGCGACGGCCATGCGACCGCGGTCCTGGCCGCATCGATTTTCCATTTTGGCACCTTCACCATCGCCGAGGCGAAGGCCCATATGGCCAAAGCCGGCCTGCCGATGCGCCTCCCGAAGTAAGCTTCCAGGGTCACGCCGATGCCCGATAACAGCCACGTCCTCGAGGAACTCTACCGCGTCATTCTGTCCCGCCGCGGCGCCGATCCGACCCAGTCCAACACCGCGAAGCTCTTCGCCAAGGGCAAGAAGAAGATCGCGCAGAAGCTGGGCGAGGAGGCGGTCGAGGCGCTGATCGAGGGCGTGCGCGGCGACCGCGACGGGCTCATTGCGGAGTCCGCCGATCTGCTCTATCACCTGCTCGTCCTTTGGGCGGCGCTGGACGTGACGCCGGACGAGGTCTGGGCGGCGCTCCGCGCGCGGGAAGGCATCTCCGGCATCGCCGAGAAGGCGGCCCGGCCGAAGGACTAGCCAGCAGCACAGCCAGCAACGCATTCGATCGAGGGGGATGACTGCCATGGAGAACGCACGATGTTGCGGCAGTCGTCTCCGGTCGCGGCGCCGCCCGTATCGGTCGGGGGCGCCCGGCGCGGCCTGAACTTCTATGACATCGTCGCCGCGGCGCTGATCCTCGCCTGGCTGCTCGCCTTCGCCGATTCCAGCCGGCATATGGCGGCCCCGCTCGCCGTCGAGAACCAGCCGATCTCGCTCTCGCCCTGGGCGCTGCCGCTGGATGCCCTGCGCTCGACCATGCGGATGCTGGCCGCGATGGTGGCCTCGCTGGTCTTCACCTTCGTGTTCGCCAGCCTCGCCGCCAAGAGCCGCCGCGCCGAGACCATCCTGGTGCCGATGCTGGACATCCTGCAATCGGTGCCGGTGCTGGGCTTCATCTCGGTCACCGTGACCGCCTTCATGGCGCTGGCGCCCGGCCACGCGCTGGGCGCCGAGCTGGCGGCGATCTTCGCCATCTTCACCAGCCAGGCCTGGAACATGGCCTTCAGCTTCTATCAGTCGCTGAAGACCATCCCGGAGGACCTGAAGGAGGCGTCCCGCAGCCTGCGCTTCTCGGCCTGGATGCGGTTCTGGCGGCTGGAAGTGCCGTTCGCCGCGCCGGCGCTGATCTGGAACATGATGATGTCCATGTCGGGCGGCTGGTTTTTCGTCGTCGCCTGCGAGGCGATCAGCGTCGGCTCGACCAATCTGCAGCTCCCCGGGATCGGCTCCTACATCGCGGCCGCGGTGGCCCAACGCGACCTGACGGCGATCCTCTGGGCGATCGGCATGATGCTGGTGGTGATCCTCGCCTACGATCAGCTGCTGTTCCGGCCGCTGGTCGCCTGGTCCTACCGCTTCCGCTTCGGCGAGGAGGATGAGAGCGCGCCGCCGCGCCCCTGGATGCTGGACGTCCTCAGCCGCTCCACCCTGGTCGACATCGTCACCGCGCCGGTGATCCGCTTCTTCGACGCCTCGCTCCGCCGCAGCCGGCTCGCGCCCGATCGCTCGGTCGGCCAGCCCGACCCCGACTACCGCACGCCGCTCGGCGACCGGATCTGGAACGCCGGACTCGCGGCCGTCGGGCTCGCGGGCGCCGTCTACTTCGCGTTCTATGTGCATCGCGTCTTTCCGACCGGCGAGATCGGCCAGGCCTTCCTGCTCGGCCTGCCGACCCTGGCGCGGGTGCTGGTGCTGATCGCCGTGGCCAGCCTGATCTGGGTCCCGGTCGGAATCTATGTCGGCCTGCGCCCCAATCTCGCGGCGGCGGTGCAGCCGGTGGCGCAGATGCTGGCCGCCTTCCCGGCGAACCTGGTCTTTCCGGTCGCGGTCTCGGCGATCGTCGCGCTCAACCTCAATGCCGATGTCTGGCTCAGCCCGCTGATGGTGCTGGGCACCCAGTGGTACATCCTGTTCAACGTCATCGCCGGCGCCGCGGCGATCCCGCGCGAGCTCAAGGATGCCAGCGGCAATCTGCGGCTCAAGGGCTGGCTCTGGTGGCGCACCTTCGCGCTGCCTTCGGTCTTCCCGTACTACCTGACCGGCGCCATCACCGCGAGCGGCGGCTCGTGGAACGCCGCCATCGTCGCCGAATGGGTGAGCTGGGGCGACAAGCATCTCGCCGCCCACGGCATCGGCGCCTATATCGCCGAAGCGACGCAGGAGGGCGCCATGGATCGCGTGCTGCTCGGCATCGTGGTGATGATCGTCTACGTGATCGCGCTCAACCGCCTGCTCTGGCGCCCGCTCTACGCGCTCGCCGAGCGCAAGTACCGGATCAACTGAGGGAGGTGGATCATGCCCGGAGAACAGGTCCTGGCCGTGCGCGGCGCCAAGAAGAGCTTCCGGCGTCCCAGCGGCGATCCCCTTGTGGTGCTCGAAAGCGTCGACCTCACCCTGCGCGAAGGCGAGCTGGTCGGGCTGCTCGGCCGGTCGGGCTCGGGCAAGTCCACCCTGCTGCGCCTGATCGCCGGCCTCTCCAAGCCCAACGGCGGCTCGGTCGAGTATCTCGGCAAGACCGTCGAGGGGCCGCCGCCCGGCATCGCCATGGTGTTCCAGAGCTTCGCGCTCTTCCCTTGGCTGACCGTGCTCGACAACGTGGAGGTCGGGCTCGAGGCGATGGGCGTCGCCCCGGCCGAGATGCGCAGCCGTGCCCTGCGCGCGATCGACATGATCGGCCTCGACGGCTACGAATCCGCCTTCCCGCGCGAGCTCTCCGGCGGCATGCGCCAGCGCGTCGGCTTCGCCCGCGCCGTGGTGACCCATCCCAATATCCTGCTGATGGACGAGCCGTTCTCCGCGCTCGACGTGCTGACCGCGGAGACGCTCCGCACCGACTTCCTCGATCTCTGGTCGGAAGGCCAGCTCCCGATCAAGGCGGTCATCCTGGTCACCCACAACATCGAGGAAGCGGTGCAGATGTGCGACCGCATCCTGCTCTTCGCCAGCAATCCCGGCCGGATCATGCTGGAGCTGAAGATCGACCTGCCGCATCCGCGCAACCGCCAGGACCCGGCTTTCCGCGCCCTGGTGGAGCGCATCTACGTCGCGATGACCGCGCGGCCGGCCGCGGCCGGCGCGCCGAGCCGGGCCGAGCGCTTCGCCGGCAGCGGCATCTCGACGCTGCTGCCCCGGCTCTCGACCAACCTCATCTCCGGCATGGCCGAGGCGGTGGCGCAGCCGCCCTATAACGGCCGCGCCGACCTGCCGGAGATCGCCAAGCATCTGCAGCTCGAGATCGACGAGCTGTTCCCGGTCGCGGAAACCCTGCAGATGCTGCGCTTCGCCGAGGTCGAGGGCGGCGACATCCGCCTGACCGATGCGGGCAAGCGCTTCGCCGAATCCGAGATCACCGGGAAGAAGCGGCTGTTCGCCCAGCACCTGCTGGCCTATCTGCCGATCGCCGCGCATATCCGCCGGGTGCTGGACGAGCGCCCGAACCACGACGCGCCGCGCAGCCGGTTCAGCGACGAGCTCGAGGATCACATGTCGCCCGAAGCCGCCGAGACCACCCTGCGCACCGTCATCAACTGGGGTCGATTTGCCGAGATCTTCGCCTATGATGACGACGAGCAGCGCTTCACGCTGGAGAATCCGAGCTAGAGGGGCGGACCCAAGGGGGCATCATGACCTACGACCCGAACAACATCTTCGCCAGGATCCTGCGGGGCGAGATTCCCTGCGACAAGGTCTACGAGGACGCGCATGTGCTCGCCTTCCGCGACATCCGTCCCCAGGCCAAGGTCCATGCCCTGATCATCCCGAAGGGCGCCTACATCTCCGCCCAGGACTTCTCCGCCAAGGCCCCGGAGGCGGAGATCGTCGGCTTCACCCGCGCGATCGCCAAAGTGGCCGACCTGCTGGGCGTGACCGGGACCGGCTATCGCCTGATCGCCAATGCCGGCCTCCACAGCCACCAGGAAGTGCCGCACTACCACGTGCACATCGTCGGCGGCCAGGCGCTCGGCCGCATGATCAGCCTGCCCTGATTGTATCCCGACATTCCTCCTCGATTCCCTCACAGCCGATGTGAGGAATGCGCCCTTGTTGCCGGGCACCGCCGCGGGCATGGTGCGGCGCAGGTCGAGCAAGGGGAGGGGCGATGCACCGGCTCTATGACAGCGCGATCTCCGGCAATGCCTACAAGGTGCGGCTGCTGCTGACGCATCTCGGCATCCCGTTCGAGCGGATCGAGATGAACGTCGATGACGGCTCGACCCGCACGCCCGATTTCCTGAAGATCAATCCGAACGGCAAGGTCCCGGCGCTGCAATTCCCGGACGGCCGCGTGCTGTTCGAATCCAACGCCATCCTGTTCTACCTGGCGCAGGGGACGCCCTACTGGCCGGAAAGCCGCTGGGAGCAGGGCCAGGCGATGCAATGGATGTGCTTCGAGCAATACAGCCACGAGCCCACCATCGCGGTGGTGCGCCACTGGGTCGCCCATCTCGGCAAGACCCCCGCCAGCGAGCCGCTGCTGCCGGCGAAGATCGCCGCCGGGGCGCGCGCGCTGGGCGTCATGGAAGGCCACCTGAAACTGCACCGCTGGTTTGCCGGCGGCGCCTATTCCGTCGCCGACATCGCGCTCTACGCCTACACCCATGTCGCCGGCGAAGGCGGCTTCGACCTCGCCCGCTATCCGGCGGTCCGGGAATGGCTGGGCCGCGTCGCCGCGCAGCCGCGGCATCTCAAGATCACGGATTGAGCGAACCGCGCGCCCCGGACGGGATGGCCGGAACGCGCGGCCAGGCCCGCGTTCGTCCCGGCTACCTGTAGGGATCGGCGGCGTCGCGCAAACCGTCGCCCATGAAGTTGAAGGCGAGCACGACGATGATCACCGGCACCATCGGCAGCATCAGCCAGGGATAGAGCGCCACCACCTGGATGTTCTGCGCGTCGTTCAGCAGCACGCCCCAGGAGACGATCGGCGGCCGGATGCCGAGGCCCAGGAAGGAGAGCGCGGTCTCGCCCAGGATCATGCCCGGGATCGCCAGCGTGGCCGAGGCGATCAGATGGCTCATGAAGCTCGGCATCAGGTGGCGGAAGATGATGCGGCTGGGACTGGCGCCCATCAGCTCGGCGGCGACGCAGAAATCCTCCTCGCGCAGCGACAGCAGGCGCGAGCGCACCGCCCGTGCAAGGCCCGTCCAGTCGATCAGGCCGAGGATGATGGTGATGCCGAAATAGATCAGCAGCGGGGACCAGGTGACGGGCAGGATGGCCGAGAGCGCCAGCCAGAGCGGCAGATGCGGGATCGAGCGCAGGATCTCGATCGCCCGCTGCACGATGTCATCGACCCAGCCGCCGTAATAGCCGGCCAGGCCGCCGAACAGCATGCCCAGCACGAAGCTGACCGAGACGCCGACCAGGCCGATGGTGAGCGAGACGCGCATGCCGTACAGGATGCGCGAGAACATGTCGCGGCCCAGCCGGTCGGAGCCGGCGATGAACAGCGTGCCGCCATTGGGCGGGCAGACGAAGTGCGTGTCGCCGTCGATCAGGCCCCAGAGCTTGTAGCTGTCGCCCTTGCAGAAGAAGCGCAGCGGCTGGGGCTTGTCCGGGTTCGGCGTGTAGACCCGCCTCAGCGTCTCCATGTCCAGCCGGTAGTCGTAGGCGTAGACGAAGGGCCCGATGAAGGCGCCCTTGTCGAACAGGTGCACGCGCTGCGGCGGGGCGAAGATGTAATCGACATTGCGAGAATGGACGCCATAGGGCGCCAGGAACTCGACGAACAGCACGGCGAGATACATCAGCACCAGCACGACGGCGGCCGCCACGGCGACGCGGTGCTTCTTGAAGCGCAGCCACATCATCCGCCATTGCGAGGCGAGGAACAGGCGCTCCTGCTCCGGCGAGACGACCTCGACCGAGTAGGGGTCGAACGGCTCCTCCGAAACGTAGTGCTTCAGCGGCTGCGGGTCGGCGTTCATCTCGATCATTTGCCGCTCCCGGCGCCGAAGCGGATCCTGGGATCGAGCAGCGCCAGCAGCACGTCGGAGACGAAGATGCCGATCACGGTCAGCAGCGACATGAACATCAGGAACGAGCCCGCGAGATACATGTCCTGGGAACGCAGGGCCTCCAGCAGCAGCGGCCCGGTGATCGGCAGCGACATCACCACCGAGACCACCACCGAGCCGGAGATGAGCTCGGGAAGCAGGCTGCCGATGTCGGCGATGAACGGGTTGAGCGAGATCCGCAGCGGATACTTCACCAGCAGGCGGAAGGGCGGCAGGCCCTTGGCCCGGCCGGTGATCACGTACTGCTTGTTGAGCTCGTCGAGCAGGTTGGCGCGCAGCCGCCGGATCATGCCGGCGGTGCCGGGCAGCCCGATGACCAGCACCGGCACCCACATATGGGCGAGCAGCGACCCGACCTTGCCCCAGCTCCAGGGCTGGCCGACATAGGACGGATCGAACAGGCCGCCGATCGAAGTGCCGAACCAGATATTGGTGAAGTAGAGCAGGATCAGCGCGATCAGGAAGCTCGGCGTGGCGAGGCCGATATAGCCGAGGAAGGTGAAGCCGTAGTCGAACGGCCCGTATTGATGGGTGGCCGAATAGACCGCGATCGGGAAGGAGACGATCCAGACGAAGAGCACCGAGGCGAGCGATATGATGACGGTCAGGCTCAGGACGTCGCCGACCACCTCGTTGACCGGCAGGTTGTGCTCGAAGGAATAGCCCATGTCGCCGAAGACCAGCCCGCCGCCCTGGTAGTGCAGGCCGTCCCAGGTGCCGAACATCCAGTGCAGGTATTGCAGATAGAACGGCTGGTCGAGGCCGTAGGTGTGGCGCAGGAAGTCGATCTTCGCCTGATCGACGTTCTCGCCGCGGGACTGCATCTCGGAGATCATGCTCTCCAGGTAGTCGCCGGGCGGCGCCTGGATGATGGCGAAGACCAGGATGCTGATGACCAGCAGCGTCGGTATCATCACGAACAGCCGCTGTATGATGTAGCGCAGCATCCAGATCCCCCGACGGCGGTTTATGCCGCTTCTACTGGTTGGTGGCAACCGGGCTCAAGGGCCCGGGCTCGTCCAGCCAGAACGTATCCGGCTTGAAGACGCCGAACTGGGCGCCGGGCTCCCAGGCCCACATCGCGTGCTCCGGCACGTTCTCGAGCTGGCGGGACACCACGACCGGCTGCGGAATGCCGGCGACTGTGCCGATCGAATAGACCTGCTCGGCCCAGATCGACAGGATCTGCCCCCAGATCGCGGTCCGCGCCTTGGTGTCGGGCGCCCGCCGCCACTGCTCCATCAGGTCCTGGAGCTGCTTGGCTTCGGGCAGGTCCACCGCCTGGCCGTCCTGGCCGCCGGTCTCGATGTACTGGCCCCATTTCGGCCACATCAGCTGCTGCTGGGTCGTCGGCGTGAACTCCTGCGGGCTCATGTCTGCCGAGGGAAAGCCGTTGTCGATGCCGAAGAACACCGACATCATCGAATCGCCGGAGAAGATGCGGTCGCGAAACACCTCGCGCTGCGACGGCTTGGCGAAGAGATCGACGCCGATCGAGTGCCAGGTGTCCTTGATCAGCTCCAGCACGTCGCTCTCCTCGGTGGATTCGCCGGCGGAATCGACGACGATGACCAGCGGCCGCCCGTCCTTCATCAGGCGGATGCCGTTCTCGTCCCGGGCGAGGAGGCCGATCTGGTCGAGCAGCCGGTTGGCCAGCACCGGGTCGAACTGCGCCCAGGCGTCCCGGTACTCCTTCTTGTAGAGCGGGCTCGCCGGCATGACGGTGTTGGCGCCTTCGTTGCCGAGGCCGAAATAGATCGCCTGGTTGATCTCGTGGCGGTCGATGCCGAGCGAGAGCGCGCGGCGGAACCGCACGTCGCGCATCAGGTTGCGCCAGGCCTCGTCATTGGTGTTGAGGTTGGGGAACAGCACGAGGTTGCTGCCGCGCCCGTCATCCCAGAGCCGCACCCAGTACTTGCCGCGCTTCTCGCCGACCTTCAGGAACGTGTAGTTGTCGAACCGGATGTAGCGCGCCTGCAGGTCGGATTCGCCGGCACCGGCCTTGGCCGGGATCAGCTTGGAATCCGCGGTATCGACGATCAGCTGGTCGAGATAGGGGAGCTGCCGCCCCTGGGGGTCGACCCGGTAGTAGTAGGGGTTCCGCGTGAAGACGAAGCGCTGGGCCGGCGGCTTGGTCCGCAGGACCCAGGGATCGAGCGTGGGCAGCGCCGGATTGTCGTTCCGGCCCATGTTGTCCATGCGGTTGTGCAGCGCCGCCCAGCTCGGCTGGCCGCGTTTCTTCACCAGATCGGCAAGCTGCGCCGGGTCGGCGTACTTCTCATGGAACTGCTTGAGGTAGTGCGCCGGCCGGTAGATGTAGAGCGGCGCCGCCTCGGCGAGCGCCGGCAGGAAATCGGCGTTCGGCGCGTCCCAGGTGTAGCGGATCGTGGCCTCGTCCAGGAACTCGACCTTGGGCGGCTTGCCGTTGACCATGAGCTGCTTGGGCGGGCCGGACGGCGAGAGATCGTGATTGTTGGCGACGTCTTCCCACCAGTAGCGGAAATCGTCGGCAGTGAAGGGCTCGCCGTCGGACCACTTCATCCCCTTGCGCAGATGCAGGGTGAAGACCTGGTCGTCCTTGTCCTCGAAGCTCTCCAGGATGTCGGGCACCAGCTTGTAGTCGCGGTCGTAGCAGACCAGCCGCGCATAGGAGTAGGACGAGATGATGCGCGTGTCGCGGGCGCTGCCGAGCAGGGTGTGGAGCTCGCCGCCGTACTGGCCGATCTTCTCGGGCTGGGCGACCGCCGGATGCTCGGGCAGGCGCTGCGCCACCGGCGGCAGCTTGCCGTCCTGCTCGTCCTGCTTGAAGTAGGGCGGGCTGGTCCAGTCGTCGGCGCGCGCCGCCGCCGCTCCTGCAAGCAGGCCGAGCACGACCGCCAAGCCGACCAGCATGCGCTTCATGCGGCGCTCCGGATGGTGAGGGCCGCGCGCACCCAGTGATCGTCGCCGATATCGACCAGCGCCGGCTGGTTGTCGGCGTCGATGGTGAAGGGAGCCGGCCAGGCGGCGGGGATCGAGGCCTTGCCGCCCATCAGCTTGGCGAAATCGAGCCGATGGGTGAGCGAGGGATCGGGCACCGCGGCCAGCAGGGCCTTGGTGTAGGGATGGATCGGGTTGCGGAACAGGCTCGCCGCCGGGGCGAGCTCGACCACGCGGCCGGCGCACATCACCATGATCCGGTCGGCGACGTAGTCGACGACCGCGAGGTTGTGCGAAACGAAGATGTAGGTGAGCCCGAGCCGCCGCTGCAGGTCCTTCAGCAGGTTGAGGATCTGCGCCTGGATCGAGACGTCGAGCGCCGAGACCGGCTCGTCGCAGATCATCAGCTCCGGCTTCAGCGCCAGCGCGCGCGCGATGCCGATGCGCTGGCGCTGGCCGCCGGAGAAGCTGTGCGGGTAGCGCCGCAGGTGCTTCACGTTGAGCCCGACCAGCGCCATCAGCTCCTTCACCATCTCGACCCGATCCCTGGCCGAGCCGACATGGTGGATCACCAGCGGCTCGCTGATGATGTCGAATACGGTCATGCGCGGGTTCAAGCTCGCGAACGGATCCTGGAACACGAACTGGATCTTCCTGCGGAACTCGCTCAGCGCCCGGCCCTGGAGCTTCAGCACATCGACCATGCGGCCATGGTCGTTGAAGCGGATGTTGCCGGAATCCGGATCGATCGCCCGCATGATCAGCTTGGAAAGCGTGGTCTTGCCGCAGCCCGATTCGCCGACCAGGCCGAGGCATTCGCCGCGCTTCACCTCGAAGCCGACATCGGAGACCGCCTGGATGTAGGTCTCGCCCCCGCCGCCGAGCCAGCCCGACTTGCGGATGCGGTAGCCCTTGGAGAGCGCGTCGATCTCGAGCAGCGTGCTGCCGGGCTCGGCGCCGGGCTCGGGATGCTTGGGCTCGGCGAACATGCCGGTCGGCTTGGACTTGATCTCGCGGATCGGCGTCAGCCGCTCGCCGGGCTCCATGCCGAAGCGCGGCACCGCCTTCAGCAGCGCCGTGAGATAGGGATGCTGCGGCCGGGTGAACAAGGCCTCGGCGGTGCCGGACTCCTTGACCTGGCCGTGATACATCACGACCACCTCGTCGGCCATGTTGGCGACCACGCCGAGATCGTGGGTGATCATCAGCATCGCCATGCCGAGCTCTGACTTCAGGTCCGACATCAGCTTCAGGATCTGCGCCTGGATGGTGACGTCGAGTGCCGTCGTGGGCTCGTCGGCGATCAGCAGCGCCGGCCGGCAGACCAGCGCCATCGCGATCATCGCGCGCTGCCTCAAGCCCCCGGAGAGCTCGAAGGGGTAGGTCTTCAAGGCGCGCTCCGGATCGGGAAATCCGGTCAGGCGCAGCATCTCGGTGACCGCCGCGGTGCCTTCGGCCTTCGAGACCTTGCGGTGCAGGTGCAGCGCCTCGCAGATCTGGTTGCCGATCGTGTGCACCGGCGAGAGCGAGGTCATCGGCTCCTGGAAGATGATCGAGATCGAGCCGCCGCGCAGCCGCTGCATCACCGGCCCGTTGCGCGGCTCCCTGGCGATGTCGATGATGCCGCCGCCGTCCTTTCCGAGGCGGGCCGAATCGTCGAACAGGATCTCGCCCTTGGTGATCCGCGCGGGCTTGGGCAGGATTCCCATGATCGCCTGCGCGCAGACCGACTTGCCGGAGCCGGATTCGCCGACCAGCGCCACGGTCTTGCCCTTGGGCACGCGGAACGAGGTGCCGCGCACCGCCGGAATCACGATGCCGTCCAGCGCGAAATCGACATAGAGATCCCTGACCGTCAGCAGATCGGTCACGCTTCCCCCTTCACGCCGATGGCGCTCAGATTCTCGATGGTGACCTGGTCGAGCTGCAGATGCGCTTCCCGCGCCGCATGCGCGGCGCGCGCCACGATGTCGGCGAAATGGGGCAGGGTCGATTCGATGTCGATCCGGTCCCGTTCCGAGCGCAGCGTCAGCGTCATCCAGCCGCGGTCGCGGCCGCCCGGGGCGGCTTCGCCGTCGCGCTCCGTGTTCTTCTTCCGGCGCTTGGTCGTGTAGTACCGCAACTCCATCCTCGTCAGGCCGTTCCAGGCGATGCTCTTCCTCGGCCAGGGGGCGCTGGTCAGTCCGTCCTGGTCGAAGCGGATCCGGCTCATATGCCGCAGAAACGTATTGCCGAGCCAGACCAGGAACAGCACGGCCAGACCGACGAACACCCAGAAGACCGGTGTGTCCGTGCCGACGGCCTGAATGATCAGGACCGCGATGCCCAGCCCCACGATGCCCCGCAGATAGTCGAAGGCGAGGGCGCTCAAGGGGTAACGAAGCTCGACCATTTTCCTAACGTTCCGGAAGAGTCCCTGTTTCGAAGACGGCGCCCGGGTCGAGCAGGCGAACCGCCGATTGTTTCTTAAGGAAATCTCGCAGTTTCTCAAGGAATCGCCAAGTGGCCGGATCATGAACAAGATGGTGCGTCAGCAGCCCGGTTGGTTCATCGGCGTCGGCGGCGCCGGTCCGGCGGGCGCGAAAATGCCCCGCCAGCAATCCCAGCGCTTCGGATTCTCCGACAAAACCCCGGCTGCCCTTCCAGTCGATCACATCGACATGGGTATTGACCTGCTTCAGACCGTGAATTTGCGCGCTGCGGCGCGGCAGGTAGCGGGAGAGGCCGGTAAACCCGTGCTCGCGCAACCCGGCCAGCAGGTCGTCTCCGGCGCGATTCCAGGGCGGGGTGAGCACCGGCAGAGCCTGCGCGGCGAAGGCGGCTTTTAGAACCCGGCTCCCTTTCTCCAGCTCGGCATAAGCGGCACGACGATCCCGGCTGTCGGGGAACTCGCTCTTCCGCTCGTCGGGGCGGGCATGGTTAACGTGCGCGAAGCCATGTTGCAGCACGGTGACGCCGGGATGCCGGCGCACGAACTCGCCGAGATCCGGCCGCATCCGGCTCGGAATGACCGCCAATGCGATCACGGGCGCCATGGCCACGAGGGCATCGAGCGCCCGGGTGGATTCGATGGCGTCGTCGTCGCGCCACCACCAGGTTGCCGCGCGGCCGGCCGTGGCCCAGGCGCCGCATTCCCGCGCCAGATCGTCCCAACCCGTCATTGCCGCTCCGCTATTTTCTCGAGGATGAGCGCGGCCGACCGCGCCGCGCCGCCGAGATCGATCTCGATCGCCGGCGGCGTCATCGTTGCCGCGCGGTCGATCTCGGCCGCCAGCCGCTCCGGGGTCAATTCGGCCTGCGGCAGGAATCGCAGCAGCCCCTTCGCCGCCAGCAGCCGCACCCGGTCGGTCTGCTCGCTCTCCTGTCCCTCGGCGAAGGGCACGATGACCGCGGGCGTGCGGCTGGCGACGGTCTCCAGCACCGTATTGTAGCCGCCCTGCGAAACCGAGACCCGGCAACGCGCGAGCAGCGCGGCAAAGTCGCTGCGGAAGCGTTCGAGGACGATGCCGGGATCGCCCGCGGCCGCGCGCGCGAGCGCCGCGACATCGGATTCCGGCAGGTTGGTGCCGGTGATGACGCGCCAGGGCCGGCTCCTCTCCCGCGCATGCCGCCGGGCCGCGACGGCGGCGCTCAGCAGCGGCAGCCCGACCGCACCGCCGCCGGCCGAGACCAGCACCTCGCCGGCGCTGCGATCGGCGCTTTGCGCGACCGCCTTGGCCTCGGTGACATAGCCGGTATAGCGGATGCGATCCGCGATCTGCGCCGCCGCGGGGAAGCTCGCCTCGAAGGAGATCAGCCGCGCATCGCCATGCACCAGCACCAGGTCGTAGAGCTGCCGCACGGTCGCCGCGATGTCCTCGGCGCGGCCGGGCTTGTGGTTGGCGATCAGCACGTCGCGGACCGAGCTCGCGATCGCCGGCGGCCGCGCCATCGCCCGCGCCGCCTCCAGCAGCGGCGTCAGCTCGAAGCGGAACGGCCGCCGCCCGAACGGATACATCTCGGTGACGATCGCATCGGGCTCGGTCGCGGCCAGCAGCCCGAGCAGCATGTCCCGCCGCCGCGCCTTCCAGGCATCGTCGATCGGCCGCGCGTCCGCATTCAGGATCCGGGAGAAATGCACGTCCGCCGAGCGCGCCTCGGGCAGCCGCACGATCTCGACCGCGTGGCGCGTGGCGCGCTCCTC
Source organism: Dongiaceae bacterium (assembly GCA_035548715.1). Lineage (GTDB taxonomy): Bacteria > Pseudomonadota > Alphaproteobacteria > Dongiales > Dongiaceae > Dongia. The sequence continues at coordinate 83,967 of DASZSL010000110.1, forward strand.
GACCTGCGGCACCGGCACGCCGCCGCTCGCCAGCACCACCCGGGCGCCGGCTTCGCGCAGCGCGACGGCGATCGCCACTGCCCGCTGCAGATGCCCGATCCCGAGCAGATGCTGCACGTGGATGAGGACGCCTGCCATCAGGAGCCGTCCGCGCCGGCCAGCGGCACGTTCATCCGTTCCACCGCGATCGTTCCGCCGGCGCCGAGCCGGAAGACGTGCGCCGTGGCCGGCTTGAGCTTCACCGGCGGCTTGCCGAGCATCTGCCATCCCGTCGCGCGCGCCAGCAGGGCGCGCAGCACCGCCTTGTGCGTGACGATCGCCGTCGGCTCGCCCGCGGCCGCGATCTCGGCCAGCAGCGGCGCGATGCGCGCCTGGACCTCGCGCGGCGATTCCCCGCCGGGCGGCCGGAAGTCGAGGCCCATGCGCTCGCGGCTCTCGGCATCGCTGCCCGGCGCGCCGCGCAGCTCGGCGAGCGACTTTCCTTCCCAGTCGCCGAAGCTCATCTCGATCAGCCGCGCATCGCTCGCGACGTCCCGGCCGGCGAACAGCAGCCGCGCCGTCGTCGCGGCACGCTTCAGCGGGCTGGAAATCACGCGATACCCGCGCCAGGCCGGGTCGATCCGCCATGCCCGCGCCGCCGCCTCGCCCTCCGGGCTCAACGGCACGTCGGTGCGGCCCTGCAGGCGCCGCTCGGCATTCCAGACGGTGGGCGCGTGGCGGATCGCCACCAGCGGCACCTCGGCCGTGCTCATCGCCGCGCGACCTTGGCGAGGCCCCGAGTCAGGATTTCGGCCGCGCCGTCGATGTCGTGCCTGCGGTGGGCGTTCTCCCGCGCCGCCTTGGCGAAGGCCCGGAGATCGGCATCGAGGGCGAAGTCCACATCGGCGCTGAACGCCACGGCGTCGCCGGGCGCCGAGAGCCATCCGGTCTTGCCGTCGGCGATGATCGCCGGCACGCCGCCCCAGGCGCCGGCGACCGCGGGAAGGCCGCAGCATTGCGCCTCCAGCAGCGCCATGCCGAAGGCCTCGTTGACCGCCGGCCAGACGAAGAGATCGCACGCGGCATATATGCCGGGCAGGGCCGCCGCCGGCATCGCGCCCAGCATGAAGACCGCACCGGCGATCGGGCGCATCGCGCGCACGACCTCGGCGCGGGCTTCGCCGTCGCCGACGATGACGAGCTGCCAGGATCGGTCGAGATGCTGCAGCGCCTCCGCCAGCAGGCGATACGACGCGAGCTTGTCGCCCTTGCGCATCATGCCGACCGCGACCAGCCAGGGCTGATCCGGGTCGATGCCGTGGGCCTGCGCGAGCCGCCGGCGCGCCTCATCCCGCGCCGGCATTCCCCTGGTGAAGGCGGCGATGTCGAGGAACGGCGGCAGGTCGATCAGCCGCCGTTTGCCGACCAGCGGCGCGACGCATTCCCGGTCCACGGGATTGAGGCAGAAAATCGCGTCGGCCCGCTTGATCGCCGCCTCGCAGGCGGCATGGCTGAGCGCGTAGGGGCCGCCGGCGCGCTTGGGCGCATGGCTCGCCTCGGCGAGGCAATAGGGGATGTCCAGCGCATCGGCGACCCTCGGCCCGATCCAGTCCGCCGCCTTGTAGTAGAGGTGGTAGGAGAACCAGGCCTGCGGCCGTTGCCGCTTGGGCCGCCCGCGGTACTTGGCGACCAGGCGCTTGGCCGCCGCCTCGCCTTTCTTCGCCAGGGCGCGCTGGGCCGCTTCGTCGGCCTCGGGAAGGCGCGTGCGGATCCGGCTCGCGATCTCCACCTCGGCGCCGCCCCGCTTCAGCGCGGCGATCAGCAGCCGCGCGATGGTGCGGTCGCCGGACGGCACCGGATGATCGGGGGCTTTCAGGGGCGCATAGAACGCGACTCGCATGACGCGAGCTTACTCGGAATCCGCCGCCTCGAAAGGCGCGCGGGCCGCCATGGCGTGTGAGTCCGGCAGATCGGCACGGAACCGGCGCTCCAGGTCGTCGATCCCCGCGGTGGCCGAAAAGGTGCTCCGCACCCGCCGGAAGCCGGCTTCGGCCAGCCGCGCCCGCAAGGCCGGCTCGCGGAGCAGCCGCGCGATGGCTTGCGCCAGCCGCTCCGGATCGTCCGGCGGCGCCAGCAAGCCGGTCTCGCCGTCGATCACCAGCTCGGCCACCGCCGGCAGCGCCGTCGAGATGACGGCGACGCGCTGGCTCTGCGCTTCCATCAGCACGTTGGGGAGGCCGTCGCGGTCGCCGTCCTCGGCGATCCGGCAGTTGAGCACGAAGAGATCGGCGCCGCGATATTCCTCCAGCACCTGTTCCTGCGGCCGGGCGCCGAACCACGCGATCCTCTCGCCGATGCCCAGGCGCGCCGCCTCCGCCGCGAGCTCGTCCTTCAGCGGTCCGCCGCCGACATGGCGCAGCCGCCAGTCGAGATCGCGGGGCAGGAGCGCCAGCGCCTTCAGCAATCCGTCGAATCCCTTCTTCGGCACCAGCCGCCCGACCGAAAGCAGCGTGAGCGGGCCGGTCTCGCGCGCGGCCCGCGCCGGCGGCTCGGGGAAGCGGTCGAAATCGAGCCCGTGATAGACCAGCGAGACCTTGCCGGGCTGCGGCGCGAGCCCGCGCAGCGCCTCGGCGCCCGACGCCGTGCAGGTCACCAGCCAGTCCATGGAGTCGAGCTTCTCGCGCTTCTCCCAGTCCGGCGTCAGCCAGATGTCCTTGGCATGGGCCGAGCAGCTCCAGGGCAGGCCGGTCATCAGATGGGTGTAGTAGGCGACCGCGGCCGGCGTGTGCAGGAAATGGGCATGCAGGCGCAGCGGCTTTCCCCGCGTTCGTTCGCCGAGCTCCGCCGCCAGCACGCAGGCCTGGCCGAAGCGCCGCCCGCGATTGGGTGTCGGATCGCGCCGGAAATCGGCGAGCCATTGCCGCACGGCCGCGCGATAGCCCGGCATCCGCCGCGCGCGCCACCAGCCGCGCAGCACCCGCAGCGGCTCCTGGTAGAGATATTCCGGCAGGTAATCGACCGGCGCCGCGATCTCGCGATGCACCGGATGCACGTATTTGTCGGTCGGATGGCGCAGCGAGACGATCTCGATCGGGATGCCGCGCCGTTCCAGCGCGCGGATCTCCTGCGCGATGAAGGTCTCCGAAAGGCGCGGATAGCCCTTCAGGATGAAGACGAAGGCGAAGCCGGTCATGCGGTGCAAATCTGTAGCATCGAAGCGGGAAGCGCGCCTGTGTTCTTCGCCCTGCGCGGCCATCGAGGATCGCCTTTCGGTAAAGGCGGAAATTTGCCGAGAAACCCAATATTTGCTATAGGATAGAGTGTCAACGGAGGTTCCCGTCCTATGGTAAAGGCGCCCCATCGTGCAGCCCCTCAGGCGGCGCGCATGGCGGCAGCTTCCGCGGCCTCCAAGATGGAAGCGTTGGCCCTACGATACGTCTGGTGGCAGCCGGCGGAAGAGACGCTGAGCTCACCGGAGACGTTGCTGCGTCAAATCCTCAACATCGGGACCGCCGAGGACTACGTAGCCGCGTGCGGCTATTGGGGCGAAGACGCCTTCGGGCGCGCGCTGATATCGGCGCCGGCCGGCAGCCTCGACGAGCGCTCATGGGTGTTCTGGCATCGTCATTATGGACTGCCTCAAAAGCCGTTTCCGAAACGGTCTCTGCAACGAAGCTGCATCTCGAAGTTCTCCCTCGTCCGCAAAGGGAGTTCTGGGGCGATCTGAGCGGCACGGTTCCTGGCGACTTCGTTCTGTACGATGGAACTGCTGTTGCGCTTCGGCTCGGCCATCGCAGTTCCGTCGATTTCGACTTCTTCAGCGATCAGAGCTTCGGCGGCGATCGTCTGCTGACGGCAATGCCGTTCCTGAAGGAAGCGACTACCTTGGACCGGAAACCCGACACGGTGACGGTATCGATGCCGATGCCCTCCGGCGAGGTGAAGCTGTCGTTTTTCGGCGGCCTTTCTTTCGGCCGTGTTGGAGATCCGGATCGGGTACCGGGCAGGGTCCCATTGGCCTCCGCGCTCGACCTCCTCGCGACCAAGCTGAAGACAATCCACGATCGTATCGAGCCGAAGGACTATCTCGATATCGAAGCGCTGCTCAGATCCGGCCTGACCACGCCGCTCCGAGACGGGTGGTTGGCGAGTGCTGAGGCGGCACACTCAGCGCGCGGTGCTGCGGGCGACACTGGGGCTGGGGCGGGTGCGGGGCGCGCGGGCGGGCGATTGCTCCACGGTCTGGTCGACCAGGCGGTTGATGTTGCCGAGCCCGTCGAGCAGCCCCGGCACCACGACCTGGCTGGGCAGCGCCTGCTGCGGCAGCTGCCGCAGCGCCGTCGCCATCTGCTTCCAGTCGCGCTCGCCGTCATCCTCCAGCATGGAGACCAGGCCGAACTCCTTGGCCCTGGTCGCGCGCAGGTACTGCTCCATGCGCGGCCGCGTGCGCGGGACGATGAGGGCGCGCTTGTCGAAGGAGAGGATCTCGCAGAACGTGTTGTAGCCGCCCATGGCGACGACCCCGATCGCCTTGGCCATCAGATGCTCGAGCTGCGCATCGAAGGTGATCGCCTCGACCTTGTCGAGCTTGCCCGCGCGGTGGATGAACTCCGACTGCCGGTCCGAATGCATGAACGGCCCGAGCACCAGCAGCGCCGGGTAGGGCTGGTTGGGGTCGTTCTCATAGGCGCGCAGCACCCAGTCGATCACGTCCTCGCCGTCGCCGCCGCCGCCGGTCGTCACCAGCAGATAGGGCTCGTTGATCTTGGCGAGCGGCGTCACCGAGGACGGACCCTGCGGCAGGGTGCGGTGCAGGTAGCCGGTATAGATCATCTTGCGCCGCACCGATTTCGGCAGGTCGATGCCTTCCAGCGGGTCGCAGATCTGCGGCAGGCCGTAGACCCAGATCTGGTCGTAGAGGTCGCGCAGGGCCGGCACCACCTTCTTGCGCTCCCATTCAGGGGCCAGCAGGGCGGGCTCGTCCATGATGTCGCGCAGGCCGAGCACCAGCTTGGTGCCGCGCTCCTTCAGCATGGCGAGCGTGTCGTGCACCTCGCCCCTGAGGCCCAGCGGCTCCTTGTCCACGATGAAGATGTCCGGGTCGAAGATGTCGGCGGTGTGCTGGATGATCGAGGCGCGGAGCTCCAGCGTCTCCTCGATGTCGATCAGCAGCGAGAGCGGCGTGTAGTCGCCGCTCCGGAGCTTGATCACGCCGGGGATGCGCACGAAATCCACCCGGGCGCGGAAGTTGAAGCTGCCGATGATCGGCGACCCGGTCAGGATAATGACGGAAAGGTCGCGCTCGAGGTCGACCAGCGAATGCGCGATGGTCCGGCAGCGGCGCAGGTGGCCGAGACCGAACGTATCGTGACTGTAGATAAGAACTCGGGCGTCCCGTTTGGGACCGTTCATTGCGTCCACGCGTCCATCCCCCGAGTGCCGCGGTGGCGATTGGCGCGGCGGTTGCTGCCGCGCCGCGGCGAGTATTGCACAGCCAAATGAAGCGGCAATAGGCAAAGTTTCATGTGGAAATGTCCAAATTAAGTTATTGATTGCCTTGGGTTATAGACCGTTGGTCAAGATATCGGGACCGTGCCCGGTCGCTTGCGGCGGGCAGGTGCCCGCCCTATTGTCCAACGGTGCGGATGCATCCAGGGGGCAGGCAGCCGCGCACAGGCAAGGGCATGGAACGCAACCTCTTCAAATACATCTGGCGGCACAGCTGGCGCGATCAAGCCTACATCCTGGTGATCGTCGTCCTGCTGCAGGTGTTCTATTTCATCTCGCTCGACCTGCCCAAGCGCGTGGTGAATGACGGCATCCGCGGCGACAGCTTCAAGAAGCTGGACACCGATACCTTGCCGTTCCTGCATCTTTCGATCGGTCCCTATCCGTCCCTGGGCATCCCGGAAATCACACTGTTCCCGGGTTTCCCGCTCGAGCAGCAGAGTTATCTGTTCGCGCTCTGCTTCGCCTTCCTGTTCTTCGTCGTCCTCAACGGCTGGATGAAGCAATGGGTGAACACCTCCAAGGGCCGCCTTGGAGAACGCATGCTGCGGCGCTTGCGTTTCGAATTGTTCGACCGGGTCCTGCAATTTCCGCTGAGCCATTTCCGCAAGGTGAAGCAGGCGGAAGTCGCCACCATGATCAAGGACGAGGTGGAGCCGCTGGGCGGCTTCATCGGCGACGCCTTCATCACCCCCGCCCAGCTGGCCGGGACCGCCATCACCGCGCTCTATTTCATCTTCCTGCAGAGCTTCTCCCTGGGCTGCGTCACCCTGGGCGTCCTTGCGGTGCAGATGGTGGTCATCCCGAAGCTGCGGGTGAAGGTCCGGCTGCTCGGCCGCCAGCGGCAGTTGACGGCGCGCGCCCTGGCCGGCCGCATCGCCGAGGCGGTCGACGGCACGATCGAAATTCACACCAATGACACATCGAATTTCGAGCGCGCGGATATCGTCGATCGGCTCGGCAAGATCTTCCTGATCCGCTTCGAGCTCTATCAGCGCAAGTTCTTCGTCAAGTACCTGAACAACATGCTGGCCTCGGCCACGCCCTTCCTGTTCTACCTGATCGGCGGCTATCTGGCGCTGCACGGCAAGTTCGACACCGGCAGTCTCCTGGCCGCAATCGTCGCCTACAAGGACCTGCCGGACCCGATCAAGCAGCTGATCGACTGGGACCAGCAGCGCCAGGACGTGCAGATCAAGTACGACCAGGTGATGGAGCAGTTCTCGCCCGACGGCATGCTGCCGGCGGAGCTGCAATCGCTCGATGCCGATACCAGCATCGAGCACGCCCCGATCACCCTCAACCATGTGGCGCTCGCCGATGAATCCGGCGCCCGCATGGTCGAGGACGTGACCCTCGACATCCCGGCGGATGCGCAGATCGCCGTGATCGGGCCGGGCGCCAGCGGCAAGGAGTATCTCGGCATGCTGATCGGCCGCCTGGTGCCGCCCAGCGCCGGCCAGCTCCGCTACGGCGACCGCGAGCTGCAGATGCTTCCCGAGGCGGTCACCGGGCGGCGCTTCGGCTATGTCGGCGACGAGAGCTACATGTTCCCGCTCTCGCTGCGCGACAACCTGATCTACGGGCTGCGGCATCGCCCGGTGCGGCCGGCGAGCTACGAGGGCGATCAGCTCCGCGCCTTCGAGCGCAACGTCCGCGAGACCCTGCGCTCGGGCAATCCGGTGCTCGATCCCGGTGCCGACTGGATCGATCTCGAAAGCGCCGGTCTGAAGGACGCCGCCGAGCTCGACCAGCGGCTGATCCGCCTGCTGGCCGACATGGAGTTCGACGAGGACGTCTATCAGTTCGGTCTCCGGGGGCGCCTGAAGCCCAAGCGCGATCATGAGCTGGCGGCGGCGATCCTCGAGGCCCGCGCCCGCCTGCGCGAGAGCCTGGAGGCGCCGGGCATGGCAGCGCTGGTCGATCACTTCGACCCGGCGCAGTACAACAAGAACATGACCGTGGCCGAGAACGTCATGTTCGGCACGGCGGTCGGCCCGGCCTTCGCGGCGGAGGACCTCGCCGCCGATCCTTACCTGCATGAGGTGCTGCGCACCACCGGGCTCGAGGATGCGCTGGTCGCCATGGGCTTCAAGATCGCCGAGACCATGGTCGAGCTCTTCGCCGACCTGCCCGCCGGCCATCCGTTCTTCGAGCAGTACAGCTTCATCTCCGCCGACGACCTGCCGATGTACCGCGAGCTGACCCAGCGGCTTGGCAGGTCGGGCAGCCCCAAGACCGGCGCGATGTCGCCGGAGGACCGCCGGCGCCTGGTCGCGCTGACCTTCCCTTACATCGAGGCGCGGCACCGCTTGGATCTGATCGACGAGGCGATGGAGCGGCGCCTGCTGGACGCCCGGCGCGCCTTCGCGGCGAATCTGCCGGCCGATCTCAAGGCCTCGATCGAGTTCTACGATCCGGCCGTCTACAACACCCAGGCCTCGGTGCAGGACAACATGCTGTTCGGCCGCCTGGTCTACGGCCAGGCCCAGGCCGGGCAGAAGGTCGGCCGGGTGGTGGCCGAGGTGGTCGACAGCCTGAAGCTCCGGCCGCGCATCATCGACGTCGGCCTCGACTACAACGTGGGCGCGGCGGGCAAGCGGCTCTCCGCGGCCCAGCGCCAGAAGGGCGCGCTGGTGCGCGCGCTGATGAAGCGGCCGCGCCTGCTGGTGCTCAACAATGCGCTGGCGGTGTTCGACGACCAGACCCAGCGCCGGCTCACCGAGCGGCTGCGCAAGATGATGACCGGGGGCGGCATGGTGCTGATCACCGACAACGTCGCCCTGGCGCGGATGTTCGACAAGATCGTCGTGATGAAGGATGGGCGTATCGTCGAGCAGGGTGCCGTGCGCGAGCTCGATCGCGACGGCAGCCGCTTCCGCGAGATCGCCGGAACGGTGGCCGCCGCCGCCGAATAACGCGAAGAACAGGGACGAGGACGGAATGGGCATTCAGGAAGACGTGGAAGCGCTGCGGCGGACCCCGCTGTTCGCCAAGGTCGAGCCGGCCAAGCTGAAGCTGCTGGCCTTCGCCGCGGAGCGCGCGCAATACCAGCCGGGCGAGGCGCTGTTCCACCAGGGCGACCAGGCCGATGCCGCCTATATCGTGCTCGCCGGCACCGCCGACGTGCTGGTCGATACGCCGAACGGCCCCCTGAAGGTGGCCGAGGTCGGCCGCGACGCTTTCGTCGGCGAGATCGGCATCCTGTGCGACGTGCCGCGCACCGCGACCATCCAGGCGACCGAGCCGCTGGTCACGCTGAAGATCACCAAGGACCTGTTCTACCGCATGGTCGCCGACTTCCCCTCGATTTCCCTCGAGGTCATGCGCGTGCTGGCCCAGCGCCTGGAGCACATGAACGAAGCCCTCCGCGACGCCGTGGCGGCCAAGCACTGATGCCCGAAAGCCCGGTCGGCGAAGATCTCCGCGCCGCCTATGCGCGCGACGGCGTGGTGGTGGTGCGCGGCGCCTTCACGGAATGGGTGGAGACGCTCCGCGCCGGCTTCGAGCGGAATCTCAAGGAGCCCGGGCCCTTCGCCATCGAGAACGTGCGCCAGGGCGAAAGCGGCCGCTTCTTCGAGGATTACTGCAACTGGGCGCGCATCCCCGAATACCGCGACTTCATCCTGAACTCGCCGGCCGCGGCGATCGCCGGCGGGATCATGGGCGCGCGCGAAGTGCAGATCTTCCACGAGCACGTGCTCGTCAAGGAGCCCGGCACCGCCAAGCCGACGCCCTGGCATCAGGACATGCCCTACTACTGCGTCGCCGGGCGGCAGACCGCGAGCTATTGGATCCCGCTCGATCGGGTGACCGAGGCGAACACCTTGCGCGCGCTCAAGACCTCGCATCTCTGGCCGAAGCTGGTGCGGCCGAAGCGCTGGGCGTCGAACGAGGACTTCTACGCTTCCGACGACGATTTCATGGACATGCCGGCGATCGACGGCGGCGATGCGAGGATCCTGGCGCCGGCACTGGAACCGGGCGATGCCATCGTCTTCGACTTCCACTGCGTCCATGGTGCGCCGGGCAATGTCGGCGCGTCGCGCCGCCGTGCCTTCTCGGCGCGCTTCGTCGGCGACGACGTGACCTTCCTGCAGCGCCCGGGCCGCACCTCGCCGCCTTTCCCCGGCATCGATCAGCGGGACGGCGAGCGCCTGCGGCCGGACTGGTTTCCGGTGGTCTGGCGGGCCTAGAGGCCTATGCCGCGTTGCCGCTGCCGCTGATGACGGAGAGCTGCGGGCGGCCGCGCAGCACGCGGGCCGCCGGCAGCCGGATGACCGCTCTCGTGCCCAGTCCCTGGCCGCTGATCAGATCGACCGTGCCGCCATGGGCCTCGACCAGCCGCTTGGTGATCGCGAGCCCCAGCCCGACGCCGTCCCGCGCCTTCCGGCGATAGGCCTCGGCCTGCCAGAACGGCTCGAAGATGTTGGACATCTCCTCCGGCTTGATGCCCGGGCCGTTGTCCTGGACCGACAGCGCGATTCGGCCGTCGGCTTCGAGGCTGCCCGACAGCGTCACCGTGGAGCTGGGCGGCGAGAACTTGATGGCATTGATCAGCAGGTTGATCAGCGCCTGGCGGAGGCTGCGCGGGTCGGCCTGGATCCGCGGCAGCGCGGCGAGGCCTTCGATCTCGATCGCGATCCGACGCTCCTGGGCGCGGTGCGAGACGAACTTGGCGACGCCCTTGCCCAGCTCTTCGATCACGACGGGCTCCTCCACCAGCCGCACCTGCCCCAGCTCGATGCGCGACATGTCGAGCAGGTCCTCGATGATCGACAGCAGGTAGCGGCCGCTCGCCTCGATGTCCCGCGCGTATTCGAGATAGCGCGCCGAGTCCTCGCCGAGGGTCCGATGCGCGATCAGCTCGGCAAAGCCGATGATCGCGTTGAGCGGCGTGCGCAGCTCGTGGCTCATATTGGCGAGGAACACGGTCTTGGCCGCGTTGGCGAGCTGCGCCTCCTGCGAGGTCCGCCGGAGGTCGTCGGCGACCTGCTGCAGGGCGCCCGAGCGCTCGGCCAGCCGGGCGTTGGCCCCGGCGAGCGCCGCGGTTGCGCGGCCGACCTCGCGCGAGATCCGGCGGACCTCGCTGTCGATGCGCAGCAGATGCAGATAGAGCAGCCCGGTGAGGGCCAGCCCGATCACGAAGACCAGGGCGGGCAGCCAGAACGCGGCGGCGACCGCCTGGCCGCCGCGCCCGACCTCCAGCCGCCAATGCCGGTTGCCGACCGACAGCGCCGCGGTGCTGCGCTCGCCGCTCTCGGGGCCGCGGGAGAATACCAGCGACTGGCCGTCATAGACGCGCAGCGAGAAATCCGGATCGGTGAAGGCGTTCTTCAGGAAGTCCTCGAACAGGCCGTCGACCGCGATGCGGGCGATCAGGAAGCCCTCGAGATTGCCGGAGGCGGCATTGCCGTTCTGGTAGACCGGCATGAAGGCCTCGATCTGCGTTCCGCCATGGCCGGCAATGGGCCGGGGGTCGGAGACCGTCATCTGTTGCAGCACCGCCGCGCGGCGCATCGCGGCGTTGGCGGCGGGATCGGACGCCGCATTGGCGACCAGCGGCTGCGCGGGACGCGCAGGCTCGAGATAGGCGAGCGGGAAGGAGTCGCTGGCGGCGAAGCCGCTTTGGCCGGAACGGTCGCGGGGCAGGATCGCCTGTGCCGCCTGGCGCGGCGCCCAGGCGACCGTGAACCACCATTCGCCCTGCTGGACGGAAGGATCGATCCGGGCAAAGCGCTTGAACTCGTCGAGGCTGACATAGTCGGAGGAATCGTAGAGCCCCCGCATGAACCGCACGAAGCCGAGCTTGTTGTCGATATGGCTCTGCAGGCCGGCCGAGAGCGACTGGCGCGTCGCCTCGTCCTGGGCGCTCCGCTCATCGACCAGCATGCTGTGGACGACGCCGGCGACCGCGGCCGAGATCGCCGTTCCGAACAGCAGCACCGCCGGCCGCCAGATGCGGCGCGGCCGCGCCGGTCCGTGGCGCCCGGCCTCGAACGGCGCGGGCGCGGCGGCGGATTCCGGGGTGGGATCGAGCACGGCCATGCCCCAGCATGCCGGAAAAATTCCTAATTTTGCTTTACCGGCGGTCCCGGCAGGGAAAGGCTATGCCCTTGGCGGGATTGATTTCCCGATCAGGCCAGGTCGACCATCACCGGCACATGGTCGCTCGGCTGCGCCCAGCCGCGGGCGTCCTTGAGGATCCTGGCCGCCTTCAGCCTCGGCTTCATCGCCGGCGAGACCCAGACATGGTCGAGCCGCCGGCCCTTGTCGTTCCTGGTCCAGTCGGCGGCGCGGTAGCTCCACCAGGAATAGAGCTTCTCGGTCGCCGGCGTGAAATGCCGCACGCCGTCGATCCAGCCGCCGGCCTGCTGCACCTCGCCCAGCTTCTCGACCTCGATCGGCGTGTGGCTGACGATCTTCAGCAGCTGCTTGTGCGACCAGACGTCGTTCTCCAGCGGTGCGATGTTGAGGTCGCCGACCATGATCGCGTGCTTGGGCTTGCGGCGCGCCTTGAACCAGTCGCGCATCTCGTCGAGGAACTGGAGCTTGTGCGCGAATTTCGCGTTGAGCTTCGGGTCGGGAATGTCGCCGCCCGCCGGAACATAGAAGTTGTGCAGCTCGACGTCTCCCGGCAGCAGCACGACGCCGTGCCGCGAGTCGTTCTTCTTGCACCAGTTCTCCGGATCGCGGGTGGTGAGCGGCAGCTTCGAGAGGATGGCGACGCCGTTATAGCCCTTCATGCCGTGATGGATGACGTGATCGAAGCCCAGGCCCTTCACGTCCTCCATCGGGAACAGCGGGTCGTCGACCTTGATCTCCTGCAGGCAGAGCACGTCGGGCTGCTCCTGCTGCACGAAGCGGCGCACGAGCTCCATGCGCAGACGCAGCGAGTTGATGTTCCAGGTGACGATGCGCATCGCTGGGACCGATGATTGAGAGCGTTGCTATATGCCCCAAAAGCGAACGCCCGGCACGCGCTTTCGCGCCTCACGCACGGCCGTCGTTCGCCCCAAAAGCGAACGCCCGGCCAGGGGAGGACCGGGCGTTCTACACTCCGTTGTCGGAGTCCGGTCGCGGTGGGGGAGACCGCTTCCGGTAACTACAGCCATTGCGGCTGCAGCCACTGCTAGTGTTCTGTTAGATGAGGTTAATACACCCGATTACAAGGCCGAAGGGCCAAGTTGTTTGCATGTCAGAAGGAGTCCAGGTGCATGGCTCTAATCGCCTGAATCCACGCGATTCTGGAGATCTCACGCAAAGGTGACGGCGCGGATTCGGGCTGATCGCGTTTCAGGCCGCGGCTTGCGTGCGGCCTTTGCGCGCAGCCGCGCGGGCGCGCGCCGCCTGGCCGAAGGCCTGGAACAGCCGCAGCGAATCCGGGTTCTCGGTGGCGCGGAACTCGGGATGCCACTGCGCCCCGAGCGCGAAGCCCGCATCCTTCACGCGCACCGCCTCGACGACGCCGTCCGGCGCGCGGCCTTCGACGATCAGGCGATCGGCGACGCGGTCGACGCCCTGCCAGTGCAGGCTGTTGACGGTGATCGCGGTCTTGCCGATGAGGCGCGCGAATTCGCCGTCCGGCGTGAGGTCGACGCGATGCGCGGGGCCGTACATCTCGTCGAACGGCACGTCGGTCTTGGCGCGGTGATCGGCGAAGCCCGGCTGCTGGTGGATCACGGTGTGCAGCGTGCCGCCGAGCGCCACGTTCAGCTCCTGGAAGCCGCGGCAGATGCAGAAGATCGGCACGTTGCGCGCGATCGCCTCGCGGATCAGGGGCAGGGTGATCGCGTCGCGGCCGGGATCCTGCGGGCTGTCGGGGCGGTCCGGTCCGCCGCCATAGTGGTGCACGGCGACGTTGCTGGGGCTGCCGGTGAAGAGCACCGCATCCAGATGACCGAGCAGCGCCGCGGGCGCGATCGCCTCGCCCAAAGCCGGGAAGGAGAGGGGATAGCCCCCGGCCGCCTCGACGATGGCGGTGAGGTATTTCTCTCCCACGGTATGGAAGTTGTGGTTGTCCAGGTGCTTGACGCACATGGGCACGCCGATGATCGGGGCGTCGGCCGGCAGTTGCATGGTCTCACGCGCGGATTCTGGAACCGAATGCCGGGAATCTAGCGAGCGCCTATCCCGTCCACAACTGCGACAGGACGAGCGGCTGGCCTGCGCCGGGCGCAGGGGCCTGGAAATTTAAGGAGACGAAAGAAGGCGTTAGGCGGCCTTCGCGGCAGCCTGTTACGCCGCCTTCGCGGCCGCGGCCTTCTCGATGCGGCGCTTCAGGCGGCGGGCATCGACCGGCAGCTTGGCGTCCGAGGTGCCGAGCAGATAGGCGTCGAGGCCGCCATTGTGCTCGATGGTGCGGATCGCGTTGACCGTGAGGCGCAGCCGGACCTGCTGGCCCAGCGCATCCGAGAGCAGGCGGGTCGCCTGCAGGTTCGGCATGAAGCGCCGCTTGGTCTTGTTGTTGGCGTGGCTGACATTGTTGCCGACCTGAACGCCCTTGCCGGTGATGCCGCAGCGACGCGCCATGATAGAAATCCTTTTAACTCAATCGGTTGGGGACAGGTGCGCCACCGGGACAACCATGGGGGCGCGGCTTCTGCCGCCGGTCGGGGGCGGTTTTTAGGCGGTTATTGCCGGAACGTCAAGGTTTTGCGGGACTTCCACCCCCCGCCTCAGGCCGCCCGGGAATCCCCTTCCGTGGTCGAGAGCATCTCGGTGAGGAACCGGTCCACCCGCTCCTTGAGCGAGCCGGCGCTGTCGGAGACCTCGGAGGCGACCTTCAGCACGGTCGAGGATTCCGACCCGGTGCTCTCGGCGGCGGTTTTCACGTCGATCGCCAAGGTCGCCATCTCCTGCTGCCGCTTGGTGGCTTCGGTCACGTTGCGGGCGATCTCGTGGGTGGCGGCATCCTGCTGGCTGACCGAGGCGGCGATGCCGGTCGTGGAGGCGTGGATCGAGTTGAGCTTCGAGACGATCTCCGAGATCGAGCTCGCCGCAGAGCCGGAAATCTCCTGCACGGCCTGGATCTGGGCGCGAATCTCCTCGGTCGCCCGCGCGCTGCGGTTGGCCAGCGACTTCACCTCGTTGGCGACGACGGCGAAGCCCTTGCCGGCCTCGCCGGCGCGCGCCGCCTCGATGGTGGCGTTCAAGGCCAGCAAATTGGTGTTCTCGGCGATCTCGCGGATGATGTTGAGGATGCCGGCGACGCTGTCGGCGGTCCGGGTCAGGCCGCTGACGATCTCGGCCGCCTTGGCGCCGTCCTGGGCCGCGACCTCGGCGCTGGCGGCGGCGTCGTGGACCTGGCGTCCGATCTCGCCGATCGAGGCGGAGAGCTCCTCCACCGCGGCCGAGATCGACTGCGCGTTGCCCGCCGCGACATTGGCGATCTCCACCACCGAACTCGAGCGGTCGCCCGAGGTCGTCGCCGCGTCGCCCATGACGTTCGAGGCGTGCTTGAGCGTGCCGGTGCGGTCCACCATCTCGCCCAAGGCATGCTTGATCTCCTCGTCGAAGCCGTGGGCGATCGAGCGCATCGCGGTGAAGGTCTCCTCGCGCCTGGCGGCGGCCTCGCGCGCCTTGGCCTCGAGGTCCAGGCGCTCGGCGATGCCGAGCTTGAAATGGCCGACGGCGCGGGCCATCTCGCCCAACTCGTCCCCGCGCTTCTGCATCGGCACGTCGACCGACGTGTCGTCCCGGGCGAGCCTGCGCATCGCTTCGGTCAGGCCGCCGACCGGGCGGACCACCATGAAGCGGATCGCCGCCTGCACCACGCCGTAGGCCAGCAGCGAGAGGACGATCGCGATGCCGAAGGTCTCGTAGCGATCGACCCAGAAATTATGGATGCGCCGGTCGAACAGGATGTTCATCGCGGCCGCCGCCTGGTCGGAGAAGGCGACCGTCGCCTGGCGCGCCCCCGCTTCCAGCGCGTCGAAGCCGCCGGCCTTGAGCGGCACGTCGCCGCCCGCCAGCGTCGAGGCATTGAAGGCATCGATCAGCGTGCCGATCGCGCCGAACATCGCCTGCGCCGTGGGATCGATCCGTTCCTTCAGGTCGCGCGGCTCGTTGCCGCTCTGGTTGCCGTCATAGGCATAGCCGAGCGAGCCCTTCGCGCCGTCCAAGGTGAATTGCAGGCTGCCGATCAGCTGAAGGAACTGCGCCATGTCCTTCATCTCGAGCTTGTCGGCGCCGGCCTTGCCGTCGGCGTATTGCGCCGTCTTGTGCACCGAATCCAGCAGTTCGGGCAGCTTCAGCAGCACGAGATCCATCACGTAGTAGCTGTCGAGATCGGGGTCGAGGATCAGGTTGGAGTTGTTGCCGACCTGGTTGATCAGCGCGCGCAGCGCCGCGGTGTCGCGGGGGTCCTTGCCGTCGAGCGCATCCTCGGCGGCCTTGGCCTGGTCGGCCGAGCCCATCTCGGCGCCGAAATCGGCCTCCGCCTTGGCCACCGCCGCCTTGAGCGCCGCCGGATCGATCCGGGTCTTGCCGTCGACCAGCGCCGCCTGGACCGGGCGCAGCGCCGTCAGGTAGTCGTTGCCGACCTTTTCCTTGTCGCCGAAGTCGATCGCGATCTGCTGCGAGTCATAGAGCAGGTAGAGCAGCACCACGACCGGCACGATGAACAGCGAGACCGCCACCGCGAGCTTGCTTGCAACGCCCAAGCGGACTTTCATCGAAGGACTCCCCGACAGCAGATGAAGATCAATGCAGGAGTCTGCGCGGTCAGCGGTTATTCAGGCATTAAGACGGTTCGGAATTTCTGCCTAAAATCGATAGGATCAGCGGTATTCCGGAAGACTGGATTCGAATTTCAGGTGCGCCACGAGGCCAGGATCCGCCGCGCCGCAGCCCCGGGCGTGACGGCACCCTCGGCGACCTGGCGCTCCAGCGCCTTGAAGCGCTGCGCCAGATCGGGATCGCCGGCGAGCCGATCCATGACCGCGAGGCTGAGCTCGCGGTTGAACCAGAGGACCGCCTGGCTGCGGCGTTGCGCCGTGAGTTCGCCGGACTCCTGGAGGGCGCGGCCGAACGCCTGCACCTTGTCGCAGGCCGCCGCGATGCCGGCACCGGTCAAGGCCGAGCAGCGCAGCACCTCGGCGTTCCAGGCGCGGTGCCGCGGCTGCATCAGCCGCAGGGCGTGGGCGTAGTCGGCGGCGGTGCGCCCGGCCGCGGCTTCCAGCGCGCCGTCCGCCTTGTTGATCAGGATGAGGTCGGCGAGTTCCATGATGCCGCGCTTGATGCCCTGGAGGTCGTCGCCGGCCGCCGGCATCAGCAGCAGCAGGAAGAGGTCGGTCATCTCCGCGACCGCCGTCTCGGACTGGCCGACCCCGACGGTCTCCACCAGGATCGGGTCGAAGCCCGCCGCCTCGCAGAGCAACAGGACGTCGCGGCTTCGCCGCGCGATGCCGCCGAAGCTCGCGCCGTCGCTGCCGATGCCCGACGGCGACGGCCGGATGAAGGCCTCGCTGCGTTTCGCGAGCTCGGCCATGCGGGTCTTGTCGCCGAGGATCGATCCGCCGGAGCGCCGGGAGCTCGGGTCCACCGCCAGCACCGCCGGCCGCTTGCCGCGTTCGATCAGCGTCAGCCCGAAGGCTTCGGTGAAGGTCGACTTGCCGACGCCCGGCGCGCCGGTGATGCCGATCCTCAAGGCCTTGCCGGTCTTCGGCAGCACCGCTTCCAGCAGCGCCTCGGCCTCGTCGCGATGATCCGCCCGCGTCGATTCGACGAGCGTGATCGCCCGCGCGAGCGCCCGGCGGTCGCCCGCGGTCACCCGATCGGCGAGGGCGCGGGTGGCGCTCACTTCGCCGGCACGGCGAGCGCCGCCTCCGGCTGGTCGATCGCTTCCTGCTGGCGGCGCCACATCGCGGCATAGCGGCCGTTCTGCGCCAGCAGCGCCTCGTGGCGGCCGCGCTCGGCGATGCGGCCGTCCTCCAGCACGATGATCTCGTCGGCATGGATCACGGTCGACAGGCGGTGCGCGATGATCAGGGTCGTGCGCCGCCGCGAGATCTCCGTCAGGTTCGACTGGATCTCGCGTTCGGTGCGGGAATCGAGCGCCGAGGTCGCCTCGTCGAACAGCAGGATGGGCGGCGACTTCAGGATGGTGCGCGCGATCGCCACGCGCTGCTTCTCGCCGCCCGACAGCTTCAATCCGCGCTCGCCGACCTTGGTCGCGTAGGCGTCGGGCAGCCCGGCCACGAAATCGTGGATATGCGCGAGATGGGCCGCGGTCTCGATCTCGGCGCGGGTGGCGCCCGGCCGGCCGTAGCCGATGTTGTACTCGACCGTATCGTTGAAGAGCACGGTGTCCTGCGGGACGATGCCGATCGCGGCGCGCAGCGATTTCTGCGTCACGTCGCGGATGTCCTGGCCGTCGATCAGGATGCGTCCCCGATCCACGTCGTAGAAGCGGAACAGCAGCCGCGAGATGGTCGACTTGCCGGCGCCCGAGGGGCCGACGATGGCCATGGTCTCGCCCGGCCCGACGGTGAAGCTGATGCCCTTGAGGATCGGCCGGCGCGGGTCGTAGCCGAAGGCGACGTTCTCGAACCTGACCTCGCCGGCGGTGACGGCGAGCGGCCTGGCGTCCGGCTTGTCCTCGATCGCGGCCCCGACCGCGAGCAGCGCGAACATCGCCTCCATGTCGATCAGCGACTGCCGGATCTCGCGATAGACCGTGCCCAGGAAATTCAGCGGCAGATAGAGCTGCATCAGATAGGCATTGACCAGCACCACGTCGCCCACCGTCAGGTGCCGCCCCTGATCGCCGTAGATCACGCCGGCCGCGGCCAGCGCCATGATCAAGGTCGAGCCGATCGCGATGATGAAGACCTGGCCGATGTTCAGCGCCGACAGCGAGACCCGGGATCGCACGGCGGCCGTCTCGTAGACCTTCAGCGCCTCGTCATAGCGCCGCGCCTCGTGCTCCTCGTTGTTGAAGTACTTGACGGTCTCGAAGTTGAGCAGGCTGTCCACCGCCTTGGTGTTGGCGGACTGGTCGCTCTCGTTCATCTGCCGCCGCAGCTTGATCCGCCATTCGGTGACGGTCAGCGTGTAGGTGATGTAGAGCGCGATCGTGACGACGGTGATGACCGCGAAGCGCCAGTCGTAGAGCGCCCAGAGGATCACCGCGACCAGGCCGATCTCGACCAGGGTCGGGATCACGTTGAACAGCAGGAAGGAAAGCAGGAACTCGATGCCTTTCGCACCGCGCTCGATCGCGCGGTTGAGGCCGCCCGTCTGCCGCTCGAGATGGAAGCTGAGCGAGAGCGCGTGCAGGTGCCGGAAGGTCTTCAGCGCCAGGGTCCGGATCGCGCGCTGCGCCACCTTGGCAAAGATGCCGTCGCGCAGTTCGGCGAAGGCCTGCGCCGCGATCCGGGCGAGGCCGTAGGCCGCGAGCAGGCCGAGCGGCAGGGCGGCGAGCGTTCCCGGATGGCCCAGCCCGTCGATGATGTGCTTGAAGATGACCGGCACGTAGACGTTGGCGACCTTGGCGATTACCAGCGCGGCGGAGGCCAGGACCACGCGGGCCTTCAGCTCCGGCTCGCCCTTCGGCCAGAGATAGGGCAGCAGGCCCTTCAGCGAGGCGGCGGTGCCGGGGGCGTTGCGGTCAGCCACGGACCGCGCTCGCATCGTCATGCCAAGGCCGAGCCTCGGGGTGACGAGCTGAAACTGGAAATACCGTGCGGGCTGGCTGCAAGCCTCAGTGCTCCACTGCCCGGCCCAGCGACTTGGCGAGGATCAGGTAGAGCTTGCCGACATCGGCGGTGATGAAGGCGGCGGACAGGACCGATTCCGGATCGACCGGCTGCGACTGGCCGAGCAGCGTCTCGAAGCGGCGGATGTAGCGGTCCACCAGCTCGCGGAAGCGCTCGTCGCGCTGATAGCGCTGCTCCAGCGCCGGCACGATATAGCTGTCCTTGCTGCGGAACAGGCGCCGGGCGAAGACCGAGCGGTCGCCCTCGCGATACCGCTTCCAGACCTCGTCCGGGATCTCGCTGTCGAGCAGGCCGTGGATATCGACGGCGATGCCGTTCAGCTCCTCGAT
The DNA here is from genome assembly GCA_035548715.1 of Dongiaceae bacterium. Classification (GTDB taxonomy): domain Bacteria; phylum Pseudomonadota; class Alphaproteobacteria; order Dongiales; family Dongiaceae; genus Dongia. The sequence goes on from DASZSL010000110.1 coordinate 103,504, forward strand.
CATCGCGCTCGCGGTCTTCAGGAAGGCATCGCGGCTGACCACGGTCTGGGTGTCGCGCAGCTGGCCGATGCGCTCGACCGCCATGGCCGAGGCGCTGTTCAGCTCGGAGCTCTGCTGGCGGAACTTCTCGCCGAGCTCGCCGGCCTGCTTGTTGGCGTCGGTCAGGAGCTTGGTCAGCTTCTCGGCCTGCTGCTCGAAGCCCTGGCCGATGCCGCCTGCCCGCGCCACCGCGCGGATCGAGGTGTCGGTCATCTCGCGGATCCGGCGATCGACGTCGGCGGTGATCAGGCCGAGCTGCCGGTTCATCTCGGTGGTCGCCGCCTCGATCGAGGCGAGCTGCACCTGCATGATGCTCTGCATCTCGGTCGTGTCGTCGCGCGCCTTCTGGGCGCTGGTGCGCGCCGAGCCGGAGATGCTGGCGAACTCCGCGGCATGGGCGCGGAGCTGCTCGCGCACCGAATTGGCGAGGTTGCCGACCTGGTCGGAGATCTTCGAGAGCTCGTCGAGCTGCTCGTGGACCGCGAGCTTGACGCCGGTCACCTGCAGCGCCGCCTTGCGCGAGACCTCGGAGAGCGCATCGGCGCCCTCGCGGAAGGACTGGATCACCTCTTCGGCCTGCTTGGCGCTGTCCGAGGTGGTGCGGCGCAGCAGCTCCGCGATGCTGGTGAGGCCCTGGGTCAGGCTGACGATCTCGTGCTCGCCGTGCTTGCCGGCCTTGTCCACCAACGCCATGTGCGTCTCCAGCGCGGTCGAAAGCCCGCGCTGGTTGACGGCGGCCGAGGCCACCATGTCCTTCAGCGTCTCGGCCTGGCGCTGCATGGTCTGTCCGGCTTCGTCCAGGCTCTTGCTGGCGAGCGCGCTGGCCTCGCCCAGGCGCTGGGCGTGGACGTGGTAGAGCTCGGCGAGCTCGGCCGAACGCTCGCCGGTCTCGCGGCTCGCGGTGCGCAGCAGCTCGGCCTGGCGCTCCACGTTCTGGCGAAGCTGATCGGCGCCGTTGAGCGCGCGCTGCGCGACCGCGTCGAGCTCGGTCACGTGCCGCCGCATGTCCTCCTGCAGCTGCGCCGCGGCGCCGGAGGCATTGCCGGTCGCCTGGGCGAGGGATTCGACCTCGCCGCGCAGCACCGCGCCGATGGCGCGGGCTTCGTCGGTCACGCGGTGCGCGGTCTCGGTCATGTCGCCGATCTGGGCTGCCAGGGCCTCCCGGATCACTTGGGTGGCGTTGTGGGTCTTCTCAAGGGCGTCGGCCAGCTCGGCATTCTGTTGCCGCAAGGTCTGGCTCAGGCCCTCCGCGCTGGCGGCCGCGGCGGCGCTCGCCTCCTTGATGCCTTCCGCCTGGGCCTGCATCAGCGCCGGCACGCGCTGCGCGAGCTCGGCGAGATGCGCCTGCAGGGCGCGGCCGGCCTCGCCCGCCATCCGGTCGAGCGTGGCGCCCGCCGCCAGGGCCTGGCCGGTCTGGTCGGCGAGATGCCCGCGGATCTCCTCGCTGCGCGTCGCCGCGTCGCCGGCGGCGGCGGCGAGCGCGGCGGCCTGGTCGCGATGGGTGCCGGCCATGTGCTCGCCCTGCTCCAGCAGCTTCGCCAGGCTGGCCTCGATCGCCTCGACCTCGACCCGGATGCGGTCGTGGAAGGCCGAGGCGGCGGTGGCGCCGGCTCCCGCCAGCTCGCTCGCATGCTCCTTGGCCGCGGCGCTGAAGCGCGCGGCGCCCTCGGCGACCGAGGCGACCAGCTTCTCGGCCTCGGCCTTGGCGGCGGCGCCGATCTCGGCGGTGCGCGTCGCGACCGATTCCGTCTGGCCGGTGAGCTCGTTCGCGAGACCGCGCAGGATCTCCGCCTGGCGGTTGAGCGCCGCCTGGAACAGATCGCCCGCCGCCTCGGAGGCGGCGGTCAGCCGCACGCCTTCGTTGCGGATCAGGTGATCGGTGGCGTCGGAACGCTGCGTGATCCCGTCCACCAGGGCGTCGAGCGCCTGGATCTGCGCATCGATCCGCTGCTTGAGCTGGTCGGCGGCGGCACTGGCATGCCGGTCCAGCCGCTCGGTCTCGGCGGCGAAGGTGGCGCGGAAGCCGTCCTGCGCGGCGCCGGCCGCCGCCGCGACGCGCTCGCCGCCCTGGAGCACGGCCTGGTCGGTGGCCTCGGCACGCTCGCGCACGGAGTTCGACAGCGCGTCCAGCGCCTCGATCTGCGCGGCAATGCGCTGCTTCAGCTCTTCGGCGGCGGCGCTCGACCGCGCGCCGAGCTCGGCGGTCTCCGCCGCGAAAGTGGCGCGCAGGCTCTCGTGGGCGGCGCCGGTGGCGCTCGCCATCCGCTCGCTCTCGGCCCGGATCAGCCGGTCGGTCTCGTCGGAACGCAGGCCGACCGTCGTCACCAGGGTGTCCAGCGCCGCGACCTGCGCCTCGATGCGCTGCTTCAGCAGCTCGGCGGCCGCGGTCGCGCGCTGGTCCAGCCGCTCGCTCTCGGTGCCGAACAGGTCGCGCAGCGCGCCTTGCGCGACGTTGACCGCCGCCGCGATCCGCTCGCCGCCGCCCTCGATCAGCCGGTCGGTCTCGCCGGAGCGTTCGCCGATTCGCGCGACGAGCGCCTCCAGCGCCGCGACCTGCGCCTCGATCCTCTCCTTGAGCTGCTCGGCCGCGGCACTCGCATGGCGGTCCAGCCGCTCGGTCTCGGCGGTGAAGGTCGCGCGGAAGCCGTCCTGCACGGCGCTCGCCGCCGCGGCGACGCGGTCGCCGCCGGCGCGGATCAGCTGGTCGGTCTCGTCGGCCCGCTCGCCCACATGGCGCGCGAGGTCGTGCAAGGCGGCGATCTCCGCGTCGATCCGCTCCTTCAGCAGCGCCGCCGATGCGGTGGCGCGCTCGCCGAGGCGCAGGCTCTCGTCGGCGAAGATGCCGCGGAACCGCTCGCCGGTCTCCGCGGTCGTCGCGGCCAGGCGCTCGCTCTCGCTGCGCAGGAGCTGGTCGATCTCGTCGGCGCGCCGACCGATGCCGGCCGAGACCTCGCCCAGCGCGCGGATCTGCTGCTCGATGCGCTCCTTCAGGCGGTCCGAGGCGGCGTTGGCCTGGTCGCCGAGCCGGCCGCCCTGGCGATCGACCTCGCCGCTCAGCTCCGCCACGCGCTGGCCGAACCGGGCCATCAGGTCCTCGATCGCCTGGGTGAGGCGTTCGGACTGCGCGGCGCTCTCCTGTTGCAGCGTGAGCGCGCGGCGGTCGGCCGCCTCCGAGAGCCGGGTCAGGCTCTCCTGCTCCATGCCGATCCGCTTGCCGAAGCGCTCGCCGACCTGCTCCGCCGCCGTGGCGAGCTTGCCCGCCAGGCCGTCGACCGCTTCCGCCAGGGAGCGTGCCTGGGTGGTCGCCGCGTCGTTGATCGAGAGCAGGCGCTTCTCGTGCAGGTCGATCTCGGCGCGGAACCGGGCGCCGGCTTCCGCCGCGGCGCTGGCCAGGCGCTCGCCCTGCGCCTGCGCCGCCTCCTGCAGGCCCTCGGTGCGCTGGCGCACCGTCTCGGTCGCGCCGTCGATCTGCTGCGAGACCTCGTTGATGCGCCGGCCGAAGAGCTGGGCCGCGCGCTCGGCGCTGGCGGCGAACTCCTCGGACTCCGTGCGCATCGTGTACTTGATCGCGGTGTTGTGCTCGCTGACCTTGGAGGTCAGCGTCTTGATGAAGCCGTCGAGCTGGCCCAGCATCTCGCTCAGCGACTGGCGGAACTGCTGGGCGCCGATATCGGCGGCATGGCTCATGCGCTCGATCTGCGCCCGGCTCGCCTGTTCCAGCGCCGCGTTGTCGGCCTGGGCGCGCTCGGTCGAGCTCGCGATCTGGTCCAGGATCCGGTTGAGCGAGCCGCCGAAATCGTCGGCCAGGCCGCGGACCGCGGTGATGATGCCGTCGCCCTGGTCGCGGATCGCGCGCTGCACGTCGCCGGTCTTGCGCATCATGTCGGCGACGATCGCCGTCGAGTTGGCGGCGGTCATCTCCTGGTGCCGCTTCAGCGTGGCGGCGAAGCGCTGCGCCGCTTCCTCGGCGCCCGTCACCATGGCGTCGCGCTGGCGGCCCATCACCTCGGAGAGCGCGCGATGGCGCTCCTCGGCGTCGGTCAGCGCCTGGTCCAGCCGCTCGCGCTCGGCATTGGTCGCCGCCGTCACCGCGCGCACGTTCTCCGCGGCCGCGGCGCTCAGCGCCTCGACATGGCGGCCGAGGATCGCGTCGAACTCGCGCTGCTTGGCCTCGGTCGCGCCGACCGCTTCGGTGATGTTGCCGAGCTCGTCGGTGATCTGCTGCTTCAGGGCGGCGAGCGTCTCCCGGCTGCGCTCGGTCAACGCGCCGGAATGGCGCTCCAGGAGGTCGCGCAGCTCGGCCTCGGCCGTGGCGATCTCGCCCCGGCTGGCGGAAATCGCCGCCAGCTTCTTCTCGAGCTCGGCGACCAGCGTCTCGGCCTGGGCATGCGTCTCGTCGATCTTGCTGCGCACGGCCTTCTGCAGCGCCGCCTCGGCCTCGCCGCCGGCGCGCTGGATCGCCTCGATCCGCTCGCCGAAGCGCTGGCTCAAGCTGTCGGCGATGCCGCCGACCCGCGACACCGCGGCCTCGGCCACGCCGCTGAACGAGCCCGACAGCCGCTCGGTCGTGTCCAGGAGCTGCTGCACCTGCTTGCGCTGGCCTTCGGTGACGGCGTCGATCCGCTGCACGATCTCGTCGCCCTCGCGCTCGAGATCGGCCGCCGCCGCCCGCGCGCCGACCCGGAGCGCGTCCACCTGCTTCTCGACGGCGTCCTGGACGATGTTGCCGTGCTCAAGGATGCGGTCGATCACGCCCTCGATCTCGGTGCCCCTGGCGTCGAAGGCCTCGGCGACGTGCTTGGCCGCCTCGTCGGCGGCGCCGCGGATCGCCTTGGCCTGCTCGGCGGCGACCAGGCTCAAGAGCTCCTTCTGCCGGTCCACCGCGTTGGCGAGCTCGCCGAGGTTGCGGCGCTGCTCGGCGATGCGCGCCTCGAGCGTCAGCGACTGCACGTCGGCGGCCTTGGCGGCGCTCTCCAGTTCCCTGGCCTGGTCCTCGAACTGCTTGCGGATGCTCTCCAGCGCCTGCGCCGCCTGGGCGCTGGCACGCTCGACCTCGGCGCTCTGGCGCTTCAGGGCGCCGGCCACCTGGTTCACGCGCTCGGTCGCCTGGCCGTCGGCGACGGTCAGGCGCTCGAGCTGGCGGTTGATGCTCTCGGTCTGCTCGGCGAGATCGCGGCCGCGGGTCCAGTAGCTGACGACGACCCAGACGAGGACCGGCGGCAGGAACAGCATGAAGACGATCGGCGCGGTCACGTCGGGCGGCAGGGACGGCAGGGTGTCGAGGCCGAGCGAATAGGCGATGTAGCCGATCCAGAGCACGGCCCAGGCCAGGCTGGCGACGGCGCTGACGATTCCAGCGATGCGATGCGTGCGATTGCCGATGTTCATGAGACGCGCGTCCGCCCCCAGACTGCAAAATGGTTTCTTGGACGCCGCGGCCTTGCGGCCGGGCCGTCATCCATCGGCCTTACTCTGCGGCTTTCCGCCGCCGATGGATCAGCTTCAGAATCTCCGACGCGGCCTTCGGGATGTTGGTCCCGGGGCCGAAGATCGCCGCCACCCCTGCCTTGGTCAGCGCCTCGTAATCCCGTGCCGGGATGACGCCGCCCGCCACCACCAGGATGTCGTCGGCCTGCGCCTGCTTGAGCGCCGCGATCAATTGCGGCACCAGCGTCTTGTGCCCGGCCGCCTGGGACGAGACGCCGATCACGTGGACGTCGTTCTCGATCGCCTGGCGCGCCGCTTCCTCCGGCGTCTGGAACAGCGGCCCGACATCGACGTCGAAGCCGATATCGGCGAAGGCGGTGGCGATGATCTTGGCGCCGCGGTCATGGCCGTCCTGGCCGAGCTTCACCACCAGCAGGCGCGGCCGGCGGCCTTCGTCGCGGGCGAAGTCCTGGACCTTGCGCTGGATCATCTGGAAGTCCGGGTCGTCGTGATAGGCCGCGCCGTAGACGCCGGCGACCGAGCGGATCTCCGCCTTGTGCCGCCCGAACACCTGCTCGAGCGCGCTCGACACCTCGCCCAGGGTCGCCCGCGCGCGCATCGCCGCGATCGAAAGCTCCAGCAGGTTGCCGCTGTTCGCGGCCGCCGCGTTGGACAGCGCGTTGAGCGAAGCGGTGACCGCGCCGGCGTCCCGCGCGGCCTTCACCCGGTTGAGCCGCGCGATCTGCGCCTCGCGCACCTTGGCGTTGTCCACGTCCAGGATGTCGATGTCGTGGGTGTCGCCGGACCGGTACTTGTTGACGCCGACGATCACCTCTTCGCCGCGATCGACCCGGGCCTGGCGCCGGGCCGCGGCTTCCTCGATGCGGAGCTTCGGCATGCCGCTTTCGACCGCCTTGGTCATGCCGCCGAGCTTCTCCACCTCGTCGATCAGCTCCTGCGCCGCCTTGGCGAGGCTCGCGGTCAGGTGCTCGACGTAGTAGCTGCCGCCCAAGGGGTCGATCACGTGCGGGATGCCGCTCTCCTCCTGGATCACGAGCTGGGTCGCGCGGGCGATCGCGGCGCTCGCCGGCGTCGGCAGCGCCATCGCCTCGTCGAAGGAGTTGGTGTGCAGCGACTGCGTGCCGCCCAGCACCGCGGCCATCGCCTCGATCGTGGTGCGGATCACGTTGTTGTAGGGGTCCTGCTCGGTCAGCGACACGCCCGAGGTCTGGCAATGGGTGCGCAGCGCCAGCGACTGCGCGTCCTTCGGATCGAACTGCCGCATCAGCTTGGCCCAGAGGAAGCGCGCCGCGCGGAGCTTCGCCACCTCCATGAAGAAGTTCATGCCGATCGCGAAGAAGAAGGAGAGGCGCGGCGCGAACTCGTCGACCTTGAGGCCCTTGGACAAGGCGGCGCGCACGTATTCCAGCCCGTCGGCCAGCGTGAATGCCAGCTCCTGCACCGCGGTCGCCCCGGCCTCCTGCATGTGATAGCCGGAGATCGAGATCGAGTTGAACTTCGGCATGTTCTTCGCCGTGTATTCGATGATGTCGGCGACGATGCGCATCGAAGGCTCGGGCGGATAGATATAGGTGTTCCGCACCATGAACTCTTTGAGGATGTCGTTCTGGATGGTGCCGGAGAGTCTCTGCTGCGCGACGCCCTGCTCCTCGCCGGCGACGATGAAGCTCGCCAGCACCGGGAGCACCGCGCCGTTCATGGTCATGGAGACCGACATCTTGTCGAGCGGGATGCCGTCGAACAGGATCTTCATGTCCTCGACCGAATCGATCGCGACGCCGGCCTTGCCGACGTCGCCCACGACGCGCGGATGGTCGCTGTCATAGCCGCGATGGGTGGCGAGGTCGAAGGCGACCGAGAGGCCCATCTGCCCGCGCTTCAGGTTCTCGCGGTAGAACGCGTTCGATTCCTCCGCCGTCGAGAAGCCCGCATATTGCCGGATGGTCCACGGCCGGTTGGCATACATCGTGGCCCTGGGGCCGCGGGTATAGGGCGGCAGGCCGGGCAGCGCGCCCATCGTCTCCAGCCCTTCGAGATCGGCCGCGGTATAGAGCGGCTTCACCCGAAGACCCTCGGGCGTCACCCAGTCGAGGGTCGTCGGATCGGCGCCCTTCAGCTCGCTGGTCGCGAGCTTGCGCCAATCCTCGAGGTTCCATCTCGGATGGTCTGCCATGGAGCTGCCAACCGCCTCTGCCGCGCTGCAAAACAATGAACGATAACAGAGGGCTGGCAACCAAGTCCAGGAAGCGGGGAGGCCCGTCCGGCCGGGCCCCGGATCATCGATAACCGGATCAGGTTCTTGGTCCCATCCCGCGGGCGACCGGCAGGCGCACCGTGACCGTGGTGCCCTTGCCCGGCTCGCTTTCCAGGGCGAAGGTGCCGCCCGACATCTCGACCAGCGCCTTGACGATCGGCAGGCCGAGCCCGGTGCCCTGCTGGCGCCGCGACAGCGGATTGTCCGCCTGCCCGAAGGGCTCCAGCACTTTCGGGATGTCCTTGGCGGCGATGCCGATGCCGGTGTCCCGGACCGTGATCTCGACCGCCTCGGCGCCGGCCGGCCGGGCGCCCACGGTGATCGTGCCGTCCTTGGGCGTGAACTTGATCGCATTGGTCAGCAGGTTGTTCAGGATCTGCCGGATCGCCCGCGGATCCACCCAGATCTGCGGCAGCGTCTCGGGGATCTCCGGGCGCAGCGTCACGCCGCTCGCCTGGGCGCGGCCGGAGACCAGGCGCAGGCAGTATTCGAAGACTTCGCCGGCGCCGACCGCCTCGGGGAACAGCTCCATCCGCCCGGCCTCGATCTTCGAGATGTCCAGGATGTCGTTGATGATGTCGAGCAGCAGCCGGCCGCTGGCATGGATGTCCTTGGCGTAGATCCCATATTGCGGGGCGCCCAAAGGCCCGAAGATCCCGAGCTGCATCACCTCGGAGAAGCCCAGGATCGCGTTGAGCGGGGTGCGCAGCTCGTGGCTGACGCTGGCGACGAATTCGGACTTGGCGCGGCTCGCGACCTCGGCCTGGGTCTTGGCCTCGCGCAGGTTCTCCTCGGTGCGGATGCGGTTGGTGACGTCCTGCACGATGCCGACGAAATGGATCAGCCGCCCGCTCTCGTCCCGCAGCGGGCTGATGTTGATCTCGTTCCAGAAGGTCTTGCCGTCCTTGCGGTAGTTGCGGATCGTCGCGGTGACCGCGCGGCCGGTGGCGATCGCGCGCCGGATCCGCTCCACCGTCTCGCGATCGGTGTCGCGACCCTGCAGGAAGCGGCAGTTGCGGCCCATCGCCTCGGCCGCGCTGTAGCCGGTGATCCGGGTGAAGGCCGCGTTGACGAACACGATCGGCTGGTCGGGCAGGGTCGCGTCGCAGATCACGATGCCGCTGGTCACCGAGGCGACGGTGCTCGCCAGCACCGCGTTGCGCTGGGCCAGCTCGGCGAATTGCAGCTCGCGCTGCTTGTTCGCCGTGATGTCCCGCATGATCCGCAGGGTCCCGCCATCGGCCACGCGCTGCTCCTGGATCTGCACCCAGCTTCCATCGGCGCGCGGCTGCTCCAGGCGCCATGGCAGGGCGCGATGCCGGTTCAGCGCCTCGTTCAGCGCCGCGGGCGGATCGGACCCGCCCGGATCGGCCTGACGGCGCCGGTCGATCTCGGCGCGCAGCAGCGCCGCATAGGCGGCGCCCGGCTCGAGATCGCCGGAGAGATCGCGGTTGAGCGCGCGGTACTGCCCGTTGCAGGCCAGCAGCCGGTCGTTCTCGTCGAAGACCGCGATGCCTTCGGGCAGCTCGGCGATGATGCGCGCCAGGAGCGGCGTGATCGAGGCGCGATCCTCGCCTGTCTCGGCGATCAAGCCGCTGGGGAGGATCGCGTCCGGCCCGCCATGGACCAGCTGGCGCACCAGGCGGAAGGCCGGGATGTGCAGGGCGACGGCCAGCGCGCCGACCAGCCAGCCGGCCGGCGAGGACTCCGACAGCATCGGCGGCAGCAGCAATGCCGGCGCGATGCCGATGACCGAGGCCTGCCATTCGCCCGGCGCGGCGGCATCGAGCGGTTCGGCGCCGCCGCTGCGGCGCGCCCAGCGCCAGTCGATCCACAGGTTGAGCGGCGCCAGGTCCTGGCGGATCACCAGCACGCCGAGCGACACGACGAGGGCGAGGAGCAGCGCCGCCGGCCAGGCGGCCCCGAGCGTGACCGCCAGCAGAACGACGATCGCCGCTCCCGCCGCGGCCAGCCCGGTCGCGGGCCCGAGCGTCAGCGCCGCCAGCGGTGCCAGCAGCGCTGCTTCGAACGCCGCGGCGGCATTCAGCGCCGAGAGCGGACCGGCGAGCCGCGGCAGCGCCAGCCACAGCGGCGCGGCCGCCAGCGCCGCGGCGCCGCCGAGCGCGGCACCGGTCGCGAGCGCACCCGGCATGCCGTAGCGGCGCCAGCGGCCGATGCCGGCGAAGCGATAGAGGACGGCGACGGCGACCGCCAGGCCGAGGCCGGTCAGGGCCAGGGCCGGCGGCAGATCGGGCAAGGTGAGGCCGGGTTGGGCAAGGCCGGCCAAGGCGGCACGTGCCGATCCAGAATCCAAGGCGGGCTCCGCAGGGGCGATTCGCAGCCCGCCTTGTAGCACACCCGAGTCAGGTGGAAATGCGGCTCAGTTGATGAGGCGCGACTCGCCGCGCTTGCGGCGGCTGCGCCGGACCCCGGCGACGCTCAGCGCCTCGGTGAGGTTGGCCTCGGCGATCGGCGGGACGTCGCGCCGCGGCTGTGCCATCTCCTCATCCTCGAGCAGCCGCCTCAGGTCGAGCCGCGCGCGCGAGACGCGGCTCTTCACCGTGCCGACCGGGCAGTGGCATTGCGCGGCCACTTCCTCGTAGCTGAGGTCGCTGTTGCCGACCAGCATCAGCACCTCGCGCTGGCGCGGGCTCAATTGGATGAAGGCGCGGCGGAAATCGCAGAAGGACAGGGAATCCTCCTGCGTCGGGCCGACCGACGGCTGGTGATAGACGTTGTCGTCGAGCGTCACCACGCGGTTCCAGCGCTTGCGGCCCTCGGTATAGAAGGCGTTGCGCAGGATGGTGAAGATCCAGGCCTTGAAGTTGGTGCCCGGCCGGAACTGATGCGCCGAGGCCAGGGCGCGGGCCACGGCTTCGCTCACCAGGTCGTCGGCCTGGTCCCGGCTGGAGGAGAGCGAGCGCGCGAAAGCGCGCAGGTGCGGCAGGTGCTCGACCACCGCGGCGCTCACTTCGGTGAAGCGGCGTTCGATGTTGGTGTCGTTGGCTGTCGGCTGCGTATCCGCGGATTCGCTGGACGTCGAATCCACTTGCCGGGAACTGTCGATCCGTTCCATAGCACGACCTCTCGAGGTTGGCCCAACCGAAGTCAGACGCGTTGACATCATGCGTGGCGGCGAATTCCGTCACGCTGTTTTGTTGAGCGGGTCCCCTGCGTTCGCCGCTCCATCGTCAGGTCGGCGCGCGGCCGACGTAGTTGGCGATCCAGCCACCGGTCGTTGCCGGCGACATCCGCGGGCGCATCGCCCGCATCACCTTCCGTTCTTCGCTGCCATCGTTTTGCGCCGAAGAGAGCCCGGATGTTTTTCGACCCGGATGTTTTCGAATCGAGTTGGACCGAGGCGCGGAGGAACTATGCGAGCCGGATGCTGCCCGATCAACTCGGCAGCATTTGCAGCCTGCACCATGGTGTAGCAATCAAGGAACGTTGCGATAACCCATCACGGCAATCTCGGGGCGATTTCGAGGTAATGTCGTGAATGCGGCGGCGCTCCGAGAATAACCACATATGCCGAGGCTCATTTGACCTCGAAGGGGGCATAGCGGCGCCCGCGGGAACCGCTCTCCGAATGTCGTGTTTGGTCCGTAGCACCCTGTGCTTCTCGCACGGCCGTGCTCGACCAGCCATGAGAGGAGTATTGCCGATGTTGGGTTGGGCTCTCGTTTTTCTCGTGGTCGCGCTGATCGCCGGGCTGTTCGGCTTCACCGGCCTGGCCATCGCGTCCGCGGGCATCGCTCAGATCCTGTTCTACATCTTCGTCGTGCTGTTCGTGGTGAGCAGCCTCATCTATCTCGTGCGCGGCCGCGCGCCGCCCCCGCCGGTTTAGGAGCGCCGGTTTAGGAGCGCCGGCAGGAGGGGCAAAGCAAAAGGGGCGCCGGAAGGCGCCCCTTTTCTCTCGTGTCCCGGCTGGACCGCTACCAGTTCGAGACGAGGTCCTGGTTGGTCTTCCGGAAGGCGTCGATCTGCTCCTGGGCTTCCTCCTTGGCGATGCCGTAGCGCTTCTGGATGCGGCCCGACAGCTCGTCGGACGCCCCTTCGAGGACGGTGAGATCATCGTCGGTGAGCTTGCCCCATTGCTGCTTCAGCTTGCCCTTCAGCTCTTTCCAGCTGCCGGCGGCCTGGTCCTTGTTCATCGTGTCCTCCATTCATTGCAGGCGTGCGGGTGTCATCGGAGCGCCCAACGGCACTCGGCGATTTCAACCGGTGCGCGCGGGCGCGGTTCCTGGGTCGTCGCCTCAAGATTGCGCGGCGGATTCGGATGCGCATCCGGCGGAACCATCGGCGCTCCGGCGGCTTGCTAGAGCAGGGGAAGCGGCGGCGCGCGCGATTCATCCCGCCCCGACCAACTGACATTGTGGAGCACCCCCATGACGTACTCATTGAAGCCCCTGCCCTTCGCCGAGAACGCGCTCGAGCCGCACATGTCGGCCCGGACGATCCAGTTCCACTACGGCAAGCACCACAAGGCCTACGTCGACAAGCTGAACGATCTCGTCGCCAACACGCCGCTGGAGAAGAAGACGCTGCACGATCTGGTGCGCGATCTCGCCGGTCAGCGCGGCGCGCGGCCGAAGAAGATCTTCAACAATGCGGGCCAGGTCTGGAACCACGATTTCTTCTGGGAGTCGATGACGCCGAACGGCGGCGGCCAGCCGCAGGGCAATCTCGCGCATCTGATCGACGTCTCCTTCGGCGGCTACGAAGGCTTCGTCGATCTCTTCAAGAAGACCGCGGTCGATCAGTTCGGCAGCGGCTGGGTCTGGCTGATCTCGGAAGGCAACCGCCTCGCGGTGATCGGGACCGCCAACGCGATGTCGCCGATGGCCGAAAGCAAGACGACGCTGATCGGCTGCGACGTCTGGGAGCATGCCTACTATCTCGACTATCAGAATCGCCGCGAAGGCTTCGTCGACGTGTTCCTGAAGAACCTGGTGAGCTGGGAGGCCGCCGCGGCGCGCCTCGGCGGCGCCGACGTGAAGGAGCTGCCCCAGGTCGCGCGCGCGTAGCCGGCGAGGCTCTTAGCGCCGGCGGTTGAGGAACATGCCGGCGGCGAAGGCGGCGAGCATCACGCTGCCGGCATTGCGCGACAGCAGCCCGCGCAGGTCGATGTTCGACGCTTGCGCGGCCGCCAGCGGCAGCGCATCCAGCAATCCGTTGCCGGGCGGCGGCAGGCGGCGGTACCGCCGCTCGCTGATCGCCCAGAGCGCCGCCGCGACCACGGCGAGCGCCAGGCCGATGATCAATGCGGCCCAGGCGGGCCCGACCTGCGGCAGCAGCGCGTACCAGCCGGCCGCGGCGAAGCATCCGATCGCCCCCGCCGCGACCAGGGCGATCGCCAGCGCCACCGCCGCGCAGACGACCAGGCGCCGGCCGGCGCGCTGCAGGCCGCCGGCGCCGGCGCCGGCGGCCGCGACCAGGGCCAGGCGAAGCAGCGATTCCATCGTCCGCGCCTAGCGCAGCAGGCGGGCGACGATCGAGCCGGCGATGAAGGCGATGGCGATGCTGGCGAGCGGCGATTCGCGCACCTGCTCGCGCAGCGATTCCGCGCCGCGCTCCGGCAGGTCCTTCAGGTCCTCGGCCTGATGCCGCGCCGCCGCCGCGCCATGGCGCACCAGCTCCGCCATCTGCTTCTTCAAGGCGGCGATGTCGTCGCGCAGAACGTCGAAGTCGCTTGCAGCCTGTGCCATCTGTCCTTCTCCTTCGTCGGGAAATGCGTAAGTCGTATGTAGAAATCCGCCGGCGCAAGCGAAGTTCCCCGCGCTCTTCGGGCGCGGGGAACGCCGCCCCGGTGCCGCGGCTACGCGCCGCCGGTCTTGGTGGGCGCCGCGGCCTCTTCCTTGTGGTTGTCGGCGCCCAGGCCGATCAGGGCCTTGCGCACCCCGCGCAGCAGCTCGGCGGAATGACCCTCCGGCGCCGTCGCGGTCATGTTCTCTTCCGAGGCGACCAGGTTTTCGCGCAGGTCGAACTCCCATTGCCGCAGCAGCTTCACCTTCTGCTGCTGCGACAGGTCCTCGGCGGATACGATCTCGGCGGGATGCGCATAGACCTTCGAAACGTCGGTCAGCGCCTCGTCAAAACGCGCATTGTTCATCCGAGCCCTCCTCCCGTTGCTGGCGGCGCGCCGGTGCCGGGTCGTCGGCCCGCCTGCCGCCTCGATCTTCGGGCGATCAACCCTTCGGCGTCGGGGAGGGTTCCTTGGGGGATGTGCGGCCCGCTGCCACGGCCGCGATGCCGCGGGCGCCTTCGGGATCGTCGAATACCGCATCGACCGCGCGCGCGTTGCGGCGGCGCCAGTTCGGGTGCTCGGCGACCGTGCCCGGGATGTTGACCGGAATCGTCTCGCCGGCGAGATCGTCGTATTGCGCCAGCGCGATCGCGCTCTCGCTCCGGCCCAGAAAGGCATGGACCGCGGCGGACCGCTCTGCCGGCATCCGCGCGCGGCCGGCATCGAGCCCGAGCGCCGCGGCCATCGCGGCACCTTCGCCGTCCCCGGCATGGGCCGCCCACCATCCCTGCAGCGGCAGCAGGTCGTGGGTTCCGAACATCGCGACCGACTGCCGGGGATAGCGGCTGCCCGGCGCGAACCCCGCGCCGTCGCGTTCGAACAGGATGACGCTCATCGCATAGAGCCCCGCCGCCGCCATGCGCTCGCGGAAGCCGGAGGGCACGGTGCCCAGGTCCTCGCCGACCACCAGGCAGTTCCGGCGATGCGATTCGATCGCCAGCACCGCCAGCAGGGACGCGGCGTCGTTGCGCACATAGGCGCCCTCGAGTGCGGTCGCCCCTTCGGGAATCCAGAGCAGCCGTTCCAGGCCCATCACGTGGTCGAGCCGCAGCGCGCCCGCATGGCGCATGTTGGCGCGCACCAGGTCGCGCCACGGCCCGAGGCGCAGGCGCCGCAGCGCCCGGGGATCGAAGGGCGGCACGCCCCAGACCTGCCCCACGGCGGAATAGGGATCGGGCGGCGAGCCCACCGAGACCCCGGTCGCGAAGGCCTCGCCGCAGAGCTGCGCCTCGGCGCCGTAGGGCGCCGGCCCGACCGCGAGGTCGCGATAGAGCCCGATCGACAGGCCCTTGGAGGCTTCGGCCAGCGACCGGTCCGCCCACCATTGCAGGAACAGCCGGAACCGCGTCTCGTCGGCGGCGGCGCCCGGCCAGGCGGCGAAACGCTGCAGGGCCTCGCCGCCCTCGGCGATGAAGCCGCGGAACGCGTCGCCCAGCGGATCGCCGGCCTTGTCGTGCTGCGCGCGGAAATGCGCCCAGACCTTGCGAAAGCCCTGCCACTTCAGCGCGAAGACGGCGCCGTAATCCACGAGCGGCGCCGCGCGCAGCCGCGCGGCCTCGCGTTCCGCCGTGGCGAACCAGGGATCGCCGGCCATGAGCTCGCGATAATCCGGCATGGTGGCGACGTCGATATAGGCCGGCTCGAGGAAGCGGCGGTCGGACGGATAATACGGGCTGACATCATCCGGCCGGTCGGGGAACAGCGCATGCAGCGGGTTGATCCCGACCAGCGCGCCGCCGCGTTCCGCCGTGCGCGCCGCGATCTCGCCCAGGGTCGAGAGATCGCCGATCCCCCAATCCCGCGCCGAGCGCGCGCTGTAGAGATTGGCCGCGATGCCCCAGCACTTTCCCGCGGCCAGCGCCGCCGGCTGCCAGGCGCGCTCGGGGGCGGCCAGGACCGTGGCATCGGCATCGCCGATCGAGAGGCGATGCACGCCGAGCGGAATCTCATGCTCCAGCGCGACGCGCCACTTCTCGCGGCGTGTGCCGCCGGCCCGGCGGGCTTCCAGCGGTACGCCGTCGCTCGGGCGGAACTGCAGCGCGAAGCGCGCGCCGTCCTCTCCCGCGAGCACGGCTTCCAGCCGGTCGCCGGCGGCGCTCTGGTCCACCACCACCTCGATCTCGAGCCGCCGGCCGGCGCG
Organism: Dongiaceae bacterium; assembly: GCA_035548715.1. Lineage (GTDB taxonomy): Bacteria > Pseudomonadota > Alphaproteobacteria > Dongiales > Dongiaceae > Dongia. The sequence goes on from DASZSL010000110.1 coordinate 119,191, forward strand.
CGCCCGTATCACCGGCGCGAGCGTCGCGCGCCAGGGATCCTCGGCGAGCGCCGACAGGCTGGCGCGAATCTCCGCCGCGCTGCCGGCGGGCACCCGCATCGCCGCCAGCAAGGCGCGCTTGGTCTCCGGGCCGACGATATGATCGCGGCCGGTGGCGTCGCGATGCTGCGGCTCGATCCCGGCGAGCAGCGCCAGGCGGTCCAGCCGCTCCGGGTGATCGGCGCCCGCCGCCGCGCCGTCATCGCTCAAGACCGCGATCGCGCGGGCCGCGACGGTCAGCGTCGCGCCCGCGGCGAACACGGCCGCGTCTCCCGCCGCCGAATCCAGCATCACCCGCCAGCCCCGATCGGCCGGCGGCAGGGTCGCCGTGACGGCGGCGTCGTGGCCGTTCACGATCAGGTAGACATGGTCCGTCGTGCCGTCCTCCATCGGCTCGTTGAGCTCCAGGCCCAGGAATTTCCGGGCGGGATCGCGCCACTCGGCGTCGGTCATCGCCGCGCCGTCCTCGCGCCGCCAGCACGCATCCGGCTGCGACGCGCCATCGACCGCGTGCCCGGTCAGGAAGCGGTCGCGGTGCAGCGCCGGATGCGCCTTGCGCAAGGCGATGGCGCGGCGGGTGAAGCCGGTCAGATCGGCGAACTGCTTCGCCCGCGCCCAGTCGATCCAGGTGGTGGCGTTGTCCTGGGCGTAGGCGTTGTTGTTGCCGCCTTGCGTCTGGCCGAGCTCGTCGCCGGCGCGCAGCATCGGCGTGCCGCGCGAGACCAGGATCGCCGCGATCAGCGCCCGGAGATCGGCGCGCCGCCTGGCCTCGACCTCGGGGTCGTCGCTCGGCCCCTCGACCCCGTGATTCCAGCTGATGTTGTCGTCGGTGCCGTCGGCATTGCGCTCGCCGTTGGCCTCGTTGTGCTTCGCGGAATAAGAAACGAGATCCAGCAGCGAGAAGCCGTCATGGGCGGTCACGTAATTGACGCCGTCGCTGGGGAGCCGCCTCGCCGGATCGAACCGGTCCGACGAGCCGGCAAGCCGCGAGGCGAGCGCGCCGACGCCGGTGGCGCCGCCCTGCCAGAAGCGTCGCATGTCGTCGCGGAAGCGGTCGTTCCACTCCGCCATGCCCGGCGGGAAGCCGCCGCCGCGATAGCCGCCGGGGCCGAGATCCCAGGGCTCGGCGATCAGCTTCGCCGCGCCGAGCACGGGATCCTGCTGCAGGGCGGCGAGGAAGGCTCCCTCCGGCTGGAAGCCGGCGGCATCGCGCGCCAGCGTGGTGGCGAGGTCGAAGCGGAAGCCGTCAACGCCGATCTCGGTCACCCAGTGCCGCATCGCGTCCATGACGAGGCGCAGCACCGGCGGCCGGTCGACCGCCAGCGTGTTGCCGCAGCCGGTGACGTTGTCATAGAAGCGCGCCTCGCGCCCCAGCCGGTAATAGAGCGCGTTGTCGATGCCGCGGTATGAGACCGTGGGCCCGAGCTCGTCGCTCTCGCCGGTATGGTTGAAGACCACGTCCAGCACGATCTCCAGCCCGGCGGCGTGGATGCGTTCGACGGTGCCGCGCATCGCCGCCAGCGCGTCGCCCGGGACAAGGCGCGGATCGGGCGCCAGGAAGGCGACCGGGTTGTAGCCCCAGTAGTTGTGGAGGCCGAGCGGCGGCAGGTGCCGCTCGTCGATCACGGCGGCGATCGGCATCAGCTCGAGCGTGGTGACGCCGAGCTTCACCAGATGCTCGAGCGCCGCCGGCTCGGCGAGCGCGGCGAACGTCCCGCGCAAGGCGGGCGCGATGCCGTCGAGCCGCTGGGTGAAGCCCTTCACGTGCATCTCGTAGAGGATCGTGTCCTGCCGCGGGATGCGCGGCCGCGTGTCCGGCGCCGCGCCGGCCGCCGCGACCACGATCGCCTTCGGCATGTCGGCGGCGCTGTCCGCCGGGTTGAAGGAGAGGTCCTTTTCCGGATGGTCCGGCAGATAGCCCAGCATGGACGGCGCCAGCCGGAACGGCCGGTCGATGGCCGGCGCATAGGGGTCGATCAGCAGCTTGTTCCGGTTGAAGCGCTGCCCGTTCCTGGGGTCGAACGGCCCGTGCACGCGGTAGCCGTAGCGCTGCCCGGCGCCGATGCCCTCGACGCGGCCGTGCCAGATTCCGGCGGTCTTCTCCGGCAAGGCGATGCGGGCGGTCTCCGCGTCCCCGTCGTCGAACAGGCAGAGTTCGACCCGCTCCGCATGGTGCGAGACCAGGGCGAAATTCGTGCCGGCGCGATCGACCGTCGCGCCCAGCCGGGCCGGAGAGCCGGGAGACAGCCGATACCGCATGCCTCAGGTGATGACCGAGGGCGCGTCGCGCTGCAGCGTCTTCTTGATCTCGACCAGGTCGCGGGAGAAGGCGATGAGGTCGCCGAGCACCGCCTGGGTCTCCGCGCCGTGCCGTGCCGGGTCCTTGACGTAGCGCTCGATATAGACGCGCAACGTGGCGCCCGCGGTGCCGGTGCCGGACAGGCGATAGACCACGCGCGATCCGTCCTCGAGATGGATGCGGATGCCCTGGTTCCGGCTGTCGGAGCCGTCCACCGGATCGTGATAGGCGAAGTCGTCGGCCGCGGCGACCGTGTGGGTGCCGAGCTTCGTGCCCTTGAGGCCGGGCAGGCGCCGGCGCAGGTCGCCGATCATCGTCTCGGCCGCCGCGGCATCCACCTCCTCGTAGTCGTGGCGGGTGTAGAAGTCGCGGCCGAACTTGCGCCAATGCTCCTCGACGATCTCCTTCACCGGCTGCCGCCGCGCCGCGAGGATGTTGAGCCAGAGCAGCACCGCCCAGACGCCGTCCTTCTCGCGCACGTGGTTGGAGCCGGTGCCGGCGCTCTCCTCGCCGCACAGCGTGATGAGATCGGCGTCGAGCAGGTTGCCGAAGAACTTCCACCCCGTGGGCGTCTCATAGAAGTTGATCTTCAGCGCTTCCGCCACGCGGTCGGCGGCGCGGCTGGTCGGCATCGACCGCGCGACGCCGGAGAGCCCCTTGGCATAGCCCGGCGCCAGGTGCGCGTTGGCGGCGAGCAGCGCCAGGCTGTCCGACGGCGTCACGAAGAGGCCGCGGCCGATGATGAGGTTGCGGTCGCCGTCACCGTCCGAGGCGGCGCAGACATCCGGCGCTTGCGGCGACATGGCGAGGTCGTAGAGATGCCTGGCATAGACCAGGTTGGGATCGGGATGCCCGCCGCCGAAATCCTCCAGCGGCGTGCCGTTGATCACCGTGCCGGGCCGCGCGCCCAGCATGCCTTCGAGGATATGCGTCGCATAAGGCCCGGTCACCGCATGCATCGCATCGAACCGCATGGTGAAGCCGCCCGGTCCTTTCGACGCATCGAACATCGCCCTGATGCGGTCGAAGTCGAACAGCCTGGTCATCAGCGCCGCATAGTCGGCGACCGAGTCGACGATCTCCACGCGCGCCTCGCCGAGCCGGCTCTCGCCCGGCTTGTCGAGATCGACGTCCGGCGCGTCCAGGATCTTGTAGGAGTCGATCTGCTCGGTGCGGGCGAAGGCCGCGTTGGTGATCTTCTCCGGCGCCGGGCCGCCATTGCCGATATTGTACTTGATGCCGAAATCGCCCTCGGGCCCGCCGGGATTGTGGCTGGCGGAGAGGATGATGCCGCCGAACGCCCTGCGGACGCGGATGAGATTGGAGGCGGCCGGCGTCGAGAGAATGCCGCCGCGCCCGACCACGATCCGCGCGAACCCGTTCGCGGCGGCGATCTTCAGCACGGTCTGGATGGCCGGCCGGTTGTGGAAGCGGCCGTCGCCGCCCACCACCAGCATCGCGTCCGCGGGGCGCGGGTCCAGCACGTCGAACAAGGCCTGGACGAAGTTCTCCAGGTAATGCGGCTGCTGGAACACCGTCACCTTCTTGCGCAGGCCGGAGGTGCCCGGCTTCTGTCCGCTGAAGGGCCTGGTGGCGACGGTCTTGATCGTGGCGGTCATTCGGTTCCCCGGGCGGCGAGCAGCGCGCGATAGAGGGCGGCGTATTGTGCGGCGGGCCGCTGCCAGCTCACGTCGGCCGCCATGCCGCGCTTCTGCAGCATGCGCCAGACCGCCGGCTCGCGGAAGCAGCGGAGCGCGCGGTTGAGCGTCGCGGCGAGCGATTCGGCCGTCACCGGCGCGAACTGGAAGCCGGTCGCGACGCCGGCGGCCAGGGCCGCGTCGTTGGCGTCGATGATCGTATCGGAGAGACCGCCCGTGCGCGCGACGATCGGCACCGTGCCGTAGCGCAGGCCATAGAGCTGGGTGAGGCCGCAGGGCTCGAAGCGCGACGGGATCAGGATCGCGTCGGCGCCGCCCTGCATCAGGTGCGAGACGCCCTCGTCATAGCCGAGCACGACGCCGACCTGGCCCTTGTGCCGCGTCGCCGAGGCCACCAGCTCCGCCTGGAGCCCGGCGTCGCCGCTGCCGAGGATGGCGACCTGCGCGCCTTCGCCCACCAGGCGGGGGATGACCCGCAGCAGCAGGTCGATCCCCTTCTGCCAGGTCAGGCGCCCGATCAGCACCAGCAGCATGCCCTCGCTCGGCGCCAGGCCGAACCGCTCGCGGATCGCCGCGGCATTGGTCTTGCGCGCCTCCAGCTTCCGCGCGGAATAGGGCGCCGGCAGGCTGGCATCGGTCGCCGGGTCCCAGACCGTCGTGTCGATCCCGTTCAGGATGCCGGTCAGCGCATGGGCGCGGTGCCGCAGCAATCCGTCCAGGCCCATGCCCATCTCGCTGCCCTGGATCTCGATCGCATAGGTCGGCGAGACCGTGGTGATGTGGTCGGCCAGCACCAGGCCCGCCTTCAGGAAGCCGATCTGCCCGTAATACTCGACGCCCTCGATCGTGAAGGCGCGCGTCGGCAGCTTCAGCGTCTCCAGCAGGCCGGCCGGGAACTGCCCCTGGAAGGCGAGATTGTGGATGGTGATCACCGTGGCCGGCCTGCGGCCGCCTTCCGGTCCGGCCTCGGGGCCGAAGCGCAGATAGGCCGGCACCAGACCGGCCTGCCAGTCATGGGCATGGACGACGTCCGGCGCGTAGCCGGCGATCCGTCCCCGCCCGATCTCCGCCGCGACATAGGCGAGCGCCCCGAAGCGCAAGGCATTGTCGCTCCAGTCCTTGCCGGTGATGTCGAGATAGGGGTTGCCGGGCCGGTCGTAGAGATGCGGCGCGTCGATGGCGAGGAGATCGAGCTTTCCGGCGTCTTGCGCGCTCGTGCCGCCGACCAGGCTGGCCGGCCCGCCGAACAGGTCCGGCCAGCGATGCAGCGCCTCGCCGCCGGCCAGCGCCTTCATCACCGCCGGATAGCCCGGCATCAGCGTCTTCACCGCGACGTCGTTCGGCGCCAGCGCCGCCGGCAGCGCGCCGGCGACGTCGGCCAGCCCGCCGGTCTTCACCAGCGGAAAGACTTCCGAGGCGACGGAGAGGACCTTGAGCGCGCTCATTGTCCCAGTTTGTCGATCATGGTCTGGGTGATGAGGCAGATGCCCTTGTCGGTGCGGCGGAACCTCTTGGCGTCGATCTCGGGGTCTTCGCCCACCACCAGGTGGTCGGGGATCTTCACCCCGCGGTCGATCACGACATTGGTCAGGCGCACGTGCCGGCCGATCTCGGCATAGGGCAGGATGCAGCCGCCCTGGATCTGGCTGTAGCTGTTGACGCGCACGCCGGTGAACAGCAGCGACCGCCGCAAGGTGGCGCCCGAGACGATGCAGCCGCCCGAGACCAGCGACGAGATGGCTTCGCCGCGCCGGCCGTCCTCGTCGTGCACGAACTTGGCCGGCGGGGTGATCTCGCCATAGGTCCAGATCGGCCACTGGCGGTCGTAGAGGTCGAGCGCCGGCACCACGTCGGTCAGGTCGATGTTCGCCTCCCAATAGGCATCGATGGTCCCGACGTCGCGCCAGTAGGATTCGGTCTCCGCTTCCGACTTGACGCAGGACAGGCGGAAGGAATGGGCGATCGCCTTCCCGTGCTTCACCACGTAGGGGATGATGTCCTTGCCGAAGTCATGGGCCGAGTCCGGATCGGCGGCGTCGCGCCGCAGCAGGTCGGCCAGGAACGCGGTGCGGAACACGTAGATGCCCATGCTGGCCAGCGCCAGGCCCGGGTTGTCCGGCATGCCCGGCGGGTCCTTGGGCTTCTCCAGGAACTGCACGATCTGCCACTTGTCGTCGACATGCATCACGCCGAAGCCGGTCGCGTCCATCCGCGGCACCTCGATGCAGCCGACCGTCACGTCGGCGCCGGCATCGACGTGGTGCTCCAGCATCACGCCGTAATCCATCTTGTAGACGTGGTCGCCGGCCAGCACGATCAGGTATTCCGGCGCATAGCTCTCGATGATGTCCAGGTTCTGGTAGACCGCGTCGGCGGTGCCGAGATACCAGCGCGTCTCGGAGATGCTCTGGCTCGCGGGCAGGATGTCGAAGCCCTCGTTGCGCTCCGGCCGCAGGAAGTTCCAGCCGCGCTGCAGGTGCCGGATCAGGCTGTGCGCGCGGTACTGCGTGGCGACCGCGATGTGCCGGATCCCGGAATTGAGCGCGTTGGACAGCGCGAAGTCGATGATGCGGGACTTGCCGCCGAAATAGACGGCGGGCTTGGCGCGCCGGTCGGTGAGCTCGACCAGGCGCGAGCCGCGGCCGCCGGCCAGCACATAGGCCATCGCCGTCCGCTCCAGGCGCGGTGTCGCGCCATAGCCCTGCGGTAGATCCATGCTCGTTACGCCTCCCCAGCAGTCATCCCGGCGGTCATCCCGGCGGTCATCGCGGCGGTGGTCATCGGTCTTCTTGTGGCCGGATCGATCCTACCCCGCCGGTTCGTGTGTGAAATACAGGGTCGATAGCGGCGGTATTGTGAAACGGGCGGAGAAGGGCCGTCCATGGCTGGCGATCTCCTCGGCATGGACGCCGCCGAGATTGCCCATGCCGGAGCCGCCATAGATCTCCGCGTCGGTGTTCATGCGCTCGCTCCAGCGCCCGCCCGCGGGCAGGCCCAGCCGGTAGCCGTGGCGCGGCACCGGCGTGAAGTTGGCGACCACCAGCACCGGCGCCGCCCCGTCCTCGCCGAAGCGCAGCCAGGAGAAGACGGAGCTCTCGTGGTCGTTGGCATCGACCCACTGGAAGCCGTTGGGCTGGCAGTCGCGCTGATGCAGCGCGGGGGTCGTGCGGTAGAGCCGGTTGAGGTCGGTCACGAGCGCGCGGATGCCGCGATGCCAGCCGACCTCCATCAGGTGCCAGTCCAGGCTCTGGTCGAAATTCCACTCGCGGCCCTGGCCGAATTCCTGGCCCATGAACAGCAGCTTCTTCCCCGGATGTCCCCACATGAATCCGTAATAGGCCCTCAGGTTCGCGAACTTCTGCCAGGCGTCGCCCCCCGGCCCGCTGGGCATGCGGTCCAGGATCGAGCCCTTGCCGTGCACCACCTCGTCATGGGAGAGCGGCAGCACGAAATTCTCGGAGAAGGCATAGAGCAGGCCGAAGGTCATCCGGTTGTGGTGCCAGCGGCGATGCACCGGGTCCTGGCGCATGTAATCCAGCGTGTCGTGCATCCAGCCCATGTTCCACTTGAAGCCGAAGCCGAGCCCCCCGGTCCAGGTCGGCCGCGACACGCCGGACCAGGCGGTCGATTCCTCGGCCACCGTCATGATGCCCGGCTGCCCGCCATAGGCCAGCTCGTTCATCCGGCGCAGGAAGCCGACCGCCTCCAGGTTCTCGTTGCCGCCGTATTTGTTCGGCACCCACTCGCCGGCCTTGCGCGAATAGTCGAGATAGAGCATCGAGGCGACCGCATCGACCCGAAGGCCGTCGACGTGGAAGCGCTCCAGCCAGTAGAGCGCGTTGGCATGCAGGAAGTTGGCGACCTCGGCCCGGCCGAAATTGTAGATCAGCGTGCCCCAGTCCTGGTGCCGGCCCTGCCGCGGATCGGCATGCTCGTAGAGCGCGGTGCCGTCGAACCGCCCCAGCCCGTGCTGGTCGGTCGGGAAATGCCCCGGCACCCAGTCCAGCAGCACGCCCAGCCCCGCCTGGTGCGCCCGATCGACGAAGCGGGCGAAGGCGTCGGGTGAGCCGTGCCGGCTGGTCGGCGCGAACAGGCCGATCGGCTGGTAGCCCCAGGAAGCGTCGAGCGGATGCTCGTTGACCGGCAGCAGCTCGATATGGGTGAAGCCGAGCTCGGCGGCATAGGGCACCAGCCGGTCCGCGAGCTCGTCATAGGTCAGGAACCGGTTCTCCTCGCCGCGCTGCCAGGATCCCAGATGCACCTCGTAGATGCTGATCGGCGCCGCGACCGACTGCGCCGCCGGGCGCTTTTCCAGCCAGCCGCCGTCGTCCCACGGGAACGGCGTCCGCGCCGCGACCACCGAGGCGGTGCCGGGGCGCAGCTCCATCTGCCGCGCCAGCGGGTCGGCTTTCAGCGGCAGCAGGTGATCGGCCGGATTCTTGATCTCGTACTTGTAATGCGCGTTCTCGCCGATGCCGGGGATGAAGATCTCCCAGACTCCGGCGCCCCGCCGGTTGCGCATGCCGTGGCGGCGGCCGTCCCAGTCGTTGAAGTCGCCGATGACGGCGACCCGCGCCGCATTCGGCGCCCAGACCGCGAAGGCGACGCCGTCCGTGCCGTGATGCCGGATCGCCCGCGCGCCCAGGCTTTCCCAGAGCCGGCGATGGGTGCCCTCGCGCATCAGGTAGTCGTCGAGCTCGCCCAGCACCGGGGGGAAGCGATAGGGGTCGTCCAGCTCCCAGCTACCGCCGGCATTGGCCGCGCGGAGCCGGTAGGCGAACCAGACCGGCCGGTCCGGCACGGCGCCTTCGTAGAGGCCGGGCCTGGCGATCTCGTGCAGCTCGGCGGCGACCGCGCCGCTCGCGGGATCGATGACGGCGACGCTCGCGGCGGCCGGCAGGAAGGCGCGGATCACCAGCTTGCCGCCGACCTCGTGCGGCCCCAGGACGGCAAACGGATCGCCGTGTCGCCCATCCACGATCGCGGAAAGAGTGGCCGCGTCGAGCGTGGGCGCCTCCCCGACCTTCATCCGCGCACCGTCATTCGGCGGCTTCCTGGTTCGGCGTCGGCTCGATGTTCCAGATGTCGGTCGCGTACTCGCGGATCGCGCGGTCGGAGCTGAACCAGCCCATGCGCGCCGTGTTGGTCGCGGCGCGGCTCGCCCACTCGTCCTGGCGCAGGAAGTCGCCGTCGATCTTGCGCTGCCGCGCGGCGTATTCCGAGAAATCGTCGGTGATCATGAACCAGTCGTAGTTGAAGAGGTCATCGACCAGCGGCACGAAGCGCCCGGGATCGTCCGGCGAGAACACGCCGCTCCGCACCGTCTTCAAGGCCTCGTCCAGCGCCGGCGAGGCCTCGATATTGGCGCGCGGGCTGCGCTGGCCGCGCCGCCGCTTCTCGACCTCGTCGGCGCGCAGGCCGAAGATCTCGATGTTCTCCATGCCGACATGCTCGGAGATCTCGATGTTGGCGCCGTCATAGGTGCCGATGGTCAGCGCGCCGTTGAGGGCGAACTTCATGTTGCCGGTGCCCGAGGCTTCCATGCCGGCGGTCGAGATCTGCTCGGAGAGGTCGGCCGCCGGGATCAGCAGCTCGGCGAGGCTGACGTTGTAGTTCGGCATGAAGAGGACGCGCAGCTTGTCCTGCACGATCGGGTCGTTGTTGACCATCCGCGCCACGTCGTTGATCAGCTTGATGATCAGCTTGGCGCGGTGATAGCTGGCGGCCGCCTTGCCGGCGAAGATCTTGACCCGCGGCACCCAGCTCTTGTGCGGCTCGGCGCGGATCGCGTTGTAATGCGCGATCGTCTCCAGCACGTTCAGCAGCTGGCGCTTGTATTCGTGCATCCGCTTGATCTGCACGTCGAAGATGCTGTCGGGGTCGAGCTTGACCGAGGCCTGGCGCGACACCGCGGCGATCAGCCGCTCCTTGTTGTGGCGCTTGGCCTCCATGAAGCGCTGGCGGAAGCCCGCGTCCTGGATGTGCGGCAGCAGGCCCTGGAGCTGGTCGCCGTCGCCGACCCAGCCCTCGCCGATCGTCTCGGTGATGAGGTCGGCCAGCGCCCGGTTGCATTCCAGCAGCCAGCGCCGGATGGTGATGCCGTTGGTCACGTGCGTGATGCGCCCGGGATAGAGCTGGTCGAGATCGTGGAACACCGTCTCGCGCATCAGCTTGCCGTGCAGCCCCGAGACGCCGTTGACCCGATGCGAGCCGATGAAGGCGAGGTGCCCCATCCGCACCCGGCGCCCGCCCTGCTCGTTGATGATCGAGAGCGCCGCCGTGCGGTCGGCGGGGATCTCCTTGCGCTCCGAAAGCTGCGCCAGGTGCTGGGCGTTGATCTGGTAGATGATCTGCATGTGCCGCGGCAGCAGCCGTTCCAGGAGCTGCACGGGCCAGCTCTCCAGCGCCTCGGGCAGCAGGGTGTGATTGGTATAAGCCACGGTGTTGCGCGTGAGTTCCAGCGCGGTCCGCAGGTTGAAATTGTGGTCGTCGATCAGGATCCGCATCAGCTCGGCGACCGCGAGCGCGGGATGCGTGTCGTTGAGCTGGATGGCGGCGGCGCGCGGCAGGGTCGCGATGGTGCCGTAGACGCTCAGGTGCCGCCGCACCAGGTCCTGCAGCGAGGCGGAGACGAAGAAGTATTCCTGCTTCAGCCGCAATTCCTGCCCGGCCGGAGTCGAATCGTCGGGGTAGAGCACGCGCGAGATGTTGGTGGCGCGCACCTGCTCGGCGAAGGCGTCGAGATATTGCCCGCGGTTGAACTCCTCGAACTGCATGGGCGCCGCCGGCCGCGCCGACCAGAGGCGCAGCGTGTTGACCCGGTTGCCCTGCCAGCCCGGCACCGGCGTGTCATAGGCGACGGCGACCACGTGCTCGGAGGGCCGCCAGGCGAATTTCTGGCCGTTATTGCCCCGGGGCTCGACCCGGCCGCCGAAGCCGATGTCATAGGTGACCTCGGAGCGCTCGAACTCCCAGGGATTGCCGAATTGCAGCCAGTCCTCCGGGCTTTCGGTCTGCCAGCCGTCGCGCATCACCTGGCGGAACAGGCCGTGGTCGTAGCGGATGCCGTAGCCGAATCCGGCCAGGCCCACCGTCGCCATGCTCTCCATGTAGCAGGCGGCCAGCCGGCCCAGGCCGCCATTGCCGAGCGCGGCGTCGGGCTCGGCGTTGCGGACCGCATCGAAGCTGACGCCGAGATCGGTCAGGGCGGCGCGCACCGCCGGGATCAGGCGGAGATTGCTGGCGGTGTCGATCAGCAGCCGCCCGATCAGGAATTCGAGCGAGAGGTAATAGACCCGCTTTTCGTTCTGCGCATAGGTGCGCTGGGTGGTGGCGATCCACCGGTCGACCAGGTGGTTGCGGACCGCGAGGGCGGTCGCGATGTACCAGTCATGGATGCTGGCATGCCCGGGCTCCTTGCCCACGGTATGGAGCAGCTTGTTGCGGATCAGCGTCTTGAACGTGGCGATCTGTTCTTGCTCGGTCTGCATCGTCACCTTGTGCCCGGCCGCCGCGGACCGCGGCCGTCGCTCCTTCCCCTCGGGATTCGTTGATCAAAGCCCGATTGCACGGCCTTGTCGACCCTGGCGTAAGTTCGCCGGGCGTTCCGGGCCCGGCGCCCTCGCTGCGCGCGCGTAGCCCGACAATCGTCACGCACGTGACGTGCCTTTCGATCTTCGCATCTTGTCGGGCTCCCCGCGCCGGGAACAAGGCGGGTAGGGGTGGTGTGGATTGCAGCCGCCGGTGCCCAAGGTCGATCCCGCTTGCCGCCGTCGCTGTGAATTCAGCGGCCGACGGTGCCGGACCGGCTATGCTGCACTATGATGCTGGCACGCTCTCAGGCATCGCGGCTGTGCGACATGCGATCCTGTCGATCGGACATGGCGCGCGCGTGTGCAAGGTCCGGGCCGGCGCAGCCATGACGGGCCCGGCGGAATCCGGAGAATCGACGCACGTCGATGCGCCGCAAAGGCGGATGCGGAACGTCAGGCTGCTGCAAGCGCCTGGACCTGCGCCCGGCGCCGCCGGAGGAACAGGCCCAGCGCGCCGATGGCGGAGGCGAACAGCGGCAGCGTCGCCGGGACCGGGGTGGTTGCGACCTGCGCGATCTGTGGTGCGTTCGACGTCACGAGGAAGGCCTGCTGTCCGTCGCCCGGGATGACGGACGCGCCGTCGCTCAGGTAGATGAACGCCCCCTTGTATCCCGTCGGCCCGCCGCACAGGCCGAAGGCGGCGGCGGCGCCGACGCAGAGCCCGTTCGGAGTCTTCGCCGAGATGAAGAGCGTGCTCTGGCTGCTGCTGCCCGGCTTATAGGAGAAGGCCGCGAGATCCGCCGCCGTTCCGGTGATGACCGAGCCGAACGGGTTGTTGTCTCTGTCGTACAGCGTGAGGGCGAAGGAGAAGTCGGTCAGGTCCGCCTGCCCGATATAGCCCGTGTCCTCGACGGTCCCGGAGAACGATCCGGTGAGCACGCCGGTGATGCCGCTCGGTATCGTCGGCGAGAAATATCCGTCCTGGGTGAAGGTATAGGTGCTGACGGTGGACGCCTCTGCGCCGCCGGCGGCGACAAGCCCGCCGATCGTCATCGCGCAGGCGACGGCAATCGATCGAATGGATGGCCGGTTGATCCCCATCGGTTCCCGTCCTCGACACGTGATGCACGACGCCTTTGTTATCATCGCGGTCGACGGGGTCGGGATGCCGTTTGATCATGATTTCGATGCTTGGCGCGGCGCGCGCCCGGCCTGGGACCGGCGGCCTATCGGCGGCCCGGTGCGATCCGGCGATGCCCCGGCGCCTCGGCGATATGGATGCGCTTGCCCGTCACGGGACCGTCTCGACGGCGCCGCGAATTCAGGGACAGGGCTCGCGCGATCGGCTATAATACCGCCCACGCACGACATCGTGGTCGCCCACCTGCATTTCCGTCGATCGGATCGACGGCCGTGCCCGGGGGTTCGTCCGTCGCGGCGCAGCTTTTACCGGGCTTTGACGGAATCGAAAACCGCTCGGCACGCCGCCGAGGCACTTAAGCCGTGCACCACCAAAGGCTTGGTCCGGTTTTACCGGCCCCGGAAACGGGGGGTGGCCGTAAAAGCTCTCGCGCCGGACGACACGAGGTTGAATCTGGCACGTCGACTGCTGCACTCTCGGTCGTCAAGTTCCGGCATGACCGCAGCGCTCTTTCGTTTCTGAGCAATCGAGCCTTAGCGCATGCCGCTCTAACGCCCCGGGGCGATCCGCCGGTAGCTGAGCGCTTCGGCGATGTGCAGCCGTTTCACCCCGTCGCTGCCTTCGAGATCGGCGAGCGTGCGCGCGACGCGGATGACCCGGTGATAGCCGCGCGCCGAGAGCTTGAACTTGTCGACCGCCTGCGCGAGCAGCTTGCGGCCCTCGGGCTCCGGCGTCGCCACCCGGTCCAGCAGCTCGCCATCGGCTTCCGCATTGGTGCGGATGCTGTGGCCGCCGTAGCGCGCGCTCTGGGTCGCGCGGGCCTTGGCGACGCGCGCGGCGACCTCGGCGCTGCCTTCGGCCGGCGGGGGCAAGGAGAGATCGGCGGCGGCGACCGCCGGCACGTCGACATGGAGATCGATGCGGTCGAACAGCGGGCCGGAGATCTTGGACTGGTATTCCTGCGCGCATCGTGGCGCCTTGCCGCAAGCGAGCGCCGCGTCGTCGAGATGCCCGCAGCGGCAGGGGTTCATCGCGGCGACGAGCTGCACCCGCGCGGGATAGGTCACATGCGCGTTGGCGCGCGCCACCGTCACGCGCCCGGTCTCCAGCGGCTGTCGCAAGGATTCGAGTGCCTGCCGCTGGAACTCCGGCAGCTCGTCGAGAAAGAGGACGCCGAGATGCGCGAGGCTGACCTCGCCCGGCCGGGCGCGCAGCCCGCCGCCCACGAGCGCGGGCAGCGAGGCCGAATGATGCGGATCGCGGAACGGGCGCTTGCGCAGCAAGCGGCCTTCGTTGAGGTTGCCGGCCAGCGAATGGATCATCGAGACTTCCAGCGCCTCCGCCGGATCGAGCGGCGGCAGGATGCCCGGCAGGCGCGCGGCCAGCATCGATTTGCCGGAGCCCGGCGGGCCGATCATCAGCAGGTTGTGCCCGCCGGCCGCCGCCACTTCGAGCGCGCGCTTCGCCGTCTCCTGGCCCTTGATGTCCTTGAGGTCGAGATCGCGTCCCGCCGTCTCCGCCATCTTCGGCTGGGGCGGGGAGAGCACCTGCGTGCCCTTGAGATGGTTGATCAGCGCGATGAGGTCGCTGGGTGCCACGACGTCGATCTCGCCGGCCCAGGCGGCCTCGCCGCCTTGCGCCGCCGGGCAGATCAGGCCGAGCTCCTCGCTCGCCGCATGGATCGCCGCCGGCAGCACGCCGGAGACCGCGGTGATGCGCCCGTCGAGGCCGAGCTCGCCCAGCACGGCATAGGATTGCGCCGCATCGCTCTCGATCGCGCCCATGGCGATCAGCATGCCGAGCACGATCGGGAGATCGAAGTGACTCCCCTCCTTGGTGAGGTCGGCCGGCGCCAGGTTGACGATGATGCGCTTGGGCGGCGTGCCGAGCCCGATCGCGGTCAGCGCGGCGCGGATGCGCTCCCGGCTCTCGCCCACCGCCTTGTCCGGCAGGCCGACGATGTTGAAGGCCGGCACGCCGTTGGCGATCTGCACCTCCACATCGACCGGCAGCACGTCGATGCCCTGGAAGGCGACGGTGCGGACCCGCGCTACCATGCGCGTGCCGCTTCATCTGCTGAAGGAAACCCCAAGACCCCGCCCTCGACCATTCGTCCGATGATGGCAAGGGGGCGGGCGGCGCGCAACCGCGGCGGAGCCGGAGCCGAGATTCTAGGTCTTCGATCTCCTGCGGGTGCGCCGCGGCGCGGGCCTGGTCAGCAGCCGCGCCTCTTCCAGCAGCCAGTCGCGGAACAGGCGCTCGATCGAGCCGGCCGGCGCGTTCTTCGGGCAGATGATGAAATAGGCGAGCTGCGGCGGCTGCTTCAGCGCGAGGTCGAAGGGCTTGACCAGCCGGCCGGCGGCCAGATCGTCCGCCGCCAGGGTCGATTCCCCGAGCGCGATGCCCTGGCCCTCGACCGCCGCCTGGATCGCCAGCGCCGAGGCCGCGAAGCGCACGGTCTTGCCCAGCCGGATGTCGGCGAGGCCCGCCGCCTCCAGCCAGCTTTGCCAGTTGGGCCAGGAGGCGCCCTGCCCGTGCCAGTCCACGTCGAGCAGGGTGTGCTTCTTCAGCAGGGCGCGCGGGTCGAGCGGCCGCTTCTTCTCCCGGAGCAGCGCCGGGCTGCAGATCGGGAAGACGTACTCGTCCTGCAGCCGGTCGACCTGGTAGTTCGGCAGGCTGGCGGCGCCGAACTGGATCGCGACATGCGGCTCCTGCTGCGAGAGCAGCCCCGGGCTGTTCTGGATGTCGAAGAACACGTCGACCTCCGGCGCCCGCGCCAGGAACCGGTCGAGCCGCGGCACCAGCCATTTCGCCGCGAAGGAAGGCGGCGAGGTCACGCGCAGCCGGGGCTTGGCGCTCTTCATCCGGTCGATGGCGTGGCTGATGCCTTCGAACGCCTCGTCCACCGCCTTGCGCAGGATCTCGCCTGCCGGCGTCAGCGCCACGGCACGGCTGCTGCGGTGGAACAGCTTCACCTCGAGCTGGTCCTCGAGCTCGCGGATCTGGTGGCTGATGGCGGCCTGGGTGACGCCGAGATCGTTCGCCGCCGCGGTGAAGCTCTTGTGCCGCGCCGCCGCGGCGAAGGAGGGCAGCGCACCGAAGCCTCGGATCGGACGGGACATAATATCGGATCAGGCCTAATTCAGCTCATGGCAGCCAGAAGAACGATTTGATTGCGACCCCGGCTGCCGGCCTTCAAGTTTAGCAGTTCCCGCCACGGCCCAACCACCGATGATTTTCCCCCGCGTCCCGCTCCTCGTTCTCCAGATCGGCCTGGTCCTGGCATGGAGCTCCGGCTATGTGGGCGCCATCATCGCCGCCGATACCGGATCGATCGTGCGGGTGCTGCTCTGGCGCTTCGTCTGCGTGGCGCTGCTGTTCCTGCCGTTCCTGCTGAATGCGCTGCGCCGCGGCATCGTCACCTGGCGCTGGTGCCTGCTGCACGGCCTGCTCGGCGCGGTCGGCATGTTCGCCTGCGTCGGCCTCGGCATCGAGTCGATCAATCTCGGCCTGCCGGCCGGGACCGGCGCGCTGATCTCGGCGCTGCAGCCGCTGGCCGCCGCGGTCCTGGCCGGCCCGATCCTCCGGGAGCGCGTCAGCCGCGCGCAGTGGATCGGTCTTGCCGTCGGCTTCGTCGGCGTCGGCTCCTCGGTCGGCGGCTTGAGCGGCGGCGACCAGCTGCTCGGCTATCTCTGCTCGTTCGGCTCCATGGCCTGCATGGTGGCGGCGACGCTGATCGCCAAGGCGAAATGGCCCGGCGACGATTTCCTCCCGGCGCTCGCCTTCCAGACGCTGGTGGCCGCGATCCTGTTCGTGCCGGTCGCGGCCTATGAAGGCGTGCTGCCGCCCGAGCCGTCCTGGCATTTCGCCGTGGCCGTCGCCTGGGCCGTCGTGTTCTCGACCCTCGGCGGCTACGGCTTCTACTATCTCTGCCTGATGCGCGCCGGCACGGTCAGGACCAGCAGCCTGATCTACCTGACGCCGCCGGTGACCCTGGTCTGGGCCTGGCTGATGTTCGGCCAGCCGATGTCGCTCTACACGGTCGCCGGCCTGGTGCTCTGCCTGGTCGGCGTCGCGCTCGCGCGCGGCGAACGCAGCGCCCTGCCGAGGCTGAGCGCCGAGAAGGCGTAGCCGCACCGGCTACAAATCGTGCTCATGACAGTTACAAGAACGTTTCGTTTGAGGCGCGCGCGCCGCTCGGACATGCTGCCGGGGCTCACCCTCCGGGAGTGCCTGCTTCCCAGCGGCACTCCCGATTTTTCCCGCGCCGGCGGGAAACAAAGCGATACAGAAATCCCCGCCCGGGATGCCTGACGCGCCCGTACCAGGATCGTGCCACCCACGCGGCACGACCGGATCGGGAGATCGGCATGAGCACCAGCAGTATCGCGGGCGGCATGATGCAGCAGCTCCAGCAGCGGCTGTTCAGCAGCATCGACAGCAATGCCGACGGCTCCGTCACCAAGGCCGAGATGGAATCGGCCGTGACCGGCGCCGGCGGGACGACCGAGCAGGCCGATGCGCTGTTCGCGACGCTCGACAGCTCGAACAGCGGCAGCGTCAGCGACGCGCAGTTCGTCAGCGGCCTGCAATCGGGCCTGCTCAGCGGCGAGATGATGTCGCAGCTGATCGGCCTGCAGGGTCCGCCCGACGGCGGAAGCGGCGGACCGGGCGGCGACATGGGCGGGCCGTCCTCCTTCGCCGCCGACGTCTTCTCCTCGGTCGACAGCGACGGCGACGGCTCGATCACGAAGTCGGAGCTGGAAGATGCCGTCACCAAGGCCGGCGGGACCACCGAGGAGGCCGATGCCCTCTACAGCAAGCTCGACACCGACGGCACGGGCAGCGTCTCCGAGGCGCAGTTCGCGCAGGCGATGATGCCCCCGCCGCCCCCGCCGCCGCCGGCCGGCTTCGACAGCGATTCCGATTCGACCGACAGCACGTCGAGCGGCACGAGCGTGTCTTCGACCGGGTCGGGCAGCGACGCCTCGGACGCGCTCAAGCTCCTGCTGGAAGCCCTGGACGGCGCGGAGGACAATGACGGAACATCGACCACGTCCGGCTCCGCCGCGTCCAGCGACGATCTCGCCTCGAGCGCCTTCCAGCGCCTGCTCGAGGCGGTGAAGTCGAGCTCTTCCTCGACCGCCTCGGACGACGGGTCGTCGGGCTCGAGCGGCAATGCCGGGCTGGCCGCCTCGGCGATGCAGGAGCTGTTGAAATACTACGTCCAGAGCCTGGCCGCGGGCACGGCGGGTCAGACCAGCACGACCTCGGTCACGGCGTGATCCTCTCTGCGATCCTCGATTGTCGTTGCGGATCGTCACCGGGACGGCGGCTTCCCGCCGTCCCGGTTCTATCCTTCAGGCCCCGGCGCCGAGCTCCTTGGCGTAATCCGGCACGCGCTTGCGGCGGCGGTAGAGTGCCGGGGTGTCGGCGACCAGGCGCTTGAACAGGCGGCGGAACGAGACCGCGTCGCCATAGCCGACCTCGCCGGCGATCTCCTCGACCGGCTGGTCGGTGGTCTCCAGGATCTGCTTGGCCTCCTCGATGCGCAGGCGCTGCACGTAGTCCAGCGGCGCATGGCCGGTGGCGCTCTTGAAGCGGCGGTTGAACGTGCGCCGCGAAAGGCCGGAGCGCCGGATCATCGCCTGCACCGGATCGCACTCGGCGTAGTTGGTCGCCAGCCATTCCTGGCATTCCTGGATCGCGCGGTCGTTCGACTGGACCCGCGTGGTCAGGCGCGAATAGGGGTTCTGCCCGTCATGGTGCCAGTCGAACAGCGACATCTTCGCCAGGCGCCGCGCCTCCTCGGGCCCGGCGAAGCGGCCGACGAGATAGAGCACCAGATCGGTCCAGGAGGTGGCGCCGCCCGCGGTGACGATGCGGTGATCCTCGGAGGCCGAGACCAGGATGCGGTCGGAATGCACCCGGACCTTCGGATACTGCGCCCGCATCATGTTGACGAAGGCCCAATGGGTCGCCGCATCGCGGTCGTCGAGCAGTCCGGCTTCCGCCAGCAGGAACGAGCCGCTGCAGGCCGAGACCACGTGCGCGCCGCCGGCATAGGCCCGTCTCACCCAATCGACGAGGTCGGGATTCTCCCGGCCGAACTGCGCGCCCGAGCGGATCAGCAGCGAGGGAATGAAGACGATGTCGGTGCGGATGTCGTCGGCAAAGCGCCGGTGCGGCTGGATGCGGACTCCGGTGCTGGTGGTCAGCGTGCCGGGCCCCGCCGCCACGATCTCGGGGCTGAACCGTGGCGCCTCCGGCTCGCCCATGACTCGATTCCAAAGCGTGCCCACGGCCCAGAGCGCGTCGTGCACGCCGATGGCCACCGAGGGCTCGATATCCGGCGCCGCGACGATGGAAACCCGGATCCTTGCATCCGGCGCGATGCCGTCCGTGACGGCGCCGCTCTCGATCATCCTGTCCATGATTGAACCTTCCAGGAGAAATCGTCCCCGTGGGAAATCTGCCATCAAAATGACTGATCCACCACGTCATTCTCACGGCTCCCTGGCAGTAGAAGCATCTAAATTATCATAATACCCACAATACATGACATTTTATTGCCAAATCGCTGGGGTGATCCATCACATCGTGTTGAATGTCACACACACGTAACAGGAGCGGCGCGCGGGGGAGGTCCCGGCGCGGGCGGCATGGCGGGCTCAAACGGCCGCGAAGGCGGGCAGGGATCGGGGCAGGGGACGCCGCGCCGGCTTGCGGGCCGGCGGCGCAACCTCGCCGAAGCGATCGGCATCGGCGTCGCTGCCGATGCGCTGCGCGAGGTCGGGAAACCGTTCTGGCGGAAGTGGACCGGGGTCAGCCCTGAAGTTGCTGCATCAGGATCGGCGTGTCGATCAGGCCCCAGCGCTCGCGGATCTGGCCGCCGCCGATGCGCCAGAACACCATGCCGCTGAACTCGACCTTGCGGCCGATCGCCGGCACGCCGCGGAACGTACCCTGATGCGTGCCGCGCCAGGTGCCGCGCACCGCGACCAGGTCGCCTTCGGCGACCATGTCCTCGATGGTGACGGAAAGATCGGGGAAGGCGGTGCGCAGCGCCTTGACATGCGCCTTGACGCCTTCGGGTCCGACGATGTCGGGATTGCCGTGGTCGATGAAATCCGGCGCCACCTGCCGGTCGATCGCCGAAGGGCGATACGCGTTGGCGGTCGCGTCGTAATGCTCGCGGACGAGCGCCTTGTTGGCTTCGCTCTGGTTCATCGCCGTCCCTTCCCCACGATTAGATCGGGCGATCGTGCTGTCGCGTCAGGCCGCCGGCTGGTTCGACGATGGCGTTGATCCGCCGCGGCTGGCGCGACTCTTGTAAGCGAAGCCCGCGGCGGCGGGCTATGACGCGGGTCACAGCCCTCGTCGCGGCCGATCGCTCCGTCAGGCGACGGCGCGCTTGATCTCGGCTTCGCTCAGCCCGGTCCCGGTCGAGCGCAGGCGCACGAGCACGCGGTTCTCGACCCAAAGCTCGACCAGCAGGAAGCGCGCCGCAATGCCCGGGGCGATGCCGCCCAGGAACTCCGTGCGCCAGCCCTCGCGGGCGGCGACGCGCTCGATCTCGGCATGGGTGGCCGCGACCGGCAGCGGGAAGTCGAGCAGGGGATCGCCGACCCGCATGCCCTGCCCCTGCCCCTGGCCCTGGCCCTGCCCCTGCCCCTGCCCCTGGCCGGGCGCGGTGTGGACGCCGGTTGCCGGGCCCGACGAATCATCGGGACAGATCTCGACCGCGAATTGATGGGTGACCACCATGTAGGAGCCGGGCAGGCTGCTGCGGAAGGGACGGGCGCGTCCGTCGCCGAGCTCCGCCAGCACCGACGCGACCCGTCCGGGATCGAGGGCGGGGATGGAAACGCGGTACATCATATCGGAGAGCTCCACTGCCTTTTCTCGAGCGCCGGCCGGGACGACCGGGCTGGCGAAACCAGCGCCCGCGGCGCGTCGATCGGCTCACTGTGAGTAGGGAGCGCGCCGGGCCCGGCCGCTATGACGCGGCTCACAGAAGGTTCGCCCGGCCTTGCACGGGCGTGATCGGCGGCGGCGCCGCGGCCAAGAATCCAGACCGCTGGACAAGCCGCCGGGGCGCGGCTACAGTCGCGCCATGAGCAAAACGTGCGCCGCGCCCGTCTCTCGATTTTGGTACCGCTGGTACGATCCGGCGGCCTAGGTAGCGCGTATTGCTCGAACCCGAAGCCGCCCGATCCCGAGGCGGCTTTCGTGTTTTCAGGCCCTGACGGGCCGCGATCTCCGAGACGACCGCCGACCGATCGAGCGGCTTCCCAACCCGGAGGCCCTCCATGTCACGCATGCCTGCAAGATCGACCAACGCCGGATCGGCGTTCGATTTCGACGTCGTTACCGATGTTCCCCCGCCGCCGTCCCGTCGTCCGGACCCGGCGCCGTCCGCGGCGCCGGCGAGCGCACCGCCGGAACGCGGCGGCGAGGCCGGGCGCGCCGGCGCGCAATCGCGGCAGGCCTAGGCCGGGATCGGCCGCGCGGCGAGCGGCGAGTCGGGCGCCGCCCTGCTCAGGCGGCGCTGCGCCCAGCCGACGCCGAAATAGATCGCGGCGGCGCCGGCCATGCCGGCATAGCCGTCGAGCGCGTAGTGCCAGCCGAGATGCACCGAGCCGATCATGATCGCGATCAGGAACAGGATCGAGGCGATGCGCGCCAGCCGCCCGAACTGCCAGCCGAACAGCACGTAGAGCATCGCGAGGGCGACATGGACGCTGGGGAAGGCGGAGATGCCGGTGCCGAACCATGCGGTGCGATGCAGGTGCGCCAGCCAGAGATAGTGCTGGTAGGTGACGGCCGAGAAGCTGCCATCCGGATCGGTGCGCGACAGATAGTCGAACAGCGCGGCATAGGGGTTGTGATGATCCCCGTTGAACTGCAGCCAGAACGGCCCCGCCGACATGAAGAGGCCCGCCGCGACATTGCCGAGCAGCACCAGAACCAGCACGTGGCTGACCAGGAAGCGCGCGCGCTTCGGACAGGCGGGATGGCGCAGGCAGACGGCGAACGGCACCGCGACCAGCAGCACGCCCCAGAAGGCGTAGACGAATTCCAGGCCCAGCGTCACCGGCGGGCTGTCGATCGCCAGCCATTGCCAGAGCGGCCTGCCGAAATGCAGCAGGGTGCCGAGCGTCATCAGTGCGCGATCCCAGGTGAAGGGCACGGTGTCGTTCAGCAGGTTCTTCATCGAGGTGAAGCCCGACATGAAGATCGGCCACATCAGCAGGAACGGCAGGGCCGAGAGCAGTCGGGCGGCGAACTCCTCGACCGGCCAGGTCCGGCTGAACCACAGCAGGTGCTTGCCGTCGCGGCGCAGCAGGCGCCGGACCAGCAGCGCGCCGCCGATGATGACGCCGTAGAGCAGATAGCTCACATAGAAGGGCCCGAGATAGACATCCAGCCGGAAGTCCGCGGCATGGCCGGTCGCCCGGCACAGCACGGCGGCGGTCGCCGCATAGACCAGCATCGCGACCGGAACGGCCATGTTGAGGCCGCGCCAATGCGGGTCGAAGCGACTCTTGCGCCCGTCCGCCGTGACCTGCGCCATTTCCTTCCCTGGCCGGACAATTGCTGGACATCGGCCCGGGCCGCCGGGCCGCACGATGCCGTCGTGCGCGACTCTGGAATTGCAACCGTTAATCCTTCATTAAAGCATTGAGCGACAAGGCGTAGACTTCGTTCCTATTCGACTTGAGAAGCGCCGGCTCGTATGCTTTAGCTGCTTCACCGATCACCGGAGAAATGGACGGACATGGTGCGTATTCCCGTGAACCGCCGGCTCGCAGGGGCCGTTGTCGCGTTCCTGGCGCTTGCCTTCGTTTGGATTTCAAGTGCGAACGCCGCGGGCTTCGGCGCCGACGACCGGGTCGACCGGCATCGGGTGAAGGGTTCGGTCTACGGCGCGATCGGCCTGGTGGTGCATGAGGACGGGCTCAGCACCGAGGCGGGAACCGGATTCCTGGTCTCGCCCTGCCATGTGATGACGGCCTATCACGTGGTCGCCGGCAAGGAGAAGCTGAAGACCACCGATACGGCGATGTTCTATGTCGGCGAGGGCCGCCAGGGTCCGGACTATCCCGGCGGCAAGGCCTATCAGGAGGGAACCGAGGCGCATCCGGTCGTCTGGGGCAACTTCCTCGACGGCGAGAGCGACAACATGACGATCCGGGTCAAGGCCGTGCAGTCGAACGGCTGGCAGGACTGGGTCCTCTTGAAGCTCGACAAGTGCCTCGGCGATCCGGCGAACGGCTGGGGCTATCTGCGCCTGAAGCCGATCGCGACGCGCGATCTCACGCGTTCGGGCGAGACGCTCGCCGCCGCCGCCGTCGGCCTGCCGAAGGACAAGAACGAGCGCACCCTGACCGAGGACCCGAGCTGCCGCATCATCGGCCAGATGTCGGAATCCGGCTGGCAGCACGACTGCATCACGCTGCCCGGCAATTCCGGCGGGCCGGTGCTCGAACGCGCGCCGAGTGACGGCAAATGGCCCGAGGTGCTCGGCATCACGGTCTCGCTGATCCTGCTCGACGGCATGGACCAGGAGGATGCGGAGGCGGCGCTGCTCTCCGCCGACGATCCCAGCTATTTCTCGCTGCTCTCCACCGCGGTGCCGGTCTCCGCCTTCATCAACAAGGTCGCGCAATACCTGCCGCCGGATCCGGTGGTCACCGCCTATATCGCCGACCATCGCCTCGACACCGGCTACAGCGCCGGCGACGACATCGACTATGACGGCGCCCTTGCCGACTACGACCAGGCGGTCAAGGCGCATCCCGCCGACGCCGAGCTGCTGCTGCGCCGCGGCCTGTGGCAGGCCGCGGACAACAAGGCCGACGCCGCGATCGACGACTACACGGCCGCCTTGAAGATCGAGCCCGGCTACCCCGCGGCGCTGCTCTCGCGCAGCCAGAGCTTCTCCGACCGCGACGACCACGCCAAGCACGACCTCGACAACGCGATCGCCGACCTGACGACGCTGATCGGCCGCTTCAGCGATTCCGCGGAGCTCCGGCTCAACCGCGCCTACTTCTATTCGCGCGACCATCAGATGGATGCGGCGATCGGCGACTTCACCGCCTTCCTCAAGATGCGGCCGAAGAGCTCGTCGGCCTTTCGCGCCCGCGCCAGCGCCTATGCGGAGCTGCACCGTTTCGACCTCGCGACCCATGACTACGACCGCGCGGTCGATATCGACCCGGACCAGCCCGCCTCCTACATCGCGCGCGGCAACTTCCGCTCGCAGATCGGCCAGGAGAGCGAGGCGCTCGCCGACTTCGACAAGGCCTTGCAGCTCTATCCCGCCGCCGCCGACGCCTATAGCGGCCGGGCCTATGTCTTCATCCAGCAGGGCAAGCTGAAGCAGGCGGTCGCCGCCTTCGACAAGGCGCTCACCTATGACGAGAAGGCGTCCTATGTCCTGGGCGGCCGGGCCAGCGCCTATCAGATCATCGGCGACCATGAATCGGCGTTGCGCGACTACGCGAAGGCCGTCGAGTACGATCCGAGCGAGCCCTTCATCAAGCTGCTCTGGCTGGTCGAGCAGGGGCGCGCCGGCAAGGTCGCCGAGGCCAGGCAGGGCTTCGCCGAGTTCGCCGCCGACACGCGCTACGGCGACTGGCCGCGGGCGATCGCCCAATGCCTTGCGGGCGAGATCGATTCGGGGGCGCTCGAGCGCATCGCCGAAACGGGCAGCGACTACGACAAGCAGGCCCATGCTTTCGACCGGGACTTCTATCTCGGCCAGGCGGCCCTGATCGCCGGCGACGCCGCCGGCGCGAAGAAGCGGCTGCAGGCCGTGGTCGATAGCGGCGACCGCCAGTACATCGAGTACAACATCGCGGCGGCCGATCTCGCCAAGCTGACCGGCAGCGCCGCGGCGGGGAGCGGCGGCAATGTCAGCGGCGAAGCGTCGAACACGCCGCTCGCGCCGGCCAACTGAGGCCGGAGTTTCCGGCGGCGAAAAAAGACGGGGCCCGCCGGCCGGCGGGCCCCGCTTTCGGCGAAGCGCCGGTTACTTCAGCAGGTTGTTCCAGATCTTGCTGTAGATGTCCGCGACCTCCTGCGGGCAGCCCGGCACGAAGTTCGCCTTGAAGCCCGCCGGCGGGACGATCTCCGGCGCGCTCTTCATGTCGTCGGGCATGTATTGCTGGCTGCCGGCGATGCCGTTGTCATAGCGCGCGAAGGAGGAGAGGCCGGCCGCATTCTGCGGGTCCATGATGAAGTTCTGGAACTTCTTCGCGTTGTCCATGTTCGGCGCGTCCTTGACGACGGCGACGTTGTCCATCCAGCTCGCGATGCCCTCCTTGGGATAGACGTACTTGATCGAGGGGAGCTGCATGCGCGCCCGCATCGAGTAGCCGTTCCAGTTCATGCTGACCGCGACGTCCTTGCCGGTGAGCTTTTCCAGCGTGCCGTAGTCCAGGGTGCGCCAGGACGGCTTGGCGGCGACCAGCGTGTCGTTGATCTTCTTCAGGTCTTCCTTCTTGTCGGAGCAGAGCGGGAGCCCGAGGTAGAAGCTGACGGCGTTCATCACGTCGCCCATCTCCGGCACCACGTTGATCTTGCCCTTCAGCTCCTCAGGCGGATTGAACAGCAGGGCCCAGCTGTCGGCCTCGCCCTTGTAGAGGTCGGTGTTGACCGAGATGCCGGTGGTGCCCCACTGCCAGGGCACGGTGTAGTGGCGCCCGTCGTCCCAATAGACGTGGACGAACTCCGGCCGCATGTTCTTGAAGTTCTCCATCTGGTCGGGCTCGGTCTGCGCCAGCAGGCCGTCCTTGACCATGGAGGGGATGACGTAGCTCGACGGCACGACGATGTCATAGCCGGAGCCGCCCGCCTTGATCTTGGCGATCATCTGGTCGTTGCTGTCGTAGGAGTCGAGCGTGACCTTGACGTTGTAGGCCTGCTCGAACTTCTTGATCACGTCGGGGCTGGTGTAGTCGCCCCAGTTGTAGATGTGGAGCTCGCCGTCCGCCAGCGCGCTGCTGCCGGCGAACGCAATGCCGATGCCGACCATTGCGGCGGTGATCGTCGGTTTCATTATCGCTCTCCTCCTCTTGAGTTCCATGCGATCGGGTTGCCGCCTTGCGGCGGGGTCAGCCGGCCCGCTTCCGGGTCAGCAGGAAGAACAACGTGGCAAACAGGGTCGAAGCGGCCAGGAACAAGGTCGCCATCGCGTTCAGCTCCGGCGTCACGCCGCGCTTGACCTGGCCGATGACGTAGAGCGGCAGGGTCTCCTCGCCCGGCCCCGAGACCAGCACCGTGATCACGACGTCGTCCAGCGAGACCAGGAAGGCCAGCATGGCGCCGCCCAGGATGCCGGGGACGAGCAGCGGCAGGGTGACGTAGCGGAACGCCCGCCACGGCGTCGCGTAGAGATCCGCCGCCGCGATCTCGTAGGCGCGGTCCATGTCCTCCAGCCGCGCCCGGATCGGCAGGTAGGCGAACGGGATGCAGAACACGATATGCGCGGTGATCAGGTAGCCGAGGCCGTAGATCCCGGTCAGCTGCTTGATGAGGGCGAAGAACACCACGGTCGCGATGCCGGTCACGATCTCCGGCACCATCAGCGGCTGGTTGATGATGGCGTAGATCGCCGTCAGGCCGCGGAAGCTCGGCACCCGCGTGGTGGCGAGCGCCGCCATGGTGGCGAACGCGGTCGCCACGATCGCCGCGGTCACCGCGACCCGCAGCGACAGCAGCGCCGCGTCCCGGATCTGCTCGTTGCCGAAGGCGCTGGCGTACCAGCGCCAGGAGAATCCGGTCCAGATGGTGACCGACGGGTTGTCGTTGAAGGAGTAGATGACGAGCACGACGATCGGCGCGTAGAGGCCGATGACGCAGACCCATGCCATGGTGGCGAAGCCGGGCAGGCGCCGGACGTCGAAGCGCGGCGGCTTGCCTCGGCCGCGCTGCGCCGCGCGCCTTGCGCCGGGCTTGGGGAGCGGAACGGCTGCGGCCTGGCTCATTGCGCGCGGCTCCGCTGCATGCGTGCCGCGTAGAACATCAGCGCCAGCATCACGACGCTCATCAGGCCGAGCGCCAGCGCCGAGCCCTGCGGCCAGTTGCGCGCCGTGCTGAACTGCTGCGCGATCAGGTTGCCCAGCATCATGCGATTGCCGCCGCCCAGCATCTGCGCGATGATGTAGTCGCCGATCGCCGGGATGAAGACCAGCGTGCAGCCGGCGACGATGCCCGGCTTCACCAGCGGCACGATCACGTGCCACAGCACCTTGAGGCGGCTGGCATAGAGGTCGTAGCCCGCCTCGACCAGGCGGAAGTCCAGCTTCTCGATGCTGGCATAGAGCGGCATCACCATCAGCGGCAGGTAGGCGTAGATCAGGCCGTAGGCGACCGCGTAGTTGGTGTAGATGATCGGCACCGGCTGGTCGATGAAGCCGAGGCTGATGAGCGCGTGGTTGAGATAGCCGTCGTCGCGGATGATCATCATGATCGCATAGATGCGGATCAGCAGGTTGCTCCAGAACGGTATGGTGATCAGGAACAGCCAGACGTTGCGGTTGCGCGGCGATCGCGTGGCGATGAAATAGGCCGTGGGGAATCCGACGATCAGCGCCAGGGTCGTGGTCAGGAACGCCATTTCCACGGAGCGCAGATAGATCGAGTAGTAGGCGTAGTTCGGGGTGAGCGCATCGGAGAAGATGTCCTGCTGGAACAGCAGATTGACCCAGGCGTCGGGCTGGAACCGCCAGACGACCCCGGCATAGTCGGCGGGTTTCGCCCAGGAATAGGCCAGCACGATCAGGAGCGGCATCAGGCCGCAGACGCCGATCACCGTGACCGCGGGTGCGGCCAGCAGCCAGCGCCGGACTCCCGCCCGCCGCTCCACGGCCTGTGCCGCGGCCTCGGCGGCGGAGAGGGCGGCGGGCGCCGGCGGCGGGGCGGCGGCGGTCTCGGTGGTCATCTCAGTCCTTCAAGACCTGCATCGCTTCGGGCGCGATCCGGAGGCCGACCGCGTCGCCCATCTTCAGCACCTCCTGGTGCCCGCGCCGGTTCTGCACCCGGACCGTCATGTCGCCGCCGGAATCGAGGTCGATGTGGAAGTGCGTGTCGGTGCCGAAATAGACGATGTTCTCGACCTTGCCGGCGAGCTGGCATTCCGCACCCGGCCGCACCAGGTCGATGCGCTCCGGCCGGATCGCCAGCGTCACCTTGCCGCCGACCGCGACCTGCTGGCCGAGCTCGCGCGCGATCTCGATGCCCGAGGGCAGGCGGATCTCGCCCTTGCTGCCGATGCGCTGGGTGACTTCGGCCTCGAGGAAATTGGTCTCGCCGATGAAATCGGCGACGAAGCGGTCGACCGGGTGCTCGTAGATCTCGGTCGGCGTGCCGATCTGCAGGATCTTGCCCCGCGACATGACCGCGATCCGGTCGGACATGGTCAGGGCTTCCTCCTGATCATGGGTCACGAAGATGAAGGTGATCCCGGTCTCGTGCTGCAGCCGCTTCAGCTCGATCTGCATCTCCTTGCGCAGCTTCAGGTCCAGCGCCGACAACGGCTCGTCGAGCAGCAGCACCTTGGGATGCGGCGCCAATGCGCGCGCCAGCGCCACGCGCTGCTGCTGGCCGCCGGAAAGCTGGTGCACCTTGCGGTTCCGCATCGGCTCCATGCGCACGAGCTTGAGCATCCGGGTGACGGCCTCGTCGACCATCGCGCGCTTGCGCCCCAGCATCTTCAGGCCGAAGCCGATGTTCTGCGCCACCGTCAGGTGCGGGAACAGCGCGTAGGACTGGAACACCGTGTTGACCGGCCGCTTGAACGGCGGCAGGTGCGCCACCTCCTGGCCTTCCAGCAGGATGCTGCCCGCGGTCGGCATCTCGAAGCCGGCGATCAGGCGAAGCAGGGTGGTCTTGCCGCAGCCCGAGGGTCCGAGCAGGGTGAAGAACTCGTTCTGCCCGATCGTGACGGAGACGTTGTCCAGCGCGACGACCGCGTCAGGACCCGCGCCGAACGTCTTGGTGACATTCTTGGCTTCGACCGCGGGTAATCCGGTCAACTCTGCACCATCCTGGAACCGCATCGGCAAGATGCGGAAGCGCCCTGTTTCGACGGAAATGCTTAGTGTTTTTCAGACTGTAAGGCAATTCCGCTTTGCAGCAAAGCCCATCTTGGCCGCGGCCCGCCGCCGCGATCGTCCGGCGCAGCGGTCGTCATGAACGACCCCGGTGCATGCCCCCGCGCATGCCCCCGCGCATGGCCCCGCGCATGGCCCCATGGACGGCCACCCGGTGCACCCTTGGCGCGCTCGCGCCGATCGGAATATTGTTGCGCCGTCCGACATCGATCCTTCCTGCGAGACCTCTTTGGTACAGCCCGCCGCCTCCACCCCGACCGCCGCTCCGGCGGCCGGTCGGACGCATGACCGCGCCGTCGCCGGCATCGTCCTCGCCAACCTGGCGGTCCTGACCTTCACCTTGATGGACGCCGTCATCAAAGGCGTCTCGGAGCAGGTTCCGACCGGCGAGATCATCTTCTTCCGCAATCTCTTCGCCTTCATCCCGCTGCTGCTCTATGCCTGGCTCAAGGACGGCCGGCTGACGCTGCGCACCGCGAACCCCTGGGGCCACGTGCTGCGGGGCGCCTTCGGCGTCATCTCGATGTATTGCTTCTTCCGCAGCTACCTCGAGATGCACCTTTCCGATGCGATCGCGCTCGGGCTGTCGGGTCCGATCTTCATCACCGTGCTCTCGGTGCCGCTCTTGAAGGAGCACGTGGGCTGGCGGCGCTGGAGCGCCGTCATCATCGGCTTCATCGGCGTGATCATCATGACGCGCCCCGGGCCCGGCATGTTCGACACGAAGGCGTTCTGGCCGCTGGCCGCCGCGGTGCTCTATGCGCTGGCGATGATCTCGATCCGGCGCCTGGGCTCGCGCGAGCCGTCCTCGACCATCGTCTTCTATTTCACCGCCTTCTCGACGCTCGCCTCGTTCCTCACCATTCCGCTCGGCTGGGCCGATCCGTCGCAGGCCTGGGTGGCGCCGCCCTCGTTCGACGTCTTGGCGCGGGTCTTCGCCATCGGCATCATGGGCGGCCTGGCGCAGATCTTCCTGACCAACGCCTATCAGCGGGCGCGGGCTTCGGTCGTGGCGCCGTTCGACTACACCGCCTTGGTCTACGGCTTCCTGCTCGGCTGGGTCTTCTTCAGCGAGGTGCCGGACCTCTTCCTCGTCGTCGGCGGCCTCATCGTGGTGGCGAGCGGCGTCTACATCATCCACCGCGAAACCGTGGTCGCCCGCGCCCGGCACCGCGCGGCGCCGGTGCCGCCGCTGCCGACGAACGAGTAGCCTTTTATTTCCGCCCCAGTCGCGCCTCGATCGCGTCCCAGATCTTCATCTCCAGCTTGGTGCCGTCGAAACGGTTGATCTCCTGGAGGCCGGTGGGCGAGGTAACGTTGATCTCGGTCAAGTAGTCGCCGATCACGTCGATGCCGACGAAGATCAGGCCGCGCCGCTTCAGCTCCGGCCCGATGGCCGCGCAGATGTCGCGCTCCCGCGCGGTCAGCGTCGCGGGCACCGGCTTGCCGCCGGCGTGCATGTTGGAGCGCGCCTCGCCGGCCTGCGGGATGCGGTTGATGGCGCCGACCGCCTCGCCGTCGATCAGGATGATGCGCTTGTCGCCCTGGCGCACCTCCGGGAGATAGCGCTGCACGATCACCGGCTCGCGGTAGAGCTGGGTGAAGAGCTCCAGCAGCGAGCCCAGGTTCTCGTCCGCCGGCGTGACGTGGAACACGCCGGCGCCGCCGTTGCCGTAGAGCGGCTTGACGATGATGTCCTTGTGCTCGGCGCGGAAGGCCAGGATCTCCTCGCGGTCGGAAGTGATCAGCGTCGGCGGCATCAGCGCCGGGAACTTCGCGACGAACAGCTTCTCCGGCGCGTTCCGGACCTCGACCGGGTCGTTCACCACCAGCACCTTGGGGTGGATGTGCTCGAGGATGTGGGTGGCGGTGATATAGGCCATGTCGAAGGGCGGGTCCTGGCGCATCAGCACCACATCGACCGTCGCGAGGTCGATCTTCTCCCGCGCGCCCAGCGTGAAGTGGTTGCCGCGCTCGCGCCGGAGCTCCAGCTTGTGGCCGCGCGCCGATACCTTGCCGTCGCGCAGCGTCAGGTGCCGCGGATGGTAGTAGAACAGCCTGTGGCCGCGCTCCTGCGCGGCCAGGCCCATGACGAAGGTCGAATCGCCGTCGATGTTGACGTGCTCGATCGGGTCCATCTGGACGGCGACGGTCAGGGCCATGGCGCGGTCTTTCAGTTGAGCTGTTGGCCGAGATCCTGGATCAGCCGCGCCACCTGGTGGCGCTGGCTGTCATTGTCGGAGATCTCCAGGAAGCGCTCGAGCGCCGCGCGGGCGGCGGCGAGCTTGCCGAGCCTGGCCTGGATCAGGCCGGCCTCGCGGTAGAGCGGCGCGTGCCTGGGCGCGATCAGCGTCATCCATTCCAGCACGTCGGCCGCCCGCTCCAGCTCGCCTTCCTGGATCAGGCGGATCTTCAGGTTGTTCTCGAGGCGGAGCAGGATGTCGCGGTTGCCGACCGGCGCGTAGTGCTCGGGCTGCAGCTCGGCCTTGTCGCCGGCCGCCGCCTTCAGCTTGCGCCGCAGCTCGGCGGTGTCGCAGGGCTCGCCGCCGGCGAAGGGGTCGATGATCAGCGCCCGGCCGCGGTGATAGAGCCGCAGCACGAAATGACCGGGGAAGTTCACGCCCTCGATCGGCCAGTTCCGGCTGCGTGCGGCGTGGATATAGAGGATGGCCAGCGCCACCGGCAGCCCCTTCTTCCGGTCGATCACCCGCATCAGGTTGGCGTTCTGCAGGTCGTCATAGGTCTGCCGGTCGCCCTGGTAGCTGAACGTGCCGGCCAGCACCTTGCTCAGGATGACGGAGCGCGCCCGCAGCCCGGCGTCGCCCTCGGCATCGGCGCCGGGCTCGAGATCGTCCTGCATGGCGGCGGCGATCGCCGCCAGGTGCTCGCGATAGGGCTCGGGATCCGCCTTCTGGCGGTCGAGCGCCGCAAGGGCGAGGCCGGCCTCGGCGATGTCGATATCCGCGTCCTCGCGCGCGCCCATCTCTGTCAGCACGGCGCGCGGATCCCAGACCCGGGGCTCCGTCATGGTGCGACCGGTCCGGTCGTGGCCGGCCCGGTCGTGGCCGGCCTGGTCGTGATCGCGCCGGCCGCGGCGGTGGTCGAGGGCTGGGCGGCGCCGGCGGGCGGGATGGCGGGGATCTGGTCGGGTATGGGCGGCAACGGGTCGGTTCTCACGCGCACATGACTGACAACGGCCCGCACGTAGGGAACGTCGCGCACATGGTCGATGACGCGCTGCAGCTCCGCCTGGGTCCGGGCGACGCCCATCAGATACACCGTCGAGCGGATGCAATCCACGCTGTAATTGTTGGCCCGGATGTCCCGGTCCAACAGCAGCTTCAGGTTGATTTCCTGGACCAGGAACTGGTCCTGGCTGATATCGCCGAAATCGCGGCTGCGGCCGAGCTTCACGTCGTTGATCACCTCGCGGACGCCGTCCGGCTCCCAGGCGATGCGGGTGGCCTCGACGCGGTCCTCGGGCTTCTGCACGAAGCCGGTCAGCAGCACCCGGCCTTCATGCACCTGCAGGTTCACGTTGCGGAACAGCGTCGCATCCTGGTGCAGCAGCCGGCCGTTGATGTCGGTCCAGATGACGTTGTCGCGGACCGCATTGCCGAAGCCGCGCTCCTCCATCGCCATGTTGGCGGCGGTGGCGCCGGCGCCGACCGCCATGCCGACCGGCGAGCAGCCGGAAAGCTGGACGATCACGACGAGCCCGAGCCCCAGGTGAACGACCTGGCTGACCATCGGGCGGAACGTGGTCGCGATCGCCGTCCGGGTCCCGAAGGCGGCGGCGCTCGGCGGGCACGCGATCCGCGACTCGGGGAGCATCGGCGGATGATGCCGAAGCTCAACCGGGCCGCCAAGCGTCTTTGAGGTGAACGGGCCGGCCCAGCGCGCCGAAGGCGATGAGGTCGAAGCGCAGCGTCAACCCGGCGCAATCCGGGTGCTGCGCCACATAGAGCGCCGCCGCGCGCCCGAGGCGCCGCATCTGCGCCGGGGCCAGCGACCAGGTCGCGGCGTCGGCATCGACGCGCTGCTTCACTTCGATGACGGCGAGGCAGGCGCCACGCCGCGCGATGAGGTCGATCTCGCCAACCGGCGAGCGCCAGTTGATGGCAAGGATCCGGTAACCTTTCAGGCGCAGCCACCAGGCGGCGCGGCGCTCGCGGCCATGGCCGCGGCGGAAGGCGGCGCGTCCGCTCACGGCGCGCCGCGCCTGCCCCGGGCGGCCTTCAGTCGGCATCGCGGCGACCGGAAAGGGCCAGCGCCCGCGCGTAGATCTCGCGCCGCGGCAGCCCCGACGCGGCGGCGACGGCGGTCGCCGCTTCCTTGACGCCCATCCGCGCCAGCGCATCGACCAGCGCCTGGTCGACATCGATCGGCGCCTCGGTCGACGAATCCGGCGGACCGATCACCAGCACGATCTCGCCCTTGGGTGCGCCCGTCTCATGATAATGCCGTGACAGTTCCGAGAGCATGCCGCGCCGCACCTCCTCATGCAGCTTGGTCAACTCCCGCGCCACCGCCGCGGGACGATCGCCCAGCACCTGATGACAATCGGCCAGGCTCTCGGCGAGCCGCGGTCCGGTTTCGAACAGCAGCAGCGTCGCCGGCACGTTGCGCAACTCGGCGAGCGTCGCACGCCGCGCACCCGATTTCGGCGGCAGGAATCCGGCGAACAGGAACCGGTCGCTCGGCAGCCCCGACAGGACCAGTGCGGTGATCGGGGCCGCGGCGCCGGGGATGGCGGTGACGGCGAGGCCGGCCTCGTGCGCCGCGCGCACCAGCTTGTAGCCGGGATCGGAGATGAGCGGCGTGCCCGCATCCGAGACCAGCGCCACCGTCTCGCCGCGCGCGAGCCGTTCGAGCAATTGCGGCCGCATGCGCTCCGCGTTGTGGTCGTGATAGGGCAGGACCGGCCGGCGGATGCCGAACTTCGCCAGCAGATTGCCGGTCACCCGCGTGTCCTCGCAGGCGATGACGTCGGCGCCGCGCAACGTCTCCAGCGCCCGCGCGCTGATGTCGCCGAGATTGCCGATCGGCGTCGCCACCAGGGCGAGCAGGCCGCGCCGCGTTCCCGCCGCGCCGCTATCCGCGGCGGCATCCGTGGCGCTGGCTTCCGGGGGGCGGCGTTTACTTCCGCCCTTGCTGCCGCTAGGCTCGCGCATCGACGCCGTAACGGATCGATCGGGACCAGTTCATGTCGCTCAGCTTCCGCCTCCCGTCGCTTCTGGCCGCCTTCGGCCTGATGCTCCTGGCGGGCTGCGCCCCCAACCTACCGCCCCCTGCCGCGCCGAGCCAGCCGCAACCGCAGGCGCAGCCCTCGGCGCCTCTGCCGGCGCCGGGCATCGCGGGCGGCGCCTTGACCCAGCCCGCGCCGTCGCAGGAGGCGAAGGTCGCCTTGCTGCTGCCGCTCTCGGGCCCGAACGCCGCGGTCGGCCGCGCGCTGATGCAGGCGGCGGAGATGGGCGTGTTCGATTCCGGCGACGACAATTTCAACCTCGTGGTCCGCGACAGCGCGGCGCCCGGCGGGCCCGGCGTCGCGGTCAGCAGCGCGATGACCGAGGGCGCCAGGCTGGTCCTGGGGCCGCTCTTCGCCTCGGAGGTGCCGGATGCGGCGCGGGCCGCCGGCAGCCTGGTGCCGGTGATCAGCTTCTCCAACGACCGTGCCGCGGCTCGGCCCGGCGTCTTCGTGCTCGGCATCGCGCCCCAGGCCCAGGTCGAGCGCGTCGTCTCCTACGCCGCCGGCCAGAACCTGAGGCGCTTCGCCATCCTCTATCCGAGCTCGGCTTACGGCAACGCCGTGCGCCAGGCCTATCAGGATGCGGTGACGCAGAGCGGCGGCCAGATCGCCATGATGCAGGGCTACGATCCCACGGCGACCGATTTCATCTCGACCATGCAGTCGCTGCAGAGCGGCTACAAGAGCGGCGGCTTCGATGCGCTGATGCTCCCGGAGGGCGGGCAGAAGCTGCGCGCCCTCGTCGCCATGCTGCCCGGCTTCGACATACCGTCCACCGCCGCGGGGGCCGGCGGCGTGCGGCTGCTCGGGACCGCGCTCTGGAACGATCCCTCGCTGACCGGCGATCCCAACCTGTCGGGCGCCTGGTTCGCCACCACGCCGCCCGATCGCTGGGCGAGCTTCGCCCAGCGCTACCAGTCGGTCTATGGCGCGCCGCCGGATCCCCGTGCCGGCGTGGTCTACGACGCCGTGACGCTCGCGGTCGCGCTCGCCAAGGCCAAGCCCGGCGGCGATTTCAGTGTGACGCGCCTCACGGATGTCTCAGGCTTTGCCGGCGTCACCGGTCTCTTCCGGCTTAATCCCGACGGCACCAGCACCCGCGGCCTTTCGGTGCTGGAGATCGCCCCCGGCGGCATCACCGTGCGCGACCCGGCCCCGACCACCTTCCAGGCATCGATCAACTGATGCTTTGAACGGCTCCGGCGTCCGCCGCGACAGAGGGCGGACGACACGATCATCGGAGCATCCATCATGAAGAGCCATGTCCTCGCCGCTGCCGCGGCGGGCGCTTTCCTGTGCTGGGCTGGCGCCGCCCGGGCCGACTGCTCGACCAGCAAGAACGATTTCGAGGACGTCTATTGCGCGGCGAAGAACTTCATCGACGCCGACAATGACCTGAACGCCGCCTACAAGGCGCTGGTCGCCCGGCTCTCCGCCGACGAGAAGGCGACGCTGAAGAAAAGCGAGGCCGCCTGGATGAAATCCCGCAACGGCGATTGCGGCAAGACCGACGGCGACGGCTACTACGTCGATCTCTCCTGTGCGGTCGACAGCACGCGCAACCGCACCCGGTTCCTGCGTGACCGCGCCGCCGAATGCGCGGCCGGCCAGTGCGACGCCGCGAAGCTGGCGCAGGCGGAGTGACCGGATCGAGGCAGGTCCGGATCTTGCGCCACGTCGGGGGGTGACAGCCCCCGGGGACTCCGCGCTTCCGGCAAGCCGCTCTACGCCAGCAGCGCCCCCAGCACCGCGTTGAGCCGCGCGCGGCCCTCGGCGGTCGCGCGCAGGCGGTCGCCGTCGAGCGCCAGGAATCCGCCTTCGACCAGGCGCGCGAGCTTCTGCGCGTCGAGCGCCCGGTCGAACGGCAATCCGCTCTCCGCCGTGAAGCGCTCGAGCGGAATCCCCTCCGCGAGCCGCAGTCCCATCATGGCCATCTCGCTCAGCCGTTCGGCGGCGGCGACCTCGTCCCGCTGCCGCGTCGCGTGGCCTTCGCGCTCGACCGCATCGAGCCAGGCTTCCGGTGCGCGATGCTGGCGCGTCGCGAACTTGCGGTCGCCGGCGGTGATCCGCCCATGGGCACCCGGCCCGACTCCGACATAGTCGCCATAGCGCCAATACGTGAGATTGTGCCGCGACTCCTCGCCGGGTCGCGCATGGTTGGAGATCTCATAGGCCGGCAGGCCCGCTTCGCCGAGCCGAGTCGCGGTCCAGTCGAACAGGGCCGCCTGGGCCTCGTCGTCGGGCAGCGAGAAATCGCCGCGGGCCAGGCGCTGCTCGAAGGCCGTGCCGGTCTCGATCGTGAGCTGATAGAGCGAGATATGGCCGCCGGCGAGATCGAGCGCCGCCTCGAGCTCGCGCCGCCATGCCTCGATCGTCTGCCCCGGCCGCGCGTAGATCAGGTCGAACGACATGCGATCGAACGTCGCCCGCCCGATCTCCAGCGCGCGGATCGCCTGGCCGGCGCTGTGCTGCCGGCCGAGAAATGAAAGCGCGCGGTCGTCCAGCGCCTGCACGCCGATCGAGATCCGGTTGACGCCCGCGTCGCGGAAGGCGCGGAACCTGCCGGCCTCGATCGAGGTCGGGTTGGCTTCCAGGGTGATCTCGACGTCCTCGGCGACCGGCCAGTGCCGGCGCGCCGCGGCGATCACCGCGCCGGCCGTCTCCGGTTCCATCAGCGACGGCGTGCCGCCGCCGAAGAACAGGCTCGTCACGGTCCGCCCCTGCGTCTGCCCGGCGTAGTGCGCGAGCTCGCGCAGCAGCGCCTCGCGCCAGCGCCGCTGGTCGACGCGCTCGCGGACATGGCTGTTGAAGTCGCAGTAGGGGCATTTGGACAGGCAGAACGGCCAATGCACGTAGAGGCCGAAACCGCGCGGATCGGCGGGGGAGGCTGGAGCGGACGCCATGGCGGGAGAGAAAGCAGAGCGGCGGCGGCAAAGCAAGCCGCCGATGGGCCCCGCCGGCGCTATTCCGCGGAGAGCGGAAGCGGCACCGGCTTGATGCTCTCGTCGGGCATCCAGAGGCGCTTTTCGGCCGGCCGGCCGAAATAGTAGCCCTGCAGGTACTGCACGCCGGCCTTCAGCAGGAAGTCGGCATCCTCGGCGTTCTCCACGAACTCGGCGACGGTGGAGAGGCCGAAGGTCGAGGCGAGACCCATCAGGTTGCGCACGAAGAGCTGGTTGTCCACGTTGCGCGAGAGGTTCAGCACGAAGGACCCATCGATCTTGACCATGTCGACGGTCAGCGCCTTCAGGTGGCGGAACGAGGTGAAGCCGGCGCCGAAATCGTCGATCGCCACCTTGCAGCCGAGGTTGCGGACCACGTTCACGAAGCGCGCCGATTCCTCGATGTCGTGCAAGGCGGCGGTCTCGGTGATCTCGACGGTGAGGCGGGGAGCGATGTGCGGCGTCGATCGCACCGCGGAGATCAGGGCGCGCAGCCAGGAGGGATCCGAGGCGGTCAGGCCCGAGATGTTGATGGCGAGCGTGGTGTCGAGGTGCTGGCGCAGCTCCTCGATCGCCATGTCGAGCACGTGCCGGTCGAGCTGGCGCGCCATGCCGAGCTGCTCGATCACCGGGATGAAGGCGCCGGCCGGGACGATGCTGCCCTTGTCGTCGCGCATTCGGAGCAGCGCCTCGTACTTGACGACGCGGTGGCTGCTGTCGGCGGTCACGATCGGCTGGTACATGAAGATCAGGCGGTGGTCGCGCATCGCCTGCTGCACCTGGGCGCCGATGTCCATGGCCTGGCGATGCAGCGCGCCCTGCTGCTCGGAGACCCGATAGGTGTTGAAGCAGTTCCGGCCCGAGCGCTTGGCGAAATTGAGCGACAGCTCGGCCTTGGCCATCACGTCATAGGCGGTGTTGACCAGGCCCGGGAACAGCACGCAGCCGATCGAGACGCTGACCGGGATCGACTGGCCGTCGATCTCCACCGGCTCCTCGCGCACGCCGTCGATGATGCGGTCCATGGCGTGGACCACCATCTCCTCGCGGCATTGCGACAGGATCACGCCGAAGCGGTCGCCGCCCAGGCGGCCGACCACGTCGCTCGAGCGCACGTAGCGGTCCAGGCGCTGTCCGACCGCCACCAGCACCGCGTCGCCGACCTCGTAGCCGAAGGCGCTGTTGATCATCGCCAGCTTGTCGATGCCCACGACCAGGAAGGCGCCGGGCACGGAGAAGCGGCGGGCGAAGGTCAGCGCCTGGTCGAGCTCGTCGCGGAGGCGCGTCTTGTTGAAATGGCCGGTCAGCTCGTCGTAATTGGCGACGCGCTCCATCCGCGCCTCGGTCTGCTTGCGCGCGGTGATGATGCGCAGCGTGCCGCAGAGCAGGGTCGGCGTGCCGTCGGTGTCGAGCTCCGCCATGCCGCGGTCGTGCATCCAGACCACCGAGCCCTGCCCGGTGCGCAGGCGGAACTCGCAGTCATAGGCGCTCTCGCCGGCGAAATGATCGCTCAAGGCCTTGAGGCGGATCGGCAGGTCTTCCGGATGGATGCGGTTGTTGAAGCCGTGGCCGGACTCAAGTCCTCCCCCGGCGTCGCCGCCCTCGGAAGTACCGAGGATCTCGGCGAGGTTGCCGCTCCATTCCAATCTGTCGGCGAGAATGTCCCAGCGGTAGGCGATGTCGCCCGCCGCGGCGATCGCCGCGGAAATCCACTGCGGTTCCTTGCTCGTGGACAGCGCGCCGGCCTCCGACGCCTGTCGCCCCAGCGATATCATGCCCCGCCGTACCGAAAAGTCTGTTGCCGCCTGGAGTTAGCGCTTTCGGGCGATCTTAGTCGGCAGAGTCCTAATCAAACCTTAAGTTTCGTTATCGAAAATGTGTGAGCTTCGTGTTCCGCGCGGTGCGATCATAGTAAAGACAAAGTAAAGGTCACGTGAGGCATCCCTTGGTGTGGCGGCGCGCCTTGCGCTCCGGGAGCGGATACCCAAAATTAGCGAAAATTGGTGCAGAGTGTTCGCGACGCCTTCCGGCGACTGCATCAGGGCGGGTTTCCGGGGTAGGCTGGTAACGACCAACGAGGCTCGGGCGACGCGGCATGGCCGAGATCGCGCAAATCTACCTGCTCCCCCCGCCGGTTCGGCCGTCCACGGCCGATCGCGCGCTGGCGGCCCCGTCGCAGGGGCCGGAGGATGGCAGCGTCCAGGCCGCCGCATCGGAACAGGGGCGGGCGCGGCGCTTTCGTTTCCGTGTCTATGAAGGCGGCGAGGCCTCCGCTACCGGCACCGAGCTGGACACGCGGCGCACCGGCGGCAAGGCGGCGGTCACCGCTTCCGGCATCGATCTCGGAAATCCGGATTCGCTGGAGAGCCGGCGCGGGCAGAGCGGCGGCGGCGCGACCTTCTACCAGCCGAATGCCGGCGCCTCGAGCGCCTTCCTCGCGCAGTCGATCGCCCAGGAACAGCTCGGCGAGGGGCTGCACAACCCGCCTTACGCCGCGGCCGCCACGGCCTATACCCGCACCGGGGCCGCGCTGACCCAGCGTGCCAGCGCCGGGGTCGACGTCACCGCATAGGATTTCGCCGTCCCAGGTCCTAGACGGTCTGATCGACCTGATGCCCGGCCTCGTTCGCCGCCGGCTCGGCCTTGGCGATGCCGACCAAGGCTGGGCGCAGCAGGCGGTCGTGGATCTTGTAGCCGGCCTGCACGACCTGGACGACGGTGCCGGCCGGCTTGCCGCTGTTCGGCACCTCGAACATCGCCTGGTGCATGTTGGCGTCGAAGCGCTCGCCCTCCGGCCAGATGCGCTCGATCTGCTGCTTGCCGAGGGCGGATTCCAGCTGCCGCTCGGTGGCGGCCACGCCGTCATAGAGCGTCTTCAGCGCTTCGTCGCTTTCGAGCTGCGCGGCCGGAATCGCCTCCAGCGCCCGCCGCAGGTTGTCGGCGACGGTCAGCACGTCGCGCGCGAAGTTGGCGACGCCGTATTTCTGCGCGTCCTCGCGGTCGCGCTGGGCGCGGCGGCGGGTGTTCTCGGTCTCCGCCATGGCACGCAGCAGCTGGTCCTTCAATTGCGCCGTCTCGGCGCGCGCCGCTGCCAGCGCGTCCTGGGGAGCCGCGTGCTCCGCGGCCTGTTGTTCCGGCATGCCGTTCTCAGTCTCGTCGGTCATCATCAGACCGTTCCTCCATCAAGCTTTCGTTCCAGTGAAATGCGCGGCACCGGGCAATGTTGCCCGGCTCACCCCAGGATCCGGCCGATCACCTTGGCGGTGTAATCGACCATCGGGATGATCCGCGCGTAATTGATCCGGCTCGGCCCGATGACGCCCACCGCGCCGATCAGCCGCCGCTGGCTGTCGCGATAGGGCGAGATCACCGCCGAGCATCCGGCGAGGCCGAACAGCTCGTTCTCCGCGCCGATGAAGATCTGCACGCCCTCGGCCGCATCCGCGGCCTCCAGCAGCTTCAGCAGCTGCTCCTTGGCCTCCAGCGCCGCGAACAGGCTGCGCAGCCGCTCGAGATCCGCGACCTCGGTGACGCCGTCCAGCAGGTTGGATTGGCCGCGCACGATCAGCGCACCCTGCCCGCTGCCCATCGACCAGGAGGCGAGCCCGGCCTCCACCACCTTGCGCGCCAGCGCATCGAGCTCGACCCGCTGGCTCTCCAGGTCGCGCGTGATCTCGGAACGCGCCGTCGGGATGGTCCGGCCGGCGAGGCGCTGGGTCAGATAGTTGGTGGCCTCCACCAGGGTCGAGGGTGGCAGGCCCAGCGGCACGTCGATCACCCGGTTCTCGACCATCCCGCCTTCGGTGACCAGCACGACCAGCGCGCGCCCGGGCCCCAGATGCACGAACTCGATGTGCTTCAGCGGCCGGTCGGTCTTCGGCGCCACCACCATGCCGGCGCAATGCGAGAGGCCCGACAGCATGGCCGAGGCCTGCTCCATCACTTCCGGCATCGAGCGCCCGATCGCCTGGCACTGCCCGTCGATCGCCGCCCGCTCGGCTTCGGTCAGCCCGCCCAGCTCCATCAGCCCGTCGACGAACAGGCGCAGGCCGAGCTCGGTCGGCAGGCGCCCGGCCGAGGTATGCGGCGCGAAGAGGAGACCGAGCTCCTCCAGGTCGGCCATGACGTTGCGGATCGTCGCCGGCGAGAGCTGGCCCAGCCGGCGCGACAAAGTGCGAGAGCCGACGGGTTCGCCGGTCTCGAAATAGGTGTCCACGATCAGCCGGAAGATCTCACGCGAGCGATCCGAAAGCTCGCTCAACACCGGCCGATGCTGGGTCAGGTTGCGCGTCAAGTGCTGCATCGGTCTGCTCGGAATCTCGCGGGAAATCTAGGTATCGGGCGCCAAGCCGTCAATCGGGGGCCGGTCAATATCGCCGGAATCCCTTGCGAAAGCCGCCTGCGGCATGCTCGACTGCCCGTAAAGGACGATTCACATGCGTTTTCTGGTCTTCCAGCACATCGCCATCGAGCATCCGGGGATCTTCCGCGACTTCTTCGCCGCGGACGGGATCGCCTGGGACGCGGTCGAGCTCGACGAGGGCGAGGCGATTCCGGATCTCGCCCATTATGACGCGCTCTGGGTCATGGGCGGGCCGATGGACGTCTGGGAGGAGACCGAGCATCCCTGGCTGAAGGCCGAGAAGCAGGCGATCCGCGAATGGGTGAAGGATAAGGGCAAGCCCTATTTCGGCCTTTGCCTCGGCCACCAGCTCCTGGGTTCGGCACTGGGCGGGCGGGTGGACAAGATGCCGAAGCCGGAGGTCGGGATCCTCGACGTCAACCTGACCGAGGCCGGCAAGGCCGATCCGCTCTTCGCCGGCATCGCGCCCACCTTCCAGGCGCTGCAATGGCACGGCGCGGCGGTGCTGGACGCGCCGCCCGAGGCCGTGATCCTCGCCGACTCCCCGGCCTGCGCCAACCAGGCGATGCGGATCGGCGACCTCGCCTACGGATTGCAGTACCACACCGAGCTCACGGCGCGGACCGTCGGCGAGTGGGGCGCCGTGCCGGCCTATGCCTGCGCCCTCGACGACACCCTGGGCAAGGGCGCGCTGCCCAAGCTCGACGAAGAGGCGGCGCGCAAGATGCCGGAGTTCGAGCGCGGTTCCCGCCGGCTCTACGACAACTTCATGTCCATCCTCCGCCGGCGGAGCTGATCATTCAGAAGCAGGCAGAACGCGCGTCGCCGCGGCGGCTGGGCCCGCTCGTCATGCTGGCCGGCCTCGGCCTGGTGGCGCTCAACCTGCGCCCCGCGGTCACCAGCGTCGGCCCGTTGCTGGCCGAGATCGTGCAGTCCCTGGGCTTCGACAAGGCGGAGGCCGGCATCTTGACCACCGTGCCGGTGATCTGCTTCGGCCTGGCCGGCCCGATCGCGCCGCCGCTGGGCCGCCGCTTCGGCGCCGAGAACATGATCCTCTATGCGCTGGTCGCCCTGGTCGTCGGCTGCGCCCTGCGCTTCATCCCGTCGGGAGCGGTGCTCTACTCGAGCGCGGTCGTCGCCGGCCTCGCCATCGGCACGATGAACGTGCTGCTGCCCGGAATCGTGAAGCGCGATTTCCCCGAACGCGTCGGCGCCGTCACCGGCTTCTATACGATGATGCTCTGCGTCGGCGCCGCGGGCGCCGCGGCTCTGGCGCCCCAGGTGGAGCTGCATTTCGCCACCGCCTGGCCGACGGCGCTCGGCGTCTGGGCGATCCTGGCGGTGCTCGCGATCCCCGCCTGGCTGCCGATGCGGTCGCATTTCCATTCCGGCCCGCAGGCGCGGCCGATCGGGGGCAGTCTCTGGAGCAACGCGCTCGCCTGGCAGGTGACGCTCTATCTCGGCCTCTGCTCGGCGGGCGCCTACAGCGTCTTCGGCTGGGGCGCCAAGATCCTGCAGGACCGCGGCATGGACGTGCCGGCGAGCGGACTGGAGCTCGGCTTGAGCATCCTGGCGCAGGGCGCGGGCGCGCAGGCGGCCCCTCTGCTGGCGACGCGATCGGGCGATCTTCGCGCTTCGGGCGTGCTGATGCAGGCGCTCGGCCTGGTCGGCCTGCTCGGCTATCTCTTCGCGCCGCTCGATCTCATGTGGCTCTGCTCGATCGTTCTCGGCATCGGCCAGGGCGGCGCCTTCGCCATCGCCCTCACCATGATCGCCCAGCGCGGCGGCAATCCGGAGAACGCCGCGCGCCTCTCCGGCATGAGCCAGAGCGTCGGCTATGTGATGGGCGCGCTGGCCGGCCCTCTGGCCGTCGGCCTGGTGCATGACGCCTTCGGCGGCTGGCCGCCGGTCGCGGTCCTGTTCGTCGTCGTGACGGTGCTTTGCACCGTCTTCGCCGTCGGCGCCGGCCGGGTGCGGACGGTGTGA
This sequence comes from Dongiaceae bacterium, assembly GCA_035548715.1. Lineage (GTDB taxonomy): Bacteria > Pseudomonadota > Alphaproteobacteria > Dongiales > Dongiaceae > Dongia. The sequence goes on from DASZSL010000110.1 coordinate 162,523, forward strand.
CGCCTCGCATTGCCTCTGCGCGTTGCGGCGTGTAGTTTCCGGCCGCGTTCACCTTCGAGGATCTCCCCATGCCTGTTGTCGCGCGCCCTTCGGGCCGTGCTCCCGATCAATTGCGCGCCGTCGAGCTGACGGTCGATGTCAACCGCTATGCGGAAGGCTCCTGCCTCGCCAAGTTCGGCAACACCCATGTGCTCTGCACCGCGACCCTGGAGGAAAAGGCGCCGTCCTTCCTGAAGGGCAGCGGCAAGGGCTGGGTGACGGCGGAATACGGCATGCTGCCGCGCTCGACCCACAGCCGCACCGACCGCGAGGCGGCGAAGGGCAAGCAGTCGGGGAGAACGCAGGAGATCCAGCGCCTGATCGGCCGGAGCCTGCGCGCCGTGACCGACATGACCGGCTTCGGCGAGCGGCAGATCCGCCTCGACTGCGACGTGATCCAGGCCGATGGCGGCACGCGCACCGCGGCGATCACCGGCGCCTATGTGGCGCTCCACCAGTGCTTCGCCTTCATGAAGGAGATGGGCGCGGTGAAGGCGATCCCGTTGACCGACACGGTAGCGGCGATCTCCTGCGGCATCCATAACGGCCAATGCGTGCTCGACCTCGAATACGAGGAGGATTCCGCGGCCGAGGCCGACGCCAACTTCGTGCTGACCGGCAATGGCGGCATCGTCGAAGTCCAGGGCACCGCGGAGAAGACCGCCTTCACCGAGGATCAGTTCCTGGAATTGCTGCGCCTGGCGCGCAAGGGCATCGGCGAGCTGAACGCGCTGCAGAAGAAGGCGCTCGGGATCTGATGCCGCGGCATTTCACCGGCAGGCAGCTGGTCCTCGCCAGCCACAACAAGGGCAAGGCCAGGGAGATCGCCGGGCTGCTCGCGCCGTTCGCCATCGAGGTGATCGCGGCCGGTGTGCTCGGTCTCCCCGAGCCCGAGGAGACCGAGGACAGCTTCATCGGCAATGCGAAGCTCAAGGCGCTCGCGGCGGCCCGCGCCGCGAAATTGCCGGCGCTGGCCGACGATTCCGGCCTCTGCGTCGACTCTCTGGACGGCGCGCCCGGCATCTACTCCGCGCGCTGGGCCGGGCCGGCCAAGGATTTCGGCGACGCCATGGCCCGCGTGCTCAAGGGCATCGAAGGCAAGCCGCGCGGCGCGCATTTCGTCGCGGCGCTCGCTCTGGCCTGGCCCGACGACCATTGCGAGGTCTTCGAGGGCAAGGTCTTCGGCACCCTCGCCGATGCGCCGCGCGGGAACCGCGGCTTCGGCTACGACCCGATCTTCGTGCCGGCCGGCCACGCCGTCACCTTCGGCGAGATGGATCCCGACGAGAAGCACCGCATCAGCCACCGCGCCGTCGCCTTCCGCATGCTGGTCGACGGCTGCTTCCGCTAGGCGGCGCGGCGCCGGCCGAAGCCCACGACCAGCAGCGCGCCGACCAGCGTGGTGACGCCGGTATAGCCGATGACGCCCGTCGGGCCGAGGTGATCGACCAGCAAGCCGCCGAGCACCGCGCCGCTGGCGATCGCGATCTGGAAGCCGGCGACGATCAGGCCGCTCGCGCCCTCGGGCTGATCGGGCGCCGCGCGCACGATCCAGGTCTGCACGCCGACCGGGATCGCGCCGAAGGCGAAGCCCCAGACGGCGACGCCGATTCCCGACACCCAGGCCGAGGCGCCGAACGCCACCAGCGCGAAGGCCGTGGCCGCGATCAGCGCCGAGCCGACGATCACCGAGACCTGCGCGCTGCGCGCGGTGATCGCGCCGCCCAGCAGGTTGCCGAAGAATCCGCCGGCGCCATAGCCCAGCAGCGCCAGCGAGATGATCTCGATCTTCAGCGCCGGCACCTGCTCCAGGAACGGGCGCACATAGGTGAAGCCGGCGAAATGCCCCGAGATCGAGATCAGGATGGTCGCCACCACCAGCCGCACGCTCGGCCGGCGCAGCAGATCGAACAAGGTGCGCAGGTTGGGCTTGCTGCGGGGCGGCAGCTTGGGGAGCGTCACCAGTTGCATCAGCAGGGTCAGCGCGCCGATCGCCGCCGAGAGCGCGAAGACCGTGCGCCAGCCATAAAGGTTGCCGAGATAGGCGCCGATCGGCGCGGCGCTGATGGTCGCGACCGAGACGCCGGTGAAGACGATGGAGAGCGCCCGGGCCAGCAACCGCTCCGGCACCAGGCGCATCGCCATCGCCGCCATCATCGACCAGAACCCGCCGATGCCGATGCCGAGCAGCAGCCGCGCCGCCAGCAATGTCGTGAGGTTGGTCGCCATCGCCGCGATCGCGCCGGAGATCACCAGCAGTCCGGTCAGCGCCCACATCACCAGCCGCCGGTCGAGCTGCCGGGTCAGGATCGGCATCAGGATCCCGGCGAAGGTGCCGGTCAGCGCCGTCGCGGTCACCGCCTGGCCGGCGGCGCCCGCGGTCACGCCGAGATCGGCGGCGATCGGCGTCAGCAGGCTGGCCGGCAGGAACTCGGCCGTGACCAGCCCGAACACCCCCATCGCCAGGGACAAGACGGCCGCCCAGGCCGGGGCGTCGGCGGCGGCATCGGCTTCGAGGACGGCGTCGGCTTCGAGGACGGCGTCGGCCGCGAGGGCCGGGGCGTCGAGCTCGGCCTCCATCGAGGAATCAGACATCACAGCCTCCGGATATTCATCTCGGTTAACATTGGCCATGACGTCTTGGACTTTCCATGCTAGAAAGACCGAGATGTTTGATAAATCGTCCAGCCGGAAGGGCGAACTCGCCTCCAGCGCCCAGGTCGATCCCCTGAGCGAGATGCTCCGGGGCCTGCGGCTCGACGGGGTGGAATACGGCCGGTTCCAGATGAAGGAGCCCTGGGGGCTGTGCTTCCCGGCCCAGGATGCGGCGCGCTTCCATTTCGTCGCCGGCCGCGGCTGCTGGCTCAAGGCGCCGGCCGGGGAATGGATCCGGGTCGAGCCCGGCGACGCGGCGCTGCTGCCGCGGGGCTCCGCCCATGCGCTGGCCAGCGCGCCCGACGTCGAGCCGATCCTCTTCTGCCAATGCCGCTTCCAGCAGGTCTGCGAGAAGGTGTTCGAGACCAGCGGCGGCGGGGCCGGCGACGAGACGCTGATCTTCAGCGGCAGCATGACCTTCAATGTCGACCGGCTGCACCCGCTCCTGCGCATGATGCCGGAGCTGATGCAGGTCGGCGCGCTCGCCGCCAACGAGCCCAGCATCCCCGACCTGCTGAAGACCATGGCCTGCGAGGTGGCGATGGACCGCGTCGGCGCCGGCGGCATCCTGGCGCGCCTGGCCGACGTGGTGGCGGCGAGCCTGATCCGCAGCTGGGTCGAGCGCGGCTGCGGCGATGCGACGGGCTGGATCGCCGCCGCGCGCGATCCCGATATCGGCCGCGTGCTCGCCGCGATCCATCTCAATCCCAGCGAGAGCTGGACCATCGAATCGTTGGCGAAGATCATGCGCGGCTCGCGCTCGGCCTTCGCCGACCGCTTCGCCCGCGTCGTCGGCGAGACGCCGGCGCGCTACGTGGCCCAGGTCCGGATGCACCATGCCCGGCAATGGCTGACCCGGGACAAGGCGCGGATCGGCGTCGTCGCGCAGCGCCTCGGCTACGATTCCGAGGCGTCGTTCAGCCGCGCCTTCAAGCGGGTGATGGGCGTGCCGCCCAGCCATTTCCGCGCCGCCGCCGCCGGGGAGGACAATGCCGGCCGGATGATCGCCCGGCCGCAATAGACAACGCCCTCCCGATTTGCCACGGTGGCGGTCTCGCCGCGGTCGGAGGTGGCCCGTGAGCAGCGTCAACGAGTCTTTGCTGGATGAACGGCTGGCGGCGCTCGAGAAGGTCCGCACCTGGAGTCCGCGTCTCGTGTCGCGGCTGGAATCCCACATCCGCTCCGCGGACGACCGGGCGCTGTTCCGCATCAACCCCTTCAGCTTCGCCAAGGAGCGCGGGCTGTCCGAAAGCGAGGTCATCGACCTCCTGCTGCACGCGACCGCGCTCGGCCTCTTCACCATGGACTGGGCGCTGTTCTGCCCGCAATGCTGCTTCGTGGCGGAGAGCCTGCGCAGCCTGAAATACGTGCACGACCATTATCACTGCGCGTTCTGCCAGATCGGCTACGACACGGCACTCGACGCCTACATCGCGATCGGCTTCACCGTCAGCCCCGGCATCCGCGCGATCGCGCATCATCGTCCCGGGGACATGTCCGCCTGGGACAACTTCTTCGAGACCCGCCATACCCGCGACGGCGTGCTGCCCGACGGAACGCCGCTGGTCGAGGCCAAGGCGCAGCTCGCACGGGTGGCCAGCTATCTGCCGCCGGGCGAGACCACGCGGCTGGAGATCGACGTCGATGCCGGGACCGTCCTCGGCGCCTCGCCCGAGGGCCGCGCCGCCTTCCTGCTGCCGGTGCGCGGCGCGCCGGCCGCGGCGGCCCAGACCGTGCCCGTCGCCTATGGCGGCGAGGCACGCGCCTATGCGACCGGCGAGGCCGCGCCCGGCCACATGATCTTCGAGGTCGACAACCCGACCGCCGATCGGGACATCCTGGTGGTCGCGGTGCTGCCCCCCGGCTTCGATCCCGCGGCGACGGGCGTGCGCTACCTGCCGTTCCTCGACGGCAAGCGGCTCCTGACCACGCAGACCTTCCGCGACCTCTTCCGCTCCGAGGTGATCCAGGCCAGCGAGGGACTCGCGGTCAGGGACGTCGCGCTGCTCTTCACCGACCTCAAGGGCTCGACCGCGCTCTACGACCGGATCGGCGACCTCAACGCCTTCGCGCTGGTGCAGCGGCATTTCGACCGGCTGCAGGACGTGACCGTCCGCCACGGCGGCGCGATCGTGAAGACCATCGGCGACGCCGTCATGGCGGCCTTCCTGACACCGGCCGATGCCGTCGCCGCCGCGCTGGAGATGCGCCGGGAGATCGCCGGCTTCAACGACGGCGCTTCCGATCGCACGCTGATCCTGAAGATCGGCATTCATGCCGGCGCCGTCATCGCCGTGACGCTGAACGAGCGCCTCGATTATTTCGGACAGACCGTCAACATCGCCGCCCGCGTGCAGCAGCTTGCCGGCGCGGACGAGATCTACATCTCCGAGGACGTGCAGTCGGCGCCCGGCGTCGCCGGCCTGCTCGGCGGCTTCGACCTCGCCACCCGGCAGGCGAAGCTGCCGGGCGTGCAGCATGCGCTCCGCGTCTTCCGGATCCCCGCCGTCGCCGGCGGTTGAGGATCAGAACCGCTCGCGCACCAGTTCCTCGCTCTTCGCCCAGAGCGCCGCGGCGTTGCTGGGATCGAGCGCATAGGGCCTGACGCCGCCGCTGATCGGGTCGAGCGCTTCGTCGGTCACCAGGGTGGTCGCATGGCAATCCTCGCAGTAGCGCCCGCCGACCTCATCGGCCGACGCGACCACGCCGGCCCAGACCGAGGTCGCGGCGCCCTGCGGGACGCTCTTGAACTTGAACGGCGGCTTGCCGCGGGCGGCCAGGCCCGCATTGATGTTCTCGACCAGCTTCTCGAGCGCCTCCTGGTCGAGATGCCGGCTGAGCTCGGTCTGGATGCCGCCGGGATGCACCGCGGTCGCGCGGACGCCGCGGGCGCGATGCCGCCGGTCGAACTCGACGGCGAACAGGATGTCCGCGGTCTTCGACCGGCCATAGGCCAGCCAGGGATCATAAGGCGTGCGCTCGAAGTTCGGGTCTTCCAGATCGACATTCGCGAAGCGATGCCCGGAGGAGGAGAGCGCGACGACGCGCGATCCCGGCCGCAGCAGCGGGGCGATGCGGTTGACCAGCACGAAATGGCCGAGGTGGTTGGTGCCGAACTGCATCTCGAACCCGTCGGCGGTGTGGCTGAAGGGACAGGCCATCACGCCGGCATTGGCGATGACGAGGTCGAGCGGCTTGTCGGTCGCCACCAGCTTGTCGGCGCAGGCGCGGACGCTGGCGAGCGAGGCGAGGTCGAGCGCGACCAGCTCCAGCCCGCCCCCGTTCCTGGCGCCGTCCCAGACATGCCCCGTCGCCGCCTCGGCCTTCTTCAGGTCGCGCGCGGCGCCGATCACATGCGCGCCATGCGCCGCCAGCGCCCGTGCCGTCTCGACGCCGAGGCCGGCGGAAACGCCGGTCACCAGCACCCGCTTGCCCTTGAGATCGACCCCCTGCAGCACGTCATCGGTCGTCGAGGTCGCGCCAAAGGGGCTCGCACCATGGAAATCGGCCATTTTCTATCTCCGTCAATCGGTTGGTTCTGACCGGCGCCGGACTTGCCGCCCCGCCGGAATTGCACTAAATGATAGGAAGCCTCCGTTTATATACGGAGGGACCCTCCGTTTAGCAAGAGGAAATCTGCGCGTGGCCGTTTCGCCCGCAAGACAGCCACGTTCCCGCAAGCCGCGCGCCGACGCCGAGCGCAACCGCCAGCGCCTGCTGGAGGCGGCCAAGGCGCGCTTCGCCCGGAGCGGGGCCGCGACCAGCCTGGAAGAGATCGCGCGCGAGGCAGGCGTCGGGATCGGCACGCTCTACCGGCATTTCCCGACCCGCGACGCGCTGGTCGAGCAGGTCTACCGCGACGCGCTCGACCGTCTCTCGGAGGATGCCGAACGGCTGATGCAGACCCGTCCGCCGGTCGAGGCGCTGCGCCAATGGATGCTGCTCTTCATCGACTACATCGCGACCAAGAAGCTGATGGGCGATCTGCTGGCGAGCCTGGCGGGCGGCCCCGCCGCGCTCTATGCGCATTCGGGCGCGCGGCTCAGGGCGGCGATCGGCAGCCTGGTCGACCGCGCCAAGGCCAGCGGCGACATCGCGTTCCAGGGCGAGCCGTTCGACCTCCTGATGGCGGTGGGCGGCCTCGGCTACGGCAACGCCGCGGCCGGCTGGGAGAAGCGCGCGCGGCAGATGGTCGATATCCTGATCGCCGGCCTGCAGCGGCGCTAGCGGTGCGCGGTCAGGGCCGCCAGGCGATGACGCCTTCGGTGCGCTTGCGCACCTCGGGCGAGGCGAGACAGGTTGCCACCGCTTCGTAGCCCGGCGCGCCGGGATAGGGTGCGACCACGCTCGGCGGGTTGTGGTTCGCAGGACAGAGGATGACGGCCTCGTCGGGGCCGACCGCGCCCAGATCGAGGATCGCGCTGGATCGCGTCAGGAAGAACAACGGCCGCGCGTCGCACCGCCCGTGGCGCAGATAGGCGATCAGCGCCTCCTGCGTCTCACGGTCCAGCCCCTGTTCGATCATGTCGATGACAAAAGCGCTCGGCCGTTCGTCCGCCAGTTCGGTGATCAGGGTCAGCAGCGCGTCGGATTCATGGCCGGCGTCATCGACGATCCAGGTGATCGCCGCCTCGACTCGACCCCGGTGCGTCGCGTCGATGTTCCGGCGCGGCGGCTTTTCCACCCGCTCCATGGGCAGGAAGACCGCGTTCGGCAGCGTCTTCGCCAGGCACGTCGCCAACCGCGTCTTGCCGCTGCCCAATGGCCCGACGATGTGGCTGAGTCGCCGCCTTTCGCGCAGCTCGAAGCGCTCGCCGGCCCACGGCCAGGGCAGGTCGAAGGCGATGACGGGCTCGGCATTGGCCGACAACATGCTGACCAGCCCGGCAGCGTCCGGCTTCCGCTCGGATGCGAGATCGCCGCGGAACCCGCGCAGCTTCTCGGCCATTTCCATCATCGTTCGGATCTCGGCTTCGAGCTTGGCCTGTTGCGCGGCCAGCACCGGCTCCAGGGTCGCGGCGTCGCCTTCGAGCGCCCGGGCGATCTGCGCCAGGCTCAACCCCAGCCGGCGCAGCCCGACGATATCGAACGCGCGGCGCATCTGCTCGGCGCCGTAGGTGCGCCAGCCGGCGGCGGTGCGCACCGGCGCCAGCAGGCCGTATTCCTCATAGACCCGCAATGCCTTGGCCGAGACGCCGAGCCGTTTCGCGGCTTCGGCGGGACCGATATGCTGTGCCTGGGCGCCCACGAATCACCTCGCTTGTTTCCGGAGGTCGACCTTATGGGAGCGCCCCCAAGGGCCGGGTCAACAGGATTCCGAACTGCTGCTTGCCTTCGCCGCACGCTCTGCCGATAAAGCGCTGACATGGATTCCGCCTTCCTCGACAAACCGATCCTGATCGTCGGCCTGAAGGATGCGCTTTGGCGCGCGTCCGATGGCGCGATGCGTCACATCGCGCATGGCGATGTGCTGCGCCTCGCCCGCACGGCGCCGCCGCTGCTCTGCCACCTGCCGGCCGTCTGCCGCCGCCTGCGCGTCGAGCGCTTTCCCGCCTTCGATCTCCTGGAGCTCTACGCCTTCGTGCGGCCGGCGAGCTTCTGCCTGCCGACGCCGGGCGGGCTCGCCCAGGCGCTGGGCCTGCTGCCGCCGGGTCCCGGCCACGTCCTCGCGCCGGAGCGCCAGGCGGAGCTGCTGCGCGAGAGCGCCCGCGTGCTGCTGGCCGAGCTCGGCGCCATCGACCGCAAGCGCTGGCGGATCCGCGGCATCGCCGAGGCGATGGCGCGCCATGGCTGGATCTGGGGCGAGGCGGTGCTGCGCGCGCTGCCGGTGCTGGACAGCCGCGCCGTGCCCGGCGTCGCCGTCTGGGAGGATCTGCCCGAATGGCAGGAGACGGCGCCCCAGCCCCAGGCCGACAGCATCCCGGTGACGGCGCTCGAGACGCGCGAACGCCTGCGCCGCCTGCTCGGCAACGATTCCGAGGACCGGCCGAGCCAGGCCGATTATGCGAGCGCGCTCGTCCCCGCTTTCGCGCCGCGCGAGAACCAGTACGAGCCGAACATCGTGCTCGCCGAGGCGGGAACCGGCGTCGGCAAGACCCTGGGCTATATCGCGCCCGCCGGACTCTGGGCGGAGAAGAACAGGGGGCCGGTCTGGATCAGCACCTTCACCCGCCACCTGCAGCACCAGATCGACGGCGAGCTCGACCGTCTCTACGCCAATCCGGCCTTGAAGGCCGAGAAGGTCGTCATCCGCAAGGGCCGCGAGAACTATCTCTGCCTCTTGAACCTCGCCGAGCTCGCCGGCGAGCTCGGGCAGCGGCCGCTGGATGCCGTCGCCTTCGGCCTGATGGCGCGCTGGGCCATGGCGACCCGCGACGGCGACATGGCGGGCGGCGACCTGCCGGGCTGGCTGCCGGACATCCTCGGCACCGGCCGCACGCTCGGCCTCGCGGATCGTCGCGGCGAATGCGTCTATTCCGCCTGTCCGCATTATGGCCGCTGCTTCATCGAGCGCAGCGTGCGCCGCGCGCGGAAGGCCGAGATCGTGATCGCCAACCACGCCTTGGTCATGATCCAGGCGGCACTCGGCCCCGAGGAGCAGACGCTGCCCACGCGCTACGTGTTCGACGAGGGCCACCATCTCTTCTCCGCCGTCGATTCCGCCTTCGCAGCGCATCTCTCGGGGCAGGAAGCCTTCGATCTGCGCCGCTGGCTGATCGGCAGCGAAGGCGGCCGCCGCAGCCGCGCCCGTGGGCTGCGGCGCCGCATCGAGGACCTGGTGCTCGACGACGCGCAGGCGCTGCAACTCCTGGAGCAGATCGTCACCGCGGCGCGCGCGCTGCCCGGCGAAGGCTGGCATCAGCGCATCGCCGACGGCCTGCCCGGCTCGCCGACCGAGGCCTTCCTCGCCATGGTGCGGCTGCAGGTCCTGGCCCGTGCGCCGGAGGATCGGGCCGGGTACAGCCTCGAATGCTCGACCCAGCCGATCGACCCCCGGGTGCTGGAGGCGTCGACCGCGCTCGACCGCGCGCTCCGCAATCTGCAGCAGCCGATGCGAGCCCTGGCGCAGCAGCTCGCCAAGCGCCTGGAGAGCGACGCCGACGTGCTCGACAGCCCGACGCGCATCCGCATCGAGGCGGTCTCCCGCGGCATCGCCCGGCGCGCCGAGATGGAGATCGCCTATTGGCGCGAGATGCTGACTTCGCTGCACGGCGAGACGCCGCCGGACTTTGTCGACTGGTTGGCGCTGGAGCGGCTGGACGGCCGCGAGCTCGATGTCGGCCTCTATCGCCATTGGAAGGATCCGATGCGCCCGTTCGCGGACGTGGTGGCGAAGCCGGCCCATGGCATCGTCATCACCTCGGCGACCCTGACCGACGGCACCGGCACGGCGGAGTCCTGGGAAGGCGCCGAGGCGCGGACCGGCGCGCGGCATCTGCCCAAGCCCGCCTTCCGCGTCCGCGTGCCGTCGCCTTTCGACTACGCGGCGCAGACCCGCGTCATGATCGTCACCGATCTCGCGCGCGACGACATGGACCAGATCGCGTCGGCCTACCGCGCGCTCTTCCTGGCCGCCAAGGGCGGCGCGCTCGGCCTCTTCACGGCGATATCAAGGCTGCGCGCCGTGCACCGCCGGATCGCACCGGCCTTGGAGCAGGCGGGCATCGATCTCCTGGCGCAGCACGTCGATGCGATCAACACCGCGACGCTCATCGACATCTTCCGCGGCGAGGAGGATGCGTGCCTGCTCGGCACCGATGCGGTCCGCGACGGCGTCGATGTGCCGGGCCGGGCCCTCAGGCTGATGGTGTTCGACCGCGTGCCCTGGCCGCGTCCCGACATCCTGCACAAGGCCAGGAAGGAGGCCTTCGGCGGCACCGAATACGAGGACCAGTTGACGCGGCTCAAGTTGAAGCAGGCTTTCGGCCGTCTCATCCGGCGGGCCGACGATCGCGGCGTGTTCGTGCTGCTGGACAAGCAGATGCCGTCGCGCCTGCTGGGCGCATTTCCCGAAGGCGTCGCGGTTCAGCGCATCGGCCTGAAGCAGGCGGTCGAGGTCACCGCGGACTTCCTCAAGGGTCAGATTCTCGTTGAAGATACACATACGTAGGTATTCTAGGTAATTGTACGGAGCCTCCGGCGCCCGTCATTTAATGGGAATTTAGGGGCGGAACATCATATTTCGGTCATGTTTCGCGACACCCAAAATCCAACGTTCGAATCGGCCGCCGCCAGCCAGAACATGATGCACAGGCTGGTCCGGCGGCTGTCCGGGATCCGCGGCAAGGCGATCGCCTACGCGGCCTACACCCTCACCATGACCGCCGCGGCCTGCGGCGTCTGGGTCCTCGGCGCGCGCGAATACCAGGTGCGGCTCGACCGCTTCGACCATGAGCTGGCCGACGTGACCGACAGCACCACCATGCTGGTCACCGACTCGATCGACCACGTGGACCTGCTGCGCCGCCAGGCCGAGGCGATGCTGGCCGAGCCGGCGGCGCCGGCCTCGGCGCGCCAGTTGTTCACCGCGCTCCGGCCTTCGGATGGCTTCGCCGGCTATGCCCTGGACCACGTCCCCGAAGGACTGCGCCGCGAGGGTTTCGCCAACCTCACCGGCTCCGGCGACATCCCGCCGGCCGAGAGCGGCGCCGGCCGCGAGATCCAGGTGGCGCTGGCGCTCAACCCGCTGTTCGAGGCGACCCGCGACCAGATCCCTGACGCCGCCTGGGTCTACTACACCTCGAAGAATCATTTCATGGCCCTCTATCCCTGGGCGATCTCGCACGACTTCCACTGGAGCGAGGACCTGGTCGGCTACGATTTCTACAAGATGGGCCTGCCGGAGAACGACCCGACCCGCCACTCCTATTGGACCGACGTCTATCTCGACGCCGCGGGCAAGGGCCTGATGGCCACGGTCGGCGAGCCGGTCTACGACGCGAACCAGCAGTTCCGCGGCACGATCAATCTCGATCTCACCCTGGGCACCATGAGCCGGTTCCTGGCCAGCGGCGATTTCGGCCGGGGCCGCGTCCTGCTGGTCAACGACAAGAACCGCGTCATCGCCGACTCGGCCGACCAGGGAAAGCCGCTCGGCGCCCTGACCGACCTTGCCGACCTGCTGCCGGACTCGCGCAGCCTGCGCGTCGCATCGATGCCCGACGGCGATCAGCCGGGCACCTTCCGCAACCATGGCGGCTGGCTGCTGCAGACCGCCATCGTCGGCGGCGCGCCCTGGCGGCTGCTGATGATCGTCGATCGCGGCGCGCTGCTGCTGGACGTGGTGCGCTCGATCTGGATCGGCTTCGCCGGCCTGTTCGCGCTCGGCACGGCGCTGGTCGCCTTCGAGCAGCGCCGCCGCGCGACCGCCGCGCTGGTCGAGAATGTCGACGCGTTGCAGACCATGACGCTCACGCTCGCCAATGCGCGCGACGAGGCGCAGCAGGCCAACCGCACCAAGTCGATGCTGCTCGCCAATGTCAGCCACGAGCTCAGGACGCCGCTGAACGCGATCATCGGCTTCTCGGACCTGATGCGGCACGAGATCTACGGTCCGCTCGGCAACGAGCGCTACGCGGAATACGCGGCCGATATCGAGCGCAGCGGCAAGATGCTGCTCTCGCTGATCAACGATCTCCTGGACGTGACCAAGCTCGAAGCCGGGCGCCACGAGCTGGTGGAGTCCAGCTGCGATCTCGCGGCGCTGGTCGAGGAGGCGGTGGGCCTGGTGAAGATGCAGGCGGGCAAGGGCGACGTCACGCTGCAGACCCGCATCGACGCGACCATGCCGGAGGTCACCGCCGACGAGCGCGCCTTGCGCCAGATCACCCTCAACCTGCTCTCCAACGCGGTGAAGTTCACCCCGGCGGGCGGCACGGTGAAGGCCTGCTGCGGCCTGAATGCCAAGGGCCAGCCCACGATCGTCGTCAAGGATACCGGCCGCGGCATCCCGGCCGAGGAGATGAAGAACCTGTTCCGTCCCTTCGCCCGCGCCGCCGAGGCCAAGCGCGCCTCGACCCCGGGCACCGGTCTCGGCCTCGCCATCGTGAAGTCGCTGGTCGAGCTGCACCAGGGCACGATCGCGATGGAAAGCAAGGTCGGCCAGGGCACCACGGTGACCGTGACCCTGCCGGCCGAGCGCGTCATCGCGGCGCCGGGCCAGGAGGCGGCGTAGCCTTGAAGCCGTCGCGCCCGGGCTTCACCCGGGCGGCTCGGGCCCGGCGATGACGCCTCATGCCGGCAGCCGGGCGCGAAGCGTCAGGCGAGCAGGTCGCCGTATTCCTTGTGCTTGCCGAGATAGGCGGAGACGAAGGGGCAGGTTGCCTTGACCTTCAGCCCGCGCGCCCGCGCCTGGTCGAGCGCGCCCTTGATCAGGCGCGACCCGATCCCGCGGCCGGACAGCACCTGGGGCACGTCGGTATGGGTGAAGTCCATGACCTTGCCGTCGAGCGTGTAGTAGGCCTCGGCGCGCTGGCCATCGACCATCAGCTCGAAGCGGTGCTCCTGGGGATTGTCGCGGACCTCGCTCATCGGGATTCTCCTTGGTTCCTCGTCGTCCGCTAGGACTTCGCCTTGCCGGCGAACAGCTTCAGCTCGCGCTCCAGCGCCTTCTCCGCCGCGGCTTCGATCCGCCGATAGGCTTCCAGCATCGCCGCGCCTTCCTCGGTGACGCGGGCGCCGCCGCCCTTGACGCCGCCGTGCTGCGGCTCGACCAGGCGATGGCCGAACAGCTTGTTGAGTTCGTCGGCCAGCAGCCACGCCCTCCGGTACGACATGCCGAGCGCGCGCGCCGCGGCGCTGATCGAGCCGGTGTCGCGGATGAGCTCCAGCAGGCGCGCCTTGCCGGGGCCGAAGCGTTTGTCCTCGCCGAGATCGATCCTCAGGCTGATCGACGCCATGTTTCACTCCCTGAAACCGGCCTCCGGGATCAGCGGACGCCGAGCAGATTGAACAGCAGAGACAAGGTCGCCACCGAGAGCAGGGTGGTGGCGAGGATGACGCCGGTCGAGCGCTGGGTGTAGACGCCGTAGCGGCTGGAGAGCACGAAGACCAGCGATCCCGTCGGCAGGGCGGCGAGCACCAGCAGCGAGCGCGCCCAGGAATCGTCGAGCGGCACGAGGGCGAGCATGCCCCAGGCCAGCAGCGGATGCACCACCAGCTTCAGCGCTGTCAAGAAGCCGATCTCCTTGAGGTCGCCGCGAAAGCTCTTGCCGACCAGGAACAGGCCCATGGCGAAGAGCGCCGCCGGCGGCGCCGCGGCGCCCAGGATCTCGCAGAACTTGGCGAGGAAGACCGGCACCGGCGCGCCGATCCCCGACCACAGGATGCCCAGCGCCGCCGAGATCACCAGCGGCGACTTGACGACCCCCAGCGCCGCGTCCGCGAACACCTTGCCGCGATGCTCGGCGTCGCTCTGATGGAACTCGACCAGCGCGATGTAGAAGGCCATCACGATCGCGCCGTTCAGCACCGTCGAGATGATGGCCGGCAGCTTGCCGACGCTGCCGAAGGCGGTCAGCAGCAGCGGGATGCCCATGTAGCCGGTGTTCGAGAAGAGTCCGGACATGTTCTGCAGGCCGAGCTGGTCGCCCCGGCCGGGGAAGAGCCGCCGGCCGGCGAGCCAGGTCAGCAGGCCGAGCACCAGGACGGCGCCCATGTAGTCCAGGATGAAGGGCAGGTTGAAGGTCTCTTCGAGCGGCACGGTCGCCATGGCGCCGAAGAACAGGGCGGGCAGGGCGGCGAAATAGACGAAGCCGTTCAGCGCCTGCGAGGCATCGTCGCCCAGAAGTCCCAGCCGCCCGCAAAGCCAGCCTGCCGCGATGATCGCGAAGACCGGCAGAACCACATCGATGATCGCTTCCATGGCCCGACCATGGCAAAGCTGTCGCCCGCTTCCAAGCGGCGGTTCGCCCAACAGGTTCGGCCAGGGCTCGGCGAGGGTTCGGCCAGGGCTCGGCCAGGGTTCGGCCGGGGCTCGGCGGGGAGGTCCTGACTCGCCGTCGGCGCCCGGCGTTCGCGGTCCGTGCCGCCCTTCCCGAGGCGGTTAGTCGGGTATTCCGCCGCCCTCCCGGGCTTGTGCCGGGGGGTGGGGCACGGCTAAATTCCCGGCCTCACCAAGCGGATAGGAATTTTCGGATGACCTCCCACCACGCGGCGCTGATCTACACCATGGTCTTGATGGCCGCCGCGGACCGCGACATGACCGATGCGGAAATGGCCTCGATCGGCGACATGGTGGCCCATCTTCCGATCTTCCGCGACTATGACCGGTCCAAGATCGCCAGCACCGCCGCCGGCTGCATCGATGCGCTCGGCAAGGAGAACGGCCTCGACCGGCTGATCAAGGACATCAAGGCGAGCTTGCCGGAGCGGCTGCGCGAGACCGCCTACGCGCTGGCCTGCGACGTCGCCGCCGCCGACGGCAAGGTGACCCAGGAGGAAGCGCGCCTCCTGGAGCTGCTGCGCTTCGGCCTGTCGATCGGCCGGCTGCCGGCCGCGGCGATCGAGCGCGGCGCGCGGGCGCGGCATATGACGATCTGACCCGGGCGCGGACGCCGCCGGAGCGCGGTGCCGCGACGGGTCTTGAGGGGAAGAGCATGGGGAAACCGTCGATGGCTGGACCGGTTCTGCGGGCAGTCCTGCTCGGGGCGACGGCGCTCGCCGCATCTTTGCTGGCGGAGACGCCGGCCTTCGCCGATGCCGCGAGCGACGCCGCCTTCCAGGAAGTGCTGAAGGATCCCGGCAGCCTTGAGAAGAACCTCGCTTATGCCAATGCGCTGGTGAAGAGCGGCGACCTCGAAGGCGCGGTCGCGGTGCTCGAGCGACTCGTGCTGCTCTTTCCCGAGCGCGCCGAGCTGCACCTGACCCTCGGCAAGCTCTATCAGCGCCTGAACAGCGACGCCGCCGCGGCCCAGGCCTTCGACCAGGCGATCGCGGCCCCCGTCACCACCGCGCAGATCAAGGCCGAGGCGGAGGAGTTGCGCGCCCGCGCGCTGAAGCGCACCGCCGCCAGCCAGTTCAGCGGCAGCCTGTTCGCCGGCATGCAGTATCAGACCAACGCCACCGCCGGTCCCGACAGCCACCATGTCTGGGCCGACGGCTTCCTGGTCGACCGGCCGCATCACGGCGGGCCGGACGACGATTTCTCCGGCGTCCTCGGCTTCAGCCTCGCGCACAAATACGATTTCGGCCTGCAGGACGGCCTGGCGCTGGAATCGCGCCTGTCCGGCTTCGGCCAGTTCTACGGCGAGAACGCCAAGCTCGATACCGGCCGCATCGCCGGCCAGGTGGGCCTGGGCTTCGCGCCGTTTCCCTCGACCACCTCGGCCCTGCGGCTGCAGCCGCGGATCAATTTCGAGGCGGTCACCACCGATGGCGAGTTCCTGGAGGGCGGCGGCGGTCCCGGCCTCGGCATCACCTATGCGGTCAGCGACACGCTGGGCCTCGAGTTCGGCTACGACGCGATCTACCGGCATTACGACCACGTGCGCGCCCTGGGGGCGACCGAGGATTACAGCGGCTTCGAGCAGAACGGCATCGTGACCGTCACCTGGCTGGCCCGTCCCGGCACCACCCTGGTCGCGAGCCTCGGCGGGCGCGGCGCCGATACCCGCGAGGACCATCTCGACTATGCCGGCGTGCAGAGCTCGCTCGGCGTCTATCAGGCCTATGGCTCGCCGATCTCCGCCCTGCCGCAGGACTGGCTGGTCGGCCTCTCCGCCGGCTACGAGCATCGCTGGTACGATTCCGCCGATGACGGCATCAATCCCGACCGGGCCCGGCGCGACAGCATCTGGCAGTTCGACCTCGCCAATACCGTCCCGCTCTCGGAATCCTGGAGCCTGACCCAGCAGGTGGAATACCTGCTGGATGATTCGAACCTCCGGAACTACAGCTACGACAACTTTACCGTGGCTCTCTCCGCCCGCTGGCGGTTTTAGGAGCATTTGAGATGATCAGACGGGAATGGCTCCTCGGCGTCGGCCTGCTCTCGGGCGGTCTCGGCGTGGCGCTCGGCACCGGGGCTGCGCCCGCGGCGGCCGACGGCACGATCGGCGCCGTGGCCGCGGTGAAGCCGGACGCCTTCGGCGCGGCCCCCAGCGCCCCCGAGCAGACCCTGGTCATCGGCGCCGGCGTGGTCGAGAACGAGAAGATCCGCACCGATGCCGACGGCACCGCGAACCTGATCTTCGCCGACCGCTCCACCTTGACCGTCGGCAAGGGCTCGGAGGTGACGCTCGACAAGTTCGTCTACGACCCCGGCTCGAAGACCGGCAGCATGGTGCTCAATCTCGGCCAGGGCGCCTTGCGCTTCATCGGCGGCCAGCTCAGCAAGGACGGCAACGTCCAGGTGAAGACGCCGACCGCGACCATGACCATCCGCGGCGGGATCGGCCTCTTCTTCACCACGCCCGACGGCGGCTCGATCGGGCTGCTGCTCTACGGCAATGCGCTGACCGACACCGCGACCGGACAGGAGATCAACCGCCCGGGCTTCATGTTCCGGTTCCCGCCGGGCGGCGGCGCGCCGGAGATCGTGAAGATCACCGACCAGGAGCTCGCCGAGCTGCTGCGGCAGTTCAACACCCAGACCGGGCTCGGCGGCCAGCTCCCCGACCAGGACATCGCCCTGATCGAGGAGCAGCTTCGCGACGGCCGCATCCAGGAGCTGATCGCGCTGTTGCGCGACCAGGTCGACGATCTCTCGCAGAAGGACAACCCGGCGCTCGACGCCTTGCGCCAGGCGCTGACCCAGGGCGTCGTCGGCAACCAGAGCAACAACCCCTACGGCACCTGATCCGGCGTGCCGGCCCGGGCCCATGCGCCTGCTCTTCGCCAGCCCGTTCCCCTATTGGCCGGACAATACCAGCGGGCGCGAGACCAGCGCCCACGCGCTCACCCTGCGCCTGCAGGCCCGCGGCGTGCCCGTCGCGGTCTTCGCCGGGACCTTGAAGACCGCGCCCGGCGAATCGCCGCGGCCCGCCATCGCCCGGGACGAGACGCTCGGCTATCCGGTCTTCCGCGCCCGCGAGCCGCTGCTCGCCTATGACGCGGTGCTCGCCGAGTTCCGGCCCGACGTCGCGATCCTGCCGTTCCACGAGCCGGTGATGCCGCTGGCGGCGCTCGGCATCCATGCCGGGGCCCGGGCGGCGCTGCTGGTGACCAGCGTCGATGCCCATGCCGCGCGGCTGAACCTGATCCAGCGGCCCGAGATCATGCTCATGGCCTGCTCGCCCTTCGCCGCCCGGCGCATGGAGGCGCTGCACGGCTTCCGCCCGCCGGTCACCCTGCCGCTGGTCGAGCCCGAGCTATACCGCGTCGCGCCGCGCGGCGATGCCGTCGTCATGGTCAACCCCACCCTGATGAAGGGCGTCGAGATCTTCTTCCGCCTGGCCGAGGCACGGCCGGACCGGCGCTTCATCGCGATCGAGAGCTGGGACATCACCGACGAGTGGCGGCTGACCTTGGCCAACCGCGCCCGGGCGCTGGGCAATGTCGAGCTCTGGCCGTCGGCCGCCGACATGCGCCCCGCCTACGCCCGCGCCCGCCTGGTGCTGATGCCCAGCATCCACGAGGAGACCTACGGCCGCATCGTCGCCGAGGCCCAGGTCAGCGGCATCCCGGCGCTCTGCGCCGACCGCGGCGCGCTGCCGGAGACCGGCGGCGCCGGCGCGCTCTATGTCGACATCGACGCGCCGATCGGCGACTGGCTCGCCGCCCTCGACCGCATGTGGGACGAGCCCGCCCACCGCGCCTTGTCCGCCGCCGCCCGCCGCGAGGCCGAACGGCCGGAGCGCCGGCCCGAGGCGATCGTGGACGGCCTGCTCGAGGTCCTGGCGGCCTTCGCCGCCGGCCGATCCTGATCGGCGCGGGCTGCCGGCCGGGGATCGCCTTTGCTATGCTGTCCGAAAAATCCGACTGAGGAGGAGAACCATGCCGGAAAATCCACGCTTCCTGCCGCTGCTCGGCCGGATCCTGATCGCGAGCCTGTTCCTGCCCGCGGGCTTTTCCAAGCTCACCGGCTTCAAGGGCGCGGTCGAGTATGCCGCCTCGGCGCATATGCCGGTGCCGTCCCTGGCGATCGCGGCGGCGATCGCGATCGAGCTGGGCTGCGGTCTCCTGCTCTTGATCGGCTGGAAGGCGCGCTGGGCCGCGGCGGCGATGGCGCTGTTCTCGGTGGTCGCCGCGGTGTTCTTCCACAACGACCTCGGCGACATGAACACGCAGGTCCACTTCTTCAAGAATCTCGCGATCGCCGGCGGCCTGCTGAACTTCGTCTATTTCGGCGCCGGCCCGTTCAGCGTGGATAACCGCGCGTGAGCGCCTGGACTATGCGCCCTTCTTGCCGCGGATGATCCCGGCCCAGGGGTTGAGGTCGGGCTCGGCGACCTTCTTCAGCGTGTTGCTGTCGCGATGCAGGAAGGGCGCGTCCTGGCCCTTGACCAGCAGGACCGTGTCGGAGACGTAGCGCCACAATCCGTCGGCGAGAAATTCGACCTCGAGGCGGTAGGATTCGGTGCGGAACGCCAGCTCGAGGAACGTCGTCGAGCAGATGCCGTATTCGGTCTGCCCGCGCTTGGCCTCCACGATCAGCCTGGTCGCATCGGGTGCGGCGTGCCCGGCGGCGATCGCAATCTGCCCGCGCGGGATCGCCAGCGTTTGCAGGATGAGGCCGGTCGCCGGCTCCCACAGCCAGTAGCCGACCTGGTCGTGGAAGGTGATGTCTTCTTCCCTGGTGTTGATATGGATGTGGTAGCGCAGCCCGTAGAAGAGCTGCGGCCCGTTGGCCTGGGGATCGATCGGCTGCATCTCGATCCGCTCGTAGTATTGGCGCGTCTCGGGGCCCTCGGCCTTCGGGTTGACGTCGACGCCGCGCTGGCCCTCCCAGGTCCCGGCGAGCCGGCGCAGCGGCCCGAGATTGGCCAGGGTCTCGGGGTCCACATTTTCCGGCTCGGTGAAGATGTCGTCGGGAATGTCCATGGCTGCGCCCTCCCTCGACGCGGCCGAGGCGGCTCAGACCGCCTCGGCTTCCGCCGCGCGCTCGGCCTTCTTGCGGTCGTGCGGGTTCAGCAGCGCCTTGCGCAGGCGGACCGATTTCGGCGTCACCTCGACCAGCTCGTCCTCCTCGATATAGGCCAGCGCCTGCTCCAGGCTCATCTGCCGCGGCGGGGTGAGGCGGATCGCCTCGTCCTTCGAGGTGGTGCGGATGTTGGTCAATTGCTTCGACTTCAGCGGGTTGACCTCGAGGTCGTTGCCCCGGCTGTGCTCGCCGATGATCATGCCCTCGTAGACCGCCTCGCCCGGATTGATGAAGAGCGAGCCGCGCTCCTCGAGATACCACAGCGCGTAGGCGACCGAGGCGCCGTCGCTGTTGGAGATCAGCACGCCGTTGCGTCGGCCCTCGATCGGCCCCTTGTAGGGGCCGTAGCCGTGGAACAGCCGGCTCATCACGCCGGTGCCGCGGGTGTCGGTCAGGAACTCGCCGTGATAGCCGATCATGCCGCGCGACGGCACGTGCAGGACCAGGCGCGTCTTGGCGCCGCCCGACGGCTTCATCTCCACGAGCTCGCCGCGGCGCTGGCCGAGCTTGTCGATGACCACGCCGGAGAAGCCCTCATCGACGTCGATCACGACTTCCTCGATCGGCTCCTGGCGCTCGCCGGTCTCCGGGTCGGTGCGATAGAGCACGCGCGGCCGGCTGATCGAGAGCTCGAAGCCCTCGCGGCGCATGGTCTCGATCAGCACGCCCAATTGCAGCTCGCCGCGGCCCGCGACCTCGAAGGCGTCCTTGTCGCCGGTCTCGGTGATGCGGAAGGCGACGTTGCCCTCGGCCTCGCGCATCAGCCGCGCGCGGATCATGCGGCTGGTCACCTTGTCGCCTTCGCGGCCGGCCAGCGGCGAGTTGTTGACCGAGAAGGTCATCGCCAGGGTCGGCGGATCGACCGGCTGGGCGTGCAGCGGCGTCTCCAGCTGCGGGTCGGCGATCGTGTCGGCGACCGTGGTCTCGGTCAGGCCGGCGATCGCGATGATGTCGCCCGCCTCCGCGGACTCGACCGGCACCCGCTCGATGCCGCGGAAGGCCAGCAGCTTGGTCAGGCGCCCGGACTCGATCTGCGTGCCGTCGGGCCGCATCGACCGCACCGCCATGTTGATCTGCGCCTTGCCGGATTCGATCCGGCCGGTCAGCACCCGGCCGAGATAGTTGTCGTATTCCAGCGTGGTCGCCAGCATGGCGAAGGGGCCGTCGGCATCGACCGTCGGCGACGGCACGTGGCGCACCACCAGGTCGAACAGCGGCGAGAGATCGACGCGCTCGGCCTCCAGGCTCTCCGCCGCCCAGCCCTGCTTCGAGGAGGCGAACAGGGTCGGGAAGTCGAGCTGGGAATCGTCGGCACCGAGCGCCGCGAACAGGTCGAACACCGCGTCATGCACCGCATGCGGCTCGGCGTCGGGCCGGTCGCACTTGTTGATCAGGACGATCGGACGGAGGCCGCGCCGCAGCGCCTTGCCGGTCACGAACTTGGTCTGCGGCAGCGGGCCCTCGGCCGCGTCCACCAGCACCACCACGCCGTCCACCATCGAGAGGATGCGCTCGACCTCGCCGCCGAAATCGGCATGGCCCGGCGTATCGACGATGTTGATGCGGACGTCCTTCCATTGCACCGAGGTGCACTTGGCCAGGATGGTGATCCCGCGCTCGCGCTCGAGATCGTTGGAATCCATGACGCGTTCCATCACCTGCTGGTTGGCGCGGAACGAGCCCGACTGCCGCAGGAGCTGGTCGACCAGCGTGGTCTTGCCGTGGTCGACATGGGCGATGATCGCGATATTGCGCAACTGCATATTCAAGGTCTCTGTCTAAAGCCGCCCCCGTCTTCGGGGGCGGTTGGTGGGGGAGCTCCGCGCCGACTGCCGCGGAGCGATCTCTATATCAACCCACCGTTACACGTTCTGCAGCAGCAGCTCGGTCAGCGGCACTTCCGGCCGCGCGCCGAAATGGCTGATGATCTCGCCGGCGCAGAGCGAGGCGATGCGCCCGCAGGTCGCATGGTCGCGCCCCTGGGTATAGCCGAACAGGAATCCGGCGGCATAGAGATCGCCGGCCCCGGTCAGGTCCACCACCTTGCCGACCGGCCAGGCCGGGATCTCGACCACGGTCTCCGGCGTGACGATCAGCGAGCCCTTCTCGCTGCGGGTCAGCGCGGCGAGGTCGCAGGCCTGCCGGGTGATCGCCACCGCCCGGTCGTAATCCCCGGTCTCCCAGAGCGCCAGGATCTCGGATTCGTTGGCGAACAGGATGTCGACATGGTCGCGCACCAGGTCCTGGAATTCCTTCAGGTAGCGCTTCACGCAGAACGCGTCGGAGAGCGTCAGCGCGATCTGGTGCCCGGCCTTGTGCGCGAGGTCGGCGGCCTTCAGGAAGGCCTGCTTGGCGAGCGGCGGATCCCAGAGATAGCCTTCGAGATAGGTGATCTTCGAATGCTGGATGATGTGGGGATCGACGTCCTCGGGCGTGAGCTCGACGCAGGCGCCGAGATAGGTGTTCATCGTGCGCTCGGCGTCCGGCGTCACGAAGATCATGCTGCGCGCGGTCGGGGTCGCCGAGCTGACGCTCGGCGTCTCGAAATGGACGCCGGCGGCGCGGATGTCGTGGCGGAAGATGCCGCCGAGCTGGTCGTTGCCGACCTTGCCGATATAGGCCGCGGCGCCGCCGAGGCCGGCGACGCCGGCGATCGTGTTCGCCGCCGAGCCGCCGGAGACTTCGACCGCCGGGCCCATCGCGTCGTAGAGCGCGTTGGCGCGCGCGGTGTCGATCAGGGTCATGGCGCCCTTGGCCAGGGACATGCGCGCGATGAAAGCGTCGTCGCAATGCGCGAGGACGTCCACGATCGCATTGCCGATGCCGCAGACGTCGAAATGCTGTTCAGACATGAAATCCGTTCCGGTGGCGCCGCTGCTCTGCCCCGCGCCGTTGCTGCGGCCGCGAAAAGCCGGCGCAGTATAGGGATCGCGGCTTCCGGCACAAGCCGGACAAGGCCGATCTTTGCCCCCTCCCGGTCGTCCCGAGGGCGGCCGTACGCCGCGGCCGCCGCGGCCGCACCGTTCTTTCGAATCGATCGCGTGCCATGCTGCGGGCACGCGATGGGCGCGTCATTGCGGCGCCCGCGGACAGCGCCTAAATCTCAGGCCTATCGCATGACCAGAGCGGGGGAATCCGTGTTCGGAGCCATTTCCAAGGCGTTTGCGCAGCTTGGCGATCCCAGGATCCAGCGGCTGATCGGCCTCAGCATCCTGCTGACGCTGGTGGTGTTCGCGATCGTCGCCGCGCTCGCCTGGTGGTTGATCGGCTGGCTCTCCGGCCTCAACGGCTGGTGGGCCGAGATCGCGCAGATCGGCGGCGTGCTCGTGACCCTGGTGCTCGCCTGGTTCACCTTCCCGGCGCTCGCCGCCGCGATCTCGGCGATCTTCTCCGACAAGGTCATCAGCGCTGTCGAGGCGCGCTACTATCCCGGCCGTCCCGCGCCGATGGAGACCTCGATCGTTGCGGCGATCCTCGACGGCCTGAAGCTCGCGCTGCTATCGCTGATTGTAAATCTCATAACGTTGCCGCTGCTCTTCATCCCGCCGCTCTACGTGCTCGTGGCCTGGGGCCTCAACGGCTATCTGCTCGGGCGCGAGTATTATGAGATGGCGGCCTTCCGCCGGCTGGAGCGGGCCCAGGCCCAGCAGCTTTTCGCGGCCCGGCGGAGCACATTCACCCTAGGTGGAGTGTTGATTGCGATATTGTCGACAATCCCGGTGGTTAATCTGATCGCGCCGATCATCGCCACCGCTTTTGTCGTGCATCTTTTTGAATCCGTGGTAAATATTGGAAGCGATCGGGGTGCTTCGGTAACCCGGCGTCCGCCTTCGGGGGCTAATCGTTAACGGGAAGGTAACCACAATGTTTGGTAAGAAAAAGGACGACGACGCAGCTGCCGATCAGGCCAGGGAAACGGCCGAGGTGCAACCGCGCAACTATCAGCGCTCCGAGCCTGCCCAGCCGGCGAGTCGCCCGGCGCTCAATCCAGAGATCGCCCGCCGCGGTCCGGATCTCTCGGTCTTCGGCCCGCGCCGCGATGCGGGTTCGCAGCCGGCCGCCGCCGCGGCCGCACCGAAGCCTTCGTCCGAGCCCGACACCAAGAAGCTGATCGTCGGCGGCGGCATCGCCCTCAACGGCGAGATCCGCACCTGCGACACGCTGGTGGTTGAAGGCCGCGTCGAGGCGGTGCTGCAGGAGTGCAAGAACATCGAGATCATGGGCCCCGGCGAGTTCAAGGGCGCCGCTGAGGTCGATGTCGCCGATATCAGCGGCCGGTTCGACGGCGATCTCACGGCGCGCCAGCGCCTGATCGTGCGCGCCGGCGGCAAGGTGCTCGGCAAGATCCGCTACGGCCAGCTCGAGATCGAGCGTGGCGGCGTGCTCTCCGGCGAGGTCGAGGTCCTGCCGGAAGCGCAGATCATCCAGGCTCCGACGGCGGCGGTCGGCCGCTAGCGGAGCTTCCGCGCCGAACCCGCGGGCGCCCGTTCGGGGCAGCGCCCGCGGCCGGCGGCGGAAGAGAGATGCGGCATCGCATCGCGATGTCGGCTTGTCCCGATCGAGGGCCCGGGTCACCCGGGGCGAAGTATGTTGGGGCGTGGGGGTTTGCTGGCCTGCGGTACGGGTCGCGCGATGCGGCGACTCGGAGCGCCCGCCCTATCCCTCGGTGCGTCCCTTCGCGTGACCCTGCTCGGTGCCGGCACGCTGGCCCTCGCGGCCTGCCAGGTCCCGGCTTCCTCGACCCATGCGACGGCCAAGATCGCCGCCCAGCCGGCGGTGGTCCAAAGCATGGCACCCCAGTCGCCGCCTGCGTCTTCCGCCGAAACCGATGCGCCCGCGACCGAATCCCCCGCGCCCAAGCCCACGGTGCTCGCCGCGACGCCGGCGGTCGCCCATGACGTGGCGCCGCTTTCGCTCCATCTCTCCGGCGATCCCAAGGAGCTGGTCGGGCTCGACCATACCGTGGTGCGCCGGGCGCTCGGCGATCCGCTGCGCGTGCGCAACGAGATGCCGGCGCAGGTCTGGCAGTACGCGACCGGCGACTGCATCGTCGATCTCTACCTCTACGACCAGGACGGCGCCTGGACGGTCACCTATGTCGAGGCCCGCTCCCACACCGCCGAGTCGGCTCCCACGGCCCGCTGCCTGAAGTCGCTCCTCGAACGTCCCACCGCGTCGGCGGGCTGACCCCGGACGGCCGGCCCGAGCGCTCGAGCGCCGGCCGAGAACGGATCTGCCGGCCGCGCGGCCCGGCGCCGATCTCCGCTTTGACGGCCGTCACCCGGTTCGAGGGGCTGTCAAAGCACCCTAAGCTGTTGCGGATGAACGGCTAAATGCCATTCGAGAGGGCCGGCCGGTTTCGATCCTGTATACGTCCGGTCTACGTCCGTCGAAATTGGCCGCCGGCTCTCCGGCCGAGAT
Organism: Dongiaceae bacterium; assembly: GCA_035548715.1. Lineage (GTDB taxonomy): Bacteria > Pseudomonadota > Alphaproteobacteria > Dongiales > Dongiaceae > Dongia. The sequence goes on from DASZSL010000110.1 coordinate 187,718, forward strand.
TGCCGGCCAGGCCTCCGGCCGTGCGGCGACTGCCGGCCCGACACCGTGACGAAGACGCCGCTGCACGCTGCCAAGCTTCCGCTCCGGACCTGGACCGCTGCCCTGTACCTGGCCGTGACTCTGGTAAGGGCATTCTTACACTATAGTGGCCTATGTTGTCAATGTGTTCTCATATCGGGCGGTCATCCTTCGACCGTCGTCTTGGCCTTGTACTGGCAGATGTCGCGCACGACGCAGGCCGGGCAGTCGGGCCTGCGGGCCTTGCAGACATAGCGGCCGTGCAGGATCAGCCAGTGATGGGCGTGCAGCCGGTATTTCTCCGGCACCCGCTTCTCCAGCCTGAGCTCGACCTCGAGCGGGGTCTTGCCGGGGGCGAGGCCCGTCCGGTTGCCGACGCGGAAGATGTGGGTGTCCACCGCCATCGTGGGCTGGCCGAAGGCGATGTTGAGCACCACGTTGGCGGTCTTGCGCCCGACGCCGGGCAGGCTCTGCAGGATCTCCCGGTCGGGCGGCACCATGCTGCCATGCTCCTTCACCAGGATCTCGGAGAGCTTGATGACGTTCTTGGCCTTGGTGTTGAAGAGGCCGATGGTCTTGATGTAGCCCTTCAGCTTCGCCTCGCCGAGCTTCAGCATCTTCTCCGGCGTGTCGGCGATCTTGAACAGCGGCTCGGTCGCCTTGTTGACCGAGGCGTCGGTCGCCTGGGCCGACAGCACCACCGCGACCAGCAGCGTATACGGATTGATGTAGTCGAGCTCGCCCCGTGGATTCGGGTTGGCCTTGGCCAGGCGCGCGAAGAACGCCTCGATCTGGAGCTTGTTGAGCATCTGGCAGGTTTCCCCCGTGAGGAGCCGCAGTATACTCCGCCGCCATGGACGACCAAGTGCACGCCGCCGCCGAACCGCCGCGCCCGATCTTCGAGGCGCTGCTCTATCCGCGCCGCTCGCTCGGCAGGCGCGGCTACCTGATCCTGACGATCGGCACCGCGGCGATCATCGGCGCCTATGGCCTGGTGTTCCTCATCCTCGGCGCCTGGCCGATCTTCGGCTTCCTCGGCGGCGAGTGGCTCCTGTTCTGGTATCTCTTCACCCACCATCACCGCGGCAACGCGCGCTCCGAGCGGATCCGGCTCTATGCCGACCATCTCCTCTTCGAGCGCCGCGACGCCAAGGGCGCGGTGGTGAGCGAGCGCCTGCAGCCCTATTGGCTGAACGTGATCCTCGAGCGCGCCGAGGAGCCCGACAACGCGCTCTATCTCCGCTCCCACGGCCGATCGATCCTGATCGGCGACTTCCTCTCGCCCGACGAGCGCCGCGATCTCGCGCGCGAGCTCAAGGACGTCCTGGACCGGCACCGCCGCCCCGCATTCTCCTGAGACTCCATCTTGTCCATATCGACGCTCGCCGGCTCCGAGATCCGGCATCCCACCCTCGCGGACTATCTGGCGCTGGCGCGCCTCTCGCTGATCTGGGGCTCGTCCTTCCTCGCCATCAAGATCGCGGTCGAGCACGGCGTGCCGCCGCTGACCGTCGCCGCCTTCCGCATCGGCCTCGGCGCGGCGATGCTGCTGACGATCGCCGGCGTCCGGAAGCAGGCCTGGCCGGCCCTGAGCACGCGCGGCGATGCCGCGCTCTGGCTGCGCATCCTGCTCCTCGGCGTGGTCGGCAACTCGCTGCCCTTCTTCCTGATCTCCTGGGGCGAGCAGACCACGACCTCGCAGCTCGCCGGCATCCTGATGGCGATCATCCCGCTGCTGGTGGTGATCCTGGCGCATTTCTTCACCCATGACGAACGCCTGAGCGCCACCAGGCTGATCGGCGTCGCGCTCGGCTTCGGCGGCGTGGTCGTGCTGGTCGGCATCGATGCGCTGCGCGGGCTCGGCGAGCAGGTCTTCGGCCAGACCCTCATCATCGGCGGCTGCGTCAGCTACTCGCTCTACGGCGTGGGGGCGCGGCACTTGCCGCGCCTGGCGCCCGACCTGCTGATCGGCGTGATCCTGCTCGCGGGCTTCGTCGCGATCCTGCCGTTCTGGCTGCTCATCGACCGGCCCTGGACGCTCGCCTGGGACTGGCAGGGAGTCATGGCCGTGGCCTGGCTCGGCCTGATCGCGACCGGCACCGGCAACCTGCTGTATTTCATGCTGCTGCGGAAGGCGGGCGCCGGCTTTGCGTCCAACAACAACTACCTGGTGCCGCTGCTGGCGCTGGTCTACGGCTACTTCGTCCTCGGCGAGCAGCCGCATCTCAACGCGGTCGCGGCGCTGGTGCTGATCCTGGTCGGATTGGCGGTGCAGCGCATGGGCGCCCGGCGGTAGCGGGCGCCGCGGCCCGGCGTTGCCGTGCGACTCAGTGCTTCACCTCACCGCCCGTCACGCATCAACCCCACCCCCACCATACGGCTCCATCTCGGGGCGGGGCGGAAACTGCGAGCTTCACGCGGCGATGTTTGTCGCGCAGAGTCCGTCAGGCGCCCGGCGCGGACCCTGGCGACGACGACAGATTGAACCCCAGCACGTCCTTCATGCTGTAGAGGCCGGGTCGCTTGCCGGCGGCCCAGAGCACGGCCTTGACGGCGCCGCGGGCGAAGATCTCGCGGTTGGACGCCTTGTGCGTGATCTCGATGCGCTCGCCGTCGGCGGCGAACAGCACGGTGTGGTCGCCGACCACGTCGCCGCCGCGGATCGCCGAGAAGCCGATCTCGCCCTTGACCCTGGGGCCGACCTGGCCGTCCCGGCCGCGCCGCGCCACCCGGCGGAGCTGCACGTTGCGGCCGCGCGCCGCCGCCTCGCCGAGCGAGAGCGCGGTGCCCGAGGGCGCATCCACCTTGTGCCGGTGATGCATCTCGACGATCTCGATGTCCCAGTCGGGATCGAGGATCCGGGAGACTTCCTCCACCACCTGCTCCAGCAGGTTGACGCCCAGCGACATGTTGGAGGCCATGACGACCGGCACGCGCTGCGCGGCGCGGGAGATCGTCGCCATCTGGTCGCTGTCGAGCCCGGTCGTGCCGATCACGTGCGCGGTCGCGGTCTTGGCGGCGATGCTGGCATGGATCGCCGTCGCCGACGGGCTGGTGAAATCGACCACCACGTCCGACTGCTCGAACAGCGGCTCGGGATTGTCGCCGATGGTGATGCCGAGCGGCTCGCCGCCGGCCAAGGCGCCGAGATCGCGGCCCAGGACATGGGAGCCCCGGCGTTCGGTCCCGCCGACCACCAGCACGCCCGGCGCGGTGATCAGCAGCTTCAGCAGCATCTGCCCCATCCGGCCTGCACAGCCGGCGATGCCGACCCGGATCGCGCCGTTGCCGCCGCGCTTCAGCCGCGGCGCGGCGGCGGGGGTCGGCACCTTGGGCGCCGGCCTGGCGCCGGCGGCCGGTTCGGCCTTGATGACTTTTTGCTTGCTTTTCAAGGGATTGGCGGCGCCCGCCTTGGCGACGGTCTTGGCGCTCGGCCGGGCGGCGGCCTTGGTGTTCGCCCCTCGGCCCGCACTTGCGCGCGTTGATTTGACGGCCATGCAACCCCCTGAAATCCGTGAGCATATCTAATCCGGTCCCGGCGCGCGGGGCAACAGGGAGCCAACAGATCCTAAGGGGATGGCGTGGAAGTTCAGGCCGCGAGGTCGGGAGCGAGGACGCGGTTCTTGGGGAAATGCAGGGTGACGGTCGTCCCCTTGCCGCGCGCGCTGGTCAGCAGCAGCCTGCCCTGGTGCAGCTCGACCATGCGGCGGGTCAAGGGCAGGCCGAGGCCGGTGCCCTCGTGCCGCCGGGCCAGGCCCTGGTCGACCTGGCCGAACGGCAGCAGCGCCACCTCGATCTCGGTGGGATCCATGCCGATGCCGGTGTCGCGCACCACGATGTCGATGCCGTCCTCGACCCCGGTGGCGGTGGTGCTGGGCCTGACCGAGACCACGACGCGGCCGCCGGGCTCGGTGAACTTGACGGCGTTGTTGACCAGGTTGGTGATCATCTGTTTCACCCGGAGCTCGTCGGCCCAGAGCTTCGGCAGGTGCTCCGGCAGGTTGCGCTCGAGCGCGATGCGGCCGCGCTGGGCGCGCTCGCTCACCACCTTGAGGCAGGAGTCGATGACGCGGCCGAGCTCGATCGCCTGCTCGGAGACGTTCATCTGCCCGGCCTCGATCTTGGAGAGGTCCAGGATGTCGTTGATGATCTTCAGCAGATCGGCGCCGCTGTTGTGGATGTCCTTGGCGTATTCGACGTAGCGGTCGAGATCGGCGCCGTACATCCGGCTCTCGATGATCTGCGAGAAGCCGATGATGGCGTTCAAGGGCGTGCGGAGCTCGTGGCTCATGTTGGCCAGGAACTCGGACTTCGCGCGGTTGGCGAGCTCGGCCGTCTCCTTGGCGTTGCGCAGGTCGCGCTCCTGGCGCCGCCGCTCGGTGACGTCGCGCAGGATGACGGCGAAGGCCAGCTCGTCGTTGGTCGCGAGCTGGAACACCGAGGCTTCCGCCGGGAACTCGCTGCCGTCCTTCCGGAGGCCCACCATCTCGGCGTCGTTGCGCCCGTCGAACTCGGCGGCCCAGCGCGAGGCCGTGCTGCCGCCCCGCCGGGTCTCGCGCTCGGCGAGCCGGGCGCGCAGGCGGTCGGGCACCAGGATCTCGATCGGCCGGCCGATCACCTCGGCCGCGGAATAGCCGAACACGTGCTCGGCGCCGCGGTTGAAGAGCTCGATGCGGCTGTCGCGGTCCGCCGCGACGATCGCCTCCGGCGCGATCTCCAGGATCGAGGCCAGGCGCTCTTCCGAGACCTGCAGGGCGCGCAGCGCCGTCTCGGCGCGGCGCCTGAGCTTCACCTCGGCGGTGCGGTTCACCCATTCGGCGCCGGCGAGCAGGGCCGCGAACAGCAATCCGCCCGGCACCAGGATGTGCATCACCTCGTCGCGCGACAGCCCGTCGGTGTCGAACGCCACCGCGGCGAAGATCGCGAACAGCGAGAGCATCGGCAGCGCCGGCTCCAGCCAGACCGCCTCGGACTCGCCGCGCGGGCGCGGCGGCGCCAGCCGCGGCTGCTGCCGGCGCTCCCAGGCCGCCCAGGCCAGCAGGCCGAAGCCCGCCAGCCAGGCGAGGTCGGTGAGGCCGCCGGCGAGGTAGCCGCCGGTCAGCATCTGGATGCCGCGATCGGTGGCGCCGATCGCAAGCGCCGCCAGGGCGCCGGTCAGCAGCAGGGCGGTCGGCCGGCGCGGCCCCTCGGAATAGACCGCGAGCGCGATCAGGGCGAAGAGCAGGGCGGTGCCGTAGAACACCGGATAGGCGAGGGCGGTCAGCAGGCGAAAGGGCGCGGCGCCGGTCGCGGTCAACGCGTCGTGCAGCACCAGGCCGAGGCTGGTGTAGAGCGCCACCGAGATCAGGCCCAGGTTGCAGATCGGCCGCAGCAGGCTGGCCTGCAGGTCGCTGCGGCGGATCGCGGCCAGGATGCTGGCGATCGTCAGCAGCGGGAAGGCGAGGGCGCCGGCGTCGTTCCAGCCGGGAAAGGGCAGGGCCTCGCCGCGCACCAGCTCCAGGTGGCCGGCGTAGAGCCGGCTGCCCAGCCAGGAGAGGCAGGCGAGCGCGAAGCCCGACCAGACGACGCGGTTGCGGCCGTGGAAGCGCCAGGCATTGACCGTCGCCTGCTGGAAGCCGAACAGGGCCGCCGCCGTCCAGCAGAGGTCCGCCAGCATCACCGCCCGCGGCGAGCCGCGGCCGGTCAGCCCGAACTGCACGATCGAGAACAGGAGGAGCGCGCCGATGCCGAGCGCCAGCCGCAGCGCGCGGCCGCGCCACAGGGCGTCGCCGGCCGCCATCAGGCGGGCAGACGCTTCCTCATGCCGAACGTGCGGGTGCAGGGCCGGGCGCATTTCGGCCCCGAGCTTGCCCCGATAGCGTGAAAAAAGTCTTAACTATTGATATTGAACAGGTTTTCGGGTCCCTGCGGCCTGGCGCCGCGGGGCTATTCGCGACCGCCGTCGAAGAACTCCTTCACCCGGGCGAAGAAGCCCTCGGATTCCGGGGAGGTCTTGGCGTTGGCGCGGGATTCCGCATCGAACTGTTCCAGCAGCTCGCGCTGCTTGCGGGTGAGGTTGGCCGGGGTCTCGACCGCGATCTCGACGAACATGTCGCCGCGCGAGGGCGAGCGCAGCACCGACATGCCCTTGCCCTTCAAGCGGAACTGCTGGCCGGTCTGGGTGCCGGCCGGGATCGAGACCTTGGCCTTGCCGGCATCGATGGTCGGGATCTCGATCTGCCCGCCCAGGGCGGCGGTCGCCATGCTGATCGGCACCCGGACATGGATGCTGGACTGCTCGCGCTGGAACAGGCGGTGCGGGGCGACCGCGATGAAGATGTAGAGGTCGCCGCTCGGGCCGCCATGCATGCCGGCCTCGCCCTCGCCGGCCAGCCGGATGCGGGTGCCGTCCTCCACGCCCGCCGGGATCGCGACCTGGAGGGTGCGCTCCTTGGCGGTGCGGCCGGTGCCCTTGCAGGTCTTGCAGGCCTTCTCGATCACCTTGCCGGCGCCGTGGCAGGCCGGGCAGGTGCGCTCGATGGTGAAGAAGCCCTGGGTCGCGCGGACCTTGCCGTGGCCGTGGCAGGACGGGCAGTTGACCGGCTGCGCGCCCTTCTCGCCGCCGGTGCCGTGGCAGGCCTCGCAGGCGACCGAGCTCGGCACGCGGATCGTCGCCTGCTTGCCGTGGAACGCCTCCTCGAGGGTGATCTCCATGTTGTAGCGCAGGTCGGCGCCGCGGCCGCGCGCCGCCTGGCCGCGCCGCCCGCCCATGAACTCGCCGAACATCTCGTCGAAGATGTCGGTGAAGTCGAAGCCGCCGGCCGCGAAGCCCGAGGCGCCGCCGCGGCCCATCCCGCCATTCTCGAAGGCGGCATGGCCGAACCGGTCGTAGGCCGCGCGCTTCTGATCGTCCTTCAGGACGTCATAGGCCTCGTTGAGCTCCTTGAACTTCTGCTCGGCACCCTTGTCGCCGGGATTGCGGTCCGGGTGGTGCTGCATCGCGAGCTTGCGGAACGCCTTCTTCAGGGTTTCCTGGTCGACGCCCTTCTCGACGCCCAGCGTTTCGTAGTAGTCGCGCTTCATGATCCAGATGTCAGATGACGGATATCAGATGTCAGATACACGCAAGCGCGCGGGTTGGAAACGAGAATGGCAGATGCCCGAGGATTGCCCCTGACATCTGCCATCCGACTTCTGACCTCTGAAACGGCCGTTAGGCCGTTTTCCCCTTGCGCTCGTCGACTTCCTCGAAGTCGGCATCGACCACCTTCTCGTCGCTGCCGCCCTGGCCGTCCGACTGGGCGCCGGCATCCTGGCCGGTCGTGCCGTCGCCGGCACCCGGGCCCTCGGCCTGGCCGGCGCGGTACAGCGCCTCGCCGATCTTCATCATGGCCTGGGTCAGGGCGTTGGTCTTGGCCTCGATCGCCGAGGCGTCGTCCTGGTCCTTCACGCCCTTCAAGTCGGCGATCGCCGTCTCCACCGCCGACTTGTCGGCCGCCGCGATCTTGCTCTCGTTCTCCTTGAGCTGCTTCTCGGCGCTGTGGATGAGCGCATCGGCCTGGTTGCGGGCCTCGATCAGCGCCCGCCGCTTCTTGTCCTCGGCGGCATGGCTCTCGGCGTCCTTGACCATCTTGTCGATGTCGGCGTCGCTCAAGCCGCCCGAGGCCTGGATGCGGATCTGCTGCTCCTTGCCCGTCGCCTTGTCCTTGGCCGACACGTTGACGATGCCGTTGGCGTCGATGTCGAACGTGACCTCGATCTGCGGGATGCCGCGCGGCGCCGCCGGAATGCCGACCAGATCGAACTGGCCGAGGATCTTGTTGTCCGCGGCCATCTCGCGCTCGCCCTGGAAGACGCGGATGGTGACCGCGGTCTGCCCGTCCTCGGCGGTGGAGAACACCTGCGACTTCTTGGTCGGGATCGTGGTGTTGCGGTCAATGAGGCGCGTGAACACGCCGCCCAGCGTCTCGATGCCGAGCGAGAGCGGGGTCACGTCGAGCAGCAGCACGTCCTTGACGTCGCCCTTCAGCACGCCGCCCTGGATCGCGGCACCGACCGCCACGACCTCGTCCGGGTTCACGCCGCGGTGCGGGTCGCGCCCGAAGAACTCCTTCACCTTGTCGATGACCTTGGGCATGCGGGTCATGCCGCCGACCAGGATCACCTCGTTGATGTCGGAGGCCTTGAGGCCCGCGTCCTTCAGCGCCTTCTTGCAGGGCTCGATCGTCCGCTCGATCAGGTCGTCGACCAGCGCCTCGAGCTTCGCCCGCGTGAGCTTCACGTTGAGATGCTTCGGACCGGTCTGGTCGGCGGTGATGAACGGCAGGTTGACCTCGGTCTGCATCGCGCTCGAAAGCTCGATCTTGGCCTTCTCGGCCGCTTCCTTCAGGCGCTGGAGCGCCAGCTTGTCCTTCCTGAGGTCGATGCCCTGGTCCTTTTTGAACTCGTCGGCCAGGTAGTCGACCAGCCGCATGTCGAAGTCTTCGCCGCCCAGGAAGGTGTCGCCATTGGTCGACTTCACCTCGAACACGCCGTCGCCGATCTCGAGGACGGAGATATCGAAGGTACCGCCGCCGAGGTCATAGACCGCGATGGTGCCGGAGTTCTTCTTCTCGAGGCCGTAGGCGAGCGCCGCGGCCGTCGGCTCGTTGATGATGCGCAGCACGTCGAGCCCGGCGATCTTGCCGGCGTCCTTGGTGGCCTGGCGCTGGCTGTCGTTGAAATAGGCCGGCACCGTGATCACCGCCTGGGTGACCTTCTCGCCGAGATAGGCTTCGGCGGTCTCCTTCATCTTCTGCAGGATGAAGGCTGAAATCTGGCTCGGGCTGTAGCGCTTCGCCTGCGCGTCCACCCACGCGTCGCCGTTGTCCGACTTGACGATCTTGTACGGCACCATGCCCATGTCTTTCTGGGCGGTGGGATCGTCGAACCGGCGGCCGATCAGACGCTTGATCGCGAACAGGGTATTTTCCGGGTTGGTCACGCCCTG
>DASZSL010000111.1:0-6234 GCA_035548715.1 Dongiaceae bacterium
TCGATCTCGCCGATCTTGGTCAGCGCCGCCGCGATCGAGCGGCTGGTCCAGCGCCGGCACTGCTTCTCCAGCCGCGGCCGGTCGCGCCAGAACATCGGAGAGTTCAGCGACTGCAGCGCCTCCTGCATCGGCTGGCCCGCCTCCAGCCGGCCGACCGCGCCATGCAGCCTGAGGAAATGCCGCGCCAGGCCGCGCAGGATCATGATCGGCTGGGTCTCGGTGAGGTTGAGATCGAACTGCCGCTCGATCGCCTTCAGGTCGCCCTCGGCGATGGCGTGGGACAGATCGTCGAGCTGCACGTCGTTGGAGCTGCCGATCGAGGCCATCGCGTCCTCGAGCTCGACCTTCTTCGCATCGCCGGCATAGAGGATCAGCTTCTCGACCTCTGAGCGCGTGGTGCCGCGATCGGCGCCCAGCGACTGCTCGAGGAAGGCGAGCGCCGCCGGCGATGCGCTCTTGCCCGCCCCGGCAAGCTGCGCCTCGATGATGCCGCGCAGGTCCCCGGCATTGTCGTGATAGCAGGCGATCGCGGCTGCGTGTGGCGTCGCCTCGAACAGCTTGCGCAAGGCGGCGCGTCCGGGGAGATCGCTCGCCTCGAACACCACCAGCGCATTCCTGGAATCGGTATGGCCGTCGAGAAACGCTTCGATCGCACTCGCCAAGCCGTCAGTCGTGTTGTTCACCCGGACCGCGCGGCGGCCGCCCATCATCGAGATGGCGCCCGCCTCGTCCGCCAGCCGTGCCGGATCGCCGCGCAGCTCGTCGCCGTTGATCTCGGCGATGCGGAACGGATCGTCGCTGCTCCCCGCGGTCGCCTTCACCAGCGCGTTCACCCGCTCGCGCACCAGCCCTTCGTCGGGGCCGAACACCAGCACCGCCGCGACCTTCTCCGCGGGCGATTTCAGATAGGTGTCGAAGCTCCGGCGATCCCATTTCATAGATGAGATCGTGCCTGATTCTCGGTCGTCATGCCAAGGCTTGGCCTTGGGCATCCACGAGTTTCTTTGCGGCAGGCAAACTCGTGGATTCCCAGGCCAAGCCTGGGGATGACGAGCCAAAATATTAGAGACCGAGCGTCTTACGCGACGATATTGACGATCCGGTTCGGCACCACGACGATCTTCTTCGGCGCCTTGCCTTCGAGCGCACGCTGCACCGCCGCCTCGCCGAGGGCGGCCTGTTCCGCGACCGCCTTGTCGCAGTCGCGCGGGAGCTGGATCGTGGCGCGCAGCTTGCCGTTGACCTGCACCGCGACCGTCGCCTGGTCGTCGATGACGAGGTTGGCGTCCGCCGCCGGCCAGGCGGTTTCGACCAGCAGGGTCTTGTGGCCCAGGCCCTGCCAGATCTCTTCGGCCAGGTGCGGCATCATCGGGCCGATCAGCAGCGCCAGCGTGTCCAGCGCCTCCTTGCGCGCCCAGAGCCCGCCGGCATCGGTCAGGGCCTCGGGCTTCACCTCGGCCAGCGCGTTGGCGAACTTGTAGATCGCCGCGACGCCGCTGTTGAAGCTGAACTTCTCGATGGTCTCGGTCACCTGGGCCACGGTCTTGTGGGTGGCGCGGCGCAGCGCCAGCGCGTCCGGCGCGAAGTTGCTCGGCGGCGCGCCCATGTCGTCGGTCAGCGCGGGGAAGGATTCGATCCAGCTCTCGGCGATGCGCCACAGGCGCTGGGTGAAGCGCCAGGCGCCCTCGACGCCGGCATCGGTCCACTCCATGTCGCGCTCGGGCGGGCTGTCCGACATCACGAACCAGCGCGCGGTGTCGGCGCCGTAGGTCTCGATGATGCGGGCCGGCGGCACGACGTTCTTCTTCGACTTCGACATCACCTCCTTGCGGCCGACCTCGATCGGCTGGCCGGTCTTCGCATGGACCGCGCTGCCGTCGGGGCGCTTCTCCACCTCTTCCGGGTAGAGCCACTTGCCCTCGTGGTCCTTGTAGGATTCGTGCAGCACCATGCCCTGCGTGAACAAGCCCGCGAACGGCTCGTCCAGCTTCACATGGCCGGTCAGCTTCATCGCCCGGGTGAAGAAGCGCGAATAGAGGAGATGCAGGATCGCGTGCTCGACGCCGCCGATATACTGATCGACCGGCAGCCAGTAATCGACCGCCGCGTGCTCGACCGGCACGTCCGCACGCGCCGAGCAGAAGCGCGCGAAGTACCAGGAGGAATCGACGAAGGTGTCGAACGTGTCGGTCTCGCGCCGCGCCTTGCCGCCGCAGCTCGGGCAGCTCACATGCTTCCAGGTCGGATGGCGGTCCAGCGGATTGCCCGGCTGGTCGAAGGTGACGTCGTCGGGCAGCAGCACCGGCAGGTCCTGCTTGGGCACCGGCACCGGACCGCATTTCTCGCAATGGATGATCGGGATCGGGCAGCCCCAGTAGCGCTGCCGGCTGACCAGCCAGTCGCGCAGGCGGAAGACGGTCGTCGGCTCGCCGTCGCCCTGCGCCTCGAGCCTGGCGCCCGCCGCTTTCTTCGCGGCCTCGACGCCCAGCCCGTCCAGGAAGCCGGAATTGTAGATCGACCCGTCATCGGTATAGGCGACGTCGCCCACCGCGAAGGTCTTCGGGTCCTCGTTCGCCGGCAGCACCACCGGCGTCACGTTCAATCCGTACTTGCGCGCGAAGTCGAGGTCGCGCTGGTCATGCGCCGGACAGCCGAAGATCGCGCCGGTGCCGTATTCCATCAGCACGAAGTTGGCGATGTAGACCGGCAGGCGCTTGCCTTCGATGAACGGATGCACCGCCTCGATGCCGGTATTGAAGCCGCGCTTCTCCTGCGCCTCGATCGCCGCCTCGGACGTGCCGGCGGCGCGGCATTCGGCGATGAAGGCCGCGGCTTTCGGATCCTTCTTCGCGGCCTCTTCGGCCAGCGGATGGTCCGGCGACACCGCCATGAAGGAGGCGCCGAACAGCGTGTCGGGGCGGGTCGTGAAGATCGTCAGGCGGTCCCCAGGTCCATCGGGGCGGCCGACCAGCTTGAACCGCACATAGGCGCCGGTCGACTTGCCGATCCAGTTCTCCTGCATCAGCCGGACCTTCTCCGGCCAGCGGTCGAGGCCTTTCAGCGCTTCCAGCAGCTCGTCGGCATAGGCGGTGATCTTCAGGAACCACTGGCTGAGCTTCTTCTTCTCGACCGGGGCGCCGGAGCGCCAGCCCTTGCCGTCGATCACCTGCTCGTTGGCGAGCACGGTGTGGTCCACCGGGTCCCAGTTGACGAAGGCCTCGCCGCGATAGGCCAGCCCCGCCTTGAAGAAATCGAGGAACAGCTCCTGCTGGTACTTGTAATAGCCGGGATGGCAGGTCGCGAGCTCGCGCGACCAGTCCAGCGACAGGCCCATGCGCTTCAGCTCGGCGCGCATGGTGGCGATGTTGTCGTAGGTCCAGCGCGCCGGATGGATCTTCTGGTCCCGCGCCGCATTCTCGGCCGGCAGGCCGAAGGCGTCCCAGCCCATCGGGTGCAGCACGTTGAAGCCGCGCGCCCGCTTGTAGCGCGCCACCACGTCGCCCATCGTGTAGTTCCGCACGTGGCCCATGTGGATGCGGCCGCTGGGATAGGGGAACATCTCGAGCACGTAGTATTTCGGCAGCTTCGGGTCATGCGCGGTCTTGAAGCTGCCGCGCTCGGCCCAGACCGACTGCCACTTCTGCTCGGTCTCCAGGAAATTGTAGCGTGATGCCATGCTCTGCCTGTGGGCTACGGCTTGGGGCTGCTGCCCGGTGGATTCCCCGGGCCGCCCTCGCGCGGCCGGCGCCGGTGTCAAGGAGTTACTGCTGGACGCCCGACATCCGAAGCTGCCGGGCGCGCGTCAGGATCGCGTTCTCGAGGTCGGTCCCGGTGTTGAGGGCGACCGGCGCGTCGGTCCAGGTGCCGGTATCGTTGGTTTGGCGGAACACCGAGGCGCGGATGCCGTCGGCCCGGAGCGCCCGGCCGAGGATATAGATATTGACCTTGAACCGCTCGTTCGGGGTCTGCGGCGGGCTGTACCAGTCGGTGATGATGACGCCGCCGAAGGGATCCGCCGAGATCAGCGGCATGAAGGAGATGGTGTCGAGCGAGGCGCGCCAGAGCAGGCTGTTGACGCCGACGCCGCCCGAGGCGCCGTTATCCGGCGCATCCGCCCGGTTGTTGCTGAAGATGCCGCCCTGGCCGAACACGGTCCCGCCGTTGGGATCGAGATTGCCTTGGCCCGGCCGGTGCACCTGGTCGGGATAGTCCTCGCTGCCGCCGATGTCGAAATTGCAGCCGCCGAGCCACCCGGCGGCGGCTACGGCGATGGCGACGGAAATCAAGCGTTTGGCAAAGGCGCCCCTGCCCGCGAAGGCGGCGAATTTCATGTTGACGGCCCTTGCTGCTCCCAGATAAAGCGGCGGTCGCTGTTGTACGAGCGTATCCCGCTCAGCCGCCCATGACCTAAGCGATTTGCGCCTTTCGGGTCAAGGGAAAGGGGGTCGCCGGCCGGCGCCACGGCACCCCGGGCCACCCCCGGAATGCCACCCGGGAATCCATCTGGGAATCCCCGCGGGAATCCCCCTGGGAGTCCCCGTGGGAATCCCCGGCCCGATCGAGGAAAGAACGCGGTTAACGTCATGGGCCGAATCATCTGGCTGGCGAGCTATCCGAAGTCCGGCAACACCTGGATGCGCGCCTTCCTTCACAACCTGCTGCGCGATCCGTCCGAGGCCTACGACATCAACCGGCTCGGCGAGTTCTCCTTCAGCGACTCCACCATCCACTTCTATTCGCCCTACCTGACGAAGCCTTGGCAGGAATGGACGACGCGGGATGTGCAGGAGACCCGCTGGAAGGCGACGCGCGACATCGGCCGGATGAGCCCGGACGACGTCTTCGTCAAGACGCACAATGCCCTGGTGGAGTTCGACGGCCTGCCGATGATCCACATGGACCTGACGGCCGGCGCTATATATATCGTGCGCAACCCGCTCGATATCTGCATCTCGCTGGCCGACCATTACGGCGTCAGCATCAGCGAGGCGATCCGGATCATGTCGGCCCCGACCAGCGGCACGCCCAATGGCGACCAGCTGGTCTTCGAAATCCACAACACCTGGTCCACCCACGTCTTCAGCTGGACCAAGCAGCCCGGCCCCTGGCTGCACGTCGTCCGTTACGAGGACATGATCCGCAAGCCGATCGTCGCCTTCTCCCGCGTCACCCGGTTCCTGGGCCTCAACCCGCCGCGCGACCGCATCGAGCGGGCGATCAAGGCCTCGTCCTTCGAGTCGCTGCGCGCCCAGGAGGATGCCCGCGGCTTCCGCGAGCGCTCCTATAAGGCGGAGAAGTTCTTCCGGGTCGGCAAAGCCGGCCAGTGGCGGGAGAAGCTGACCAAGGCGGAAATCGACCGGGTGGTGGACAGCCATAAGGTCCAGATGGAGCGGTTCGGCTACTGGCCGCTGTGAGCGGCTCCCGCCCCGTGTTAGGCGCGTAGTCCTATCGCGGGCCTTTTAGCATAATCCCGGACCACTATCACTGGCGTGTGCAAATATCTTTTCCCAGGTTGCTGACCTAAGCCCGGCCTCGGGCGGCGACCGCCGGGTACGGGGACGCGGCACCCGCCCATGGGGCGCGAAATGTGGCAGGGCGTCGTCACAATCGGGCTCGCTGAATCAGGCCGTTAGCATGCAACTGTGGCGAGGCCGCCACAGATTTGGAAAAATGCCACACGCTTTGCCTCAAATGGTTTGACACCACGACAGGGTTTAGAGAAGGTTTCGCTGTTTCCAGGTCGGTGGGTTTGTTCGGCCTGTTCTGCCATTACGACCCGGTCTCATGCGTCCGCACGCCGCATGAGGTTCTGCAAACCGGGGCGGGCAAAACAGCAGAACGTACCGAACAAAATCGGCCTGAGGACGAGGGGCATCCGGGATCGGTACCGATTCCGGTGGCAATCGCAAACTTAGGGAATCTCGAGATGAAGAAAGTTCTCCTGGGTACCACGGCCCTCCTCGGTGCCGGCATGGTCGCCGGTACTGCGCAGGCGTCCGATGGGATCAAGCTCGACGTGGGCGGTTTCTTCCAGACCGTCTACGGCGGTGTCTTCGACAAGAAGGACAACAACCACTACGGCGATCACCACACCTACGACCGCTTCCTGCACAACGCGGAAGTCCACTTCAAGGGTGAGACCACGCTCGACAACGGCCTGACCGTCGGCGCGCGGGTCGAGCTCGAGGGTGAGAATGCCGGCGACCAGATCGACAAGGCGTTCGTGTACTGGTC
>DASZSL010000112.1:0-54168 GCA_035548715.1 Dongiaceae bacterium
CCGTTCTAGCTCGCCGAATACTCGGCCCTGCCGATGATCAGGTCGATGACGCTCATCATCCAGAACTGATGCGCGGTCTCGACGATGTTGTAGGCCTTGCTGTCGATCCAGAAGTTGATGTCGCCGAGCTTGCGCAACGGATTGTCCGCGGCAAAGCCGGACAGCGTCACCACCGACATGCCGAGCTCGCGCGCCGCGGCGACGCCGTTCAGGATGTTCGGCGACTTGCCGGAGGAGGAGATCGCGATCAGCGCGTCGCCCGGCCTGCCGTTCATCCGGATCGCCGCCGCCAGCCAGTGCTCATAGCCGTAATCGTTGGCGAGACAGGTGATCTGCGCCGCGTCGCCGAAGCAGATCATCGGCACCTTGGCGTTCTTGGCGAAGTCGATGGCGAGATGCGAGGCGATAGCCGAGGAGCCGCCATTGCCGACGATGATCGCCTTGCCGCCGCGCCCGCGCACCTCCAGCAGCAAATCGCGGGTCTGGCCGATCTGGGCGAACAGCTCCGCCCTCGGGCCGATCCCGCGCAGCAGCCGGCCGAAATAGTCGTCGAGGAAGCCCTGATCCGCGGCGGAGATCGCGGTCACGGCGCGCGGCCGATCCTGCTTATTCAAAGTAGATGCACCCATAGTCCCCGGTATAGCCCGCCTTGGTCATCAGCCATTGCCATTCCTCCGGACTATAGAAGGACTCGCAGGTCAATTGCCAGTAAAGCAGGTTCATCTTCTCCCGCTCGTTCCGGTAGGACTCGACCAGGATGTACTTGCCGCCGCGCCCGACCCGCTCGACCTCGGCCAGGGCCGCGAACAGCGCGTCGATCTTGAGGTTGTGGAAGGTGGTGAGGGAGACCACCAGATCGAAATGGCGGTCGGGATAAGGCAGCTTGTCGGCGCCGCCGACCTGGAGGAACGGCTTCACCTCCTCCTTGGCATGCTCGATCGCATAGCTGGAGATGTCGATGCCGGCGACCTCGATGCCGGGCACCGCGCGGGTGAACTCGTAGAGCAGGTAGCCCTTGCCGCAGCCGACATCCAGGACCCGCTGCCCGGGCTTCAGGCCGTAATGCCTGGCGATCGCCTCGGCGACCGGAAACCAGCGCCCGTCATAGCGGTAGCCGCCATAGCCGTAGCGGCGGTCGCCGTCCCAGTAGTCGAACCCGTATTGCTTGGCGACCGTGGCGGACTCGGCCTTGTCGTGCTCGATCACCCGCTGCACGTAGTCGCGCTTGGTGCGGTTGTGCAGGGTGCTGACGAAATCGAGATAGGCCATCGCGGGTCTTTCGAATCGGGATCGAGAGATGCCGATTTTTCTTTTCTGAACAATAAGTTACGGCGCCGGAACGGCGGCTTGACATATAGCGCAATATCCGCGAACTGTCACGGCAACTATCGGAAATGCTTCGGCGCCGCGGCGCCGGACGGGGAACCGGCCAGCCGGGCGACTCCGGCATCAGGGGCACGGCTATCAACGACACGGCGGGCCGGATCGGCAGGATCAGCATGAAGTGTGTGGTTACCGGCGGCGCCGGCTTCATCGGCAGCCATCTGACGGAGCGTTTGCTGGCCGACGGCCATGACGTGACGGTCATCGATAACTTCCATACCGGCCGCCCGATCAACCTCGCCGAGATCGGCCACCAGTCCCGCCTCCGCGTGATCGAGGCCGACGTCGCCGACGCGCCCCGGATGCGCGAGCTGCTGGTGGGCGCGGAATGGGTGTTCCATCTCGCGGCGCGCGCCGACATCGTCCCCTCGATCGAGGACCCGGTCGAATATCACCGCACCAATGTCGACGGCACGATGTGCGTGCTGGAAGCCGCGCGCGCGGCCGGCGTGAAGCGCTTCATCTACACCGCCTCCTCCTCCTGCTACGGCATTCCCGACCGGTACCCGACGCCGGAAGACGCACCGGCGCGCCCGCAATATCCCTATGCCCTGACCAAATATGTCGGCGAGCAATATGCGATGCACTGGGCCCAGGTCTACGGCCTGCCGGTCGTCTCGCTGCGCCTGTTCAACGTCTACGGGC
Organism: Dongiaceae bacterium; assembly: GCA_035548715.1. Lineage (GTDB taxonomy): Bacteria > Pseudomonadota > Alphaproteobacteria > Dongiales > Dongiaceae > Dongia. The sequence goes on from DASZSL010000112.1 coordinate 2,029, forward strand.
CGCGGCATCGCACCACCGGCGCCTATGGCGCGGTGTTCGGCGTGTTCCTGGCGCAGAAGCTGGCCGGCAAGCCCTACACCGTGGTCGGCGACGGCAAGCAGACCCGGGACTTCACCTTCGTGACCGACGTCGCCGACGCCTTCGTCACCGCGGCGCGCTCGGACGTCACCGGGCGCATCTTCAATGTCGGCTCGGGCGGGACCTACAGCGTCAACGAGCTGGTCGGCCTGCTCGGCGGCCCGGTCATCAATATCCCGAAGCGGCCCGGCGAGCCGGACTGCACCTTCGCCGACACCGCGCGGATCGGGCGCGAGCTCGACTGGACGCCCAAGGTGAAGTTCGCCGACGGCGTGCGGGAAATGCTGAAGCATATCGACTACTGGCGCGATGCGCCGATCTGGACGCCGGCCTCGATCGAGAAGGCGACGGCCGGCTGGTTCAAGTATCTCGGGCGGAACGCGGGCTGAAGTCTCGGCACATGGCGCAGAATTCCCACAAGGTTAAGTCCCTCCAGGAGCTGGGCTCCATCGCCGCCGAGGCCCGCAGGCAGGGCCGCAAGGTGGTGCAGTGCCACGGCGTGTTCGACGTGCTGCATCTCGGCCATGTCCGCCATCTCGAGATCGGGCAGCGCGCCGGCGACATGCTGATCGTCACCATCACCGGCGACCAGTACGTGAACAAGGGGCCCGGCCGCCCGGTCTTCACCGAGGCGCTGCGCGCGGAGATGCTGGCGGCGCTGGACTGCGTCGACTACGTCGGCATCAACCAGGCCTCCTCGGCCGAGCCGGCGCTCGAGATCATCCGCCCCAGCGTCTACGTCAAGGGCGGCGAATACGAGGACGCGTCCAAGGACATCACCGGCAAGATCGGCGCCGAGCAGGAGGTGGTCGAGCGGCACGGCGGCAGCGTGCTGTTCACCCATGACATCACCTTCTCCTCCTCCTCGCTGATCAACCGCCATTTCGACGTGCTCGATCCGGAGCTGCGCCTGTTCCTGGAGAAGATGCGCGACGAGGGGGCCGAGGCCTCGATCCCCGAGCTGATCGAGAAGGTGAAGGACTACCGCGTCGTGCTGGTCGGCGACGCGATCATCGACGAGTACCAGTACGTGACCCCGATGGGGAAGTCCTGGAAAGAGAACATGATCGCGACCCAGTTCCAGCGGTCGGAGGAGTTCGCCGGCGGCTGCTTCGCCGCGGCGAACCACGTCGCGAGCTTCTGCAAGTCGGTCGATCTGATCACCGCGGTCGCGCCCAGCGATCTCTCCGGCGATCTCATCCGCAAGAGCCTGCTGCCGAACGTCAACCTGCACGCTCTGCCGCTCGGCGGCCGGCCGACCACGCGCAAGATCCGCATGGTGGACCCCGGCCCGCTGCGCAAGCTGTTCGAAGTCTATCATATGGACGATTCGCCCTATGATCCGGAGTTCCGCGAGCGCGTCGATACGCTGGTGCGGCGGAAGATCGCCGACGCGGACGTGGTCATCGTCACCGATTTCGGCCACGGCCTGATCGCGCGCTCGACCATCGACATCCTGATCGCCGGGTCGAAGTTCCTGGCGGTCAACGCGCAGTCCAACAGCGCCAACCACGGCTACAACCCGGTGACGCGCTATCCCAAGGCGGACTTCATCTGCATCGACGCGCCGGAGGCGCGCCTGGCGGTCAACGAGAAATTCGCGACACCGCAGCAGATGCTGGACGAGCTGCTGCCGGCGCGCATGCAGTGCGACCGCGCGATCATCACCTGGGGCGTGCAGGGCTGCTATGCCCGCGACGGCAGCGGGCACGTGGTGCATATCCCCGCCTTCGCCCGTTCCGCCGTCGATACGGTGGGCGCCGGCGACGCCTTCTTCGCCGTCGCGGCCCCGCTGGCGGCCGCCGGCGGCACGATGCGCGACGTCGCCTTCGTCGGCAATGCGGCGGGCGGCATCAAGGTCGGGATCGTCGGTCACCGCTCCTCGGTGCAGAAGATCCCGGTGCTCAAGTACATCTCGGTGCTGTTCAAGTGACGACGGCGCTCGCGCGCTGCCAGCTGTGCGATTCGGGCGAGCTGGCGCCCTACCTCGACGTCGGCACGCATCCGTTCTCGACCGGATTGCTGCAGGCCGCGCAGGATCCGGTGGCGCGCTTTCCGCTGGCGATGCTGGAATGCCGGCAGTGCGGATTGCTGCAGCTCCGCGAACCGGCACCGGCCGAGAAGATCCGCCCGTTCTTCGACTGGGTGACGTTCCGCGAGCCCGAGCAGCATCTGGACGCGGTCGCCGGACGCCTGCTGAAGCTCGACGGGCTGACCGCAGGGAACGGCGTCCGCGCGCTCGGCGTCACCTCGAAGGACGACACGCTGCTCGACAGGCTGCGCCGCGGCGGATGGGACTGCGACCGGCTGGACCTGAAGCGCGATCTCGGCGTCGTCGCGCCGCTCGCCAATGTCGAATCGGTGCCGCAATCGCTGACGCCGGAGAGGGGCCGCGCCATCGCCGCGGCACAGGGTCCGTTCGACCTGGTCATCGCCCGCCATATCTACGAGCACGCCCAGGACCTCGCGCGCTTCACGCAAGGGCTGGCGGCGCTGGTGAAGCCGGGCGGCTACCTGATGCTCGAAGTGCCGGATTGCAGCAAGAGCCTGGATCTCTGCGACTACACGATGATCTGGGAGGAACACAGCGTCTACTTCACGCCCGCCACCTTCTTCGCGGCCCTGGCGCGGCACGGCTTCACCGCCGTGATGACCGAAGTGCATCCCTACCCTTATGAGAACTGCCTGGTGCTGGTCGCGCGCAAGACGCCGCCGAGCACCGAGCCGCGACGCGACCGGATCCCGGCCGCGCGCTACGCCGAATCCTTCAAGCGCGTGACCGAGAAATTGCAGGCCGCGCTGGCCGCCGCCGCGGCACAGGCGCCGGTCGCGCTCTACGGCGCCGGCCATCTGACGGCGGCTTTCGTGAACTATCACGGCCTCGCGCGGTACATCTCGCACCTGGTGGACGACACGCCGCAGAAGCAAGGCCTCTATTTGCCCGGCCTCGCGATCCCGATCGAGAAGCCCGCGGTCATGCTTGAAACCGGCGTCAGGCTCTGCCTGCTCGGCCTGGCACCGGAGGTCGAGCCGAAGGTGATCGCGCGCAACGACGCCTATGTGCAGGCCGGCGGCAAGTTCGCCTCGCTGCTCGCCGCCAGCGCCTCGTCCTGGCAGAGGCAGGTCGCCGCTTAGAGCAGCGCCTGGAGGCTGTCGCGCATCGGCCGGAACGTGAAACCGCCGATCGCATCCAGCAGGCGCCGGTTGTCGAAACGCTGATCGACCTTGGCCTTGCTGCGCGGCTTCTGCTGGATCTGGAGCGGCCGTCCGAGCAGGGCCTCGATCTCCTTGAGGATCGCCTGGAACGAGATGCTGGTGCCGGTCACCAGGTTGAACGTGCCATGCGCCGATCCGAGCAGCAGCCGCGCCATGATCTCGCAGGCATCGGCGACATCGACGAACTCGCGGAGCTCCGACCCGTCGCCCCAGAGCGTGATCTCGCGGCCGGAGCGGGCCTTCGCCATGAATCCCGCGGGACCGTAGGCCTCGGTGCTCTCGCCCGGGCCGAAGATCGTGGCCGGACGCAGGTTCACCAGCCGCGACGCCAGGTCGTCGCGGCAGACCAGGCGGAACATCATCTCGGCCGAGGCCTTGGCCAGGCCGTAATAGGAGCGCGGCGTCACCGGCGAGTCCTCGGTGATGGCATCGCCGGCGATGTCCTCGCCATAGACCGCCGCCGAGCTGACGAACAGCAGCCGGTCGGCCGGGTTGGCGGCGAAGGCACGCGCCACCGTGCCGCAGAGCGTCATGTTGCGCAGATAGGCCTGCACATTGTCGCCGACCTGGCGCTTGATCGCGGCCAGCATGACCACGGCAGCGCTGGGACCGAGCTTCGGCGCGAGCAGATCGACGGCGCTTTCGTCGGCGAGATCGGTCTGGCGCAGGGACAGCCCCTCGACCGCGATCCGCGGGTGCCGCTCCGCCAGGTGGCGGCAGAGATGCGCGCCGATGAACCCGTCATGCCCCAGGACGAGGCATCGATCGATCGCCATGACTGCCGCCGATTCCCCCAATGACCGTGGCCCCTCTGATGGGCTGGCGCGCGCCGGCTTGTCAAGGTTGGGACCGTGCGGAAGGCCGATAAATGGCTTATTTGCTTGACTTTCCGCACCCCCGGCGGCAATCGTCCGAGCCGAAATCCAACCTCCACGGGACTGCCGGCGCACCGTCATTCATGGGCTTCGTCGATCATCCAGAGAGCTTCACGGCCGAGGGGCCCGAGGTCTTCTACGCCCAGCCCGGCCTGGTCTGCGCCGGGGCCGAGACCGTCGCCTGGCTGATCGATCGGGCGCGCAGCCTGCCGAGCGGGAAGGCCCGGCTCTGCCTGCACGCCTCGCCGCAATCGCCGGTGCACGACATGATCATCGTGCATGGCCGCGACACCTATGTCCGGCCGCATCGTCACAAGCTGCATGGCGAGACCTTGACCGTGCTCCAGGGCGAGGCGACCGCGGTCATCTTCGAGGAAGACGGCGGCATCGCCGGTCTCATCCGCATGCAGCCGATCGATGCGGGCGGCGTCGCCTTCTACCGCATGCCCGCCGGCCTCTACCACGCGCTGGTGATCGAGAGCGAATGGCTGGTCTTCCATGAGACCTGCCAGGGTCCGTTCGACCGGGCGAACTCGGAGTTCGCAGCCTGGTCGCCGCCGCCGACCGACACCGCCGCGGCGCAGCACTACCTGAAGACGCTGCGCGCGAAGGTCGCCGCGCAGCGCAGGGAATCGCCACGATGACCGAGATGACGGCGCGCCGCGCGGCGTCGCAGCCCTTCTACCAGCGCAGCAGGTGCAATCTCTGCCAGTCGGCCGACATCGAATGCGTGATCGGGCTCGAGCCGGTGCCCTGCGTGTCGCCCAATGTCGGGGAGAGCAGCGAGGCGCGCAGCGCCGCCACCGTGCGCGTGCCGCTCGACGTCTATCTCTGCCATGCCTGCGGCCATATCCAGCTCGTGCATATCGTCGATCCGGCGCTGCAATACACGCACTACCAGTATCGGACGGCGATCTCGCTCGGGCTCCGGCAGCATTTCAAGACCCTGGTCGACTACGTCCATCGCCTGATCGGGCCCGCCCAGGGCAAGCTGGTCGCCGAGTTCGGCAGCAATGACGGCACGGTGCTGGAGCTGTTCAAGGAACTCGGCTACGGCGTCGTCGGCGTCGACCCCGCGCTGGAGATCGCCCGCAAGGCGACCGAGCGCGGCATCCCGACGATCGGCGCCTTCTTCGACCAGGCCCTGGCCGAGAGCATCGTGGGCGAGCGCGGCAAGGCCGCCGCCATCATCGCCAACAACGTGATCGCCAATATCGACGACCTGACCGGCGTGATGAGCGGCGTGCGCGCGCTGCTGGCACCCGACGGCGTCTTCGTGTTCGAGACCGGCTATGGCGCCGAGGTGATCACCAGCACCCTGCTGGACACGATCTACCACGAGCACATCTCCTACTTCGTCGTCCGTTCGCTGCCGGCCTTCCTGGAGCGCCACGGCCTGGAGCTGGTGGACGCCGAGATCATCGCCTCCAAGGGCGGCTCGCTGCGCGCGACGGTGCAGCACCGCAACGGACCCAGGCCGCGCGCGGCCAACGTGGACCGGATCATCGCCGCCGAGCGCGCGGCGGGGCTCGACGGCAAGGCGCCGTTCGCCGCCTTCGCGGCGCGGGTCGGCGCGATCCGCGACCAGCTCACCGCCTATCTCGACCGTCGCGCAGCGCAGGGCCCGGCGATCGGCTACGGCGCCTCGGTCGGCAGCGTCACCCTCATCAACTATTTCCGCCTGGCGCAGCGCCTCGCCTTCATCGCCGACGACAATCCGCTGATCGGCGCGCTGCGCGGGCCGGATTACGAGATCCCGGTCCTGCCCTCGGCCGAGATCTACGCGCGCCGGCCCGCCTCGGCCGTCGTGCTCGCCTGGCGCTATATCGAGCCGATCAAGCAGCGCCATGCGCGCTTCCTCTCCGAAGGCGGCGAGTTCGCGGTGCCGTTGCCCGCCTTCTCGGTGCATCGGGGCGGATAGAGCGCCGCGATGTCCGAAGCCAAACGTCCGGTGGCGCTGGTCGGGTGGGAGGAAGGTTCCGCCGGCCAGATCCATGCCTGGGCGGCCGAGGCCGGCCTCCACATCGCGTGCTTCGTGCATCCGGAGGATCGCGCGCCGCAGGTCTCGCGCGCCGACGCGATGCGCGGCCGCGCGGCGCGGCAGTTCGCGACCCCGGAAGGCGACCGCTTCAAGGACCTGCCGCTGGTCTCCAGCGCCGCCTGGCCGGCGGCCTTGCGCGAACGCGGCATCGGCGACGTGGTGGTCACGCTCTCCGACAACGAAAGACGGCATCAGGAGATCGCCCGTGCGCGCGAGGCGGGCTTCGCCTTGCGCGCCGCCATCCACCCGAGCGCGCTGATCCTGCCGGACGCGATCGTCGAGGCCGGCGCGATCGTCCATGCCGGCACGGTCGTCGGCTATCGCGCGGAGCTCGCGGCCGGCGCGATTCTCAATGTCGGCGGCCAGGTCGACCATCACTGCGTGCTGCGGAGCTGCTGCAGCATCGACCCCGGCGCGGTGCTCGCCGGCAATGTCGAGGTCGGCGCGCTGGCGCGGATCTGCACCGGCGCCACGGTCATCAACCGCATCCAGATCGGCCCGCGGGCGCTGGTCGCCGCGGGGGCCGTGGTGACCGCGAACGTCGCCGAGGGTGCGCGCGTGGCCGGCGTGCCGGCAAAGCCGATGGAGAGGAGAGCCGAGTGAAGCCGACGGGCGCCCATCCGACTGAGATCGTCTCGCAGGTCGATTCCGGGCGCGCCGACTTCGTGCCCTGGTGGAAGACGCGGATCGACGATGCCGATGTCGCGCTGCTCATGCGCTCGGTCGAGGAGAAGCGCTTCTCCATGGGCAGCGGCACGGCGGCGTTCGAGGCCGAGCTGGCATCGATCCTCGGCGTGCGCCATGCGCTGGCGACCACCAGCGGCAGCATGGCGCTGATGATGTCGATGCTGGCGCTCGGGATCGGCCCGGGCGACGAGGTGATCGTGCCCGACCGCACCTTCATCGCGACCGCGCACGGCGCCTCGCTGCTGGGTGCGCGCATCGTGCTCGCCGATTGCAAGCGCGACGACCCGAATGTCGATCCGGCGGAGATCGAGCGGAAGATCTCGGCGCGCACCAAGGCGGTGCTGGTCGTCCATCTCAACGGCCATGCCTGCGACATGGAGCCGATCCTCGCCGTCGCTGGCCGCTTCGGCGTGCCGGTGGTCGAGGATGCGGCGCAGGCGCTGTTCTCGCGCAAGGGCGGCAGGTTCCTCGGCAGCTTCGGGGCGATGGGCTGCTTCTCGCTGGGGATGACCAAGATCGCCTCGACCGGCCAGGGCGGCGCGATCGTCACCGACGACCCGCGGCTCTACGAGCGGCTGCGCAGCCTGCGGAACCACGGCGTGCGGGACGTCATCACGCACGACTACCTGGAGAGCGGCGGCAACTTCAAGTTCAACGACCTGCTGGCGGGGATCGGCCTGGGGCAGATCCGGCGCTGGCGCGAGAAGGTGGAGCATTGCAACGCGGTCTATCGCACCTATCGCCGCGGCCTGGCGGGCCTGCCGGGCCTGCGCGTGCTGGACGTCGATGTGGACGGCGGCGAGTGCGCCTTGTGGACCGAGATGGTCGCCGATGCGCGCGACCGGCTGGTGGAAGCCCTGGCCGGCCGGGGCATCCAGACGCGCAAGTTCCTGCCCTGCCTGCACAGCGCCCCGCATCTGGCGGGAGAGGCGCAGTTCCCCAACTCGCAGCGCTTTGCCGCGACCGGCCTGGTGCTCCCGTCGGGTCCCGACCAGCCGATCGCCAACGTCGAGCGCACGATCGAGGCGATCAAGGCGATCGCGCCCGCGCTGCGGAGAAATTGAGGCGGGCGGAATCCACGTGAAGAGACGACTGGGTCGCCGGCGTCATACCTACCAGCGGCTGCTGGTCTATGCCTGCATTCCGCTGGTCCTGATCGTGCGCCTGCTGCGGCCGCTGGTATTGATCCGGTTCGGCTGGCTGCAGACGCATAAGATCGGCCACCTGCCGCTCGAGGCGGAGTTCTATCTCTGCGAGCGCAAGGCGGGGATTCAGCCCCGCCGCGCCATCGATCTGTTCTTCGATCGCGAGCGCGGCGACGGCGAGGTCTGCAACGAGCAGGCCATGGCCATGGTCGAGCGGCACCTGCGCGTCTGGCCGTTCGTGAAATACCTGTGGCAGGCCAACAAGCGGTTCCCGAACGCCGAGGCGCATATCATCCACATCAAGGCCCGCGATCACGACTCGGTCCGCGACCGGGACGGCCTGTTCGATCGATTTCCGGTCCAGATCGACTTTACGCCGGAGGAACACCGGCGCGGCCGCGCGCTGCTGGAGCGGATGGGGGTGCCGGCCGGCCGGAAATATGTCTGCCTGCACGTGCGCGACGCGCTGTACTGGAAATCGCGCGATCCGAAGATCGGCTCCAACTCCGACTTCCGGAACTGCGACGTCAACGACTTCGTCCCGGCGATCCGCGCGCTGATCGGCCGGGGCTACCATGTCTTGAGGATCGGATATCCGGTCGGCGGACCGCTGGCGCTCGACGATCCGCGATTCATCGACTACTCGGTCAAGTATCGGTCGGCGTTTCTGGACGTCTACCTGGCGGCCAACTGCCACTTCATGGTCTCGACCGGCAGCGGGATCGATTCCATCGCCTATATGTTCAGGCGGCCGATCCTGATGTGCAACATCGCGCCGGCGGCGCGGGTGTTCTCCGACAAGCCCTGGGTGGTCAACCTGCCCAAGCTGCATCGCCGCCGCGGCTCGGCGGCGCTGATGCGCTTCGCGGAAATGGTGGAAAGCGGGGTCGGCGACTTCGTCAATACCGAGCAATTCGACGAGGCCGGAGTCGAGTTCCTGGACGCCCCGCCGGAGGTGATCCGGGACGCCGCGCTCGAGATGGCCGACCGGGTCGAGGGGATCTGGCGGGACACGCCCGAGGACGAGCAGCGCCAAGCGGCCTTCTGGCGCCTGCTGCGGAACCATCCGCTGCACCGCCGGATCGTCGGCCTGATCTCGACGACGTATTTGCGGGCCTTCCGCGAGCTGTTGTAGTGTCGCACCAGGGAATCCATCCGGAATGATCGGCGCATCGACAATCGCACGCGACGGCGCAGCTCCGCCCCGAACGGGAGAACGGGCCCAGCGCCTGTCCTTCTTCGACGGGCTGCGCGGGGTTGCGGCGCTGGGCGTCGTGCTGTCGCATCTCTTCCAGCACTTCTACCCGCCCATGCACGCGCCGGAGGTCGCCGACCCGGTCAGCCGCCTCATCGGCTCGACCCCGCTCAGCGCCTTCTACAACGGCCAGTTCAGCGTCTGGATCTTCTTCGTGCTCAGCGGCCTCGTGCTCTCGGCCTCGGTGGATCGCGACCGCTTTCCGCTGGCGGGAACGATCGTGCGGCGCTATGTGCGCCTGACCCTGCCGATCCTGGCGATCACGCTGCTGATCCTGCTCCTCGCCCAAGGGCATCTCATCGCGACCGACCGGGTCGTCGACAGCGCCCCCGTGGCGGCCGCGCTCTATCCGCCGGATTTCGCGCCCGGCCTCGGCTACTGGCTGAGCAACGGCCTGTTCGGCGTCTATCTCACCGGCCAATCCGACTTCGAGAACGTCTTGTGGACGATGAAGGTCGAGATCTGGGGCTCGCTCTATGTCTTCCTGCTTTGGTATTTCGCGCGAAACCGCCGGCTTCGCATGGGCATCTGCGCCATCAGCTTCCTGGCCCTGAACGAGCTCCCGGATTCAAGCTCCTTCCAGGGGCTTCAGCTCTTTCCGGTCGGCATCCTGATCTACGAGCTCGCCAAGTCGGGATTCAGGGGCGGGCGCGGGCTGCTCTTCCCGACCGGGATCGGCATCCTGGTGCTGCTCATCGGCATCGAGTTCGGCGCCTGGCGCCTGAAGCAGCCGGCGATCCCGGGAGCCGACGTCGTCGCCCACGGCCTCCATGCCGTCCTGCCCTTCATCAGCATGAATCGCGGCGAGGCACAGCAGCTCGGGGCGGTGCTGGTGGTCGCGGCCATCGCCATGACGCCGATCCTGCAGCGGCTGCTCTCGACGCGGCCGTTCCGGTTCCTGGGCGCGGTCTCGTTTCCCCTCTATCTCTCACACCTGCCGGTCCTGGCGACGGCGGGATGCGTGATCTTTGCCGCGAGCTACGCGTCGTGGGGCGCGGCGGTCGCCGCCCTGGTCACGATTCCCGGCACCGTCCTGATCGCCCTGGCCGTCGCCAGCATCCTCACCGTGGCAGTCGAGCGCCCGTCGATTCGGCTCTCCCACGCGGTGGGACGCCTGGCGCGCGACTGGCCCATGGCGCTGTGGCCGATGCGCCGCGCGGCCAAGGGCTGACGCCCCGGACGGCGCTCAGCCCCACCGGAAGCGGTCGCGCCAGCGTTCCGGGATCGCCGCGGTCGCCCGGTCCAGCACCGCGGGGCTGTAGTCTTCCCGCCAGTCCCGGGTTGCGCCGACGCGGAACTTCCAGCGCCCCGGCTTCGGCTTGCGCAGCTGCAGCCAGGCGGGATCCGCCTCGATGGCGTAGAAATCCAGGATGCGACGCACCAGCTTCGAGGCATCCTCGACCAGCTCGGCATATTCGGTGACCAGGATGTCGAGGCCGCTCCGGGGATCGTCCGCCACGTCCAGCCAGTCGGCGATCCAGCCGACGGTCCGCGGGAGATAGTTGTCGACCTGCCATGCCAGCTGGTCGGCGAACGGCCAGTCGAAATAGGCGGGATCGACCGGCTGCTCCACCGACAGCCGCGCCTGCAGCAGCGAGTGCTCGGTCTTGAACTCGTTGATGAAATGCGTCCACGAGACCAAGGCCGCGCGCGGGTCGCGCAGGTTCAGGACCATCTTCGGCGCGCGCATCGCCAGGCCGGCGACGATATGCGGCTCGGCCGGCAGATGCTGATGGCTGACGAGATTGCCGCGGCTGAACCGCTCCAGCGCCGCCAGGTTCAGCGTGATCGAATGGACGCCGTACGCGCCGAGGTCGATCGGCCCGAGACGCATTGCCCGGCGCAAGGTCCGCGTGATGTAGGTGCTGCCGGACTTCGGCAGCGCGTTCACCAGGATCGACGGAAAGCGCCGGCCGCGGCCGTTATAGGTGAGGTCGAAGCAGTACTGGTTGACCCGTGCCGTGAGCCGCCGGATGGCCTTGAGATGTCGCGCGCGCAAGTCGAATGGGTTCCTCGGGATGGCGGCCAGCGGCCAAGCCGCCTATGCCTCGATAAAGCCCGACCTAATTAGACGAATGACCCATCCCAGTCAAAAAGCAGACCGGCGGCCGCGAGGGCCGTCACCCCACCAGCGGCACCCTCAGCGTGAACCGCGCCCCGCCGCCCGGATTGTCGCCGACGGTGAGCTGCCCGGCATGGGCGATGGCGATGCGGTGGGCGATGGCGAGGCCGAGCCCGGCCCCGCCCGACTGCCGGCGGTCGGCCCGCCAGAAGCGGCGGAACAGGTGCTCGCGCTGCGCTTCCGGGATCCCCGGGCCGCGGTCGGAGACGAAGACCGCGCCGCTGCGGTCGATCTCGATCTCGATCTCGGTCCCGGGCGGCGTGTACTTGAGCGCGTTCTCCGCGAGGTTCCGCAGCGCCTGATAGAGCGCGTCGCGATTGCCGCGCACCACGACCGGGCGGTCCGCATTGAGCACCGCGACGCCGCGCTCGCTCTTGATGGCGAGCGGCGCCAGCAGCGTCGCCAGCTCGGTGGCGATCGCCGAGAGGTCGGCCTTGTCGTCCGGGTGGATGGTCAGCGCCTCGAGCTGCGCCACCATCAGGAGCTGGTTCACCAGCCGCGCCATGCGATCGACGTCCGCCCGGAGCATCGGCTTCCGGGCCTTGTCCTCCATCGTGTCGAGATGGGCGGCGAGGATGGCGAGCGGCGTGCGGAGCTCGTGCGCCGCGTCGGCCAGGAAGTCGCGTTGCGCCTGGAAGCCGCGGTCCAGGCGGTCGAGCGCCCCGTTCACCGCCTCGACCGCGCTCAGCAATTCCCGCGGCAGATCCTCCGTCGGCAGCCTGAGCCCGGTCTGCGCCGGCGTGATCGAGCGGGCGTAGCGCGCGAGCCGGTCGAGCGGCCGCAGCGCGCCGCGCAGGGTGACGACCAGCGCCGCCATCAGCGCCAGCAGCATCGGCACGGTCACCGGCAGGTATTCGCCGAGCCACTCGTAGAGCAGGGCGTCGAGCGCGGTGGTGTTCGGCGAGACCCGGCGCGTGACCTGCAGCACCAGGGTCTGGCCGTTCACCGTGAAGAGCTGGGAGAGGCTGCACTGCCGGTTGCGCGGCCGCCGCGAGGGATGCTCGTGGCCGGTCAGGCGGCAGCTCTGGGTCACTTCGTCCGGCGCCGGCATTTCAGCGGCGCGGAGCTCGCTGACATGCCGTCCGCCGGTCAGCCGCACGGTCCCGTCCGGCGTCCGCACCATATAGCCGATCGCGGGCGCCAGCTTGGCCTGATCGACCGCCACGCTGCCGTCGGGATTGATGGTGACGGCCTCCCGCAGGCTGGTGAGATCGTCCGACAGCACGTCGAACGGGATCTCGGCGGAATCCGTGTGATAGATCAGGAACACGACCAGGCCCGCCGCCAGGAAGAAGGCGACGAACACGGCGCAGAGCCGCAGCAGCAGGCGGCTCTGCAGGGAAGGCGGGCTGGAGGCGGCGACCATGGCCGGCAGCTTAGCCTCCAGCACCCAACCGGGCGACAATCCCATCGGCTCGGCCGGCGTGCGCTCGTCGGCCGCGGTCAAGCGCGGTCGGTCGCCATGTAGCCGACGCCGCGGACGGTATGGAGCTGGATGTCCGCCCCGCAGCCGGTGAGCTTCTTCCTGAGCCGCGAGACCAGCACTTCGAGGGCGTTCGAGCCGACGTCGTCGTTGAAGCCATAGAGGCCGTCCTCGATCGCATTGCGGCTCACCACCTTGCCCGGGCGGCGCAGCAGGATCTCCAGCAGGGTCACCTCGCGCCGGGTCAGCGCGACCGGCTTGCCGGCGACGCTGAGATTCGGCCCGGTCGTGTCGAGGCAGACGTTGCCGAGGGTCAATTCGACGCCCAGCGCGGCGCCGGGCCGGCGCAGCAGCGCCTTCACCCGGGCGATCAGCTCTTCCATGGCGAAGGGCTTCACCATGTAGTCGTCGGCGCCGGTGTTGAGGCCGTTGACCCGGTCGTTGAGCGCGTCGCGCGCGGTCAGCACCAGGACCGGCGTCTGGTCGCCGCGGCCGCGCATGGTCTTCACCAGGCCGAGGCCGTCGCCGTCGGGCAGGCCGAGATCCATGATGGTGGCGTCGAACTTCACGCCGGCCAGGGCCGCGTCGGCATCGGTCACGGTGGCGCAGCGGTCGACGGTGAATCCGCTATCGTGCAGGGCCTTTTCGAGGAACTCCGAGAGACGGTCGTTGTCTTCGACCAGGAGGAGACGCATGGTGATTCTCGCTTTCGCTTGGTCACCCCCTTCGGTGTGCCCCCACACCGGACTTGGGTCCCCGCCGGTCGGCGGGGACCTGTCGTCGTCAGTAAGCTAGCTGGTAAACCTGTCGTATTCCTTACACGAGGCCTTCGTCCTTGTCGCAGGCCCCGCGAAAGAGGGTGCCGGCGGGGTTCACGAGGCGATTTAACATCAACTAATTGATAATGAACGATCTTCCTATAGAGGCGGCGCTCCCGCAGGTACTCGCCGCCACCGCCGAAGCCGCGAACCTGGTCCTGGCGGCGCCGCCCGGGGCCGGCAAGACGACCGGCGTTCCCCCGGCTTTGCTGTCATGTTCCTGGGCCGGGGGGCGGCGCCTCCTGCTGCTCCAGCCGCGCCGCCTGGCGGCCCGGGCGGCGGCGGCCCGGATCGCGGCCATGCTGGGCGAGCCGGTGGGCGAGACCGCCGGCTACCGGGTCCGGCTGGAGCGCAAGGTCGGCCCCCGGACCCGGATCGAATGCGTGACCACCGGCCTCTTCCTGCGCCAGATCCAGGGCGACCCGGAGCTGGACGGCGTCGCCGCGATCCTGTTCGACGAGTTCCACGAGCGCTCCCTCGACGCCGACCTGGCGCTCGCCCTGGCGCTCGAGGCGCAGGCCGGCTTGCGTCCCGATCTCCGCCTCATCGTCATGTCGGCGACCCTCGACACCGCACGGACGGCCGCCTTGCTGCCCGGCGCCCGCACCGTGGTGAGCGAAGGCCGCGCCTTCCCGGTCGAGACCCGGCATCTCGGCGACGCCCCTCCGGCCGCGCGGCTCGAAGACCGCGTCGCCAAGGCCGTGCTGCGCGCGACCGCCGAGGAGGAGGGCGACGTCCTGGTCTTCCTGCCCGGCCTCGCCGAGATCCGGCGCGTGAGAGCCGCCCTCGATTCCGATCTGGCGCCCGACCGCTTCGCGCTGCCGATGCTGCACGGCGACCTGCCGCTCGCCGAGCAGGACCTGGCCCTCCGCGCCGATGCCCAGGGCCGGCGCAAGATCGTGCTCGCCACCTCGATCGCCGAGACCTCGCTCACCATCGACGGCATCCGCGTCGTCGTCGATGCGGGCCTCAAGCGCCTGCCGCGCTTCGATCCGGTCAGCGGCATGACCCGGCTCGAAACGGTGAAGGTCTCCCTCGCCGCCGCCGATCAGCGCCGCGGCCGCGCCGGCCGTACCGCGCCCGGCATCTGCTATCGCCTGTGGAGTGCCGCCACGGAGCGCGCGCTGGCGCCGTTCGACGCGCCGGAGATCCTGGCCGCGGACCTGGCGCCCTTCGCGCTGGAGCTCGGCGTCTGGGGCACGACCGACCCGGCGGCGCTGGCGCTGCTCGATCCGCCGCCGGAGGCGCATCTCGCCCAGGCCCGCGACCTGCTGCAGCGCCTGGGCGCGCTCGACCCGGCGCAGCGCGCGACGGCCCACGGCACGGCCATGGCCGAGCTCGGCACCCATCCCCGCCTCGCCCACATGATGCTGCGGGCGAGGGAACAGCGCCGCGGCGCCCTGGCGGCCGATCTCGCCGCCCTGCTCTCGGAACGCGACCTCGCGAAAGACGGCCGCCGCGACGCCGATCTCCGCCACCGGCTCGACCTGCTGCGCGAAGGCAGCGGGGAGCGCGGCGCCCGCGAGCGCGTCCGCCGCGCCGCCGAGGCCTGGCGCAGGCAGATCTCGTCGCCGGCGAACGAGGCCCGCGAGCGCGACGCGGTCGGCGCGGTGACGGCGCTCGCCTATCCGGACCGGATCGCCCAGCAGCGCGGCGGCGCCGGACAATACCGCCTCGCCAACGGCAAGGGCGCGAGGCTCGAAGCCGCCGATCCGCTGGCGCGCGAGGAATGGCTGGCGGTCGCCGCGCTCGACGGCGACCGGCGCGAGGCGCGCATCTTCCTCGCCGCGCCGCTGACCCTCGCGGAGATCGAGGAGGATTTCGCCGGCCAGATCGTCGAGCAGGAAAGCGTCGCCTGGAATCCGCGCCTCGAGCAGGTCGAGGCCAAGCGCGAGCGGCGCCTCTGGTCCCTGGTGCTCGAAGAGCGCCCGCTCGCTGCGCCGTCGAAGGACGCGATGCGCGCCGCAATGCTCGACGGCATCCGCCAGATGGGCCTGGCCGTGCTGCCCTGGTCGCCGGCCGCATCGAGCTTGCGCGCCCGCGTCGCCTTCCTGCGCAGGGTCGAGGGCGAATCCTGGCCCGACCTCGGCGATGCGGCGCTGCTCGCGAGCCTCGATGAGTGGCTGGCGCCTTATCTCGACGGCATCACGCGGCGCGCGCATCTCGACCGCCTCGATCTCCACGAGGCGCTGGCGGCGCGCCTCGACTGGAAGCAGCGCCAGGCGCTCGACGCCCTGGCGCCGACCCATCTCACGGTGCCCTCAGGCTCGCGCGTGCCGCTGGACTACGACGCGCCGGTGCCGGTGCTCGCCGTGCGCCTGCAGGAGATGTTCGGCGCCGCCGAGACGCCGCGGATCGCCGGCGGCAAGGTCGCGGTGCTGCTGCATCTGCTCTCGCCGGCGCGCCGCCCGGTGCAGGTGACGCAGGACCTGCGGAGCTTCTGGGCCAATGCCTATGCCGCGGTCCGCGCCGATCTCCGCGGCCAGTATCCCAAGCACCACTGGCCCGACGACCCGCTGCAGGCCGAGCCCACGGCGCGGGCCAAGCCGAGGCCGCGTTAGGGCGATGGACCTTGACGCGGGCTAAAGCCCGGTCGGACGATCGAGCGCGCCGAGCTCGCCTGCCGGATTGACGAAAGGCGGAAACACCGTGCGTCCCTGGACCTCGCGGTCCTGCCAGAGCGCCCAATGCACCGAGGGAAAGGCGATCTCCTGCCACGGGATGTCGTCGAAGCCGAACAGGCCGACCTCGACGCTTTCCGGCCCGGCGGCGATCTCCGGTGCCGCGAGGCGCGCGCGATAGATGAGCTGCACCTGGGAGAGACGCGGGATCGAATAGACCGCGAGCAGCGAATCGATCTCGATCTTCGCCCGCGCTTCTTCCCAGGCCTCGCGCTCGGCGCCGGCCATCGTCGTCTCGTGCTGCTCCAGGAAGCCGGCGGGCAGGGTCCAGTATCCCTTGCGCGGGTTGATCGCGCGGCGGCAGAGCAGGATGCGATCGCCGTGATGCACCACCGAGCCGACGACGATCTTCGGATTCTCGTAGTTGATGAAGCCGCAATCGGCGCAGACCAGGCGCTCGCGGTCCTCGCCTTCGGGCACCATGCGCCGGAAGTTCTGCTGCGGGGCGGTTTCCTCGCTCATCGGCGCAGTCTGGCGAAGCGGGGCGGCGGCATCAAGCCGCCCGCCGCGCCGATTTATTTCAGCGCCGCGACTCCGGGCAGATCCTTGCCCTCCATCCATTCCAGGAAGGCCCCGCCGGCCGTCGAGACGTAGGAGAACCGGTCCACCGCCCCGGCATGGGCCAGGGCCGCCACCGTGTCGCCGCCGCCCGCCACCGAGAGCAGCGCCTTGGCCTGGGTGAGATCCGCGGCGGCCTTCGCCACCGCCGTCGTGCCCTGGTCGAAGGGCGGGGTCTCGAAGGCGCCCACCGGCCCGTTCCAGACCAGGGTCTTGCAGGTCTTCAGGAGATCGATGATCGCCGCCGCCGATTTCGGCCCGATGTCGAGGATCATCTGGTCGGTCGGGACGGCGCCGATATCCACGGTCCTGGTCGGGACCCCCGCCTTGAACTCGCCGGCCACCACCGCGTCGACCGGCAGCACGATCCGGCAGTTCTTCGCCTTGGCCTTGCCGACGATCTCCTTCGCGGTCTCGGCCATCTCGCGCTCGGCCAGCGACTTGCCGACCTCCTGGCCCTCGGCAAAGAGGAAGGTATTGGCCATGCCGCCGCCGATCACCAGCAGATCGACCTTGCCGACGAGGTTGCCCAGGAGGTCGAGCTTGGTCGACACCTTCGCGCCGCCGACGATCGCCATCACCGGCCGCTTCGGATTGCCGAGCGCCGCGCCCAGATGGTCGAGCTCCGCCTGCATCAACCGCCCGGCATAGGCCGGCAGGACGTGCGCGATGCCCTCGGTCGAGGCATGGGCGCGATGCGCGCAGGAGAAGGCATCGTTCACGTAGATCTCGGCCAGCGACGCGAGCTGTTTGGCGAAAGCGGGATCGTTCTTCTCCTCCTCGCCGTGGAAGCGGAGATTCTCCAGCAGCAGGACCTCGCCGTCCTTCAGCTTGTCGGCCGCCTCCTTGGCGGGCGCGCCGACGCAGTCCGCGGCGAAGGCGACCGGCCGGCCCAGCGCCCGGGCCAGCGGCTCGACCAGCGGCTTCAGCGAGAATTCCGGCGCGGGCTTGCCCTTGGGCCGGCCGAAATGCGCCATCACGATGACCCGGGCGCCCTTGCCCGCGAGCTCCTTCAGGGTGGCGGCGGAGCGGTCGATGCGGGTCGAATCCGTGACCTTGCCGTCCTTCATCGGCACGTTGAGGTCGAGGCGCACGATCACCTTCTTCCCGGTGACCGCGAGATCGTCGAGGGTGCGGAAGTCGCTCATTTGGGCACATCCATCCTGGGGGTGTGATCCTCCCCTGCCATAGCCCCCCGGCGATTGCAACCACGGCACGGGGAAACCGTGGCGCGACTCATCGTCCACGGCTAAGATTCCGGCCATGTCCTTCACAGCGGCCTCCTTCAAATCCGCCCTGATCACGGGTGCCTCCAGCGGCATCGGCGCGGCCTTCGCCCGGGGGCTGCCGCGGACGACCGAGCTGCTGCTCTGCGGGCGCGACCGCGACGCCCTCACGGCCCTGGCCCAGGAGCTGACCTCGCCGGAACGCACGGTCCGCACGGTCATCGCCGATTTCACCGATCCGGCCGGCCGCGAGAGCGCCGCCGCCGCGGGAGAGAGCGCGGCGGTCGATCTCCTGATCAACAATGCCGGCATCGGCAAGCTCGGCCGCGTGATCGACAACCCGGCCGAGCGCGAATCAGCGATGGTGCAGGTCAACGCCCTGGCCCCGGTCGAGCTCTGCCGCGCGCTGCTGCCCGGCATGCTGCGCCGGGCGGAGAGCAGCGGCACGCGCGCCGGCGTGATCAACGTCTCCAGCGCCGCGGCCTTCGCGCCGATGCCGTTCTTCGCCACCTATGCGGCGAGCAAGACCTTCCTGCTGAACTACACCGAGGCGCTGGCGGAGGAGCTCTCCGACCGGCCGGTCGACGTGCTGGCGCTCTGCCCCGGCGCCACCCGGACGCGCTTCTTCGAGCGCGCCGGCATCGAGAAGACCGGCTTTGCCACCGTGCACGAGCCCGAGCGCGTGGCGCGCGAGGGGCTGCAGGCGCTGGGCCATCGCACGGTGCACATCGTCGGCCCGGGCAACTACCTCGCCACCGCGGCGATGCGCCTGCTGCCCCGCCGCGTCGTCACCCAGGTGGCCGAGACCGTCATCCAGAAGTGGCGCTGAGCCCTTCGGGGTCGAGCGCGAAGAACGCGACCTGCTCCGGCGCGAAATCCGGGCCGGGCACGCGGGCGGCGCCGGGCTCCGCCGGGCGGTAGACCGTGCCGCCGAAGATCCCGTCCGCCGCCGCCCCGTCCTCCGAAAGCGGCATGATGATGCGCTCGCCGACCAGCGTGCGGCCGACATGGCCGAACACCATGCCCGCGCCGTGCATGAAGGCGGGCTGGTTGACCACGCGGCGATGCCGCGGCATCACCAGCGCCGCACCCTCGGGCGGATAGAAGCTCTCCATGTCGGCGCCGCGGAGCGACTTGCCGAAGGCGTGGTCGATCTCCTCGCCGGCGAGGCGGCCGGTGAATCGGTCCGCGGCGCGGTCGTATTTCCAGGCCCAGACATAGCGGAGATAGCGCCCGATCAGGACCGGATCGATGTCGCGCCAGGCCGGCATCGGCTTGCGGCCGCGCGCGCCCTGCCAGTGCCGGGCGACGGCTTGGAGCTCCACGGATCGGATGGCGACGAAGAAGGCCTCGAAGCTCATGGCCAGGCGGGATCAGACCGAGGCGGTCGCGGCGTCGAGCGCGAAGAAGTCCACCTGCTCCTCGCCGGTGAGGCGGGGTCCGCCGTCGTCGAGGCCGGCACCCGAAACCGGATTGTAGAAGCTCGCGCCGATGATCCCGTCGCCGCGGATGCCGTCATCGGCCAGCGGCATGATGATCCGCTCGCCGGTGAAGTTCCGGCCGAGCCGGCGGTAGATCAGCCCGGAGCCGCGGGCAAAGGCCGGCTCGACCGCCACGCGCTGCATCCAGGGGAAGAACATGCGGTAGATCTCCGGCGAGAAGTAGTCCGCCATCCGCACGCCGTGCACCGACCTGCCGAAGATCGTGACGATGTCGTCGCCGGCGAGGCGCCCGGTGAAGCTCTGCGCCACGCGGTCGTATTTCCAGGCCCAGACGTAGCGCAGCTGCGGCCCGATCGGCACCGGATCGATGTTCCGCCAGCCCGGCATGAGGCGGCCGCCGCGCGCGGCCTGCCAGCTCCGGGCCACATGGCGGAGTTCGTCCGAGACGATGCAGTCGAAAAACGCCTGGAAGCTCATGCGGGGAACGGGTGCGGGCCGTGTCGTCGCCGTGTCGTGACTGAGCTATATCCGGTTCTCCCTAGGTATTCCATCCGTCGCAGTGCCGCAGCGCCGGGCCGCAGGCCAGGCATTAACCATTGGTTTGCCATCAAATCCCGAGAATGGGAGACTTTCCCGTCACCGGCCCCTTGCCCCGACAGGGCGGGCGGCTCGGCGGCGACCGGAGGCTCCATGGATTCCACGAGGCTGGCCCATCCCTGGCTGAAGCATTACCCGCCCGAGGTCGATTGGGCGGCGCCGCTCGAGGGCAAGCCGGTCTTCGCGCTGCTCGAGGATTCCGCCGCCCGCTATCCCGAGCACGACTGCATCGACTTCCAGGACCGGCGCTTCACCTATGCCGAGGTCAAGGACCTCTCCGACCGCGCGGCCAAGGGCCTGATCGATGCCGGCTTCCGCCCCGGCATGAAGCTCGGCCTGTTCCTGCCGAACTGCCCGTGGTTCGTGGTCTTCTACTTTGCGGGGCTCAAGGCCGGCGGCGTCATCGTCAATTTCAACCCGCTCTACGCCGAGCCGGAGATCGCGCGGCAGATCGAGGATTCCGAATGCGATTTCATGGTCACCCTCGACCTTGCGATCCTGCTGCCGAAGATCACCGCCATGCTCGGCACCACGCGGCTGAAGCACGTCGTGGTCTGCCCGATGGCGGACCAGCTCCCCTTCCCGCAGAGCCTGCTGTTCCCGCTGGTGATGCGCCGGTCGATCGCGCACCCGCCGGAGGACGCGCGCATCGTCTCGACCCGGACCCTGCTGGACAATGACGGCCGGATCGAGCTGCCGCTGATCAACCCGGCGACCACGCTGGCGGTGCTGCAATATACCGGCGGCACCACCGGCGTGCCCAAGGGCGCCGCCCTGAGCCACGCCAACATCACCATCAACGCCCAGCAGATCCGGCTCTGGTTCCACGCCATGGACAAGCCGGAGACGCGGATCGTCGGCGTGCTGCCGCTGTTCCACGCCTTCGCCATGACCTGCGTGATGAACCTGACCATCGCCTTCGGCGCCTGCATGCTGCTGGAGCCGCGCTTCGAGGCGCTGAAGCTGCTGCGCCTGATCGCGCGCAAGCGCCCCAACGCCATGGCCGGCGTGCCGACGCTCTACAACGCGCTCCTCAACACGCCGGGCGCGGAGAAGTACGACCTGTCCTCGCTCCGGATCTGCATTTCGGGCGGCGCCCCGCTGCCGCTGGAGGTGGCCAAGGCCTTCCAGGAGAAGACCGGCACCCATCTGCTCGAAGGCTACGGCCTCAGCGAGACCTCGCCGGTCTGCTGCATCAACCCGCCGGAGCTGGGCTCCAGGCCCGGCTCGATCGGCCTGCCGATCCCCGGCACGATCTGCGAGATCGTCTCGATCGACGACCGCAAGACCCTGATGCAGCCCGGCGAGACCGGCGAGATCTGCTTCCGCGGCCCCCAGGTGATGATGGGCTACTGGAAGCGCCCCGACGCCACCGCCGAGGTCGTCATCGAGGGCCGGCTCCACACCGGCGATGTCGGGCATATCGACGAGGACGGCTATGTCTTCATCACCGACCGCCTGAAGGAGATGATCAACTGCTCGGGCTTCAAGGTCTATCCGCGCCTGGTCGAGGAGGCGATCTACCAGCATCCCGCGGTGCGCGAATGCGCCGTCATCGGCGTCGCCGACGCCTATCGCGGCCAGACCGTGAAGGCGATCGTGGTCCTGAAGGCGGGCGCCGACCTCGGCGCCGACCAGCTCGATGATTTCCTGCGCGGCCGGCTCTCGAAGATCGAGATGCCGACCCAATATGAGTTCCGTGCCGACCTGCCGAAGACCGCGGTCGGCAAGATCCAGAAGAAGATCCTGATCGACGAGGCCGCCGCCGCGGCCAAGGAGAAGAAAGAATGAAAGAGGCCGTGATCGCCGGCTATGTCCGCTCGCCCTTCCACTTCGCCAACAAGGGCGAGCTCATCCGGGTGCGGCCGGACGACCTCGCCGCCGCGGTGGTGAAGGCGCTGATCGAACGGACCGGCATCGACCCCAGGGAGATCGAGGACCTGCTGCTCGGCTGCGCCTTTCCCGAAGGCGAGCAGGGGTTGAACGTCGCGCGCCTGATCGACCTCATCGCCGACCTGCCGCAATCGGTGGCGGGCGCCACGATCAACCGGTTCTGCGGCTCGTCGATGCAGGCGATCCACAGCGCCGCCGGGGCCATCGCGCTCGGCGCCGGCGAGGCCTTCATCTGCGCCGGGGTCGAGAGCATGACCCGCGTGCCGATGATGGGCTTCAACCCGATGCCCAACCCGGCGCTCGAGGCGCGCCTGCCCGCCGCCTACATCTCGATGGGCACGACCGCGGAGAACGTGGCCAGGAAATACGAAATCTCGCGCCAGGAGCAGGAGGCCTTCGCCGTCGAGAGCCAGGCCAAGGCGGCCTCGGCGCGCCAGGCCGGCAAGCTCAAGGACGAGATCGCGCCCATCGGCAACGGCAAGGAGACGGTCACCAGCGACGGCTGCATCCGCGAGGGCACCACGATGGAGGCGCTGGCCGGCCTGAAGCCCGCCTTCGACGAGCACGGCGTCGTCACCGCCGGCACCTCCTCGCCGCTGACCGACGGCGCCGCCGCCTGCCTGGTGACCTCCGCCGACTATGCCAAGGCCCACGGGCTGAAGCCGCTGGCCAAGGTGAGGAGCGTCGCCGTCGCCGGCTGCGCGCCGGAGATCATGGGGATCGGCCCGGTCGCCGCCACCCAGAAGGCGCTGAAGCGCGCCGGCCTCACCATCAACGACGTCGATGTGATCGAGCTGAACGAGGCCTTCGCCGCCCAGGCCCTGGCCTGCATGCGCGACCTCAAGATCGACCCGAACAAGGTCAACCTCGACGGCGGCGCGATCGCGCTGGGCCACCCGCTGGGCGCCACCGGCGCCCGCATCACCGGCAAGGCCGCGGCGCTGCTGAAGCGCGAAGGCAAGCAGTTCGCGCTCTCGACCCAATGCATCGGCGGCGGCCAGGGCATCGCCACCATCCTGGAGGCGATGTGATGCTTGGCGCGCTGGTCGCTTCGAACTGGTTCGTCATGCCAGGCTTCAGGCCTGAAGCCTGGCATGACGACCGAGATTGGAAGTGTGACGGAGCCCGCCAATGACCATCCAGAAGGCCGCCGTGATCGGCGCCGGGCTGATGGGCAGCGGCATCGCGGCGCAGATCGCCAATGCCGGCGTGCCGGTCCTGCTGCTCGACATCGTGAAGGACCCGAGCGACCGCAGCGCCATTGCCAAGAGCGCCATCGACAAGCTGCTGAAGGCCGATCCGGCGCCGCTGATGTCCAAGGCGGCGGCGCGACTGATCACCCCCGGCAACATCGAGGACGACCTCGACAAGCTGAAGGACGTGGACTGGATCGTCGAGGCGATCCTGGAACGCCTCGACCTCAAGCAGGCGCTCTACCGCAAGATCGAGCCCTATCGGAAGCCAGGCTCCGTCGTCTCGTCCAACACCTCGACGATCCCGCTCGCGACCCTGGTCAGGGACGAGCCCGAGAGCCTGCAGCGCGATTTCTGCATCACCCATTTCTTCAACCCGCCGCGCTACATGCGCCTGCTGGAAGTGGTCGGCGGGCCGAACACCCGGCCCGAGGCCGTCGCGGCCGTCACCGATTTCGGCGACCGGCGTCTCGGCAAGGCGATCATCGCCGCCAAGGACACGCCGGGCTTCGTCGCCAACCGTATCGGCGTCTTCTGGATGCAGGCCGCCGTCAACGCGGCGCTCGATCTCGGCCTCACCGTCGAGGAGGCCGACGCGATCATGGGCCGGCCGATCGGCGCGCCGAAGACCGGGATCTTCGGCCTGCTCGATCTCGTGGGCCTCGACCTCCAGCCGCATGTCGACAAGTCGATGCGGGAGGCCCTGAAGCCCGACGATGCCTATCAAAGCGTGCGCCGCGACTTCCCGCTGATGGAGAGGATGATCGCCGACGGCTATACCGGCCGCAAGGGCAAGGGCGGCTTCTACCGCCTGCAGCGCAACGGTGCAGAACGGATCAAGGAGTCGATCGACCTCAGGACCGGCCAATACCACGTCTCGCAGCGCGCCCGCCTCGATTCCGCCGATGCGGCGAAAGGCGGGCTCAAGGCGCTGGTCACCTTCAAGGACAAGGGCGGTGAATACGCCTGGGCGGTGCTGTCGAAGCTGCTGCGCTATGCCGCCTCTCTCGTGCCGGAGATCGCCGACGACGTCGTGAACGTCGATCTCGCGATGAGGACCGGCTTCAACTGGAAGCGCGGCCCGTTCGAGATGATCGACCAGCTCGGGGCCGGCTGGCTGGCCGACTGGCTCGGCAGAGAGGGACAATCGGTACCGCCGCTGCTGCGCCTCGCCGCGGAGAAAGGCGGTTTCTACAGGGTCGAGAACGGCCAACTGCAATTCCTCGGCACTGACGGCGCCTATCATCCGGTGCAGCGCGCGGAAGGCGTGCTGCTGCTCTCCGACATCAAGCGTGCCGTCAAGCCGATCCTGAAGAACGGCTCGGCCAGCCTCTGGGATATCGGCGACGGCGTCGCCTGTCTCGAGTTCCACAGCAAGATGAACGCGATCGATCCCGACACGCTCAGCATGGTGAAGCAGTCGCTCGACCATGTCGGCAAGAAGATGAAGGCGCTGGTCATCCACAACGAGGGCGACAACTTCTCGGTCGGCGCCAATATCGGCCTCGCGCTGTTCGCCGTGAACATCGCCATGTGGCCGATGATCGACGACCTGATCGGCCAGGGCCAGGCCGCCTACAAGGCGGTGAAGTTCGCGCCCTTCCCGGTCGTCGGCGCGCCCAGCGGCATGGCCTTGGGCGGCGGCTGCGAGATCCTGCTGCACTGTGCGGCGGTGCAGGCCCATGCCGAGACCTATATGGGCCTGGTCGAGGTCGGCGTCGGCCTGGTGCCCGGCTGGGGCGGCTGCAAGGAGCTGCTGCTGCGGAACCAGCCCGGCCCCCAGGATCCGCCCATGGCGCCCAGAGGCCCGATGCCGCCGGTCGCCGCCGCCTTCGAGACCATCTCGCTGGCCAAGGTCGCGAAATCCGCCGCCGAGGCGAAGGAGCTGAAATTCCTCCGCGCCTCCGACGGCATCACCATGAACAAGGACCGCCTGCTCTACGATGCGAAGCAGCGCGCGCTGCAGATGCTGGCCGCAGGCTACAAGGCGCCCGAGCCCAGGGAGCTGCGCCTGCCCGGCCCGACCGGCGCCACCGCGCTGAAGCTCGCGGTCGACGGCTTCCGGCTGCAAGGCAAGGCGCTGCCCCACGACGTGACCGTGTCGGCGGCGCTCGCCGAGGTCCTCTCGGGCGGCGCCACGGACATCACCGCCGTGGTCACCGAGGACCAGGTGCAGAAGCTGGAGAAGAAGGCGTTCCTCGCACTGCTGCGCACCGAGCCGACCCTGGCCCGCATGGAGCACATGCTGGCGACCGGCAAGCCGCTGCGGAATTGAGCGCATGATGGGAAGCACCTGGCGCCGCAATCCCCCCGCACTTGGCCCGAGACCCTTGGAGATGCCTGATGCCCGCCTATAAGGCCCCGCTCCGCGACATCCGGTTCGTGCTCTACGAGCTGCTGCAGGCGGATTCCCTCTCCAACACGATCCCGGCCTATGCCGAGGCGACGCCGGACACGCTCGACGCCGTCCTCGAGGCGGCCGGCAAGTTCTGCGAGGAGGAGCTGCAGCCGATCAACCGCTCCGGCGACGAAGAGGGCTGCCGCTTCGAGAGCGGCGTGGTCGCGACGCCCAAGGGCTTCAAGGAAGCCTATGCGAAATTCATCGAGGCCGGCTGGACCGGCCTGCCCTGCGATCCGAAATACGGCGGCGCGGGCCTGCCGAAGCTGGTCAACTTCGCCGTCGAGGAGATGATCTGCTCGGCCAATCTCTCCTTCGGCATGTATCCGGGCCTCTCCAACGGCAATTACAACGCCCTCTACGCCCATGGCTCGGAGGAGCAGAAGGCGCTTTATCTGCCGAAGCTGGTCTCCGGCACCTGGGCCGGCACGATGTGCCTGACCGAGCCGCAATGCGGCACCGATCTCGGCCTGTGCAAGACCCGCGCGGAGGCCAATCCCGACGGCTCCTGGAATCTCTTCGGCACCAAGATCTTCATCTCCGCCGGGGAGCATGATCTCACCGAGAACATCGTCCACCTGGTGCTGGCGCGCCTGCCCGACGCGCCGGCCGGCATCCGCGGCATCTCGCTCTTCGTCTGCCCGAAATACCTGCCCGATGAGGAAGGCAATCGGGGACAGCGCAACAAGGTCGCCTGCGGCTCGATCGAGAAGAAGATGGGGATCAAGGCCTCATCGACCTGCGTCATCAACTTCGACGGCGCCAAGGCCTGGCTGGTCGGCAAGCCGCACAAGGGCATGTCGGCGATGTTCACCATGATGAACACCGCGCGGCTCGCGGTCGGCATGCAGGGACTCGGCATCGCCGAGGCCGCCTATCAGGGCGCGGCAGCCTACGCCAAGGACCGGCTGCAGATGCGCTCGCTCGCCGGCGTGAAGGCGCCGGACAAGCCCGCCGATCCGATCATCGTGCATCCCGACGTGCGGCGCATGCTGCTGGAGAGCCGCGCGATCACCGAAGGCTGCCGCGCGCTCGCCTATTGGATGGGGATGGAGCTCGACATCGCCGCGCATCATCCCGATCCCGAGCGCCGCCAGGCGGCGGACGATCTCGTCGCCCTGCTGACGCCGGTCGTGAAGGCGTTCCTCACCGATCACGGCTTCGATGCCGCCAATGCCGGCGTCCAGGTCTTCGGCGGCCATGGCTATATCCGCGAATGGGGCATGGAGCAGCTGGTCCGCGACGCCCGCATCACCCAGATCTACGAAGGCACCAACGGCATCCAGGCCCTGGACCTGGTCGGCCGCAAGCTCGGCACCGGCTTCGGCCGCCTCGCCCGCCGGTTCTTCCACCCGGTCAGCGCCTATGTCGAGACGGCGAGCGGCAATCCCGCGATGGCCGAGTTCGTGCTGCCGACCGCCAAGGCTTTCGCCAAGCTGCAGCAGGCGACCGCCTGGCTGGCCCAGGCCGGCCTCGCCGATCCCGAAGAGGCCGGTGCCGCCGCGACCGACTATCTCCGCCTCTTCGCGCTGGTGGCGCTGGGCTACATGTGGTGCCGCATGGCCGAGATCGCGCTGGAGAAGAAATCCGGCGACGAAGCCGCGTTCTACGCGGCGAAGCTCGCCGCGGCCCGGTTCTTCATGGCGCGCGTGTTGCCGGAGACCAACAGCCTGTTCACGGTGCTGACCTCGGGGAAAGCGACGTTGATGGCGCTGCCGGCCGAGGCGTTCTAGAGAGCACACCCAGAAACAGCGCCGAGTACTGAGGGGCCGGACCTACAATCGACGGCCCTACTCCGCCGCGCGGCCCTTCTGCCAGGGCACTTGCGGGAAATCGCGGGCGGCTTCCTTGCGCTCCCAGTCGAACATGTAGTCCCGGGTCGTCGGCACGGTCTTGATGCCCCGCGCCATCTGGATCTGGAACACCATGTTGTAGTCGTAGCGGAAGGAGAGCTCCGAGCCGATCAGGTAGAACTCCCACATCCGGCAGAAGCGCTCGTCGTAGAGTTTCTTGATCTCGTCGCGGTGCTTGTCGAAATTGGCGCGCCACGCCTTCAAGGTCTCGGCGTAGTGCAGGCGCAGGACCTCGATGTCGGTAACCCAGAGCCCGGTCTTCTCGATCACCGGCAGCACCTCGGAAAGCGCCGGGCTGTAGCCGCCGGGGAAGATGTACTTCCTGAGCCAGGGATTGGTGTAGCCCGGCCCGTCGCGCCGGCCGATCGCGTGCAGCAGCGCCGCGCCCGCCGGCTTCAGCAGCTCCTCGACCTTCTTGAAGAACTCGGGGAAGTGCTTGATGCCGACATGCTCGAACATGCCGACCGAGACGATGCGGTCGAAGCGCTCCGGGACCTCGCGATAGTCCTGCAGGCGGAACTCGACCTGGCCTTCCAGGCCCGCCTCCCGGGCGCGCTGCTGGGCGACCTCGAGCTGCTCCTTGGAGAGGGTGACGCCGATGACCTTTACCCCCGCCGTCTTGGCGAGATAGATGCCGAGCGCACCCCAGCCGCAGCCGATGTCGAGCACGAGCTGGCCGGGCTCCAGCAGGAGCTTGGAGGCGATGTGGCGCATCTTGGCCTGCTGCGCCTCGCCGAGGCTGATCGAGAGCTTGGGCCAATAGGCGCAGGAATACTGCATGCTCTCGTCGAGGAAGAGCGAGAACAGCTTGCGCGAGAGGTCGTAGTGGTGGGCGACGTTCTGCTGCGCGCGGCCGATCGGGTTGGTCTGGTGCCACCAGCGCAGGATCCGGTTGGCGAAGTTGCTGAAGCGCTGGGTCCAGACGCCGCCCACGGCATTGGTGTTGGCGAGGCCGATGTCGATCAGGTCGTAGATCGTGCCCTTCTCGATGGTGAAGCGGCCGTCCATATAGGCTTCGCCGAGCTTCAGCCAGGGATTGAAGGCGATCTCGCGGCCGACCGAGGAATCGTTCAGGCGCAGCGTCACTTCCGGCGATCCCGAGCCGTAGCTCTGCTCCCGCCCGCGGTGGTCGATCAGATGGATACGGCCCTGTTTCAGGCCGTGTTTCAGCAGGCTTCCGAGCATCTCCCCATCACCCCTGATGCGGTCCCACTCCCTGGACTGAAACACTAATTTAACCGATTCAGGCCCGTCAATCCGGCCAGCCATGCGCCTTCCTCCACGCAGACAACGGCCGGATGCAGGTTCCGGTTGCCCCGGCCGGGCCGGGCCGGGGCCAGCCCCGGCTTGACTCCGGGCCCCGAAACCCGCAGAGATGCGCCCGCAATCGACGTTTTGGCTGTCTTGTCGACCCGGCTTCCTCCCAGCGACGGTCCTTCAAGCCTTCCCAACCGCGTTGTGTGGATCGCAGGGGATCGCCCCGCGCTCCGGTTTTACCAGCTTGAGGAGGCCTAGGAATGGCTCAGGGTACTGTGAAGTGGTTCAATTCGGTGAAGGGCTATGGCTTCATCCGCCCCGCCGATGGCTCCAGCGACGTGTTCGTGCATGTGACCGCGGTCGAGCGCGCGGGCATGAGCGGATTGGCCGAGGGCCAGAAGATCAGCTATGACATCGCCACCGAGCGCGGCAAGACCGCGGCGGTCAATCTGAAGGCGGTCTAAGCCCGATCGATCTCTTCGGGACGGGCGGCTGCCGACCGGCGGCCGCCCGTTTCTTTTTCGGAGTTTCCGTTGACCCCCGAGGAGATGCTGAAGCGCCTCATCTACCGCGACGCGCTGATGCTGATCATCGACAAGCCCGCCGGCCTGCCGGTCCATGCCGGGCCCGGCGGCGGCCCCAATCTCGAGCAGGACCTGGACGCGCTGCGCTTCGGCCTGCCCAACCCGCCGGCTTTGGCCCACCGGCTGGACCGCGACACCAGCGGCTGCCTGGTGCTCGGGCGCCAGCGCAAGGGCCTCTCCCGCCTCGGCAAGCTGTTCCAGGACGGCCTGGTCGAGAAGACCTATTGGGCCGTCACCACCGGCCTGCCCCGGGAGGCCGAGGGCCGGATCGAGCTGCCGCTGCGCAAGATCACCAACCGCAGCGGCTGGAAGATGGTGACCGATCCCGCCGGTCAGAAGGCCGTCACCGACTACCGCGTGCTCGGCACGGCGGATGGCCAGGGCGGGGAAAAGCTCGCCTGGATCGAATGCAGGCCCCGGACCGGCCGCACCCACCAGATCCGCGTGCACCTGGCGGCGCTCGGCGCGCCGATCCTCGGCGACCGGCAATACGGCCGGCAGAGCGGCCAGCCGCTGCACCTGCTCGCCCGCGCCGTCGTCGTGCCGCTTTATCCGAAGAAGCCGCCGATCGCCGTCGAGGCCCCGGTGCCCGAACACATGCGCGCCGCGCTGGAACGCTGCGGCTGGAAGGGCTAGCCGTTGCGGCCGATGCCGCGCTCGCGCTTGATCTTGTCGTAGGCGTCGTTGACCGCCATCGTGCGCTTGGTGGCGAACTCGATGAACTCCTCCGGCAGGCCCAGCGCCTGGATGTGGTCGGGATGGACCGAGGCCACCGCCTTGCGATAGGCCTCGTGCACCTCCTGGTCGCTCGCCTTGGGCGAGATGTCGATGATGTCGTAGGGGTCCTTGCTCGCCATGCGCTCGGCGGCGAAGAGCGGGCTCAGGCGCCGGATCGCGGTCTTGCGGTAGATGATGATCGCGCCGTCGCTGGTCTCGAACGGGATGAAGCGCCGCTCGTCGTTCAGCATGTCGATCACCCGCGCCGCGGGCGTCACGAAGACGAAGAGCACCTGCACGCGGCCGTCGTCGAGTTCCACCTCGACCGCGTATTTGTTGCGCGCCTTCCTGGGCCCCGAGTCGAACATCGTCCTAGAAACCTAGCATCGCAAGAAACGGTTCACATCCGAAAAGCGGGCGCGGGGCCGGCAATACCGCCTGCATTTTACGCGAAGTTGCGGTGTGCGTGTGGAATGATCGAGATCACACCATGCTGCGCGCGTGACGCTTGAAAGCCGCGTCCCGCTTGGCGATAGTCGGCCCGCGAAAACAACGCAGATCCGCCTTCCCCATACGATGTTCAAGCAACGCAAACCGCAGCCCAACGAGGTCGTCGGCGCCGAGCTCTCGCAGGAAGCGCTGCGCCGCCTGCACGAGTTCCACGTCGCCTGGGTCGCCGGACGCCAGGGCGGCCGCCGCGCGATGCTGCGCGACTGCAGCCTGGCCGGGCGCGATCTCAGCCACATGAACTTCAGCGAGGCGGTGCTGCTCGACTGCGACTTCACCGGCATCGAGGCGCGCGGCACCAAGTTCACCGGCGCCATCCTGCGGAGCGCGAAATTCGACCGCGCCGACCTGACCGGTGCCGATTTGGTCCGCGCCGATCTGCGCGGCGCCTCGTTCCTCGAGGCCCAGCTCGTCGACGCGGCGCTCGACCGCAGCGACCTGCGCCGCGACGCCGACAACGCGGATAGCAGCGGCAGCTCGTTCAAGGGCGCCAACCTCACCCGCGTCAACCTGAGCGAGGCCAAGCTCAAGAACGCCGACTTCTCCGGCGCGGTGCTGCATTCGACCAACATGATGGCCGCCGATCTCCGCGGTGCCAGCTTCCTCCATGCCGAGATCGAGGATGCGACCGTGGCCGGCGCGGACATGAGCGACGCCGATTTCTCCGGCGCGATCCTGGCGGGCGACATGGGCGACCGGCTCGACGTGCTCCGGACCAAGGGCCCGGAGCTCCGCCGCCTCGATCCGGCGCGCGTGGCCGACATGGTGACCCGCCACGGGGTCTGGGTCGCCAGCCAGGGCGCCGACGGCAAGCGCGCCGATTTCTCCGGCGTCGACCTCTCGGCGCTCGACCTCTCCGGCCGCAACCTCTGCCTCGCCGATCTCTCGGGCGCGATGCTGGCGGATACCCAATTGAAGGGCGCGCTGCTGATCGCGGCCGACTTCCGCGACGCCAACCTCACCCGCGCCAATCTCGCCGAAGCCGACATCCGCGGCGCCAATTTCCAGGGCGCCCATCGCCGCGACGTCGACCTCACCAATACCCGCATCGGCACCGTCCCCGGCCTGCCGCTGACGACCCGCGGGCTCTGAGGCGGCCAGCGGAGCCGCCATCGGCCCGGCAGCGGCTGCCGGGCCGACCGTCTCCCTGCGGCTAAGGACTCCCTGCGGCTAAGGACTCCCTAAGCGGCCTTGATCGCGGCGATGAAGGTCTCGACCTGGGACCGCATGGTCTCGGCCTGGGTGGAGAGATCGGCCGAGGCGCCGCGGAGCTGGGTCGCGGCGGCGCCGGTGTGCTGCGCCGCCTCGGTCACCGTGGCGACGCTGGAGGAGACCTCCTGCGTGCCCTGGGCCGCCTGCTGGACGTTGCGGGCGATCTCCTGCGTCGCCGCACCCTGCTCCTCGACCGCCGCGGCGATCGCCGTGGTGATCTCGTTGATGCGGCCGATGATGCCGGAGATGCCGTCGATCGAGCGCACCGCGTCGCCGGTCGCCTGCTGGATGCTCTCCACCTGGCTGCCGATCTCCTCGGTCGCCTTGGCGGTCTGCGTCGCCAGCGACTTCACCTCGGAAGCGACGACCGCGAAGCCCTTGCCGGCATCGCCGGCGCGCGCCGCCTCGATGGTCGCGTTGAGCGCCAGCAGATTGGTCTGCCCGGCGATCTCGTTGATGAGGTTCACGACCGCGCCGATCCGCTGCGCCGCTTCGGCCAGCGCCTTCACCAGGCCGCCGGACTTGGCCGCCTCGGAGACCGCCTCGCCGGCGACCCGGGTCGATTCCGCCACCTGCCGGGTGATCTCCTGGACCGAGGTCGAGAGCTCCTCGGCGGCGGTCGCCACGGTCTGCACGTTGGCGGAAGCCTGCTCGGAGGCGGCGGCGACCGCCGTTGCCTGCCGCGCGGTCTCCTCCGCCGTGCCGGTCATCGACTGCGCGGTCGCCTGCATCTCGGTCGCGGCCGAGGAGACCGCCTTCACCACGGCGCCGGACTCCCGGTCGAAGCTGGTGGTCAGGCCGTCGATCGTCTGCGCCCGCTTGGCCCGGAGCTCCTGCTCGGCCGCTTCGCGCGCCAGCATCTCGCGGTTCCGGATCAGGTTCTCCTTGAAGACCTGCATGGTGCGCGCGATCAGGCCGATCTCGTCCCCGCGCCCGGCGCCGACGATCTCGAAGTCGGTGTGGCCCTCGGAGAGGCGCTTCAGGTCGTCGACCGAGCGCGCCACCGGCCGCGCGATCGCCAGCGAGGCCAGCAGATAGCCGACCAGGATGCCGCCCAGGATGCCGGCGGCGCCGATGGCGAACGTTACGACCTCCAGCCGGCTGCCGTCGTCCTCCACCTTGGTGGCGATCGCGTTGGAGCGCGAGGAGGAGAATTGCGCGTAGTCGTGGATCGCCGCCATCAGCGCATCGACCTTGGTGCGGCCGGCCTTGGCGGCGGCGACGATCTTGTCCTGCGCGGCGTCATCGGCGACCTGCCCGCCGACCTGCCGGACCGCGGTCAGCGTCTGCTCCAGGGCGGGCAGGTAGTCCTGATAGGCGCTCTCGACCGCGCCGATGCGCTGCAGCTGCTCGCCGTCGGCGGTGCTCTTCAGCTTGGCGACGCGGTCCACGAACTCCTTCTTCTGCTGCTCGATCCGCGCCGCGGCGTCCTTCAGCGTATCGGCCGAAGGGTCCGCCGCGAGATGGAACTCGTCGCGGCTGATCGACAGCGCGTTTTCGTTGATCAGCGCGCCCAGCAGCGCTTCCGAGCCCTCCGAGGCGACGTCATCGACCCCGTCGGTCAGGTCTTCGATGCCGAAATAGCCGACCGCGCCGACGACGGCCACCACTGCCGACATGATGCCGACCAGCAAGAGCAGCTTGTAGAGGATCTTCCAGTTGGAAAGCTTGATCACGGGTGTTCTCCCCAAGAACATGGTTCCACACCCCATCCCGCGGCGACTGTTGCAGGCAATCCTGAAAGATTGGCTAAAGGCGCTTTGGAAAAATCGGAACTGAGATTTGTCTCGCCATGCGCGGCGCCGATTGATCGACGGCCGCCGCGGCAGAGACCCCACGGCCCGCAGGGTCGCGTGCATATTCGGACATGTAGCTGTCTCGGAAGCCCCGAGGTCAGGGATCGCGCCGGCGAACGGCTGCCTCTTGCAACGCTGCGCCGCGACGGGCGCTACCAGTGAAGCCCGACGTACCGCCCGCCGGCTTCGGCGAGGCCGGGCAATCGCACGAGGTCGATCACCGTCTGCTCGGGCCGGAGCTTGGGCAGCGTGGCGCCGCCGAGGTCGGTGTGGGTGACCACCAGCGTGTCGGCGTGCTGCACCACGCCCTGGAGATCGTCGGTCAGGCGCTCGGAGAGATGCGGGATGTGCTGCCGGATGTAGGCGAGGTTCGAGCCCATGAGCTTCGAATAGTTCACGTTGGCGTCGAAGATCCTGAGGTCGTAGCCCTTGCCGAACAGGTGCTCGGCCAGGGCGACCGCCGGGCTCTCGCGCAGGTCGTCGGTGCCGCCCTTGAAGGAGAGGCCGATCAGGCCGATGCGCCGGTTGCCCGCCGCCATCACCAGCTCGGCCGCCGCCTCGATCAGCCCCTCGTTGGATTCCGCGAGCGCGTTCAGCATCGGCAGCGGCAGGTCGCGCTGCCGCGCGCGGTAGCGCACGGCGCGCAGGTCCTTCGGCAGGCAGGAGCCGCCATAGGCGAAGCCGGGCCGCATATAGGCGGTCGAGACGTTGAGCCGGCGGTCGGCGCAGACGATCTCCATCACCTTGTGGCTGTCGATGCCATGCGCCTTGCAGAAGGCGCCGATCTCGTTGGCGAAGACGATCTTGGCCGCATGCCAGGCGTTGTTGGCGTACTTGACCGCCTCGGCGGTCTCGAGGTCGGTAACGTGGATCTGGCCGCCTTGGCCTGGACCGGCGACGCCCTTGTTGATCTCGCGCAGCATGCCTTCGGTGCGCGCGTCGGAGACGCCGACGATCACGGTGCCGGCCTCGCGGTAGTCGCGGATCGCCGAGCCCTCGCGCAGGAATTCCGGGAAGATGGCGAGGCCGAAATCCTGGTCGGCCTTCTTGCCGGAGCTCTTCTCCAGCGCCGGCTGCACCACGCCGCGCATCGAGCCCGGCAGCATGGTCGAGCGCACGACCACCGCATGGAAGCCGCTCTTGCGCGCCAGCGCGGCGCCGATGCTCTCGCAGACCCGGGCGACCTGGCGCAGGTCGAGATCGCCGTTGGCGCGGCTCGGCGTGCCGACGCAGACGATCGAGCAGTCGCTGGCGGCGATCGCGTCCTGGACGTCGGCGGTGGCGCGCAGGCGCATGCCGCGCACGCCGTCGCGCACCAGCTCGGCGAGACCCGCCTCGACGATCGGCGCCACGCCGTCGTTCAGCATCTTCACCTTGTGGGCGTTGGTATCGACCGCGACGACCTCGTGGCCGTCGGCGGCGAGGCAGGCCGCCGACACGGCGCCGACATAGCCGATCCCGAAGATCGAGATGCGCATTCAGAAAACCTCGAGAAGCCGGAAGACCCCGGGAAGCGCTAGAACGCGTTCTTCCCCAGGGCGCAAACCGCGCCGGTCATGAACAGTATCTTGAGATCGAGCCACAGCGACCAGTTCTCGATGTAATAAAGGTCGTGGGCGACCCGCGACTGCAGGCCCTCGGCGGTGTCGATCGCGCCGCGATGGCCCTTCACCTGCGCCCAGCCGGTGATACCCGGCTTCACGCGGTGGCGGAAGGCGTATTCGGCGACGATCTCGTAATTCAGGCGGTCCTCGACCCGCATCTGCACCGGCAGCGGGCGCGGGCCGACCAGCGACATGTCGCCCCGCAGCACGTTGATGAGCTGCGGCAGCTCGTCGATGCTGGTGCGGCGCAGGAACAGGCCGACCGCCGTCACCCGCGCATCGTTGCGCCGGGTCTGTTGCGCGCCGGTCACATCCTGCAGGTCGGTGCGCATCGAGCGGAACTTCAGCACGTGGAAGATGCGGTTGCCGAGGCCGTGGCGCTCCTGGCGGAAGAAGACCGGGCCGGGGCTGGTGAGCTTCACGGCCAGCGCGGCCGCGAGCAGCAGCGGGCTGAGGACCAGCAGCAGCAGGCCCGCGGCGCAACGGTCGAAGATCTCCTTGAAGAAGCGCTCCGAGGCCCGCAGCGGGCGCTGCGACAGCGCCGTCATCTGCAGCCCGGCCAGCTCGGCGCCGTCCATCGCCGGGACGCGGAAGCCGACGAGGTCGGGCGCGAGGGCGATATCGACCGGGAGCTGCTTCAGCCGCTGCAGGATCGAGAGCAGTCGCTCCTCGGCCTGATGCGGCAGGGCGATGATCACCTTGTCGATCGGGGCGCTGCGGTAATATTCGATGAGGTCGTCGGTGGTGCCGAGCACCAGGCGCGACAGCGCGACGCGGTCGGGCGCCGAGCCGCGGCGGTCGTCGAACAGGCCGACCACCTCGACGACGTCCCGGGCATTGGCCTCGATCCATTCCACCAGGCGGCGGGCCGGCTCGCCGGAGCCCACGATCGCCACGCGATGGGTCGCGAGCTGCGCGGCGCGCCAGCGGCCGGCCACCGGGCGCGACAGCAGATGGATGCTGAGCGCGGTCGCGGTGCTGGCCGCGCCCCAGGCGGTCAGCCAGTGCAGTGTCGCGGCCTCGCGCCAGGGCGTGCCCCAGCCGAGCGCGCCGCAGATCGCAAACAGCGCCAGGATCGGGCCGGCGAAGCAGGCCAGGACGACCAGGAGCTGGAGGGGAGTCGAGCGCCGGACCAGGGCGACGCCGTCATGGGCCTGAAGCGCGCGCGCCACGGCGAAGAACAGCACCGCGCCGAGGCAGAGCGCCAGGCCGACCTCGATGGTCGTCGGGCTGCCCGGCTTCAGGATGCCGGCGGCGCTGGCGCCCAGCAGCCCGGGCAGGACGAAGGTGGCCGCATCCAGGGCGAAGACCGCCAGGCCGAGCATCGGAAGCTCGATGAAGGGCCGGCGCGCGCGCGCCGCGCCATCGACCCGCCAGTTCGCCGCATGAAGGAATGAACCCTCCATGGCTCGTTAACTCCCTCTAAACTCGTTGCACCTTGGGGGGCCCCCGAAGCGGCCGATGCGGATTGGACGACGTGCCGATCCAGTCCTACGCAGCAAACGACTAAACCCTGCCGGAGTCGATTGGGCGGCCGAAACCACTCACAGCTGGAAGCGGTGAATTCTCATACCATAGTGTATTTGATTTCCAAATCTTCCCTGAGGGCCTCGCGGAGTTTTGACGGAGGACGTATCCTCCGCCGATCGACTGAGCGGCTGCAGCAAGATAGGCGTTGTCCCGGCACGAATACTGGTCAGCCCGTTGACATTCCGCTTACCGAAACACCGAGAGGATCGATCTTGAGCACGGTCTCGAACTTGCCTTCGATTCGCGAGCTGATGGCGGACGTGTTCCGCAACGCGCGGCTGATCGCCGTCGCCCTGGTGATCCCGCCGATCATCGCGGTCGGCATGGCCTTCGTGCTGCCGAAGGAATACCAGGCGGACGCCAAGCTGTTGATCAAGCCGGGCCGCGAGTTCCTCCCCAGCACCAATCTCGGCCAGAACGAGAACGGCCTGCCGGTCACCACCATGGCCGAGGTGGTGAAATCGGAGAGCGAGATCCTGAACAGCAGCGACCTCGCCCAGGAGGTGCTGACCAAGCTCGGCATCGACGGCGTGTTCCCCGACCTCAAAGGCGACGATGCCGGCAATCCGCCGCTCGACCGCGCCATCTCCGCCTTCGGCAAGCAGCTGAGCGTCGACCCGATCGACCTCTCCAACGTGCTCGAGGTCTCGTTCCGCAGCAAGCAGCCGGAGACCGCGACCAGGGTGCTGGCCGCCCTGCTCGCCGATTTCCAGGCCCGCCACGTGACGCTCTACAGCAACGCGCTCAGCGACCCGATCCAGCGCCAGATCGCCGAGAAGCAAAAGGAGCTGCAGGACCTCGACGCCAAGCGCATCGCCTACCAGAACGCCAACGGCGCCTTCTCCATTCCCGAGCAGCGGGCGAGCCTGATCCAGCAGCGCGCACAGCTCGCGTCCGACCTGCAGGCCGCCCAGATCAAGGGCCAGGCGCTGCAGCAGCAGGTCGCCTACCTCAAGAAGAGCAAGGCGAGCACGCCGGCGACCGCGCCGATCGACACCGAGACCGATCCCGCCTCATCGAGCACCGCGATGCAGAACCTGCTGGCGCTGCAGCAGAAGGAGCAGGAGATGCTCCAGCACTATCAGCCGACGGCGCCGGCGGTGGTGCAGATCCGCGCCCAGATCGCCCAGGCGCAGCAGTTCCTGGCCAGCCAGGCGGGCAGCAACACCAAGGTCCGGACCGGGGCCAATCCGCTGCTCGCCACCATCGACCAGCAGCTCCTGGCCGCGCAGGCGGAGCTGACGCCGATCACCTCGCAGGTCGAGGGCTACAAGGCGCAGATGGCCGCGCTCGACGACAGCCTGAAGAAGCTGCAGGACAACGAGCTGGAGGTGAACAACCTGCAACGCCAGATCGACAGCCTGAACTCCGACCTGAACGCGCTGAGGAGCAGCCTCGACCAGGCGCGCCTGGCGGAGAACATGGACCAGGCCAAGGTCTCCAGCGTCTCGATCATCGACGCGCCGCGGGCGCAGGTGCGCCCGGTCTTCCCGAAGAAGACCACCTTCGCGATCGGCGGACTGGGCGTCGGCATCGCGCTTGCGGCGCTCATCATCCTGGTCTCGCTGTCCTTCGGCAACACGATCATCACCGTCGAGGGCGCCGAGCGCATCCTCGGCGCGCCGGTGGTCGCCGCCCTGCCGCGGGTCAAGCCGGCCGCCGCCGAATAGCCGCGACGCCCCCGGCAGCCGGCCGCACGGCGCAGCGATGGACATCTCCTGGTACCTGCGACGCCTGCGGCGCATGTCGCCTGCCGAGGTCGTCGCGCGCCTGCGCGCCGCTGCGATCCAGCAGGCCTGGCGCTTCGGCGGCACCGGCGGCCCCGCCGCCGGCTCGATCGCCTGGGCCGGCGCGCCGCTCGGCCGCGACACGGCGCTCGATCCCGACGCGGTCGGCCGCCTGCGCGCCGCCGCCGACGCGGTGATGGCCGGGCGCTGGGACGTGTTCGGCCGCAACTTCGACACCTCGGCCGCCGATCCCGACTGGCATCGCGACGTGCGCAGCGGAATCCGCTTCGATCCCATGCGCTACTGCTTCGACGTGCCCTATCGCGATGCGTCGCGGGTCGGCAACGTGAAGAGCCTCTGGGAGCCGTCGCGGCTGCATCATGTGACCCTGCTCGCCGCCGCGTTCCGCGCCGGCGGCGATCCCCGCCATGCCGAGCGCGCCGCCGAGCACCTGCGCTCCTGGTGGCGCGCGAACCCGCCGTTGCGCGGCATCCACTGGCTCTCCGGCATCGAGCTCGGCATGCGGCTGATCGCCTGGGTCTGGACCCGGCGCCTGCTCGCCGACTGGCCGGGCGTGGAGGAGCTGTTCGAGCGCAATCCGGATTTCCGGCGCCAGCTCCAGCAGCACCAACGCTGGCTCGCCGCGCTCTACAGCCGCGGCTCCTCGGCCAACAACCACCTGATCGCCGAAGCTGCGGGCCTGTTCATCGCCGCGACCGCCTTCCGCGGGCCGCCGTCGGACCGCTGGGCGCGGCTCGCCCAGCGCATCCTGGAGCGGGAAGCGGCGGCGCAGACCTTCGCCGACGGCATGAACCGCGAGCTTGCCTTCGGCTATCACGGCTATGTCCTCGGCCTGCTGATCCTCGCCGGCATCGAGGGCGAGGCCGGCGGCCGGCCGATGTCCGACGACTATTGGCGCATCGTCGCGCGGATGAGCGACGCGCTGGCCGCCAATCTCGGCGACGAGATGATTCCGCCGCGCCAGGGCGACGGCGACGATGCCTGGGCGCTGCTGGTCGATGCGCGGGAAGCCGGGCCGGCCGAGGCGATGCTGGAGCTCGGCGGCGCCCTGGTCGGCGCGCGGGACTGGTGGCCGAAGCCCAAACGCCGTGCGCTGCTGGCGGCGCTGGTGCCGCAGGTGGCGCGCGGGCGGGTGCCGCCCGGCCCTCGCCCGGCGACGCGGCCGGACCGGTTCCCCGCGGCGGGGATCACCTATCTTCGCGGCGGCCTGCTGTCATGCCGCGTCGATCATGGGCCGCACGGATTCCTATCCACCTGCGCCCACGGCCATGCCGATGCGCTGAGCTTCGAGCTCAGGATCGGCGGCCGGCCGGTGCTGGTCGATCCGGGAACCTATTGCTATCAGGGCGAGCCCGCCTGGCGTCGCTATTTCCGCTCCACGGTCGCGCATAACACGCTGGAGATCGAAGGCGCCGACCAGGCGGCGCAGGCCGGCCCGTTCCTGTGGTCCACGACGGTGACGAGCCGCGTCGAAGCCGCGCAGGGCGTCGCCGCAGGCAGCGATGCCGGTCCCGTGGCGGAATTGACCGTCGCCCATGACGGTTACCGCCGCCTTCGCGCCAAAGCGACGCATGTCCGGCAATTTCGGCTGGACCGGACGGCAAATGCCCTTAGCATCGTCGACCGGGTCGAGGCGACAATGCCGGTCGGGGTCCGGCTCGCTTTCCACGTTCATCCGGCTGTCACCGTGAAGCTGGAGGCTGCAGGGGCGGAGCTGCGCGCCGAGGGGCGCCTGCTCGCCAGCCTGGAATTGCCCGAGGGACTGGCCTGGCGGTCCCATCGCGGCGCGGAGAATCCGCCGCTGGGCTGGTATTCGCCGGCCTTCGGCGAGAAGGAGCCGTGCGTGGCCCTGGTCGGCAGCGGCGTTCTGGCGCCGGGTCAGCGCCTGGAGACCCGTATAAGCACGGGTAGCACGACGACACCGCGGCAGGCCGCGGTCAGCAAGGAAGTGACAGTATGAGCGGCGCCGGCAAACGCGTGTTGATCGTGGTGCAGAACCTGCCGGTCCCGTTCGACCGGCGGGTCTGGCTGGAAGCGACCACGCTCACGCGCAACGGCTACCAGGTCAGCATCATCTGCCCCAAGATGCGCGACTTCAACGCCGCGCGGGAGACGCTGGAGGATATCGAGATCTATCGCTACCCGCTGCCGATCGACGCCCAGGGCAAGATCGGATTCGTGCTGGAATTCGCCTGGTGCTTCCTGATGACGGCCTGGCTCAGCCTCGTCGTGACGCTGGGCGGCCGCGGCTTCGACATCCTGCATGTCTGCAATCCGCCGGAGACCTATTGGCCGCTGGCCTGGTTCTGGCGCGCCTTCGGCAAGCGCTTCATCTTCGACCATCACGACCTTTCGCCGGAGATGTTCGCGGCGAAGTTCGAGCGCCCCGCCACGGCCGAGGCCGGCGGCGTGCTGTTCAAGGCGCTGCTGTTCCTGGAGCGCATGAGCTTCCGGGCGGCGCAGATCGTCATCACCACCAACGAGAGCCACAAGCGCATCGCCGTCGAGCGCGGCGGCAAGCGGCCGGAGCAGGTCTTCATCGTGCGCTCCGGCCCCGACCTCGCGCGATTCAAGATCCACGAGCCCGATCCGAAATGGCGCAAGGGCAAGAAGTTCCAGCTCGTCTATCTCGGCGAGATCTGCAAGCAGGACGGCGTCGATCACCTGGTGCGCGCGGTGAAGATCCTGCGCGACGAGATGAAGCGCGACGACCTGCATTGCGTCTTCGTCGGCGGCGGGCCGCACCAGCAGGCGATCGCGAAATACGCGGTCGAGATCGGCGTCGATGCGCTCTGCACCTTCACCGGCCGGGTGAGCGACGAGGATCTGTGCCGCATCCTCTCCTCGGCGGATGTCGGCGTCGATCCCGACCCGAAGAACGAATGGTCGGACCAGAGCACGATGAACAAGGTCATCGAGTACATGTTCTTCGGCCTGCCGGTGCTGGCCTACGACCTGAAGGAGACGCGGGTCTCGGCCGGCGATGCCGGCCTGTTCGTAACCGCGAACGACGAGCGCGCGCTGGCCCGCGGCATCGCCGAACTGCTGGACGATCCCGACCGCCGCGCGCGGATGGGCGAGGTCGGCCGCAAGCGGGTGCGCGAGGCCCTGGCCTGGGACTATTCGGTGCCGCCGCTGCTGGCGGCCTATCGCGCGGTCATGGACCCGAACGAGGCGGCGGCGCCGGTCGGGGCACCCGAGACGCGCCCGTGATTCCAATCCGCCTGTCGCTCGGCGCCTGGTCGCCGGTGATCCGCCGGATCGCCGCGGAACGCCCGAGCATGGCGATCACCTTCGACGACGGGCCCGACCCCGACAGCACGCCGGTCCTGATCGAGGCCCTGGCCAAGGCGGGCGCCAGGTCCACGCATTTCCTGCTCGGCGAGCGGGTGGAGCGGCATCCCGCGCTGGTGGCGGCGCTGGTCGCCGCCGGCCACGACGTCTATGCCCATGGCTGGTCGCACGACCGCTACGACGCCTCCCAGGCCGCCGATGCCGCGGCGGCGACCGGGCGCACCGAGGCGCTGCTGGCGCGGCATCGGCCGACGCCGCGGACCTATCTCATCCGCCTGCCCTTCAATGCCGGCTTCACCAGCGCGGCGATGCACAAGGCGATGCGGGGCTTCCACCCGCATGTCCAGTTCGCCTGGTGGAGTCACACGATCGCCGACTTCCGGATCGCGCAGACCTGCCAGGACGAGGCGGCGATCCGCGCGGCGACCGCCGATGCGATCGCGCAGTTCGAGGCGCGGCGCGATCTCGAAGGCGGCGTGCTGCTGCTGCACGATGCGCCGCTCGGCGGGCCGGAGGCGCCCGCCGCGCTGACCACCAAAGTGCTGGTGCCGGAAGCGCTCAGGGTGCTCAAGGCCAAGGGCTTCGACCTCGTCGCGCTGAAGCCGCAGCCGGAGCCGCCGCTCTCCCGCTTCGCCTTCCGCTCGCCCCAGCCGGTGATGGTGATCGCCGGGAGTTAGAGCCGAGGCTCTAACTCCTCTTCCGCTACGCGGGCTTCTTGTACGGGTTGCGGATGCCGAGGCGGAGCAGCGTGTCGCGGGCGAATTGCCGCGCATCCTGCAGCGCGAAGAACGCCGCCTCGGCGAGGCCGCCCGCGCCGAAATAGCTTTCGATCGAGGGCATGGCCGAGGGCACGCGCGCGCGCCCGGCGCGGCGCTGCTCCTCGAAATAGGCGCGGTATTCGCGGTCGCTCTGGCCGGCGAACGGCGCCGTCACGCGATCGTCGGCCGCGCGGGCCGCGACGTCGCCGGCCTGGTAGTCCGGCGTGACCACGAAGGGCGTGAGCGCGCTGCCGTCGAAGCGGATCGCGAGGCCCTGGCCGCAGACCGGCTCGAAATCCAGCGTGTTCCCGAAATAGGCGCCGTTCGGCATGTAGAAGTTGCCGAGCGAGTAGGCGACGGCCTTCGACCCGAACCGCTCGATCGGCTGGATGACGTGGGGATGATGGCCGATGACGAGATCGACGCCCGCGTCGAAGGCGCGGCGGGCCCAGGCGCGGTCGGCCGGGAACGGCAGCAGCGAGAACTCGTAGCCCCAATGCACGACCGCGATCAGCGTCGCGTCCGGATGCCGGCGGCGCACGGCTTCCAGGCGGCGCAAGGCGCGGCTCGGCGCCTCGATGGCGATGCGGCCGGTCTCGCGCCAGCGCAGCGGATCGGTGGCCGGGAAGCAGACCCCGACCAGCACCGCCTTGCGGCCGCCGATGGCGCAGACGGCCGGCGTGCCGGCGCGCTCGCCGATCACGGTGACGTCGGCGCGGGCCTCGCGCGGCGGCACGATCTCGGCGAAGTCCTCGTAGTGGTTGTTGGCGATGGTGGTGACGGCGCCGGGCAGCGCGTCGAGCACGGCGGCGGCGCTGGCGAGATTGAACTTCACGGTGGAGCGCGGCTTCGCCCGGGCGAAGTCGGGGACGATCGGCCCTTCGAGATTGACCACCGGCACGCTGCCGTCGAGCCAGGCGCGGAAGCCGGCGAGATGCGGCACGCCCCAGGCCGGCGCCACCAGGTCGCCGACGAAGGTGAGCGCGGGCGCCGCGACGCTCATGCAAAGGCCGCGCCGTAGACGGCGTGCAGGTGCCGCAGCGCCTGCACGTCGGTGAAGTTGTCGGCGATGCGGGCGACGGTGGCGCGGGACGACGCGGTCCAGTCGGCGGCATTCCAATTGGCGGCGATCCAGTCGACGGCGGCGTCGATCTTGTCGCGGTCATCGACGACGCAGCCGCAAGCGCCGACCACGTCGGCGGAAAAGCCGTGGCGGGTCACGATCGGCACGCAGCCCCGCGCCATCGCCTCGGTCAGGGCGTTGGAATGGCCTTCGCCCCGCCAGAGGCTCAAGAAGACGAAATAGTGCGCGCGGTCGAGCCGGGCATAGATGCCGCCCGGCGGCAGGGCGCCGGTATGCTCGATCCAGGGCGCATCGCCGCCCGCCCGGTCGAGCAGCGGCGTGACCGCCGGGTCGCGGCGGCCGACGAAAGTCAGCGTGGTGCCGGGCAGCCGCGCCCGCAATCGGGTCGCGAGCCCGACCGCGGCGGGGGCGCCCTTGGCCTCGGAAA
This sequence comes from Dongiaceae bacterium, assembly GCA_035548715.1. GTDB lineage: Bacteria > Pseudomonadota > Alphaproteobacteria > Dongiales > Dongiaceae > Dongia. The sequence goes on from DASZSL010000112.1 coordinate 46,048, forward strand.
CAAGGCCGACATAGATGAGGCGCGGGCCCTCCGCCTCGAACCGCTCGCGCGCCCTGAGCTCCGAGGCGGGGATCATGTTGGGCAGCCAGAAGCGCGGCTTGCCGGGGACCACCTCCTCGAGGAAGGCATCGTAGGGCTTGCCCTCGTAGGCGATCACATGGGCGAGGCGCAGCGCCCAGCGGAAGGTCGCGCGGTTGACGGCGCCGCCGGCGAGATAGAGCCGGCGCTGGCTGCCGGCGCGGATGTCGAACACGACCCTGTAGCCCTTGAGCCGCGACAGCAGGATCAGCGCGCATTCCCAGGGCATGAACTGCTTGGAGAGCGGGGTGAAGTGGATCAGGGCACCCCGGGCGTCGCCGGTGAGGATCGCGAGCCCGATCCTGAAGAACGAGACGAGGTAGGCGATGGTCTTGGCGACAACGCCGCCTTCGACCTCGGGATAGCGCAGCGCGCCGGCCGAAGCGCCGAGCCGCCGCGCCAGCACGATCATGCGCAGGTTGGCGCTCTCGAAGCCGCCGCGCGCGGGCTTGCCCTCCTCGGCCACCGGGCCGCAGATCAGCACCTTCCGGAGGCCGGCGACCGGCGGCAAGGCGGGCCGGTCCGTGGAATCGGCGGTCATGGAATCAACCATGGGAGTCAACCATGGGCGGCTTTATACACGGTCGATCGACGGGAGCGCTATTGCGCGGCGAGCTGGCTGATGAAGCTCGGCGCCTTGCCGTTGGCGAGGCGGTAGGGGGAGTCGCGCACCTCCACCCGGACGCCCATCGAGCGCGGCGCCTTCACGTAGAAGTTCTGCCGGATGACCTCGACGGTGTCGTCGGAGAACTGGGCGTTCGGGACCACGACGATCAGGGCCGTGTCCAGCGTCTCCTGGATGAGCTGCACGCTGGCCGCGCCATGCACGCCGTGCGGCACCTGGTCGAGCGTATAGATCCGCGAGCCGTCGGCCAGCAGCAGATAGTCGGTGGTGCGGCCCTCGATGCCGGTGAAGGTGTCGATGCCGAGCGCGACGCGCTCCAGCTGTTCCGGCGTCGCGCCCGCGGGCAGGAGCGCGATGTCCTCGGTGTCGTAGCGCCGCAGCGGCTGGCGGTGATTCCAGAACCCGGTGCCGACGATCCGATAGCGGCCCGGCGCGATCTCGAGCAGCTCGGTGAGGCCGTAGGGGAAGATGAAGCGATAGGCGCCGTCCTCGACCGAGTAGGCGGCCGAGACCCGTTCCGCCATGCCGTAATAGTCGATCAGCGACGCGCCGAACGCGCGCTTCACCCGGTCGCGCAAGCCGGGGCGCAGCATCTCCGAGGAGGTGATCACCAGCTTGAAGCGCACCGGCGAATCGCGCTCGCCCGCAAGATCGGTCAGCAGCTCGAGGCTGCTCGGATAGGCGAGCAGCACGTCCGGGCGGAAGTCCAGCAGCGCCTGCTCGAAGCGCGCGTAGTTCTCGGCGTTGAGATGGTTCGAGGAGAAGACCAGGCGATGCACGCCGGCCTGGCGCCAGAAGGGCGGATGGTTGTCGTTGGGGTCCTTGATCGCATCGCCGCGCAGCACGGCGACCCGGGCATTGGGCAGATCGACGCCGGCCTTGGCCGCCAGGTGATCGATCATCGCCTGCTCCATCGTGAGCGAAGGCAGCGAGCGGACGAGCTGCAGCGGCACGCCGGTCGTCCCGCCGGTCGCAGCATGGGAGGACGGGATCCAGGAACTGCCGGTGAAATCGCCGATGCGCTCGAGCAGGCCGGCCTTGGTGAGGATCGGCTGGGCCTCCAGGGGCTGGGCGAGATCGGTCCGGGCATAGCCCGGCAGGGCGGCGGCCCAGCGGCGGCTGCGCTCCAGCAGCCGCGCCGCCAGCGCCCGGCGCTCCTCCAGCGAGGCGCGCTCGGTCTCGGTCAGCAGCCGGCGGAATCGGCCGTAGAACAGCGGATTCCTCCGGATCAGCCGATCGGCCGCCGGAATCCCTTTGATGAAGGCGCTCATCCTCCCAGCACGGCCGAACGGCCCCGCTCCCATCCCATCGGCGCATACTCCCCGGGGACAGATATAGGCGAATCCGCCGGGTACGCACTTCAAAATTAGGTGGGTATCGGCCGAATATATGAAAAGCTCACACGGGCCCGATCCTCGAACGGATTCTCGGAGCCTTGCCGCGCCGCATCATTTCATGCCGCGGGCAGGCGGCTGATGAAGATCGGCGCCTTGCCGTTGGCGAGGCGGTACGGCGTATCCCGCAGCTCGAACTGAAGCGCCACCGAGCGCGGCGCCTTCTTGTAGAAGTTCCGGCGGATCAGGCCGAGCGTCTCGTCGTCGCATCGGCCGCGGGCGACCACGACCGCCGCGACGAGATCGGGCGCCTGCTGCACGAACTGCACGGTCGCGACGCCGGCGATTCCGTCGAGGATCTGGCCGAGGGCATAGACCCGCGCCCCGTTCGCCAGTTGCAGCACGTCGGAGGCGCGGCCCTCGATCCCGGCGAAGGGCGCGACGCCCAGCGTGATGCGGTCGAGCCCTTCCGGCGTGACGCCTTCGGGCAGCAGGGCGATGTCGCCGGTGTCGTAGCGGATCAGCGGCTGGGCGCGGTTCCACAGGCTGGAGCCGATGATGCGCGCGGTCCCGCTGGCCCCGACGCTCAGCTCCGCCGCGCCGTAGGGAAACACGAAGCGGTAATCGCCGTCCTCCAGCGCGTAGGCGGCGGCGACCCGCTCGGCCATGCCGTAGTGATCGAGCAGCGCCGCGCCGAAGACCTGCCGCACGCGCTTGCGCAGGCCGGGGCGCAGGGTCTCCGACGAGGTCATGGCGACGGAGAAGCGCAGCGGCGACCGCGCGTCCTCGGCGAGGCTGGTCAGCAGTTCGAGGCTGCTGGGATAGGCCAGCAGCACGTCCGGGCGGAAGGCGGCGAGCTCCGCGGCAAAGGCCGCGTAGTTCGCGGCGCTCAGGTGGTAGGAGGAGAGGATCAGCCGGCGTGCCGCGGCGTGGCGCCAGAAGGGCGCCGTCTGGTCGTTGGGGTCCTTGATGACGTCGCCGCGCAGGACCGCGACGCGGGAGCGCGCGAGGTCGATGCCCGCCTTGGCGACCAGCCAGTCGATGGTGGCCTGCTCGATGACGACCGAGCGCGGCGAGCGGACGAGGTTCAGAGGATGGCCCGACGAGCCGCCGGTCGATGCGGCGACCGCCATCACGCCATGGACCCGGTAGTCGGCTTCGTTGGCCTGGAGCATGTCCTTGGTCAGGACCGGATAGTCGGCGGCCGACCGCAGGCCGGCCGAGGGGCGATAGCCCGGGACCTCGGCCGCCCAGGCGACGGTGCGCGCCAGGAGCTCGTCGCGCAGGGCTGCGCGGCCGGCGGCGTCCATCCCCTCGGCCCGGTCCAGCAGCGCCCGGAACTGCGCATAGTAGATCGGGTTGCGCCGGATCAGGTCTTCGACGAGCGGGACGCGTTTGAGGAATTGCAGCATCGGCGAGGTACGTCGAGCCTCCGGGGGGCCGCGCAACACGGCCGGGGACGCGGCATCTTGCGACGAATAGGGGCGATTGTGAACGCGGTCGCTGATCAAACGATCCCCGCCGCGAACTAGTTCACGGCGGGGACCAGGGGATTAAATTCACCGGCCCGCGGGTCCGGCAAGCGCGCTTTACTGCGGGGCTTCGGGCGCCGGCTGGGACGGGTTGCCGAAGACGTCGATCTTCGAGGGTACCTTGCCGTTCAGCGAAGGCACGTAGACCACGTCGCCCGGGAGCAGCGGGATGTCGAGCTGCGGCGCGGCGCCGGTCAGCGCCTTGCGCAGGTCGAGCACCAGCACCATCGGCGTGCCGCCGCCGGAATGCCGGACGACCGAGACATGGCTGATATCGGCGTCGTCGGAGAAGCTGCCGGCCCGACCGATGACCTGCAGCAGCGACTGGTTGCCGGCGAGCTGGACCTCGGAAGGGTTGCGCACCATGCCCTGCACCACCACCGAATTGGCGCCGAAGGTCTTCACCATGATCGCCAGATCGGGGTTCTTGAGCTGCGAGGAATAGACCTTCTTGAGCTCGGCGCCGGCCTGTTCCGGCGTCATTCCGGCGATCGGGAAATCGCCGGCCAGCGGCAGCTGGATCTTGCCGTCGGGACGAACCGGCACGTCTTTGGCGTTGTATTCCGGTGTGTAGAAGAAATTGATGTCGAGCACGTCGCCCGCATGGATCTTGTAGCCCTCGCTCTTCACCCGCTGATATTCGGCGTTGAACTGCGCGATCGTGTTGACGTTCTTGGGCTTGTCGGCACAGGCGCCGAGGCCGAGCAGCAACATGACAGCGAGAAGCTTGGCGATGACTGAGCGCATCTTCATCCTCGTTCCAGACCCGGCCGCCCGAAGCGCCGACGGCAGCGGCTGGCGGAGCCGTTCCGGTGCCCGGCATCCGCGTTTCGGCCATCGGGTTAAGGATCGATGGCCGAAGCAGGACGCTTCGGTTAAGTCGCAGCAATCTTTAGACCTTATCGGCCGGAGAGGGTCAACGGCCGCGCGCCGTGCAGGTCGTCGCACTCTCGCACCATGGTGATGGAACCAGCATTTCACGGGCTCGGCAGGTCGGGAAGCGGCGGCCGCTTCCTTGACGGGTCGGCGCCCCTCCGATAGAACCCTTCAAGTCCAATGTCGCTTCGGATGCGCCACTTCCGACGGTTCTCCATGACCGAAAGCAGGACTTCGCCTTCCTCCTCTCGGGTCGTGGCATGTTCCTGTTCCTGAAACAAATCCCGACCGCCGAACGGCTCATCAAGCGCAATCCGCTGTTCTACCGGGAATTCCGCAAGCTGCTCGACGAGATGGAGCAGGCGGGGCTCGAGGCGCGCCGGGCGATCGTCGAGCGCCTCAAGGCCCGCGTGATCGGCTGGGCGCGCGCCCTGCCCGGCTACGGCGATTACGACTTCACGCGCCCGTTCGGCGAGCTGCCGCTGCTCTCCAAGTCGCGGCTGCAGAACGAGGCCGCGCGCTTCCAGCGCCACACCATGGTGCCGCAGCTCGAGGTATCGACCAGCGGCACCACCGGCCAGCCGCTGAAGCTCAAGCGCTCGATCCAGTCGATGGCGGTCGAGCAGGCGATGTTCGACTGGATGACGGCCAAGGCGGGGCTCGATTTCGCCGGCTGCAAGGTCGCGACGTTGCGCGGCGACGAGATCAAGGATCCGAACGATCCGAGCCCGCCCTATTGGATCGAGATGGGCGAGCGCAAGATGGTCTTCTCGTCGATGCACCTCAACGGCCGGACATTCCCCGACTACGAGCGCAAGCTGCGGGAGTTCAAGCCGGACATCCTGATGGCCTATCCGAGCAGCCTCGATCTGCTGACCCATCTCGCCGAGCCCAGGAACTCGGCGATCAGCTTCAAGCTGGCGATCACCTCGTCGGAGACCCTGGCGGCCGGGCTGCGCGCGCGCGTCCGCGCGACCTTCGGCGCGCAGCTCCTCGACTATTACGGCCAGACCGAGCGGAGCTGCGCCGCCTATTCCTATGCCGACGGCGCCTATCACTTCATCTCGGCCTATGCGCTCCCGGAGCTGCTGTCCGATGCCGAGGGCCGGCTCTCGATCGTCGGCACGCCGTTCTGGAACCGCGCCCAGCCGCTGCTGCGCTACGACATCGGCGACATCGCGGTGGTGCCGGAAGGCGGCGACATCGAGCGCATCACGCTCGGGCTCGATCCCTTCATCGGCATCGAGGGCCGGCGCTCGGACTGCCTGAAGCTCGCCGACGGGACCAGGGTGTTCGGCCTCGACCGCATCCCGTCGGGGGTGAGCGGCGCGGCCTCGGTGCAGATCGTGCAGGTGGCGCCCGGCGCGGTGCTGATGGTGGTGGTGCCGAATGCGCGCTATTCCGAGGAGACCCTCGCCGTCCTCAGGCGCAAGTTCTACCTGAAGGTGCCGCAGAACGTCGATCTTCGCATCGACCTGCGGGATTCGCCCTACCGCCTGCCGAGCGGCAAGGCGCCGGTCTTCATCAGCCAGATCCAGGGCACCGCCTGAAGCCGCGGGCACCGGCCGCCCGCTTTTGAACGAGGGAAGCGCATGACCAGCCCACAGCATCCGCCGCTGATCCCGGTGATCCTGGCCGGCGGTTCCGGCAACCGCCTCTGGCCGCTGTCGCGCCAGGAATACCCCAAGCAGCTCATCGCGCTGCTGGGGGAGCGCTCGCTGATCCAGGACACCGCGCTCCGCTTCGCCGACGGCGCGCGCTTCCGCGCGCCCCTGGTGATCGCCAACGACGCGATCCGCTTCACCGTCGCCGAGCAGCTGCAGGGCGTCGGCGTGCGGCCCGCGGCGCTGGTGCTGGAGCCGGTCGGCCGCGGCACCGCGCCCGCCGTCGCCGTCGCCGCCCTGCTGGCGATCGAGATCGATCCCGAGGCGGTGATCGTCGTGGCGCCGTCGGACCACGCGATCCTCGACGTGGGCGCCCTGCACGACGCGATCGCGACCGCCGTCACCGCGGCGCAGGCGGGCGCCCTGGTCACCTTCTCGATCCCGCCCTCGCGGCCGGAGACCGGCTACGGCTATATCGAGCACGGCGCGGCGCTCGGCGAGGCGCCGGGCGCCTATCGCGTCGCGACCTTCGTCGAGAAGCCGCCGCTGGCGCGGGCCGAGGCGATGCTCGCCGGCGGCCGGCATTTCTGGAACAGCGGCATGTTCGCCTTCCGGGCGAAGGACTACCTGGCCGAGCTCGAGCGCTTCGCGCCGGCGATCGTCGCGGCGTCCCGGGCCGCGGTCGAAGGGCGCGGCAGCGATCTCGACTTCGTGCGCCTCGCCGCCGAAGCCTTCGCCGCGAGCCCGTCGGATTCCATCGACTATGCGGTGATGGAGAAGACCGCGCGCGCGGCCACCGTGCCGCTCGACGCGGGCTGGTCGGATGTCGGCGCGTGGTCCGAGCTCTGGGCGATCTCCGGCCAGGACGAGGCGGGCAACGCCACGCGCGGCGACGTGGTGCTGGAGCGGGCCAGGAACTGCCTGGTGGTGAGCGACCGCCGGCTGACCGCCTTGGTCGGCGTCGAGAATCTGAGCGTCGTCGTGACCGACGACGCGGTGCTGGTCGCCGGGCTCGACAGCGCGCAGGACGTCAAGCGCGTGGTCGAGCGGCTGAAGGAGGCGGGGCGCAACGAGGTGGTGCTGCACAAGGTGGTGCACCGGCCCTGGGGCTACTATCAGAACCTGCATGACGGCGACGGCTTCCAGGTGAAGCGCCTGACGGTGAAGCCCGGAGGGCGCCTTTCGCTGCAGAAGCACTTCAAGCGTTCGGAGCACTGGACCGTGGTCGAAGGGACGGCCCGGGTCACCGTCGGGGACGAGACCTTCCTGCTGCAGGCCAACGAATCGACCTATATCCCGCTGGAGACACCGCACCGGCTGGAGAATGGCAGCGACAGGCCGATGACCCTGATCGAGGTGCAATGCGGGTCCTATCTCGGCGAGGACGACATCGTCCGGCTGGACGACGTCTATGGCCGTGCCGCGGAGGCTGCGGCGCCACGCCGCAAGCAGGCCTGACCCGCCCCGGGTCCGGCGCAAAACCGACACCCGGTCGGCGACGCCTCACCGACTCGTGTGTGAATCGCGGATTTGCCGTCAGGCGGGATTCCAGCCCGGCGCAGGTTTGGTTAAATTGCCGCTCCGGTTGGCGAAGGCCGGGAGGCCGTCGGGCGGGTGTCCGGCGGAATAGGCGGAATAGGTGACGGGCATCTGTCTTTACCGAGTATCAATCTGGAAGCCCTTTCATGGGGTCGGGGGCTCGATTGATCGGCCGGGTGGGCCCGGTCGGTCCGGGAATCAATCCGCGGCGCGCGGCGCCGCGGGGCCAATCGAGGGAATGAGCGCATGAACGGGCAGACCAAGCGAGTCCTCGTCACCGGCGGCGCCGGCTTCCTCGGCTCGCATCTGTGCGAGCGGCTGCTGGCCGAAGGCTGCGAGGTGCTCTGCGTCGACAACTTCTTCACCGGCCGGCGCTCGAACGTCGCGCATCGGCTCGACAACCCGCTGTTCGAGCTGATGCGCCACGACGTGACCTTCCCGCTCTATGTCGAGGTCGACGAGATCTACAACCTCGCCTGCCCCGCCTCGCCGATCCACTACCAGTTCGACCCGGTGCAGACCACCAAGACCAG
>DASZSL010000113.1:0-2980 GCA_035548715.1 Dongiaceae bacterium
CTTGGTGCCGGGCAGCTGTCCGCCCTCGCCGGGCTTCGCGCCCTGCGCCATCTTGATCTGGATCTCGTCGGCGTTGACCAGGTAGTAGCTGTTGACGCCGAAGCGCCCCGACGCGACCTGCTTGATCGCGCTGCGCCGCGAATCGCCGTTGGCGTCCGGCACGAAGCGCGCCGGGTCCTCGCCACCCTCGCCGGTGTTGCTCTTGCCGCCGATGCGGTTCATGGCGATCGCCAGCGTCTCGTGCGCTTCCTTGCTGATCGACCCGTACGACATGGCGCCGGTCTTGAAGCGCTTGAGGATCGTGTCGACCGATTCGACCTCTTCGATCGGCACGGGCGGCCGGGCCGACTTCAGGTTCATCAGCCCGCGCAGCGTGCACAGGTGGCGCGACTGATCGTCGATCAGCTTCGAGTACTCCTTGAACGCGGCGTAGTTGCCGGTCCGGCAGGCGTACTGCAGCTTGTGGATGCTCTCGGGGTTGAACAGGTGGTACTCGCCGTTGCGGCGGTACTGGTACTGGCCGCCCGGGTCCAGGCTGTCCGACGGCAGCGGCCGATCCGGGAAGGCGCGCACGTGGCGCTGCCGGACCTCGGCGGCGACCTCGTCGATGCCGATCCCCTCGACGCGCGTCGCGGTCCAGGTGAAGTACTCCTCGATGAACGCGTGATTCAGGCCGATGGCCTCGAACACCTGGGCGCCGTGGTAGCTCTGGATGGTCGAGATCCCCATCTTCGAGCAGACCTTGACGATCCCCTTGCCGATCGCCTTCACGTACTTCTGTTCGAGCTTCTCGGGGTCGCCCGCCAGCAGCCCCTGGCGGGTCATGTCGTGCAGCGACTCGAACGCCAGGTAGGGGTTGATGGCGCTGGCGCCGTAGCCCAGCAGCAGCGCGAAGTGGTGCACCTCGCGCGGCTCGCCGCTCTCGATGACCAGGCCGACGCGCGTGCGCGACCCCTCGCGCAGCAGGTGGTGCTGCACCGACGCGACGGCCAGCAGCGCCGGGATCGGCGCGCGGTCGTGGTCGTGCCCCCGGTCGGACAGGATGATGATGTTGTTGCCGTCGGCGATGGCCTTGCTGGCCGCCGCGCGCATCGTCTCGATGCCGGCCTTCAGCCCCTCGCCGCCGCGCGAGACGTCGAACAGCGCCGGGATCGTGATGCTCTTGAAGCCGTGCGACTGCGGCCCGCCGTCCAGGTTGCGCAGCTTCTCGATCTCTTCGTTGCGCAGGACCGGCGTCGCCAGCTCGATCTGGCGCGCCGAGGCCGGCGTCGGCTCGAGCAGGTTCCCCTCGGGACCGATGGCGGTGTCGACCGCCATGATGATCTCCTCGCGGATCGCGTCGACCGGCGGGTTGGTGACCTGCGCGAACAGCTGCTTGAAGTAGCTGTAGAGCAGCTGCGGCCGGTTCGAGAGCACGGCCAGCGGCGTGTCGGTGCCCATCGACCCGGTGGCCTCGACGCCGTCGGTGGCCATCGGCGCGACCAGCACCTTCAGGTCCTCGGTGGTGTAGCCGAACGCCTCTTGCCGGCGCAGCACCGTCTCGTGATCGGGCTCGATCACCGACGCCGCCTTGGGCAGGTCGGCCATCGAGATGAGGTTCTCTTTCAGCCACAGCCCATACGGCGCGGCGTTGGCGAGCTGCTCTTTGATCTCGTCGTCGCCGATGATGCGCCCCTGCGACGTGTCGACCAGGAACATGCGCCCCGGCTGCAGGCGCCCCTTCTCCAGGATGCGGTCGGGCGCGATGTCCAGCACGCCGACCTCGGACGCCATGACGACCAGGCCGTCCTTCGTGACGTAGTAGCGCGAGGGGCGCAGGCCGTTGCGGTCCAGCGTGGCCCCGATGCGGATGCCGTCGGTGAAGGCCACCGACGCCGGCCCGTCCCACGGCTCCATCAGACAGCCGTGGAAGGCGTAGAAGTCCTTGCGCTCGCGCGACATGGACTCGTGGTTCGACCACGGCTCGGGGATCATCATCATCATGGCGTGCGGCAGCGAGCGGCCCGCCAGGACCAGCAGCTCCAGCACGTTGTCGAACATCCCCGAGTCGCTGCCGTCGGTGTCGACGACCGGGATGCACTTCTTCAGATCCTCGCCGAACAGCTTGGATCCGAACATGCTCTCGCGCGCATGCATCCAGTTGACGTTGCCGCGCAGCGTGTTGATCTCGCCGTTGTGCGCGATCATCCGGTAGGGATGCGCGCGCGACCAGCTGGGGAAGGTGTTGGTCGAGAAGCGCGAGTGGACCAGCCCCAGCGCCGATTCGATCCGGTCGTCCTGCAGGTCCGTGAAGAACGGCGTCAGCTGGTCGGGGTTCAGCATCCCCTTGTAGACGATCGTCCGCGACGACAGGCTGGGGATGTAGAACAGCGCCTTCTCGGGGATGTCCAGCTTCCGCACGCTGTGGCGCACGCGGCGGCGGATGACGTACAGCTTCCGCTCGAAGGCCTCGTCGTCGGCGACGTCGGCGCTGCGCCCGATGAACAGCTGCTTGATGATCGGCTGCGATCGGCGAGCCGTCGGCCCGATCATCCGGTTGTCGACGGGCACGTCGCGCCAGCCGAGGAACGTCTGTCCCTCATCGCGGACGACCTGCTCGAACACGTGCTCGCAGGCGGCGCGGCTGCCAGGCTCGCCGGGCAGGAAGACGACGCCGACGCCGTAGCGCCCCGCGTCCGGCAGCTTGATGCGCGCCGGCGACGCGTCGCAGACCTCCGCCAGGAACTTGTGCGGGATCTGCATGAGGATGCCGGCGCCGTCGCCGGTGTTCTTCTCGCAGCCGCAGGCGCCCCGGTGCTGCAGGTTCAAGAGAACCTGGATCGCGTCGCGCACGATCTTCGGCGACTTGCGCCCCTTGAGGTCGACAACGAACCCAACCCCGCACGATTCGTGCTCGTGTGCGGGGTCATACAATCCTTGACGCGTCGGGCCGAGATGGTCTTTCATGTCCGCTATTTCCGGGAATGCCGCCAAGCGGCTC
>DASZSL010000114.1:0-53419 GCA_035548715.1 Dongiaceae bacterium
GCGCCGAGACGCTGTTCTTCGACTATCACCGCCAGAACGCGCTGAAGATCAAGGTGGCGCGCATCTTCAACACCTACGGCCCGCGCATGCACCCGCAGGACGGGCGCGTGGTCTCCAACTTCATCGTGCAGGCGTTGCAGGACCGGCCGATCACGATCTATGGCGACGGCTCGCAGACGCGCTCCTTCTGCTACGTGGACGACCTGATCGAGGGCTTCGTGCGCCTGATGGCGACCGACGATACCGTCACCGGGCCGATGAATCTCGGCAACCCGCACGAGTTCACCATCCGCGAGCTGGCCGACGTGATTCGTGACGTCGTGGGCAGCCGCGTCCCGATCATTCAGCTGCCGCTGCCCCAGGACGATCCCAGGCGCCGGCAACCGGATATCGGCTATGCGCGCAAGCAACTCGACTGGGAGCCGCGCGTGCCGCTGCGCCAAGGCATCGAGTCGACGGTCGCCTATTTCGACAAACTGCTCGGCCGGACGCGGCTTCTCTCGGGTGACGTTCGTCAGGCCATCTAGGGGAACGCACGGCCGCATCGCGCGCTCTCGCCCCTCCGCAGCGTGCGGATCGACGGCGAATGCGGTGCGAATACTGGCGCATGCACCACCCCTTTTCGCTGCACGGCCAACCGCAGCCATCGCGGCGCGCTCGACGGCGTTCAGCAAGACCATTCTGCCGCGAGAGATCAACTCAATGGTGTACGACCGAGTCCCATAAGTTAACACTGTGACGACGCGCTCAATTCCGTGAATTTCCTGGTCTATACGGCGCGTTTCCGCCGGTTTTCACTCGATTTCGTCTTTAATTAACTCGACTGCAAAATAGCCCTGCGCTAGTGTCTGCCCGTCGGCGCGAGAGCGGTTGCTGACAGGGGCGGCGAGGCAGAGCGATCGCCTTTCGGCAGGGGTACGGAACACCAATCGGCCCTGCTGTTACTCGCACCGACAGATCAAAAAGCCGGTCCAAAGATACTCTCGGTCTTGACGAGCAGGCTAAGTGCGCGCGCAAAACTGGTGATGCCGGGTCTCGGCGCGAGCATGAGAAGCACGTTGTGGGCAACCAGGTATTCGGGACTCTGACATGGCTCAGGCAGACGCGTTGCAAGTCATACTGCCGCTGGGGTCGCGCAGGTATCTGCGGGTCAAGCGCCTGCTGGACTATGTCGTATGCATTCCACTGCTCGTTGCAGTGCTCCCGCTCATGCTCGCCGTCGCGGCGGCGATCCGCATATCCAGTCCCGGCCCCGCACTCTTCGTTCAGGAGCGCGACGGCTTCTGCGGCCGGAAATTCCGCGTGCTGAAGTTCCGCACCATGCACCTCGATGCCGATGCCCGGCTCGCCGCGTGCCTGGCCGAAGATCCGGCGCTCGCCGAAGAATGGACGCGCTGCTTCAAGCTGCGGAACGACCCGCGGCTGATCGGGCTTCTCGGGCGATTCCTGCGGGCGAGCTCCCTGGACGAGCTGCCGCAGCTGATCAACGTGCTTCGCGGCGACATGACGCTGATCGGCCCGCGGCCGTTCCCGGACTATCATCTGGCGGCGCTCGACCCCGGCTTCCGCCGCCTGCGCGCCACGGTCATGCCCGGCCTGACGGGTCTCTGGCAGACGCTTCGCCGGGACAATTGCCTGGAGACCCAGATCGAGCTGGACAGCTACTACATCCGGAACATGTCGTTCCGGCTCGACGTCCTCATCATCTTCAAGACGCTGCTGGTGCTCGTGTCGTTCCGCAACGTGTAGCGCTGCGAATACGGCTCTCGACTTCTCAGCCGAACAGGAGGGACCCGAGCAGAATGACGGCGGCCCAAGCCAGCGCCGAACCGCCGACGAGGGTCAGGAGCCGCACGGCCGGCGGCCAGCGCAGATCGGGACACGCGCCAGCGGAGTCCTGCCGCTGCGCGCATCGATCGGCGGGGTGCTGATAACGGATCTGTTCGAAGGTCGTCGCGCGCATCTCTCGGGCTCGCAGGGTATCGCTCTCGGTCAAGATCGATCCTAGGCGCTGCGCATTAAGGATTGCTTAAATTGAGAACCAGATCGCAGTCGCAGGACGTCAACAACCGGCAGCTTGTCAGAGTTGCCTGTCGCGAACCAGCCGAAACCCGGCGGGCCGTGCAATTCGAGTTAAAGAATACTAAAATCCCACGAAGGCGAGAGGGTCGTTGCGGACGGCCCGTCGGCCTTCCAGGGTGAACGTCCAGCGTCGGGGGCGCATGTCATACACCGTTTCGCATCCGACTCCGACGCAGGCGACGGCGGCCGTGCGCGGCGCGCTGACGGTGACGCATCACACGGACTGGGCCGCGGTCGCGTCGCTTGCGCCCGCCTGGCAGCAGTTGGCCCGCGCGCAGCGCGACCCCACCGTCTTTGCCGGCTTCGGATTCACGAGGGCGCTGTGGAAGAGCTTCGGCCAGGACGCGCGGCTGGAGCTCCTGTCGGTGGCCGACGGAAACGAGCTGGTCGGCCTGATTCCCTTCGCACCCCGGACGGTCAGGCGGGCGGGCGTGAAGTTCGCGGAGACCGGCTTTTTCCGCAACCATCACACCATCCGCAACGCGGTTCTGATACGGCCGGGCGCGGAGCGCGCCGTGCTCGCCGCCTTGTTCGCCGCGGTTGCAGGGATGCGAAACTGGGACGTGATGTTCCTCGAGAACGTTCCCGACGACCCGGGCATGCTGTCCCCGCTGGACGAGGTGCTGGCCGAGCAGGGCCTGCGGCGGGACGCGATCGAGCCGGGGCGCCGCCTGTGCTTCCTGCCGGTGCAAGGGAGCTGGGACGAGTACCGCGCGACGAAATCCGGCAACTTTCGTCAGCAGCTGAAGAAGTTCCGGCGCCGGGCGGCCGAGCACGGACGGGTCGAGTTCCGCTGCCTGTCGACCCGGGACGAGATCGCCGCCGCCTTGCCCGACGTCTTTGCCCTGCGCGCCAAGAGCTGGCAGGGCCGCGCCCGGGCCGAGGCGGCGGAGGTCGCGGCGGACCAGGCCTTCGACTATGCGCTGCTGGAGGAGCTCGACGACGTCGAGATCGGCGATCTCTGGCTGATGACGATCGACGGCGGGCTGGTCGCATCGCTCCGCATGCTGGGCGACGCGCGCAAGCGCTACGTCCATACCATGCACTACGATCCCGCGCTGAAGGATGTGGCGCCCGGCATGCTGCTCTTCGAGGAGATGCTGGCCGCGGCCTGGGCCGCGCGGCTGGCCGAGGTCGACTTCCACGGCAACAGCGCCTTCTTCCGCCGCTGGTCGACGCAGAACCGCGAACATGTGACGACGCGCATCTACTTTCCATCCGCCTTCGGCCTGTTGCTGCGGATCGGCCGCCGGGTGCGGCAGCGCTGGTCGCGGCGGGGGGCGGAGGCGGCCGATGGCGACGCCGACTGAGACCGCCTTCGTCACGGATCCGGCCCAGCTCGATCGACTGGGGCCGGAATGGGCCGTGCTGGAGGCACGCGACCCGCTGCATCCGCTGTGCGTGGCGCAGGACTACTTCGCGGCCTGGCGCCGGAACTTCGGCGACGGCGTACGCTGCGGGGTGGTGACCCTGCGCCGAGGCGGCTCGCTCATCGCCGCGATGCCGGTGATGGTGGGCCGCTGCTGGCGTGGGCCGGCTCTTTCGGTGCGCTTCGACTTCCATCCCGCCGACGGCCAGTTCATGCGGGAAAAGCCGAAATTCCGCTGCCTGCCGGTCAATCAGCTCAGCCCGCCGCTGAGCGTCGAAAGCGGCAATCTCCGCGGCGGCTATCTCGCCGACCCCGCCGAGGACGATGCCGCCGTCTGGCGCGGACTCGTCGCGGGTCTGGCGCGGACTCCGAACTGGAGCTTCGGCATATTCCCGATCCCCATCGCCCAGGCCGCGAAAAGACTGGCGCCGCTGGAGAAGGGACCGGTGACCGGCTTCGTGCGCAAGAGCGACCGGAAGTTCTATAGCTGCACCCGCATCCGGCCGTGGGAGCAGATCGTCAAGGACATGTCGCACAACGCGCGCAAGAACATCAACCGGGCGACGCGACGCGCCGAGGAAGCCGGCCTGCGCCATGTCCTGTTCGAGGGGCCGGAGGCGCTGGAGACGGGCTTCCGGCACCTGGCGGAGATCGCCGAGCTGAGCTGGAAGGCGTCCGGGCGGGAGCGTTCCCCGATCCACGTCCCCTATACCGAGCGGCAGCGGTCCTTCTACCAGTCGCTCGGCGCCGGCGGATCCGGGCATGTGCGCCCGGTCATCTTCAGCCTGTTCCAGGGCGACCGGTGCCAGGCCGTCGCGCTGACGGTCCGCAGCGGCCAACGCCTGACGGGCGGCGTCACCTGTTACGCGCCGGAGATCGCCGCGCTCTATCCCGGCCGGCAGATGGTCCAGGCGATGATGGGCTGGTGCGACGCCAACGGCATCAAGTGGTTCGACTTCAACGCGACCGACACCTGGGTCGAGCCGTTCAGCGATCTCAGCGAGGAGTACGGCCAGCTCGTTCTCTTCAACCGGCGTCCCTACAGCCGGCTGCTGCACGCCGCGGCGCGGCGCTTCGGCGCCGGCGCGGCAGATACTGCGCAAAGCCCGGCATGACGGCGCCGCTCGATTGCAGGTTCGTGGATTGGGAGCGCGAAGGCGCCGCCCTGCGCGACGACTGGGATGCGCTGCAGCGGAAGACCGCTTACAGCGCCGATCCGCTGCTCAGCCATCATTGGTACGCCGCCTGGCGGTCGGTGTTCGGCGGACGGATCCGCAGCCGCGTGGTCGCCGTCCGGCGAGGACCCGCGCTGACCGCCGTCCTGCCGGTCATGATCGGGCGCGTTCGGCGTTCGCCCTCGATGACGGTACGCCACGATTACATGCCGGGCGATCACCAGTTCGCGACGGCGCGCCAGCGCTCCCGGGTCATCCCGGTGCGCCAGCTCAGCCCCGTGCTCGGGCTGGAAGCGGCGACCTGGCGCGGCGGCCCTTTGGTCGATCCCGAGGAGGAAGGTGCCAGCCTGGAAGCGCTGTTCGGCTTCCTGCGGAACCAGGCGGGCTGGGACCTGGCGGTCTTCCCGCTGGCCGCGAACGCCGCAGACAGGATGGCGGAGATCTGCCGCAGAATCGGCATCGCCGCGCGCATCGACCGGCTCGACCGGCCGATGTATCGCCGGGAGGACTTGCCGCCCTGGGACGTCTTCCTGAAATCCAAGCACAGCCATTTTCGCAAGCGCTATCAGGAAGCGGTGCGGCGGGCGGCGCGCGAGGGATTGACCTTCCAGACGTTCTCCGGCCGCGACGGGATCGAGCCTGCGCTGGCGACGGTCGCGGAGGTCGCGCAGCGCAGCTGGAAAGCGGATGGCCGCGAGGGCCAGGCGGTGCTGGTCCCCTACACGCCGGACAGCCGGAGGTTCTTCGAGACGCTTTGCACCGCCGGCGACGGCATTATCCCGGTCGTCTCCGTCATCGCCCAGGGCGATGCGCCGAAGGCGGCCCTGCTCAGCATCGCCTACGGCAAGCGCCTCGTGACGCTCCTGACCTTCTACGAGCCGTCGATCCGGCACATCTCGCTCGGCCGCCTCATGATCAAGATGGCGCATGAATGGGCGGTCGAGCACGGGCTGGCCGAGATCGACTTCAACTCGAACAATCCCTTCGCGGCGATCTATGCCGACCATCACGAGATCTATCACAATCTGACGCTGTTCAGCGGCTCGCTGTACGGCCGCTTGATTCACGCCGTTTCGAGGTCGTCGAAAGCCGCCGAACCGGAAAGCGTCCCGGATGCCGGGCAGCCGGACTCATGGCAAGAAGCGAATCCCTGACCGTCTCCCCCGTGCCGATCGAGCAGGCCCTCGCGACGCTTCGCGACGAATGGGGCATGACGTCGCGCGATTCGATCGACGATCCGACGATGTCGCCCGCCTGGCTGCAGACCTGGTGGCGGCACTTCGGGAAGCCGGGGACGGAACGCGTGTTGCGCCTGCTCGCGCCGGACGGGCGGACGCTCGGCTTCCTGTTCACGCGGCTGGAAACGGAACGCTATTACGGCTTGCCGGTGCGCACCGTCCGCTGCTGGGTCAACGGCCAGGCGCAGCGCGCCAACCTCATTCTCCGCTGCGACGCCGGCGCGGCGGCCCGCGCCCTCGCCGAGCACTGGACACGCAATCGTGAATGGGACCTGTTGCGGTTGCACGGGCTGCCGGAGGGCAAGTTCACCGACGCCCTGACGCGCCAGCTCGAGACCCTGCGCTGCCGCTGCACCACGACGCGCACATGGGGGCATTCGCGCCTCAAGATCGACCAGCCTTGGGAGCAATACCTTCGCACCGGCGTTTCTCGCGAGACCCGCCGGCGATTCGAGCGCCAGGGGCGCCGGCTGGCGGAGCTGGGGACGGTGCATTGGACCAATGCCCGTCTCGGCGAGGCGGTGACGGCCGGGCTCAAGGCGTTCATGGACATCGAAGGCCGAAGCTGGAAGCGCGAGGCCGGAGAGACGATCGCCAGGGATCCCGCCCTGGTGGCGTTCTATGACGACGTGATCCGGACCTTCTCGGCCGCCGGCATGGCCGAGGTCACCGTGCTCAGCCTCGACGAGGCACCGATTGCCGCCGTCATCAGCCTGTCGAGCCGGAGCCGGCTGGTGACGCTGAAGTCCAGCTTCGACGAGGGGTTCGCCAAGTATTCGCCGGGCTCCCAGCTCTTCACGCAGGTCACGGCCGAGGCCTTCCACGGCGGTTTCCAAGAGCTTGATTTTTATGCCAAGATACCGTTCAGCGAGCGGTGGACGAAGGACGAGCGCCGGTTCTCCGATCTGCTGATCGAGGGGCCCACGGTGCGATCATGGCTGATCGGGCGGGCCTGGGCGGCCAAGAACCGGCGGGCGGCGGTTCATGCACCAGGGGAAGCGAAGGTCGAATGACGCGCAAGCTGATGAGCCTCACGATGACACGGGCCGTCCTCTCCCGGCCTCGCGCCGGCGGCCCGGCCGCCGGGCGAAGGAGCTGAGCTCATGCCGGCCACGCTCTACGACTATTGGCAGGACATCTACCAGCGCAAGGGATTGCTGCTGACGGTCGCCATCTCGGCCGCGATCTTCGCCTATGTCGTCAGCATCCTGCTGCCGCCGCTATACGAGGCCAAGGTGACGTTCTACTCGCCGGCCAACCTGACGGCGCCGACCTACACCCAGTCGAGCGATGCGGGGCATCTGGCGCAAGCGCCCTATCTCCCGACCGCCGACGAGAAGGCCGCCGCGGTCGATATCGGCGTCCTGCTGAGCATGGACATCTTCCGCGAGCTTCACGCCCGCTTTCCCGACCGCACCGTCGATTGGCTCCGCAAGAACGTGGACGTCACCGTCAGCAAGGAGTTCATGGTCGATGTCCACGTCCGGGACCGCGACCCGAAGATGGCGTCGGATATCGCGAACCTGATGCCGGAATTCTACCGCCGATTCCACCAGAACGCCCTGCGCAGCCGATCGCAGATGGTGGTCGACACCCTGACCCGCCAGCTCGCCCAGCAGGACGCCGAGATCGTGCCGGCGCTGCGGGACGAGATGACGCGGAACCTGATGGAGGCCAAGCTGCAGCTCCAGGATCCGCCGGTCGCGGTGGTGATGGTGCAGACCGCCGTGCCGCCCGAGCGCCCCGTCTTCCCCCTCCCCGTCCTCAACACCATCGTCGCCGGCCTGACGGGCATTGCGGCGGGCAGCTACTACGCGCTCCTGATGGGCTATCTGTCGCGGCTCAAGAAGGCGCGCATCCAGCGCGAGCTTGACTGGTCGCCGTTCCTGGACGGCCAGTTCATCGAATATGCCCGGTCGCAGGCGCCGACCATGCGAAAGGTCTCCGGGGAATGAGCGCCGACGCCCGGTTCAGAACGCGCGGTGACATCTACCAGGCGACCGTCGAAGGCTGGGTGATCGAGGCCTATCTGGCGCTGGAGGAGCGGCTCGAACAGGCGGAGCCGAGCCAGCGGCCGCCGCGCACCATCGTTCAGCGCTGCGCGCCGCTGCTGCGGGTCGTGGGCGCGCTCAACCTCGGCCTGCTGGCCGCGGCGTTCGCCATCTTCGTCGATTTCGTGATCCTCAACTTCATATTCCACATGCAGCCATGAGCCGCGAACCGACCGGAATGCCTGCGGCACTGACGCCCCGGGCCACGATCCACGCCTACCTGTCCTACGTCGCCGAGCAGCGCCGCCGCGATGGGGTGGTGCCGTGGAACGGCCGGTGGATCGGGTTCGACAACCGGATCGCCGCGCTCAAGGCCGCGCGGCGGTCGAGCTGGGTCATTCTGCTTGAGCTGATCGTGCTGTTTCTGCTTCTGACGGGCGTGGCAGCCGCGCTTCTATTGCTGACATGGCTCCTCGCATATTGACCCGGAAGCCGCGGCGTCCCTGACCGACCAGGATCGCCGTTTCCGCCAGGCCCAGGATCAGCCAGGTGTTCGAGTTGTCCATGTCGGGCTCGCTGATCATGAGCGCCATGAGCGCGATGATCGCGATCAGGCAGGGACGGAGCCGGCCCTCGCCGTCCTGCGTCGCCCTGACCCCGGCCAGCAGCAGCTGGGTCACCATGATGGCGAACATGCCGATGAACACCCAGCCGCCGACCATCCCGATCTCGCTCATCGTCTGCACGTAGGCGTCGTGGACCGGCCGGCCCCAGAAGTTGCCCGAGAAGTCCGCCATCCCGTAGGCGCCGGTGCCGATCCAGGGATTCCGGTAGAGCTTGGTGAGGCCGAGCTCGATGAGGGTCGCCCGCTGGCTCACCCCCTTGGCGACGCCGGCGTCGCCGAAGGTGAGGTCGTAGACCAGCTCGATGAACCCGCTGAAATAGGCCGCTCCCGCCGCGAGCAGATAGGTGACCACGAACTGGATGGAGAAGCGCGGCCAGCGGACGAAGGGCAGGAGGATGACAGCCACCGCGTCGACCATGATGGCGCCGAAATTCCAGCTGACCAGGAGGCCCGCCTGCACGACCGCGATTCCCAGCAGCATGGCGATGCGGAACCTGGGAGTTGCCTTGGGCCGGGTCAAAGCGAACAGCATGAACGGGGTCGCCAGCATCAGGAAGGCGGAGTAATGCTGCGCGGTGATACAGAGGGACGACGACCGCATCACCATGCCGATCGGCGTCGGCTTGAACGCCGTCTCCGGCGGGTCGATCAGCGTGAAGTAGAAGCCGAAGAAGTAGCTGGCGACGAATTGCCCGATGCCGACGACGGCGCTCGCCACCGCCACCGAGATGAAGCTGCCCACGGCGAAGTCGAACCCCCTCGATGACCGGATCAGGTTGGGGATCAGCAGCGCGATCAACACGCATCGCAGGAGCGAGAAGTTGCCGCGCAGGTACTGCCCGGCATATTCGTGCAGGATGTTCGGCAGGTTGAGGATCATCAGCGCGGCGGCGGACGCCACCACCACGCCGAGGGTGATCGACGTCTGGGCGCCGCCGATGCGCGACGCCAGCCATATGATGAACCCGAGGAAGATGGTGATGTCGAGGGGATCGAGAACCGAGAGCCGGAAGCCGTTGGTCTGGCTGGCGATCATCACCAGCACGATCCCCACGGCGGTAAGGCTGCCGGTGCGCGCGAAGAGGATGCAGACGATGCCCAGCGCGACGCTGGCGGCCAGGGCGAGCGGCAGGAACTGGAAGGGCCAGTCCTCGATGTGGAGGGTTCGCCACAGGCCGTCCGGCAGCAGCCAGCTGAGGTAGGGGTCGGCGACGACCAGCGCAGCCAGCGCGCCCGCCGACAGCGCCACGGCGATGGCGCCGAGCCAAAGCGGCGGCCTCACCACGCCAGAGGTTGCTTCAGAGGTCGCCGACAAGCCGCCTCCGTCCCAGGATCTGCCGCGAGCATATCATGCGGCGTTGCGGCGCAAAACCGGCGTTCCCGCGCGCGGCGCGGCTATCGGTCGAGCACGAGATAGTGCAGCGCGAGGGCGTCACTTTGCAGCTCGATCGTCGAATTCTGGACGGGGACGGAATCGACGGTCAGCCGCTTCAGCCCCGCATGGTCGAAACCGGCCAGGCGGCTGGTGTAGTCCTGCATCAGCGCCTGATCCGCCCGCTTCAGCCCGGCCTGGGCGGCCGGGTCGGCGTTCCGGATCACCGGCGCGGTGTCGAAGTTGTCCTTCAGCGCCTGCAGGAACTGCTGCTTAAGGTCCGGACTGACACCCGAGGAATCGAGCTCCGCCTGCGCCTTGTCGACGCCCTTGCGGAGCGTCGATTGAAGCTCCTGGTCCTGACGACCCACCTCGGCCGCATCGGGCGCATGCTTGCGATCGAACACCGCGCGCTGGCTGTTCGTCTTGATGCCGAGCGCGGGATCGAGCGTGATGCGAAGGGTGATCCCGCTCTTCCAGCCGTCCCTTTCCTTCCGGTCCGCGTCGAACTGCTGGCGCGCCTGCTGCAGGACGGATGCCGCCTCCTGCGACAGGCCGCCCGGCATCGCGCCGTTCTTCAGGAAGAAGGCGGCCAGCGCTTCCTTGGGCACCTTCTTCATCTCCTGATAGACGGCATTGTCGTCCACCGGGAGGGATTCGAGCACCCCGCGGGCGAGCATGTAGTCGGAGGGCGGCGCGACGGCGACGACGAGATAGACGTGCTTCTCGTCGGCGAAGGCGACCGCCCTCACCCATTTCTGCGAGGACTGCACGGCGAGCGCGTTGCCGCGCAGCCAGGCGAACATGCGAAAGACGTCGAAGCTCGGGCGCGGCACGCCGGCCGGCGTGAAGGCGCCGCCGCTGTAGCCCTGCGCGCCCGGATCGACCATCATCTGGTAGGTCTGGCGAGCGATGCCGGCCTGCTCCATCGCCATCAGGGAAGCCCCGACATAGGCCGCGCCCGCATAGCCGCCGTTGATGTCGCCCTCCGGATAGGGCGGCTCGGCCGAGGCGATGTTCCATTCATCGAGGAAGAGCGGCGTCTCCTGCGGATAGCCCGCCTGCTGCAGCCAGGAGCGGATCGTCTTGGCGGCGACCGCGAAGGAGACCGAATGATCGCGATAGAACGAATGCCAGGTGACGGCGTCGATCGGCAGACGGTCGAGTCCGACCTCCGGTGCCGGCGTGCGCGCCGCGTAGTCGAAGAAGGACTGCAGGAAGAACTGCTTCCCGCCGGAGCCCGGCGACGTCCAGTCGGACAAGGCGGGCCCGACGATGCGGGCGCGGGGATCCGCCCGCTTCGCGCCGATGACGCTTGCCCGGTAGAGATCGAGATATTTGTCGACCGAGCCGCGCAACGACCAGTCCGGCTCGTTCCAGACCTCGTAGTATGCGTCGAGGCCAAGCTCGCCGTTGAAGTGCTGCACCACGGCCTGCACGATCGCGGACCATTGCTCGGCGCTCGAGGGAACCGACTTCGCCCATTGCGGCCCATCGGCCATCTTGGCTTCGGACTTGTCCGCCGCGAGCCACTTCGGCATCGCGTCGAGGCTGATGATGACCTTGCTCCCCTTCGCCTTCACCTGCTTCAGGAAGTCGTTGAGCCGGTACGAGCCCAGCCGCGCTTTCAGGTCCGCGAAGTCCTGCGAGGCGGCAAGCACCTCCCAGGAAAGCGCGGCGCGATAGGTGCCGCCGCCGCTGCGAAGGTCGAGGATGCTCGGCGCCACCCAGGGCATGACCTTCGGGATGCGCCACACGCCGCCGCCGAACTCGAAAACCGCCGGCACGCCGCGCCCGGTCTGCTGCGCACCGACATCGATGCGAACCTCGTCCGCGCTTGCCGTACCGAGTGCCGCCGCCGCGATCGCCGCGAAAGCCAGCGCACGCACACCAAATCCCACTACGCCACCCTCTGGCCCGTCGGTCCCTGTCCTGCCGAGACCGCCGCCCGCATGGGAGCCGGCGTCTGCGCGGTCGTCGCCCGGTCGTAGATGAGGGCCGCCGCGAGCGTGAAAGACCGCACGAGCAGGAAGAACGTGGCCCAGACGCCGGCCGTCAGGCGCGATCGCGGGCGGAGGCCCGCGATGGCCAGATCGATGACGGGCCAGCCCAGGGCGACGGTCAGCGCCAGCAGGGATCCGGCCGCCGCCCACAAGATCGGATCGAAGAACGCCGCCAGAGCCGCCGGCGGCGTCAGGCAGGCGGCCAGGATCTGCAGCTTGAGGGTCTGGGGGGTCCAGTCGTCTCGCACCGATTTCCGCGGATAGAGGCGATAGAGCCGCATGCGCCAGACGCCACGCCAGAACTTCGCCCTCACATAGTCCCACCAGCGAACCTGGTGCGCGTGGGCGACCGGGACGTCCTGGACGAAGCGGATCTTGTAGCCGGCGGCGGTGAGGCGGAAGGCGAACTCGACATCCTCGTTGAACCGGAACGCCTGATTGAAGCCGCCGACCCAGCGGAAGCAGTCATGGCGGACGGCGCAAGAGGGCGCCGCTATGAAGTCCACGAAGTCGCGCCGGCGCAGCCTCGTATAGCGCTGCTCGATCTCGACCTGGATCAGCGCGGGCAGGACTCCGTCGGTGGAGGGAACGATCGTCCCGACCGCCGCATCGGCGTCGCCGTCCCGCAACGCGGCGATCATCGACTCCGCCCAGCGCGGGGGCGCAACGCAGTCGCCGTCGAGAAACAGGACGATCGGGCTTTGCGCCGCCGCGGCGCCCGCATTGCGCGCCGCCGCGGGCCCGCCGTTCTTCTGCCGGATCAGCCGTGCCGGAAACGTGCCGACGATCTGGGGACTGGAATCCCTCGACCCGTCGTCGACGACGATGATCTCGAGCTCGTCCCGCAGCGTCTGTTGCGCCAGCGATTCAAGGCATCGCCCGATCAGCGCTTCGTTGTTGTAGCATGGAACGACGACTGTCGCTTGGCTCATGGTCACCTCCGGCGGCGCGGTCGTAAAGAGCGCGCGTCTGTTTGGCGGCCTCAATCCAGGAGAAACGACCGAGCCTCTCGTAGCCCTTCTTCTCCAGCTCTTTGCCCAATTCCGCATCGCCGGCCAGCCGCTCCATGGCCCGACGAATGCCACCAGGTACTCTTGGTTCGACGAGAATGCCCGCGTCTCCCACCACCTCGGGAATCGCGGACGTGTTCATCGCGATGACGCGCGCACCGTGGGCCATCGCCTCCAGCAGCACCAAGCCGAAGCCCTCGACCAGCGACGGAAACACCATCGCCTTGCAAGCGCCGTAGAGCTCCTCCAGGGCGGCATCGGGCACGAACCCGGCCAGCCTGACGCGGCCGTCACCGCGCTCCGCGACCAGCTGCTGCACGCGCGCCATGGCGTTGCCGGCGCGGCCGACGATCACCAGCTCGTAGCCCTGCTCCCGGAGTTGCTCGCTCTCGCAGAACTCGACGACGAGCTGCTCCACGTTCTTGCTACGCTCGATGACGCCCACGTAGAGAAAGAACGGCTTGCCGCCGCCGGCGACCTCGCGCCGGGGCCGCGGACTGGGGCCGCCCTCGTGAATGACGAGAGTGCGCGACCCCGGAAAGGCAGTGAACCGGTCGAGGTCGCCGCGGGTGAACTCGGACACCGCGATCGCGCGGTCGGCGTTCAGCAGCGCGGCGCGAATGAGGCCGCGCTGCAGCCGCCCGCGAAGCGGGCCGAATTTCTCCGGAAACCTGAAATGCGCGAGGTCGTGGACCGTCATGACGACGGGCCGCCCCAGCGCCGGCGCGAAGATGATGTTGGGCAGATGAACGACGTCCGGATCGAGGCGCCGCACCCAGAAGGGAAAGACCAGGGAGTGCCACAGCGTCCGCGGAATCCGGTGTCGCGGCGGATCGAGGCAGACGGTGGTGAAATTAGCCGGCAGGTCCGGAGCGCGGAACGCTTCCTGCCAAGGCGCGAAACAGATCGTGAAGCGCGTCGTGCGATCGATCTCCGCGAGCCCGGACAGCAGGCCGAGAAGATATCGATCCGGCCCGCGAACCTGCGCGTTGTCGTTGATCGCGTCGATCAGGACGTGCATACGCGGGTGCGCTCCCCACACACTTCAGCATGCAACTCAAATAACGATCGTCCGCGACAACGCCGGTTAGACGCATGCCACAGCGGGCTCAGCTCGCGGGCCTGAGCTTCGCTGCTCTTCTATTGTAGGCGTCCCCAATGACACTATACTCGGTTGCCATTAGAAATGACCAGTTATATTTCTCAGCGGCACGCTGCGCATGTATAGACATATGATGATAGCTCTCATCATCTTGTAGAATTTCAAGCACAGCGTTGGTAAACGCCTCGGCGCTGAACTCCACCCCGACACCGCATGCTTCCCGGGTCACCAGATCGGCCGCTTCGGACTCGGCCGTCGCGATCGTGGGCAACCCAGCCGCCATGTATTCCAGCACCTTGAGCGGTGCTGCATAGCGGCGTAACTCGTTGGGTTGAAACAGGGCGAGACCGATAGAGGCCTGCGCGAGGTAGGCCCGCACATCCTCGTATGGCACTTGCCCGGTTAGCCGGACCGCATCCTGCAGCCCGTATGTGCTGATTAAGGCTTCGAGATGTTTACGGAATTGAGGCAGTCCGGATCCTACGAACACGCATCGAATGGCCGGAATGACCTCCCGGAGGTGCGATACGGCCTGCAGGACGAGATCGAGGCCGGACCAGGGCGCGATATTGCCCGTATAGATCAAGACCGGCTGCGGCCGATCGCGCTCGGGACATGCGAAGCGCGAGATTTCCACGCCGGTCGGCACAAGGATTATTCGTCGGCCGGTTTGGTCATGCCGGAGCTGCGCGAGCCGCTGCCCGATCGTGATGACCTCGTCGGCGCGCCGCATGGCGAAGCGCTCGAGCCAGCCGGCCCAGCGCCGGCGCAACGGCGTCCGGATGAAGCCGGGCTCATAGTCGCGGTCTTCATAAATCAGGCAATCTATGCACCCGACTGTGCGCAGGATGAGCCCGGCCACGGCGCCCCACGGGCCCAGCGCCGTGGCCACGTCGAAACGCTCAGAGCACGCCCTCCAGGCGAAGAAGGCGAGGCAGAGGATGGTCGAGACGTCCTTGAAGATGCCGAGGCCGCTGATCGCCACGAACAGCCATTGCCGCAGGAGGCTGCGCCGGGCCGCCGGAGCGCCGGCAAAGTCCTGATACCCGGCGGCCTCGCCCGCCATGCCTTCGAAATGATTGAGGAGCGGGTTGACCTCGACATAGGTCACGCCGTCGCGCTCGATGCGCCGCGCCCGCGGTATCAAGGCGTCGGCCAGGACCTGCCGCCACGAACCCTTCGGGCAGCGGCGGCGATAGACGACGACCGTCTTCTCGAATCGCGGCGCCAGATGCGCGAGGATCTGATGCTCGCGATTGTTGGCCCGCGCGAGGACGTCGACGGTGGTCAGGACGAGGTACCGCCGCATCAGCGCCTCCGCTGCCTGCGCCATGTCTCGACCGCCTCGCCGTAGACGCTCAGCGTGTCCGCCAGAAAGGGCTGCGCGGCGAAGAGCGCGCGGGTTCGCGCCTGCGCCGCGGCGCCGAGCCTCTCGGCAAGCGCCGGTTCGTCGAGCAGCCGCCGGATGCCGCCCGCCAGCGCCTCGACCGACCATGGGGTCGCGGCGATCCCGGTCTCTCCGTCGATCAGCCACTCGCGAACGCCGCCGAGGTCGAAACCGACGACCGGCACGCCATGGGCCATCGCCTCGATGCCGACCAGGCCGAAAGACTCCGGGATGACCGATGCGTGGACCAGCATTCGGCACCCGTCGTAGAGGTCGTCGAGCGCAGCGCGCCCGAGTGTCCCTGCGAAATGCACCCGGTCGGAGAGTCCGAGCTCGCCGCACCGGCGTTCGAGATTTTTCCGCTCGACGCCGTCGCCGGCGAAGATCGCCCGCCATGGGCGCTCGGTCACGCGGGCAAGCGCGGCAAGCACCAGATGCGCTCCCTTGATCGGCAGCATGCTTCCGACGAACAGGATGAGCGGCATCTCCTCGGCCTGGCTCCGGCGCGACGCCGCGGCGGGAAGAAAGTTCGGCACGACCCTCACCTTGTCCGGCTCAAAGCCGTGCAGCAACGCGGTGTCACGGAGGTAGCCGCTGGGCACGACGATCCGGGGCAGCGCGCGCCATGCCGCAAGCAGATCGGCCCTGACCAGGCCCCGTGCGATCCCGCGCAGCGTCGCGCCGACGCCGCCCGGCCGATAGCAGCCCGTGGTCCAGCAGCCAAGGCCCACGCGCCTGCCGCACAGCCGGTCCTGCGACAGGTATCGCCGCGTCCCGTGATAGCAGAAGGCGCCGACGTCGTGGAACTGGCCGACCGTCGGCCAGCGCCCGGCGAGATCCCGGAGCAGCACGGCGCTCAGCGCCGTGAAGCCCGCATGGACGTGGACGACGTCGGGCGCCCAGCCGGAGACGAGCCGGCGGAGGCCCGCGCGGCGCCGATAGCCGCTGGCCCAGTCGAAGGTCGAGGGAAAGCTCGGTTCGTCGTCATTCGCGCGCGCGCCGAGGCGCAGCGTGCGGACGCCATGGCCGGCGACCCGGAGCACCTCGGCGGAGTCCTCGACGAAGCGCCGGATGCCGCCGGCACCGGGCGGCTTGTCATGGACGATGAGAATGTCGATGCGCCCCCCTTGCACGTCGGACCGCGACCCGGCGGACCGCGACCCTTCAGGCCGCAATCAGCTCCATGAAGGTCTTGGCCGGCGCGACATAGAATGCCTCCGCATGTGTCCCCGGGAGGAGATTGCTGATCGCGCGAAACCGGTTGAGCGATATCGCGCCATCCAGATAGTTCGTGTCCTGGAGCTGGCTGCGGTAGACGGCGATCGCGGCCTTCTTCTGCTCGACCGAATCGGTGATATCGACGACCGCGTTGGCGAGAATCGGCGACCAGACCTCGTAGCCGGCGCAGGTGAGCCCGCTGAGCCGCGCGGAGCTCATCTGCCGCAACGCCCCGAGAAGACAGGCTCCCGCGGCGATGTGATCGGGATGGCGATCGGTCAGGAACGGAAGCATGATCAGATCCGCCCCGCTCTCCTCGATCGCGCGCGCGACCAGGCCGGCGACCGGCTCCACGCGCCGCCACAACTCGCCATCGGGCGCATCCGCGAAGGCAAACTCGTCAACGGCGAGAGCCTGCATCGCCAGCGCCGCCTCTTCCCGCCGGGTTTCGACCAGCCGCCGCTCCGCCTCGGCGCGTTGCGGGTCGTGCTCCGCCATCGCGCGCAAGCTGCGGCTCCCGAGCCGCCCATCGGTGAGGAACAGCACCTTGGCTGCCCGGCCGGCGCGGCGCCATCGCGCCAAGGTGCCGCCGCAGCCAATGCTCTCGTCGTCGGGATGCGGGGCCAGGACCAGCATGCGCGTGCCGGGCGGCAGGTCGAGCAGTTGCGGCGCTGCGCTTGCCGGATCAGCCCACAGCCTGCGCGCCAGCGCGTTAACCAGTCGTTCGAACCGCAGCCGACGCAGACCCGCGAACCATTCCATCTGGCCGTTTTCCCCCGCCGACCTCGATGTCCGCCCTGGGCGGTCAACGGACTCTGGTCACGGCGCCTAGAGTGGGAGACTTGGTCCCGCGATCAAGTGGTTTTTTGGCCAAGTGTAACGGCGCTCACGCCCCCGGGCGTGTTTGCGGCATGGTCAGGTCAGGCAGTCTATGCCATGCTTCGCGGCATTCGCGCTGAGCGGCCTGCGAGCGATCGGCCGCGCGGTCGATAGGAGCCAGTGAAGTGCCTCGAATCAGGGACGTCGTCTCGATCATCCCGCGGCTTGCGTGCATCGGCGCGCTTCTGGCCTTCGGCATGATCGCCGGGCCGCGGGCGGCCCCGGCCGACGATGCCGCGCCGGGCGAATATCTCCCGGGCGAATATCACCTGGGCATCGGCGACCGGCTGCATATCCGCACCTTCACCCGGGACGATCTCTCGGGCGACTTCGAAGTGCGGCCGCCGGGCAACATCTCGTTTCCGCTGATCGGCGTCGTCGAAGTCCTCGGGCTGACGCCGAGCGAGCTCGAGCGCAAGATCGGCGATCAGCTCCGGACCGGCTACCAGATCGCCTCCTCCGTCAATGTCGAGATCTCGCTCTATCGACCCTTCTACATCATGGGCGACGTCCTCAATCCCGGAAAGTATCCGTTCGCGCCGGGGATCGATGTGCTGCAGGCCGTCGCCCTCGCCGGGGGCTACTATGCGGTCCATCCATCGGAGGCCCAGGTCGATGCGATCCATGCCGAGGAGAGTTACGGGGTCTACACGATCCAGCAACGCACCGCCCTGATCCGCCGCGCCCGCCTGCTCGCCGAGCAGAACGGGCAGCCCGATTTCACCGTTCCGGACGAGCTGGCCGCGGTCCGGGACCAGCCGGACGTCATGGCGGCGATGGCGACCGAGCGCCAGCTCTTCACCGCCCGCAAGGATCACCTGGCGACGGAAATCTCGATGCGCCAGGCGCAGGTCGCTTCCTACAATGAAGAGATCAACGCGCTGAACGCGGCGGTCGCATCCTCCAACGAGCAGGAGCGGCTCGTGAATCAAGAGCTGCAGGATGCCCAGAACCTGCTGCAGAAGGGACTGACGCAACGGCCGCGAGTGCTCGAGCTGCAGCGCGTGCTGGCCGAGTTGCGCGGCGAGGAAGCGCAGTCCCGCGCATTCCTGGCCCGGGCGCGGCAGAACATCGGCAAGATCCAGGAGGAGATCGCGGAGCACCAGGCCCAGTTCAAGGAAGACGTGGTGCAGCAGCTGACCGACACCGAGGCGCAGCTGCGGGAGCTTGCCCAGCACCGGCAGTCGTCCCGAGACCTGGTGATGGCCACCCAGCGCCGAATCCCGCTGGCCCAGGGCCCGCTCTCCTTCGACGAGCGCACCAAGTTCCGCATCCGCCGGAGCACGGCGGACGGGATGACCGAGATCGAAGCCTCGGAGACGACGCCGGTGCAGCCCGGAGACGTCGTCGTTATTCCCGCCCTGATGGCCGATATCCCGGCGCCCGGACAGGCGGCTCTGGTCGAGCCGCAATCGGCCGTCTCGAAGCAGCAGCCCTGAGCGAACCGGGCGGTGCATTCCACCCTGTTGCCAGGGGTAGGCTTACAGCGCTTATCGCGGTTCGGTTACGATTTGTCAGGTTCTTAACACCTGAATAGTAAGGATTTTCTGATCCGCGCTGCGATCGAGTCTTGGTTAACCATCTATTGACTTGCGGAAATACGCCCGGTAGCAAAGAATAATTATGATATAGCACTTTCAGCGGCAGAGGCAGTCATGCGGAAGTTCTTGTTGGCGCTGGCGTTCGTCCTGCTCGGGACCGGCACTGCCGTCCATCAGGCATCAGCGATCACGCTGACGCCGAGCCCCACGGATTTCGATATCGAGACCGTCGGCCCTGGCCATTTCCAGGTCGCCTATGACTTCACCTTGAGCCAGGACAGCGCCGTGAAGTTCGGCGGTGCGTCCGCGTTCATCTCCAACTTCAACGTCGGCATCTGCTCCACCGCGGCCTGTCCGCCGTCCGACATCATCAAGTTGGCGAATACCGGGAGCTTCCTGTTCCTCACCTTCGCCCTCGGGCAGCAGAATCTCGCGGCTGGTACCTACTACCTCCTGGTCGCCGGCGATGCGTCGATCATCGGCGGCAAGTACCTGGTGGGGCTGAACGCGGTGCCGCTCAGCGCGACGACGCCGATCCCCGCGTCCGGCTTGTTGCTGTTGACCGGTATCGTCGGCCTGGGGATCTACGGCTATCGCCGCCGGGCGATCCTGCCACCCGCCACAGCCTGAACTTTCCGAATAGGAAGCAAGAAGCCCCGGGCGCAGAGCCCGGGGCTTTTTGTTTTCGGCTCAGGTCGCGTGCAAGGCCGAAGCGCGTTTCGCTGCGGGCAAGCCCGCTCCTCAGGACAGAAACGACTTCAGAATCCCGAGATTCCGGTCGTTCTCAGCCGTGGTGCCGATCGGCAGCATGATGAATTCGCCGTCATAGAATTCGAAGTTCGGAATGTAGATCCCCGCGTCCTCGAACCGCTCGATGAGCTTGGGAAGGGGCGCGATCCGCTCGACCAGGACATAGGGCGTCTGGCTCGGAACGTGCCTCAGACCGAGATCGGCCAAGGCACCGAAGAGACGCTGGCGCTCCTGCGTCGCCTGCCCGTGGACGGCGGCGCGGTGATCCATGTCCGTCAGCGAGGCCACGGCGGCCTCCTCCGAGAGGCCGGACACGTTGAAGATCTGGCCATGGCGCTGCAACATCTCGGCGAAGGCCGGCTTCGCGAATGCATAGCCGATCCGCATGCCCGCCAGGCCGTAGAACTTCGAGAAGGTCCGCAGCCCGACCAGCGTCCGGTCCGTCGCGGCGACCAGCGCCGGCGTGTTGAGCATGTCCGGCTCGTCGGCGTACTCGGCATAGGCCTCGTCGACGATGACGGGCAGGTCCTGCGGAACCTTGGCGAGGAAGCTCGCGAACTCCTCGTGCTTCAGGGCGATGCCTTCGGGATTGCTCGGGCTGATGAGATAGATGAAGCGCGTACGCGGCCCGATGGCGTTCAGGATCCCTTCGAGATTGTGATGCGGCAACTCGTTTCCCGGCACGAGGCGGAACGGCACGCGCTTGAGTGCCACGTTCCGGCGATTGCAGAGCAGGTTGAATCCGAACCACCCGGGATTGTTCGAAACCACCTCCTCGCCGGGCTTCACGAACTCCTGGACCAGGCGGGCGATCAGTTCCCAGGAGCCGTTGCCGATGACGAACGACTCCTCGGCCAGACCGTGCTCGGCCGCGAGCGCACGCTTCAGCTTGGTGTAGTCCTGGTCCGGGTAGTAGGTCAGCGCCGCAGGCGTGAGCGCCTGCGCGAGCGCCGCCTTGGCCTTCGGCGAGGGTCCGTACCGGTTCTCCGCGCGATCCATCAGCGTGAACGCCGTCGGATCGCGGTCGACGACCTTGCCGCGGTGGCGCATCGGCTCGTAGGCGATCCGCCGCGCCGAGGAGATCGGGCTCGCCAGCACCGACTCCGCATAGGCATTCTCGAGAAAGCGCTGGGTCGAGATGATCCGGCCGTGGACCATGTGGGCCGGCGCGAGGGCCACGTGCTCGAATGCGGGGATCAGGCACTCGGCCGGCGGCAGGAGCTCCGCCTCGTCCCAGCGACGCGCCGCCTTGGCTTCCGTGGCGACGCTGTGCGGCGAAATCGTGACCACGGTGATGCCGCTGTTGCCGAGATCGATGGCCAGGTACCGCGTCAGCGCCTCCAGGGCCGCCTTGGACGTGCCGTAAGCCAGGATGCCGGCGTGGTTTCCTTCGGTGGCGATCGAGGAGACGTTCACGACGCGCCCGGGATGGCCGTTTCGAACCATCCAGTCGATCGCATACTTCGCGCAGGCGAACGGGCCGACCAGATTGGCGCGGATCGTCTTCTCGAACTCGTCGATGCCGGCTTCCCATCCCTTGACGCCCCACGGCCCCGGAACGCCCGCATTGTTGATCAGGACGTCGACCTGCCCGAACGCCTGGACGGCCGCATCCAGCACGGCATGCGCGCCGCCTTCGGTGCCGACATCCGCGCAGACGCCGACGGCGCGGCCGCCTTGCGCCGAGATCTCCTGAAGCACGCGATCCAGGGACGATTGATCGCGGCCGTTGACCACGATCCGGGCGCCCTTCGCGGCGAATGCCAGCGCGATCACGCGGCCGATCCCTTTGCTCGACCCGGTGATGACGACGACCATTTCGGAAAGTTGCGTGGCGTTGCCGACCTTGGGCAGCCGCGCCATCAGCAGATCGACCTCGTTGGGCTTCTGCAGCACGTTCAGAACGCGCCGCCCGCGCTGGGTGACTTTCGCGCTGAGACGGCGCAATCGGCGAACATATGCTTTCATGCCGGCCCCTTTGCGCCCGTCTAATCCCCCTTACATCATTCTGCCAGATAATCAATACTACCGTCGATAGGGCAGAACTTGCGAAATTCAGGGAAGCCGCTCGGGCGGCTCCGCCCGCGCCGTAGGGGTAAACCATATGACGGAGCCTGATGAACGGGGTGTGTGCGTGGCTCCAGTCGTGCCCCCATGCGCCGATTGTTCCGCGCGGCATCGATCTGGCCAAACGATCGCCGCCGCAACCCCGGACATGACGAGCTGAGAGCCAGTGGCGATGGCCTGGCGTGGCTTCCAACTTCCCTTGCGGCTGCGATCGTCGCGCTTCGGCGCGACCTTGACGGTCTTTGTCGGCAACAGCGTGAGCGCCGGCATGGGGTTTCTCATCCTCGCCTTTCTGGCGCGCACCCTCCAGCCGTCCGAGTTCGGCACATTGTCTCCCATCGTCGCCGTGCTCGACACCGGACAGCTGCTGATCGACTCCGTTCTTACGCTCGGAATGCTGCACGTCGCCTCGAAGTACGCGGTGCAGTCTCCCGAGGTCTCGAACATGGCGCTCAAGATCGGGCTGTGGGCCAGGCTTGCGGTGGGCCTGGTCATCGGCCTGGTCGGCGTGATCGCCAGCCGGTGGATCTCCGAGTTCCTGCTCGACACGCCCGACTGGCATGAAGAGATCATGCTGATGTTCATCGCGATCACGCCGATCACCGCCTACACCTTCGTCACCTTCGTGCTCCAGACGCAGGAACGGTTTGCCCAGCTGGCCATCGTGACGCTCTACAAGAACGGATTGCGGCTGCTCCTGATCGGCGCGATCTTCCTGCTCGGCCTCCTGAGCGTGACGAGCATCGTCTGGATCTATGCAGCGGCTGCGCTCGCCTCCGCGGCTTTGGGCCTGGCTTTCATACGGATCCGACCCTTCCTGAGCGCCGGCATCGACCGGTCGGTCCTGACGGAGATCTTCTCGGTCAACAAATGGATGGTGCTGGCGGCGATCGGGATCCTTGGCGCACGCGTCGACATCCTGATGCTGACGCGCATCAGCACGGCCGACCAGGTGGCGTGGTACACCGCGGCCTTCCAGCTGTGCATGGTCTTCGGAATCCTGAGCCAGGCACTCGTCACGACCCTGTTCCCGAAGACCTCGAAGCTCGCCTCGGCGCAAGAGGTGCGGCGCCACATCGTAGCGTGTCTCAAATATGCGCCCGTCATCCTCGGGCTCGGCGCCGTCATGGCCTTCATCAGCCCGTGGATCATCCCGCTGCTGCTGGGAAAGGCCTATGCCGCGACGACCGGGGTGTTCAACATCCTGCTGTTCTCGTCGCTCGTCACATTGATCATGAACCCGATCCTCCTGGTGTTCTTCCCGATGAACTGGTCGTCCATGTTCGGGATGGCCAGCCTGCTGCAGCTCCTGCTGCGGATCGCGTTGAACCTGGTTCTCATCGCGCCCTTCGGGGCGATCGGAGCGGGCGTCGCGGATCTCTCGTCGAAGATCCTGATCACGGCCGGCATGCTGTGCGCCGTGGCGTGGCGAATGCGGCGCATGGAGAGGGATGCGATCGCAGGAGGAACAGTTGCCGGTTGACGTCACAGCGGCGCGGAAGCTGTCGCCGGGCTATGTCCTGCGCGCGGCCAAAGAGCTCGCCGAGCGCGGCGCAGTCGAGCTCAGGAACAGGAAGCTCGATGCCGATTTCCTGTCCGACCGCGCGCACCATCTGGATCGGATCAATGCAGCGGTCGACAAGGGTATCGTCTGGTTCCTGCCGATCGAGGACCTTACGATGTCGGCCCTGTTCGTGCTGGAGCGGACGCGGGCGGGGCTGGCGGATTCGCGATTCGACTTCATCGACCGGAAGATTGCGCGCTACCGCGCCACGATCCGCGACGCCGCGCTGCGGCTGTTCGATCGGGCCTACGATCCCGCGGCGCCGGCCCTTGCCCACCTGCCGGACATCATGGCCGTCCGGCCGTATCAGTATATCGAGCAACTGATGGTCAAGGCCGTCTGCGCCGACCAGAACGATCTCGGCGAAGATTTCCTGCGGGACCTGGAGGACACCGACGATCGCGGCGGATATGGAACGACGCATATCGTCGCCGCCGGGACCATCCTGAAGCGATTCAGCAAGATTCCCGCGCCGCAGATCGAGGCGATGATGCGGAAGTGCATCCCGAGCATGACGCGACGCAATCGGACCGGCTATCCCGGCGACCAGTTCTGCGAGCGCGTCGTGATGCTGCAATGGCTCGATCGCCACGACCTCGTGCCGCCCGCCTGGATTCTGCGCATCCTCGCCCACCAGAATCCCGACGGCGGCTGGCAGGCACGCGGCGTCCCGCCGGAAGGCCAATCCAACCAGCATACGACCTGTCTCGCGCTCGCCGCGCTCGCCGAGTTCCACCACCACTGGGCCTCGCGCCGGGGGGCGTAGGGCTCGCGCGGAACCTGACCCCTTCCCGAAGCTCCCGCGTCACTCAGTCATAGTCCACCACCGATCCGCCTGTTGCAGGCGCGGGTCGACCGGTCATGCCGGTCGTGTCGCGCAGTGGCTGCACGCGCTCCTCCCGTCGCGCCCGAGGCCGGATCATCAGCGGCACCGCGTTGGGCGTCGGATCCGCGCTCTCCAGCCCAAGACAGTGGAGGAGAACCCTCAGCGTGCCGGAATGAGCGAAGACCACCGGCAGATCGCGGTCGTCGATCGCCGCGAGCGCCGCCAAGGTCCGGCGCGTGAAGTCGGCGAGCGACTCGCCCTCGGGCGGCGTCGCCTTCCGGGCCGGGCGCTGATCCTCGCCCAGGCCCTGGAAGCGGCCCCAGTGCCGCTCCTTGAGCCCGTCCAGCACGAATTCCGGCAAGTCCCTGTGCAAGGCGAGAAGGGGCGCCGCCGTCGCCCGGCAGCGCCCAAGCGGACTCCGCCACACCGAGGTCAGGGGAAGGCGTCCCAGCAGGGTGCCGGCTGCTTCCGCCTGGCGCTCGCCCACCGCGTCGAGCGGGATATCGCGCTGTCCCATCACCAGCCCGCGCATATTCCATTCGGTCCGGCCGTGCCGGACGAAGACGAAACGAGGCGGCAGGACCGGTGTCACGACAGTGCGAGCTCCCCGTCCGAGAGCATGACCTCGAGGCCGGCGAAAGCTGCGTGCCAGCGTTCCGCGTGCCTGAGGTCGCCGAAGGCGGGCATGACCCGGCGGGCGCCGACCTCCTTTGCCAGCGCCACGTTCTGCGAAAGGGTCGGATGAACGTTCCAGCGCGACCAGCCGGCCGCGCCCTTCTCGCGCAGGCGGTGGGCCGGCGTCCCCTTCGCCACGTGCCCGGTCAGCAGGATCGGTGCGCCGGCCGCCGTCCAGGCGGCCGCCAGCTCCTGGCTGGCGGCGTCTTCGAGATAGGGATCGCCGAGAATGACCGTGCGGACCGGCGCCCGGACGATCGGCACCGCCGCTTCCAGGGCACGGGCCAGGCGTTCTGCGATGCCGGGCCGCAGCACGACGTCGCGATCCTCGATGAGGGCCACCACCTGCCGGCGCGTCTTCTCACAGATCGCCGGCGCAGGGAGTCCCGCCTCCACGATGAACAGCAGGAACTCGACGCCGCGCCCTGCCGCCGGCGCCGGCAGCAGGACACGACCCTCCTTCAGAAGGCCGAGGATCGCCGCGCGACGTTCCTCCTGCACCACGTCGTCCACGCCGTAGGAGGCGTCCAGGATCAGGGTCTCCGCCGGCGGCGGCGCGTCCAGCGGGAAGAGCAGCGACTCCGTGCTGTGGTCGCCCATGTAGAGCAACCTGGCATCCGCGCCATGCAGATGCAGCCAGACGCCGCCCGGCGAATGGCCGTTCGCACCGGTCGTCACGGCTACCCCGCCGACCTCCGACCGCCCGCGCATCGCCAGAGTCGCGCATTCGATGCCGAAGCGCGCGGCAACGGTCCGTGCGACGCCCGGCGTCGCAAAGACCGGCGGCCGGCCGAGCAGATCCCAGGACACGAGAGAGCCGATGTGATCCGGATGCTGATGGCTGAGCAGGATCGCATCGATCGGCCGGTCGATCCGCCGGAGGTCCACGTCTTGAGGGTCCGAGCCGGCGGCAGCGCCGATATCGAGCAGAAACGTCCGGCCGGCCATCCGCACCTGGAAGCATGCCGGGCCTTTTGCGCCAAGGCCCGAGACGGGTTTCAGCGATGCGGGGCCGGCTGCCGTCATCGTCCGGTCAGCGGCTCTGTTCGGTCAGAGCCGCGCGCAGCTTTCCATAGCGCTCCGCCCTCTTGAGCGACCGGCCCTTGTCGACCATGGCGATGGTGAGAAGGATCGCGTGGCAGAGGACCAGCGGAACCACCAGGGCCTGGGATTGCCCGCCCGGCCCGCGCGGTGCGGCTATCAGCAGATCCGGCGTCGGACGCAGCAGCGAGCCGGCCAGATCCGAGAGGACGACGCTGGTGGCGCCGCATCTGGCCGCCTCGGCGAGGACGGCCGGCAGAAGGCGCGGCAGCCGCGCGAAGGCGAAAGCCAGCAGCATGTCATCGGCAGTCA
Source organism: Dongiaceae bacterium (assembly GCA_035548715.1). Classification (GTDB taxonomy): domain Bacteria; phylum Pseudomonadota; class Alphaproteobacteria; order Dongiales; family Dongiaceae; genus Dongia. The sequence goes on from DASZSL010000114.1 coordinate 26,228, forward strand.
GGGCCGTCAGGCTCGCCGCAACTTCCCGCGCCTCGGCCGGCATCACCTCCGCCAGGATGCCGATGCGTCGCAACCGATCGCTCATCAGATCGCGCAGCATGCGCGCCCCCCCTTCGCCGAACAAGAGGACGCGGCGGCTTCGACTGAGCAACGTCGCGGCGCGCTTGATCTGCTCATCGCTCACATGGTGCGGCAAGGCGGCCAGATTTGCGCGTTCCCGCTCGACCACGGATTCGAGCACCGCCTCGCGCGGCAGGCCGTCCAGCCGGCGCCGCAGCCGCGCCGCCGGTTGATCCGGAAGGACGATCTCGTCGCGCAGCCGCGCCCGCAGATCGGGAAAGCCGTCGAAGCCGAGCTTCTTCGCCAGCCTCACGAGCGAGGACGGATGCGTACCGGCCTTTTCCGCGAGCTCCGTCGCCGAGAACATGGCCGCCCCTGTCGGATCCGCCAGCAGCACGTCGATCAGCCGGCGTTCCGTCTGCGTGAGCCCGCCCTCATGGCGGCTGAGGATGTCGATCAGGAGCATCGCGAAGTTCCGGTCGTGGCGTTCCGCGGCGCGCCCGGGCGCCCTCGCCGCATGACGATACAGACTATCCGCAAACCGGACCATCCACAATATATATTGCACATATATGAACTTTTGCAATTTAGATTGCAGACGTTTTCGGGCCGTGCCTACATTCCGCCTGCGTCCCGCGGGCGCGCCGGCCATGTCGGGATCAAACAGCGACGGAGATGAACCCCATGCGCAACCGGTTGGTGGCCGCGATCCTCGCGGCGACGGTCGGCCTGGCCGCGGCCGCGGCAGAGGCCGACGATAAGCTCGTGCTCTACACCTCGCAGCCGAGCGAGCAGATGGCCGCGGTGCTGAAGCTGTTCAATCAGCTCCATCCCGACATCGACGTCGAGATGTTCCGCTCCGGCACGACCGAGGTGATGAACAAGCTCCAGGCGGAGGTCGCGGCCGGCGATCCCCAGGCCGACGTGCTGCTGATCGCCGACAGCGTCGCCATCGCCGGGCTGAAGAAGCAGGGGCTGCTCCAGCCTTACGAGGGCGCGAAGGTCGATCTGCTTCCTGCCGGACAGTACGATCCCGAGAAGTACTACTTCGGCACGAAACTGATCACCACCGGGATCGTCTACAACACGGCCAGCGGCAAGCCGCGGCCGACGAGCTGGAAGGATCTCCTGAAAGCCGACGCAAAGAACCAGGTCATCATGCCGAGCCCGCTCTATTCCGGCGCGGCTGCGATCCATATCGGGACGATGGCCCTCCAGCCGGAGTTCGGCTGGGACTATTTCGCGGCGCTCGCGAAGAACGGGGCCATCGCGGTGAAGGGCAACGGGCAGGTGAGCGATGCCGTCGCGCGCGGCGACAAAGCCTACGGCGTCCTGATCGATTACATGGCCTTCGGCCAGAAGAGCAAGGGCGCGCCTGTGGATTTCGTGTTTCCGGCCGAAGGCGTCACCGCGATCAACCAGCCGGTGGCCATCCTGAAGACCGCAAAGCACCTGGACGCCGCCCGGGCCTTCGTCGACTTCCAGCTGTCCCGCGCCGCCGCGGAGCAATCGGTCCAGCAGAAATACTTCCCGATCCTCAAGGACGTGCAGCCCCCGGCCGGCTATCCGGATCCGGCCACGCTGAAGATCATGGACGCGGACTCCGCGAAGCTGCTCGACATGACCGAGGAGACGAAGCGGAAATTCGCCGACCTCTATGGCGGGTGAAACGGCCTCCCTTCGCGGGGCGCCGCTCATCGGCGCATCCCGCGGGCTTCGGGTGAACGGCGAGCAGCTCGTGCTCGCCGTTCTCCTGGTCTACGTCGCCGGACTTTGCCTTTTCCCGCTGTTCCGGCTGGCGTCCCAGGCCGTGATCGGCCTCGACGACACCGCCGCGATCGGCCGGGTCCTCGCGGAGCCGCGCGTGCTCCAGGCCACCGTGCGAACCATCGTCGCGAGCCTCGGCGCCATGGCCGTCTCGCTGGTCATCGGGACGGGCCTTGCCTTGGCCATCGAGCTTGCCGACATTCGCGGCAAGTCGGCCTTCACCTTCCTCGCCCTGCTGCCGATGCTGGTGCCGGCCCAGATCGCGGCCCTCGCCTGGCTGGAACTGACCGGCCCGGGCAGCACCGTCCTCGGTCCGCTCGGCCTCGCGCCCGCGCCCGGCGGGCAGAACTGGCTCTATTCGCCCGAGGGGATCGTCCTGCTCCTGGGCATCGAGCATTCCACCATGGTCTTTCTGGCCGTGCGCGCCGGCATGCGCGGCCTGCCGGCCGACCTCGTCGAAGCGGCGCAGGTCGCCGGGGCCCGAAGGCTGCGCGTGATCCGCAGCATCGTGCTGCCACTGCTGCGGCCTTCGCTGGTCGCCGGCGGCGCGCTTGCATTCGTCGCGGCGGTCGGGAATTTCGGCATTCCGGCGATCCTCGGCATTCCGGCGCGCTACACCATGCTGACGGCGCTGATCTATCAGCGCCTGTCCGGTTTCGGCCCCTCGGCCCTCGGCGAAGTCGCGGTGCTTTCCATGATCCTCGTCGCGATCGTCGCCGTCGGACTGCTGGTCCAGCATCTCGCCGGGCGGGGACGGATGATCGTCGTGGCCGGCGACGGGACGCGGATCAAGCCCTTCCTCCTCGGCCGCTGGCGCATCGCGGTCGAGGCCGCCGTCTGCGCGGTGCTGTTCGCGATCTCCGTCATGCCGCTGCTCGCCCTGCTCGGGACGTCGCTGATCCAGGCCCTCGGGCTGCGGCTCAATCCGGACACGATCACGCTCGACCATTATGCGGCGGTGTTCGAGAGCGCGGTCGCGCGGCGGGGCTTTCTCAACAGCGCCTGGCTCTCGATCGGTGCCGCTGCCGGCACGTTCGTCGCGGCGGTTCCTTTGGCCTATTTGCTGGCGGTGCGCCGCTCGCGTCCGGCGGCGATCCTGCAAGTGATCGCCGATGCGCCCTTCGCGATCCCGGGCACGGTCCTGTCGATCGCCTTCATTCTGGCCTTTCTCCCTCCCCTTCCGCTGCTCGGGATCGGCCTGTACGGCACTGCCGCCATCCTGCTCCTGGCCTACCTTGCACGCTTCCTGGCGCTCGGCCTGAAGCCCACCATAGCCGGCATGGCCCAGCTCGATCCCGCGCTGGAAGAGGCGGCCCGGATCGTCGGCGCCGGGAGTCTGCGCCGCCTGAGATCGATCGTCCTGCCGAGCGCCGCGCCGGCCGCCGCGGCCGGCGCGCTGATGGTGGTGATGAGCGCCTACAACGAGCTCACCGTCTCCGCGCTGCTCTGGAGCACGGGACACGAGACCGTGGGCGTGGTGATCTTCAACCTCAACGACGAGGGCAACGCGACCACCGCCGCCGCCGCTTCCGTGATCGCGGTGCTGGTGACGCTGATCGCCGCCGCGGCCGCCGGCCTGCTGGCGCGCCGGTTGCCCAAAGGAGTGCTGCCGTGGCAGACGTGACGATCTCGGGCGCCGTGAAGCGGTTCGGCGCGGCCGTCGCCGTCGATGCGATCGACCTCTCGATCAAGAGCGGCGAGTTCATCGCCCTGCTGGGTCCTTCGGGATGCGGCAAGACGACCCTGCTGCGCCTGCTCGCGGGCTTCGAGCGCCTGGACGCCGGCCGCATCGAGATCGGCGGCGCGCCGATGTCAGGACCCGGCCTGCACGTGCCCACGGAAGAGCGCCGGCTCGGCATGGTGTTCCAGTCCTACGCCCTCTGGCCGCACATGACCGTACACGACAACGTCGCCTTCGGCCTCCGGCTCCGGCGTCGGCCCCGCGCCGAAATCGAGGCCAAGGTGCAGGATGCGCTTGCAGCCGTCGGGCTCGCGAACCTGGCGGGCAGGCTGCCGAGCGCCCTCTCCGGCGGCCAGCGCCAGAGGGTTGCCCTGGCGCGATGCCTGGCGATGGACCCGCAGCTGGTGTTGCTGGACGAGCCGCTCGCCAATCTCGACGCCCATCTGCGCGAGGCGATGCAACAGGAGTTTCGCGCGTTTCATCGCCGGATCGGCGCGACCATGATATACGTGACGCATGATCAGGCCGAGGCCTTGGCGCTGGCGGACCGGATCGCGGTGATGATGAGCGGCGAGATGCGGCAGGTGGCATCTCCAAGGGAGCTCTATCGGTGCCCGGCCGACGCCGACGTGGCGCGGTTCATCGGCAAGGGCTCCGTGGTGCCCATCGACATCCGGGAGATCTGCGGCGCCGCGAATGGACCGGATGCCGTCCGGTGCCGGGCGGACCTGGGGCGCGCCACGGTCACGCTGCGCTGCCGCCCGGGAAGGCCGCCTGGTCCCGCCGAGGCCTGCTTTCGCCCTGAAGACGTCGTGGTCCTGCCTGACGAGGGGGCCGAGGATGCCCCCGCGGGCGCCATGATCGCCGCATCGGTGCGGAGCGTGCAATATTCCGGCATGCGCCAGGAGGTGGAGCTCCTGCCGGACGATGATCGGCGGCTCCTGCTGCGTGGGATCGCCCCGGCCGATTTGGCCCTCGTCGAGAGACAGCGGGTGCGGGCCGCCCTGCGCGGGGGCTGGGTGATCGGCTAGGCGAAACGCCACGGCGATGTCGCGACCCGGGACCGGCCCTGCCCGACCCGCCCGGATTCCGAGCCGGGCCCGGATGGATTGATCCGCATCAAAGCGCCTGATGGCCGCAGCCGCTCAAATAACCGCATTTCCAATAGAGCAGCGACCCTGGGGAGTTCACCGATGAAGGCAGCCGATGTCATGACGCGTCGCGTCATAACCGTCCGCGACGATGCGACCGTGCGCGAGGCGGCCCGCTTGATGCTCCAGGACAACATCAGCGGCCTGCCCGTCGTGGACCGCGACGGCAGGCTGGCCGGTATCGTTACGGAAGGCGACCTGCTGCGGCGCGTCGAGACCGCAACGGAGATCCGCCGACCCAAGTGGCTCGAGTTCCTGGTCGGCTCCGGCACTCTGGCCGATGAATACATCCACAGCCATGGGCGTCGGATATCCGAGGTCATGACGACACCTGTCGTCACGGTCACGGAAGACACGGAGCTCGACGAGGTCCTGCGGCAGATGGAGCGCCGCCACATCAAGCGGATCGTCGTCCTCGCCGGCGGCGACAAGATCGCCGGCTTGATCAGCCGGAGCAACATCGTGCACGCCCTGGCGGACCTGATGCCGGAGCAACACCAGACCCAAGCGTCGGATGCAGCCATCCGCGCACGAATCATGGCGGAGATGGAGGGACTGCACTGGAGACCGAACGTCTCGATCAACCCGATCGTCCATGACGCCGTCGTCGACCTCCATGGCGTGACCCATGACGGCCGCGAGGCCGCGGCCTTGCGCGTGCTCTGCGAGAACGTGCCGGGCGTCAAGCGCGTGAATGACCGCATCGTCTGGGTCGAGCCCTATTCGGGAGAGGTGATCGACCGCACGGACGCGCCGGCCGGGGACACGTCCGCCGCTTCGCCCAGCGAAAAGCGTTCCGGCTGATCCGCCGCTCCGGGCCTCCGCTGCAGCGCGTCGGTTTCAGCGATGCCGAAGATCAGTCCAAGGACTTGCGGAACCGCATCACGCTGATGCCGAGAAAACCGACTCCAAGCAGGGCCATGCCCAGCATGTCCGGCCAGAGCGCATCCAGGCCGACGCCCTTCAGGAAGGTCGCGCGGATCACGACGAGGAAGTAGCGCAAGGGGTCGAGGTAGGTCAGCCACTGCAAGGGCTCGGGCATGCTGGCGATCGGGAAGCTGAAGCCGGAGAGCGTGAAGACCGGATTGACCACGAAGAAGTTGGCGGCGAATGCCTGTTGCTGGGTCTTGGCCAGCGTGGAGATCAGCAGACCCAGGCCGAGCGTGCTCAGCAGGAAGAGGCAGGTCCCGAGCAGGAGGATCAGCGGATTGCCGACGAACGGCACATCGAACCAGATCATGCCGAACGCGACGACCAAGCATACCTCCAGCAGGCCGATCACGAAGAACGGCACGGTCTTGCCGAGGATGTACTCGACCGGGCGGATCGGCGTGACCATGATCTGCTCCAGCGTGCCGAGCTCGCGCTCCCGCACGATCGCCGATGCGGTCAGGCTCACGACCAGGATCAGCGTGAGCGAGCCGGCCACGCCGGGCACGAAGAACCATCGGCCGTTCAGATCCGGATTGTACCAGGGCCTGGATTCGACCGAGATCGACACCGGATTCGAGCCGTTCGCCGCCTGCCCGCGGGCGACGAGCTCGGCCGTCCGGTCGTCGGCATAGCGCGCGACGATCTGGTTCAGATAGCCGAGCGAGATCAGCGCCGTGTTCGAGTTGGTTCCGTCCAGGATCACCTGGATCGGGGCGCTACGGCCATCGAGCAGCAGCCGGGTGAAGCCGGCGTGGATCACGACGGCCAGGGCGGCATCGCCGCGGTCGATGGCCTGCCGGATCTCCTCGTCGCTGGCCGCGTATCCGACGAGGCGGAAACGCCCGGCGGCCTCGAAGCGCGAGATCAGATCGCGACTCTCCATCGAATGTTCCTGGTCGAGGACGATCGTCGGCACGTGATAGACCTCGAATGTCGCGGCATAGCCGAACACGATCATCTGGATCAGCGGCGGGACGATCAGCCGCATCCGCGCCCAGCGGTCGCGCCGGAGCTCCAGGAACTCCTTGACCAGCATGCGTATGACGCGTTCCAGCATGGATCAGTCCAGCCGCTTCCGGAAGCCTCGGGTGGCCAGGAAGACAACGACGGCCGCGTAGATCACGAGCGCCACGATGGGCACCGCCAGTTCGATGAGCCCGGACCCTTTGAGGAATACCGCCTTGAGGATCGTGACGTAGTAGCGGGCAAAGACCAGGTAGCTGACGCCTTGCACCGCGGCTGGCATCTGGTCGATGGGGAAGGCATATCCCGACAGCAGCGTGGTCGGCATCATGGTGACGAGCAGGCCCATCTGCGCCGCACCCACCTGGCTTCGAATCCTGCTGGAGATCATGTAGCCGAGCCCCAGAATGACCATCAGGAACAGCGCCGTCGTGGCAAGAAGGACCAGCACCTCGCCGCGGAACGGCACGCCGAACCAGAACACCGCCACGCCGAGGCAGAACGCCGCATCCAGCATGCCGATCGCGAAATAGGGCGCCAGCTTGCCCAGCATCAGCTCCATCGGCGTGACCGGGGTCGAGATCAGCAGCTCCATCGTCCCCCGCTCCCATTCGCGCGCGATCGTCAGCGAGGTGAGCTGGGCGCCGACCAGAGCCATCACCAGGGCCACCACGCCCGGGATGATGAAGTTCCGGCTCTGCAGGTCCTCGTTGAACCACACCCGCGACTCGACCGCGATGAGCTGGGACGCCGCCGCAGACGCGCCGCCCGTCCCCGCCGAGATATCCGACGCGTAGCCCGAAATCACCGCCTGGGCATAACCCAGCGCGATGTTGGCGGTGTTCGTGTCCGTCGCATCGATGAGGACCTGCACCGAGCTCTGCCGCATGTCGCTCAGGCGCTCGGTGAAGTCGGGCGGGATCACCAGCGCCAGCCTGCAGGTGCCGCGATCGAGCGCCTGCGTCACCTCGCGGTAGCTGGCGGGGGTCGCCGCCAGCCGGAAGTACTGGGACGCCCGGAAACGGTCGATGAGGGAGCGGCTCTGCTGGCTGACCTCGCGGTCGAAGGCGCAGACCGGCAAGTGCTTCACGTCGAGGCTGACGCCGTATCCGAGAAGCATCATCTGCATGAACGGCATCAGGAGCGCGATCATCAGGCTGATCGGATCGCGCCAGACCTGGAGCATCTCCTTGACGGCGATGGCACGCACCCGTCGAAGCCTCATGACCGCCCGTTGCCCCCCGCCAGGTTCGCCCCGACCATCCGGACGAACACGTCTTCGATGGTGGGCTCGATGCGGGCGATCTTTTCGGTCCGGACGCCGGCGCTCGCCAGGTACGCCGGCAGTGCCGACAGTGCAGCGGCGGCATCCTTCACCAGGACGTGAATCGCGTTGCCGAACAGCGCCGCATCGATGGTCTCCGGCCAGGACTGCAGCGCCGTCAGTCCCGCGCCGAGCGGATCGCACTCGAGCGCGAGGAGCTCTCCGCCGAGCGATCGCCGCTTGAGGGCGCTGGGACTGGCCAACTCGATCAGCCGGCCGCGGTCGATGAGTGCGATCCGGTTGCAGTATTCGGCCTCGTCCATGTAGTGCGTCGAGACCAGGACCGTGACGCCGTCGGCGGCGAAGGCGTGGATGAGATCCCAGAAGCGGCGGCGGGACTCCGGATCCACGCCGGAGGTCGGCTCGTCGAGAAACAGGATGGGAGGCCGGTGGAGGATGGCACAGCCCAGCGCCAGGCGCTGCTTCCATCCGCCAGCCAGCGTCGACACCAGGGCGTTTTCGCGGCCGGCCAGGCCCGCCATCGAGACCGCGAAGGCGATGCGTTCAGGGAGGATGCCGCGCGGGACACGATACATCCCGCCGAAGAAGCGGAGATTCTCCATCACCGTGAGATCGGGATAGAGCGAGAACTTCTGCGACATGTAGCCGATCTGCGTCCTCACCTTTTCGGCGTCGCGGGCCACGTCAAAGCCCGCCACCAGCGCACGGCCCCCGCTCGGCCGGAGCAGGCCGCAGAGCATCCGGAGGGTGGTCGACTTACCCGCCCCGTTCGGCCCGAGGAAACCGATGATCTCCCCCCTTTCGATCCGGAAGCTGACATGGTCGACGGCGACGAAGCTGCCGAACCGCTTGACCAGGTCTTCGGCGAGGATCGGGCTTGCGGCCGCGCTCATGCCGCTTCCTTCCGGTCCTGCAGGAGCGCCACGAAAAGATCCTCGATCGACGGCTCGGTGGCGGCGATCGCTCCGAACTGCACGCCCCGCTTCGACAGCGCATCCCCGAGGGCGGCTATCCGCGACGTATCGTCGATGACCGCCCGGACCCCGTCGCCGACCAACAGCACGCTGCCGACACCCGGCAGCCCGCCGATGGCATCGCGCACGGCCCGGGGATCCCGCGAGGCGACGACCACCACGACGCCCGGCATGCGCTCCTTCAACCGCCTCGGGCTGTCGTTGTGCTCGATCCGGCCGCGGTGCAGCAGAGCCAGCCGCGAGCAGCGCTCGGCCTCGTCGAGATATGCCGTGGAGATCAGGATCGTGACGCCGCTTTCGCGCAGCGAATAGAGAATCCTCCAGAAGTCGCGCCGCGAGACCGGGTCGACGCCGGTCGTCGGCTCATCGAGCAGCAGAACCCGCGGCGTGTGGATCAACGCGCAAACCAGGCCGAGTTTCTGTTTCATCCCGCCCGAAAGATTGCCGGCCAGGCGGCGGCGGAAGGATTCCATGCCGGAAGCCGCAAGCAGCGGCACGACCTGCTCCTCGCGCTGGCGGCGCGGGATCTCGAAGAGGTCCGCATAGAAGCGGATGTTCTCGTCGACCGTCAGATCCTCGTATAGGCCGAAACGCTGCGGCATGTAGCTGAGGTGCCGCTTCGCCCGTTCCGGGTCCGCCACGACGTCGACCCCGTCGATCGTGATGCGCCCCCGCTCCGGAGGCATGACGCCGGCAAGCATCCGCAGGACCGTGGTCTTGCCGGCGCCGTCGGGCCCGACCAGACCGAAGATCTCGCCCGCCTCGACCGAGAAACCGATCCCATCGACCGCCCGCGTCCCGTCGAATGCCTTCGCGAGGCCGACGACCTCGATCTGGCCCCCGCGGGCCGGAACGGCAGCGGCGGTCATGGCGCCGTCAGCGATATGGCGGCATCGGCCGGCATCCCCGGAACCAACTCATGCGTCGGATTGTCGATGTCGATCTTGATCCGATAGACCAGCGTGACGCGTTCGGCATGCGTCTCGACGGTCTTGGGCGTGAATTCGGCACTGGGGGATATGAAGGAGATCCGACCCTCATAGACCTTGCCGGGGAAGGTATCGGTCGTGACGGCGACCTTGGCCCCCAGCCTTGCGCGCCCGATGTCGGTCTCGTTGACATAAGCGCGGAGCCAGACGTGATCGAGATCGGCCAAGGTGACGATCGGCGATGCCGGCGTCACGATCTCGCCGAGCTCAGCCTCGCGCACCAGGATCACGCCGTCGAACGGCGCCGTCAGCGTGCAGTAGCCAAGCACGATCCGCGCCATGGTCAGCGCTTCTTCGGCACTCTGGATGTTGGCCTGCGCCAGCTCGATGTTGCGACCGGCCGCCGCCTCCAGGGCCTGATCGCGCTCTAGACCCGCCTGTGCCTCGCGCACGGCCGTGGCAGCCTGGTCGCGCTGCTGCGTGGGCGTGTAGCCACGTCCCCAAAGCGACTGATACCGCTCATAGTCGAGGCTCTTCATCGACAGATCGGCCTGGTCGCTGGCGACCGTCTTTTGCGCGGCCACTTGATTTTGTTCGGCTGCGGCAAGCTGACGCTTTTGAACCTCCAGCGCCGCCTCCGCAATTGCCACTTGCTGACGATAGTCGGTGTCGTCAACCCGCGCGATCAGCGTCCCCGCCTTGACCCATTGCCCTTCATCGAACGGCAGATCAACGACGCGTGACTGGACCGTCTTGAAGGCCAGGACGCTCTGGTGCGCTTCGATGTTCCCCGAGACGGCGAGTTCGGCCGGCGTCTTTCCAAGGCCGAACCTCGACTGCAGCTCCGCCAGCGTCTGGCGTCCGAAGCCATCCCCGCCGAAGCGCACGACGCCCAGGACGATGATGAACACAATGGCAGCGCCCCAGAGCAGCCACGACCTCCGCCGGCGCACCCGCCCGGGACCGCCGGGGCCCGGGGGAGCGGCGCTGACGCTGGGCGGGACCGGATCCATATGCGAACTATCCTGCATGGCCCGCCGGATCGCCTTGATCTGCATCATGGACCGCCGGCCGCGGCGTGCAAACATGGGCATCGTTGGCTGGGAAAATATCGGACATGAAACACATTCTGGCTGCGACGGATGGATCGCAGGGGGCCGCAAGGGGCGTTGCCGCCGCCGCGGCATTGGCGAGATCGACCGGCGCGACCCTCTCGATCATTACCGTCGGCAATGACGCGATCGATGGGCGCCTGAAACCGCTCGCGCGCGCCGAAGGCGACGTCGGTTCGGCGATCGATCTGCTGATGAACCGAACCCTTCTCGACGCGCGGCGCATCGCCGAGCAAAACGGCGTGCCGCATGTGGAGACGCATACCGGCTGGGGCGACGCCACGGAAACGATTCTCGAGACGGCGGCACGGACCGGAGCCGACTTGATCGTCGTCGGCCGTCGCGGCAGGGGCCGTCTGGGCGGGCTCCTTCTGGGCAGCGTTTCGCAGAAGATCGTCACGCTGGCGCCCTGCGCAGTTCTCGTCGTGCCATAGATCCTGCGGCATCCGCGAACCCGCCAGGCCCTGGGCCAGCCGGCTCCAGACAGTTTGCTGTCGGCCTTCGCTTTCCGCCGCCACGCGGCCCAATTCGCCCTACGCGCCTATCGCGTCGTCTCCCCGCGGCGCCGCACCACGACATCGACCGCGATCGAGGCCAGGAGCACCAGGGCCGTTGCCATAAGCTGAATGGCGGCACTGAGGCCGAGCAACGCCATTCCGTTCACGATGGCGGCGATGACGATGCCGCCCAGCACGGCATGCAGCGGATGCCCTCTTCCGCCGAACAGGCTCGTCCCGCCGATCACGGCCGTCGCGACGACATAGAGGGCGATCGTGCCGCCGTCGAAGCTCGTGGACATGGACCTGAGCCGCGAGGCGTAGATGATGCCGCCGATACCGGCGGTGAGGCCGGCCAGGGTGAAGGCGGTGCTGCGGATGGCGGCGAGGCTGATGCCGGCTCGCCGGGCCGCCTCGGCGCTGCCGCCGATCGCACAGACGTATCGCCCGAAGCGCGTCCGCCCCAGCAGGAATGACCAGGCGATCAGCACGACGAAGACGATCGGCACCACATAAGGCATGCCGTTGACCGGAAACGCAGGCACGCCGCGATCCACATTGCTGATCAGCACGACGACGGCGCCGGCGATGGCGCCGGCCACGATCTTCAGGATCGTCAAGGCGAAGGGCGCGACGACCAAGCCGCTTCGCCGACGCCGCCAATCGCCGACCAGCGTCGCGCCGGCAAACAGCAGCACGACGATGATGGTGAGGATCCAGCCGCCGACCGGGCTGAGGGTCCCATTGGCCAGATCGTTGATGATATCGTCCGGAATGGGGATCGTCCCGCCGGTGCCGAGCAAGGCGATCATGATGCCCTGGAAGCCGAGCAGGCCCGCGAGCGTCACGACGAATGACGGCAGCCGCAGCCGCGTGATCAGCGTTCCCTGGAAGAAGCCGAGACCGCTCGTCACCGCCAGCGCCGCGAGAATGGCCGCCCACCATGGCCAGGCGATCTCCGGCTGGACGAGCTCGGTGGCAACCGTCCCGCCAATGCCCGCGACGAAGCCCAGCGAGAGATCGATCTCGCCGAGCAGGAGCACAAAGACCGCACCCATGCCGATCAGCATGAAGACCGAGCCCTGGACCATCAGGTTGACCAGGTTGCCGGCGGAGAGGAAACGCGGATTCTGCAGCTGAAAGATCAAGGCGATGAGGATGACCCCGACCAGCACAGGGAGGACGCCGCTCTGGCCGGCACGGACCCGCGCCCACCAGCCGCGAAGGTAGGCGCCGAAGCCGAGCGACGGTCCGCCACCGGCTCGGGCGAGCGGCTCTTCGTCGCGGGGACTGCGGATCTGCGGCGCCGGTCCCGGCCCCGCCTCCGCGATGGGCCGCGACGGCGTCACTTTCTCCACTGCCGGCAAGGCGTGCGCAGGGGGCGTGCTGGACCGCCCGGTGGTCATCAGCTCGACCGTTCGCTGCGGATCGAACTCGCTCGCCTTTCCGCTGCTGACCAGGTGGCCGAGACGCAGGATCGCCAGCCGGTCGGCGACCGCGAACACGTTGTTCAGGTTGTGCGAGATCAGGATGACCGCGAGGCCCTGGTCGGCGAGCCGCCGGACCAGATTCAGGACCTGCTCGGTCTGGGCGACGCCCAAGGCCGCGGTGGGCTCGTCGAGAATGACCAGCTTCGAGTTCCACATAACGGCCTTGGCGACGGCGATCGACTGGCGCTGGCCGCCGGAGAGGGCCCCGACCTCCTGGCGCACCGAGGAGAGCGTGGTGACCCGGAGATCCGAGAGCGTCCGGCTGGCCGACCGCTCCATGCTGTCTTCGTCCAGCAGGCCGCGGTGCAGCCGCTCGCGGCCGAGAAACATGTTCTCGACCACGTCCAGGTTGTCGCAGAGCGCGAGGTCCTGATAGACGACCTCGATGCCGAGCGCCGAGGCTTCGCGCGGGTTGCGGACTCGCACCGGACGTCCCTCCCAACGCATCTCGCCGGCATCCGGCTCGTGGATGCCGGCGATGCATTTGATGAGGACCGACTTGCCGGCGCCGTTATCGCCGACCAGGGCGGTCACCTGGCCGGCCGGAATGTCGAGATCGACATCCGCCAGCGCTTGGACGGCGCCGAACCGCTTCCCGAACCCACGCAGGCGGAGAAGCGGTTCGGCCGCGGTCACCTCGGGCTCGGCCATCGCGGCGCCTCTGTCACTTGCCGATCCCATTCGCCTTGCAGGCCGCCTCCAGCTTGCCCGCGCAGAGCTTGGAGGATGCGACGAAGCCGTCCTTCACGACCGTCGCCGCCATGTTCTTCGGCGTCACCCAGATCGGAGTCAGCAGCACCGAGGGAACCTGGCTGTTCGCCTGCGAATCCATCGTCGAGCCGTTGACCAGCGCGGCCGGCGGCTGAACACCCGCCCGCAGATAGATCGCCAGTGCGGCCGCCGCCTGGGCCTCGAGGTAGATCGGCTTGTACACGCTGCCGCACTGATAGCCGGAGAGCACGTTCTGCAATCCGGTCAGGGTCGCGTCCTGCCCGGTCGTCGGGAAGCGCTGGGCCGGAACCTTCAGGGTCTTCAGGTACGAGATCACGGCATTGGCGTTGTCATCGTTCGGCGTCACCACGGCGTTGATGTCGGGATGCGCTGTGTACTGCTCCTCGAACGTCGTCCGGGCGGTCGCCGGATCCCAGGTGCCGGCAGGCTCCCCGGCCTTGACGTACTCGCCGGCCGAGAAGTGCGGCTCGAGGACGCCATTATAGCCCTGGGCGAACAGGGTCGCGTTGTTGTCGGTCGGCGCGCCACGCATGACCAGGAGCTGCGGCTTGGCGACGTTCCAGTCCTTCAGGCAGGCGACCATGCCCTCGCCGATCAGCTTTCCGACCGAGACGTTGTCGAAGCTCACATAGAAGGCGCGGCTGCCGCCCAGAGTCAACCGGTCGTAATCGATGACCTGCACGCCATGGGCCTTGGCGTAGGATTCGATCGACGCGCCGACGCCGGAGGAAATCGGGTCCATCAGCAGCACGGTGGCGCCTTGCGAGATCGCGGACTGCGCCTGGGTCAGCTCGGTCGACTCGCTGCCTTGCGCATTGGTGATGATGTACTCGCTGGCGGGCAGCCCCGCAGCCTGGAAGGCCTTCTTGAGATACGGCTCGTCGAAGGCGGTATAACGCGCCGACGTCGTGGTCTCGGGCAGCAGGATGCCGATCTTGCCCTTGCCCTGGGCGACCACCGGCTTCAGCTTCGCCATGGCCGAAAAATCGGCAGTGAAAGATGCGGATGACAGTTCGGCGTCCTCGGCGAGAGCCGCCGAGCCCGCCGCCGCGACGATTGCGGCGCAAGCCAGGACCTCGGCGCTCCGCCGGCACCATTTGCGCAGTTCGAGCATCGGAACCTCCTCTTGAAGCCGGGCGGAAGCACCCAGCACCTTCGGATTTCGCCCGCTTTTGCCCGCCGCTGCTTTGACTAGGATCAACCGTCATGCGTCGGCGAAGGAGACCGTTGGTTTGTTACAAGCCGATCACGGGCGGATCCGGGCCGTCGGGCGCGTTGGAAGGCACCGTCCCGATCCCGTACGCCAGCACCGAACGAATTGAACCGCCGGCCAAGGGACTATGATGTTCTTGGTTTCTTTCGTTTCTCAAAGGTTCGGACTCGCGCGTCACCCCGCCCGCCGCCCGAGAGACCGCCCAAGACCGCGGTCGAGAAATATGGGTCCGATGTAACGCTGCCGCGGCTCAATAGGAGTCTGATCGCGGTGACGTCCTGGCCGTCCCTTCATTGCACCAGGGGTGAATCGGCCGCCGTGAGCGTGATACCCTCGATTCGCGCGGCTCCCGCCAGGATCGCGACATACTGCGCCACGGCCCGGCTCCAACTCGCCGCCTCCAAATAGTCGGCGACCTTCTGCCGAACCATGTCGAACTCGATCGGGCGCCCTGCAATCTTCCGGTCGAGCCGGACCACATGAAAGCCGAAACGGGTAGGCACCGGCACGGGGCAGAGCTGCCCCTGCTCCAAGTTGAACAGGAATGTCTCGAACTCCGGCACCGTCTGACCGGATGCAAGCTGCCCAAGGTTTCCGCCTTGGTTGCGCGACGGACAGGCCGAATGTGTCGAGGCGAGCTCGGAGAATCGTCCTGGCTCTGCCGTGAGCATGCCGATCAGCCGCTCCGCAAGGCCGCGCGCCTGCTCTCGCGCCATGCCGTCATCCGCTGCCGCGGCGAGAAGGATATGGCGCGCTTCATAAAGATCGGGCGAACGGAACCTGCGACGGTTGTTCTCGAAATACCGTCGGCAGCTCGCCTCGTCCGCCTTGGGGACATGCAGCTCCATGTCGAGCAAGACGGAGATCAGCGCGTCCTCTTCGGTCTCCGAACGGCCCTTGGCGTCCTGCGCCGGGCTGACGGCGAGGCGCAGCCGTCGCGCCTCCTGGAGCAAGAGCTCGCGGACCACCAAGGCCCGGGCCGCCGCTTCCAGGGCGGCCTTCGGGTCGGGCGCCGGGTGGTTCTGCGCCTCGCGCCGGACCGCCTCGGCCGTGATCACGACATCGTTGACGCGGATCTCCGGCTCGGACGGCGCGGGACGGGCCTGGAAGGCGCGGAACTCGGCGATGGCTTCGTCGACCTGGCGGGACATTCCGGTCACTCCGCGGGCAGTCGGCGCCGGCTGCGCACGACCTGATAGCCCGGCCGCCAGATGTAGCGGACCGGCGCGCTCAGCATGTGCACGAGACGCGTGAAGGGGAAGAGCAGCAGGATGGTCAGGCCGAGGAAGAGGTGCAGCTTGAAGATCGGATGCGCGTCGGCGATGAGATTTGCGGCGCCAGGCTGCAGGGTGAAAATTCCCTGCGCCCAGGTCATGAATTTCACCATCTCGCCGCCATCGAGATGCTGGGCCGAGACCGGGATCGTGAAAACGCCCAGCCAGAGCTGGGCATAGAGCAGCAGCAGGATCGCGATGTCGCTGAAGCTCGAGGTCTTGCGGATACGGGAATCGAACAGACGGCGGTGGATCAGGAGCGTTGCGCCGGCCAGCGCCATGACTCCCGCGACCCCGCCGGCGATCATGGCGAGAAGCTGCTTCGCCTGGTGCGAAACGTGGAGCGCCTCGAAGACGACGATCGGCGTCAGCAGACCGACGAAGTGTCCGGCGAAGATCACCAGCACGCCGACATGGAACAGCACCGAACCCCAGACCAGTTGCTTGCGGCGCAGGAGCTGGCTCGAGCCCGAGCGCCAAGTATAGGGCTCGCGGTCGTAGCGCACGATCGAGCCCAGGGCCAGCACGGCGAGCGCGATGTAGGGATAGATGCCGTAGAGGATGGTGTTGAGGTCGAGGGTCATCTTGCGTCTCCCGAGGCAGTTTCCGACGCCGAACGGATCGACGCACGCAACCGCGTCTCGAGACGCTCCGCCGGGCAGGCGCTCGAAGCACCGGGTCCGAATGTCACCGGCTCCTCCTCCCAGGCGCGGTC
This sequence comes from Dongiaceae bacterium, assembly GCA_035548715.1. Taxonomy (GTDB): domain Bacteria; phylum Pseudomonadota; class Alphaproteobacteria; order Dongiales; family Dongiaceae; genus Dongia. The sequence goes on from DASZSL010000114.1 coordinate 43,004, forward strand.
CAGCGCGGTCAGGTCGCCGGGATCGTCGTCCGGCGCCTGGCGAAGGGCTTCGAGGTCTTCCGGACTGGGTCGCGCCGCCGCCAGGGATTCTAGCGCCTCGAAGACCGCCGCATAGGTGCTGCCGCGCTTGACCAGGCGCTCGCGGATCGCCGTGATGATGTGGAGCGTCTGCCGCAGGAGATCACGCGCATCGGCGATCGGCCGGGTCGCCAGGAACTCCAGGAACAGCGGCAGGTAGTCCGGCAGCTCATTGGCGACAACATCGAGCCCCGCTGCCTCGTACATGCCGCGCAGGTCCACCATGGCCTGGCCGCGATCGCGGCTCTCGCCGTGGATATGCTCGAAGAGATGCAGCGACAGGGAGCGGGTGCGGTCGAACAGGAAGACGTAGCGTTCCTGCAGGTCCATGAGATCGCGGCTGGCGATCTCGTCGACCAGGGCGGCGAGCCTCGACCGCCGTTCCCGGTCGAGCAGCGAATCCTGCGCGATCGCATGGAGAAGCTCGCCGGCCGCCTCGGCCAGTGCGTCGTCCGGATAGCTGAGCAGCACCGAGAGCAGCTTGAAGGTCGGAGTCATCAGAACACCTCCGTCGGCGTCTGGACGGTCTTCTTGCGCTTGGCGCCGAAGAGGTCCGGCGTCGAGGAACCGCCGGAACAACCGTTGCCGAAGGAGAATCCGCAGGAACCCCGCGTGTCATAGGCGTCCTCGCCGATCTCGCGATGGCTGGTCGGGATGACGAAGCGGTCCTCGTAGTTTGCGATCGCCATCACGTGGTACATGTTCTCGATCTGCGCGCCGCTGAGTCCTACCCGCGCGGCGATCCCTTCGTCGATCATCCCGTCGATGGTCTTCGTCCGCATATAGCCGCGCATCGCCAGCATGCGCTCCAGGGCATGGATCACCGGCTCGTCCTTGCCCGCGGTCAGCAGGTTCGAGAGGTAGCGCACGGGGATGCGAAGACTGCGGACATCCGGCATGCCGGCGTCGAGGCCGATCTTTCCCGCCTCGGCGGCCGACTGGATCGGCGAGAGCGGCGGCACGTACCAGACCATCGGCAGCGTGCGGTATTCGGGATGCAGCGGGAAGGCGACCTTCCACTCCATCGCCATCTTGTAGACCGGCGAATGCTTCGCCGCCTCGAGCCAGGGCTCCGGCACGCCGTCGGCGCGTGCCTGCGCGATCACCTTCGGGTCGTTGGGATCGAGGAAGACGCCGAGCTGCGCCTCGTAGAGATCCTTCTCGTCCGGAGTCGCCGCCGCGGCCTCGATGCGGTCGGCGTCGTAGAGCAACACGCCGAGATACCGGATCCGGCCGACGCAGGTCTCGGAGCAGACCGTCGGCTGGCCGGCTTCGATGCGCGGGTAGCAGAAGATGCACTTCTCCGACTTGCCGGTCGACCAGTTGTAATAGATCTTCTTGTAGGGGCAGCCGGAAACGCACATGCGCCAGCCGCGGCAGCGCTCCTGGTCGATCAGCACGATGCCGTCCTCCTCGCGCTTGTAGATGGCGCCCGAGGGACAGGCGGCAACACAGGTCGGATTGAGACAGTGCTCGCAGAGCCGCGGCAGGTACATCATGAACGTGTTCTCGAACTGGCCGTAGATCTCCTTCTCCACGCCCTCGAAATTGTAGTCCGCCGAGCGTTTCGCGAACTCGCCGCCCAGGATCTCCTCCCAGTTGGCGCTCCACTCGATCTTCTCCATCCGCTCGCCGGTGATCAGCGAGCGCGGGCGCGCGGTCGGGGCAGCCTTCGATTCCGGCGCGGTCTGCAGGTGCTCGTAATCGAAGGTGAATGGCTCGTAGTAGTCGTCGATCTCCGGCAGGTCCGGATTAGCGAAGATCTTCGCGAGGATTCGCCACTTTGCGCCCATCTTCGGCTCCAGGCGGCCGTTTGCGCGGCGGCGCCAGCCGCCGTTCCAGCGCTTCTGGTTCTCCCAGTCCTTGGGATAGCCGATGCCCGGCTTGGTCTCGACGTTGTTGAACCACGCGTATTCCATGCCCTCGCGGTTGGTCCAGACGTTCTTGCAGGTGACGGAGCAGGTGTGACAGCCGATGCACTTGTCGAGGTTGAGCACCATGCCGATCTGAGCGCGAATCTTCATTCTGCGGCCTCCTTAACGCCGGCAGGCTTGTGCGCGGGTTCGTCGAGCCAATCGACCTTGTCCAGCTTCCGTACGATCACGAACTCATCGCGGTTGGAGCCGACCGTGCCGTAGTAGTTGAATCCATAGGACTGCTGGGCATAGCCGCCGATCATGTGGGTGGGCTTCAGGATCGCCCGGGTGACGGAGTTGTGGATGCCGCCGCGCTGGCCCGTGGTCTCGGCGCCCGGCACGTTCACGATCTTCTCCTGGGCGTGGTACATGAAGATCGTCCCTTCCTTGATGCGCTGGGACACGACGGCGCGGGCGACCAGGGCGCCGTTGCTATTGTAGGCCTCGACCCAGTCGTTATCGACGATCGCCGCCTTCGCCGCGTCGATCTCCGAGATCCAGACGATCGGCCCGCCCCGCGAGAGGGTCAGCATCAGCAGGTTGTCGGTGTAGGTCGAATGAATGCCCCATTTCTGATGCGGGGTGATGAAGTTCAGCACCACCTGCTTCTGGCCGTTGGGCTTACGGTCGATGACCGGCTTCACCGACTTGGTGTCGATCGGCGGGCGATAGACGCAGAGCGCCTCGCCGAAGGCGCGCATCCAGAGGTGGTCCTGGTAGAGCTGCTGGCGCCCGCTGAGCGTACGCCAGGGAATGAGCTCGTGCACGTTGGTGTAGCCGGCGTTGTAGCAGACATGCTCGGATTCCAGGCCCGACCAGGTGGGCGAGGAGATGATCTTCCTTGGCTGCGCCACCACGTCGCGGAAACGGATCTTCTCCTCCTCTTTCGGCAAGGCGAGATGCGCGTGCTCGCGCCCCGTATACTCGGACAAGGCCTCCCAAGCCTTGACCGCGACCTCGCCGTTGGTCTCCGGCGCCAGCATCAGGATGACCTCCGCCGCGTCGATATCGGTCTCGATCTTCGGCAGGCCCTGGGTCGCTCCCGCCTCGACCGCCCCGTTAAGGCGTTTGAGGTTCTCGACCTCGTGCTCGGTGTTCCAGGCGATGCCCTTGCCGCCGTTGCCGACTTTGGTCATCAGCGGGCCAAGCGCGGTGAAGCGCTTGTAGAGATTGGGATAGTCACGCTCGACCACGGCGATCTGCGCCATGGTCCTGCCGGGGACAGGCTCGACCTCGCCCCTGGTCCAGTCCTTCACGTCGAGCGCCTGCGCCATTTCGCCGGCGGTGTCGTGCTGGATCGGCGTCAGCACCACATCCTTCTCGACGCCGAGCACTTCCGGCGCCACGCGGGAGAAGGCCTCGGCGATCCCCTTGTAGATCTGCCAGTCGGAGCGCGCCTCCCAGGCGGGATCGGCCGCGGCCGTCAGCGGGTGGATGAAGGGATGCATGTCCGACGTGTTGAGGTCGTTCTTCTCGTACCAGGTGGCCGTCGGAAGAACGATGTCGGAATAGACGCAGGTCGTGGACATGCGGAAGTCCAGCGTCACCAGGAGGTCGAGCTTCCCTTCCGGCGCCTCGTCGCGCCAGACGACGTCCTTCGGCTTCTCGCCGCCGAGCGCGCCGAGGTCCTTGCCTTGGACGCCGTGACTGGTCCCGAGCAGATGCTTCAGGAAGTATTCGTGACCCTTGCCCGAGGAGCCGAGCAGGTTCGACCGCCAGACGAACATGTTCCGCGGCCAGTTCTTCGGGTCATCCGGGTCATGACAGGCGAGCTCGAGGCTGCCGTCCTTCAGGCCCCGGACGACGTAGTCCTTCGGTTCCAGGCCGGCCTTCGCCGCGGCGGCGGCGATCTCCAGCGAATTGGTCTTCAGCGCCGGCGCCGATGGCAGCCAACCCATCCGCTCGGCGCGGACGTTGTAGTCGATGATGGCGCCGTCCCAGGGGCCCTCCGGTGCGGTCGGCGACAGGATCTCGCCGACGTTCACCGTCTCGTAGCGCCACTGGTCGGAATGCGCATAGAAGAACGAAGTCGAGTTCATCTGCCGCGGCGGGCGCGCCCAGTCGAGGGCGAAGGCCAGCGGCAACCAGCCGGTCTGCGGCCGGAGCTTCTCCTGCCCGACGTAATGCGACCAGCCGCCGCCCGACTGGCCGACGCAGCCGCACATCACCAGGAGATTGATGATCCCCCGGTAGTTCATGTCCATGTGGTACCAGTGGTTGAGGCCCGCGCCGAGGATGACCATGGAGCGGCCATTGGTCTTCTCCGCGTTGCGGGCGAACTCGCGTGCGACCGTGATGATCTGCTGCGCCGGAACGCCGGTGATGCGCTCGGCCCAAGCCGGGGTATAGGGTACGTCCGCGTCATAGCCCTTGGCGACGAAGCTGGAACCCAGCCCGCGGTCGAGCCCGTAATTGGCGACGAAAAGGTCGAATACCGTCGCGACCAGGGCGTCGCCGTCCTTGAGCCGGCACGACTTCGCCGGAACCGCGCGCGGCAGGACGCCGGGATGCTCGGTCCCCTTGAAGTGGTCATGCTCGCGATTGCCGAAGTAAGGGAACCCGACGTCCACGATCGCGTCGTGGTCGCCGTCCTGCACGAAGCTCATTTCGAGATCGATCTCGCGACCCGCGCCGTCCTTCTGCTCCAGGTTCCACTTGCCCTGCTCGCCCCAGCGGTAGCCGACCGAGCCCAGCGGCGCGACCGCCTGGCGCGACTTGCGGTCGAAGGCGACGGTCTTCCAATCCGGATTGTTGGCTTCGCCCAGGCCGTCCGCGAAGTCCGAGGCGCGCAGCAGGCGATCGGGCACGTAATGCGCACCCTGCTTCACGAGCTTCACCAGCATCGGCATATCGGTGTAGCGCCGGCAGTAGTCATCGAAATACTCGGTCTGCCGGTCGAGGTGGAACTCGCGCAGGATTACGTGGCCCATCGCCATGGCGAGCGCGGAGTCCGTGCCTTGCTTCGGATGCAGCCAGAGATCGGAGAATTTCGCGGCTTCGCTGTAGTCGGGCGAGACCACGACCGACTTGGCGCCCTTGTAGCGGACCTCGGTGTAGAAGTGGGCGTCGGGCGTGCGCGTCTGCGGCACGTTGGAGCCCCAGAGGATCAGGAAGCCGGAATTGTACCAGTCGGCGGATTCCGGCACGTCGGTCTGCTCGCCCCAGGTCTGGGGCGATGCCGGCGGCAGGTCGCAGTACCAGTCGTAGAACGACATGCAGACGCCGCCCAGCAGCGACAGGTAGCGCGAGCCCGCCGCGTAGGAGACCATCGACATCGCCGGGATCGGCGAGAAGCCGATGATGCGGTCCGGGCCGTAGGTCCTGGCGGTATAGGCATTGGCGGCGCCGATGATCTCGTTGACCTCGTCCCACTTGGCACGGACGAAGCCGCCGAGACCGCGCTGCTTGACGTAGGAGGCACGGATCTCCGGATTCTCGACGATCGAGGTCCAGGCGGCGACCGGCGTCCGGGTGACGCGCGCCGCCCGCCATGCCTTCAGCAGCCGCGCCCGGATCAGCGGATATTTCACCCGGTTGCCGGAATACATGTACCAGGAATAGCTGGCGCCGCGCGAGCAGCCGCGCGGCTCGTGGTTCGGCAGGTCGGGGCGGGTGCGCGGATAGTCGGTCTGCTGCGTCTCCCAGGTGACGATCCCGCCTTTCACGTAGATCTTCCAGGAGCATGAGCCGGTGCAGTTGGCGCCATGGGTCGAGCGCACGATCTTGTCGTGCTGCCAGCGCTTCCTGTAACCCTCCTCCCATGCCCGGGTCTCGTTGGTGGTGACCCCGTGGCCGTCCGAGAAGGTGTCGACGTTCTTTCGCGCGAAGAAGTTGAGGCGGTCGAGCAGGAGGCTCATCGCGATGCTCCGATCAATGTGCGGTCTTTGGCGTCAGCGGGCCCGGCGCCCCCGCGCTCGATCTCGTAGAGCAGGCCGGTCCGCCGGGTGTAGAAGAACCAGGTGACCAGCACGCAGATCACGTAGAAGGCCATGAAGCCCCAGAGTGCCGCGGTCGGACCGCCGGTGAGCACGATCGACGTCCCATAGGCTTTCGGAATGAAGAACAGGCCGTAGGCCGCGATCGCCGAGGTGAAGCCGATGATCGCCGCCGCCTCCTTCTCCGCCTGGCGCAGGCGGTCGGGCGCGGCGAGCTGCGGCATCAGGCGGTCCATCTCCTTGCGCATGATCACCGGGATCATCTGGAAGGTGGAGGCATTGCCGATCCCGGTCGCGAGGAACAGGATCATGAACATCGCGAAGAAGCCCCAGAAGGCCCCCGGCTGGTCCTTGGTGGCGATGAAGTAGATCACGCCACCGACCGCCGCGATCATCAGAACGAAGGTCCAGAGCGTGACGCGGCCGCCGCCGTAGCGGTCGGAGATCCAGCCGGTTGCGGCGCGGGAGAGTGCGCCGACCAGCGGCCCCAAGAAGGCGTATTTCAGCGGCTCCACGTCCGGGAACTGCGTCTTGATCAACAGCGGAAAGCCTGCGGAATAGCCGATGAAGGATCCGAAGGTGCCGGTGTAGAGCCAGCACATGATCCAATTGTGCAGCCGGCCGAATATCACCGACTGGTCCTTGAGCGACGCCTTGGCCGAAGCGATGTCGTTCATGCCGAACCAGGCGGCCACGGTCGCCAGAATCAGGAACGGCACCCAGACGAAGCCGGCGTTCTGGATCCAGAGGCTGGCGCCGGCAGCGGTCTGGGACGGCGGGCCGCCGAGCACCCCGAACACGCCGCCGGAGATGACCAGGGGGACCAGGAATTGCATCACGCTGACGCCGAGATTGCCGAGCCCGGCATTGAGAGCGAGCGCATTGCCCTTCTGGCTCTTCGGGAAGAAGAAGCTGATATTGGCCATCGACGAGGCGAAGTTGCCGCCGCCGAGCCCGCAGAGAAGTGACAGGACCAGGAAGATCAGATAGGGCGTCTCCGGATTCTGCACCGCATATCCGATGCCGAAGGCCGGGATCAGCAGCGAGGCCGTGGTGAGCGTGGTCCAGAGCCGCCCGCCGAAGATCGGCACCATGAAGGAATAGAAGATCCGCAAGGTGGCGCCGGAGAGGCCAGGCAGGGCCGCCAGCCAGAAAAGCTGGTCGGTCGTGTAGTTGAAGCCGACCGCGGGCAGTTTCGTGACCACCACGCTCCAGATCATCCAGACCGCGAAGGAGAGCAGCAGGCTAGGGATCGAGATCCAGAGATTTCGGCGCGCGATCCTGCGGCCGGTCCGCTCCCAGAATGCAGGATCCTCCGGCCGCCAGTCGGTGAGGGTGGCGCCGAGCGGACGCGCCAGCTCCGGCTTGTGGATCTCCGCCATTTCCGGCAGCTCGGGCAAAGCCGGCGCCGCGACGGCCGCAGTCGCTTCGCGCTCCATCGCGCGGATCGCGAAGTGCATCCAGAGCAGCGACACCGCGGCGATGGCGAAGAGCAACGCGAAACAACTGGTCCACACTCCGGTCAAGTCGTTCATCGCGCCGAAGGCGACCGGCAGTACGAAGCCGCCAAGACCGCCGACCATGCCGACCAGACCGCCGACCGAGCCGACGTGGTCCGGATAGTAGACCGGGATGTGCTTGTAGACCGCGGCCTTGCCGAGCGACATGAAGAAACCGAGGACCGCAATCGTCACCACGAAGGGCACCACGCCCATCTGGGTCGAGAAGATGATCGGCCCATTGATGCCGTGGATGACGTAGTCCGTTGCCGGATATGAGAGCATGAAGGTGCAGAGCGCCGCGATGCCGAAGGTCCAATACATCACCTTGCGCGCGCCGTAGCGGTCGGAGAGATAGCCGCCATAGACCCGGAACAGGCTGGCAGGGGCGGTGTAGATCGCAGCGAGCAGGCCTGCCGTCTTCAGATCGACACCATAGACGCCGACGATGTAGCGCGGCAGCCAGAGCGCCAAGGCGACGAAGGCGCCGAATACGAAAAAATAGTAGAGCGCGAAGCGCCAGACCTGGATCTTCTTCAGCGGCGCGAGCTCCGCCAGCATGCCGCGCGGCTTGCGGCCCGCTGCGCGGCGCTCCTGCAGCGCCGGGTCCTCCTTGGAGAGGAGGAAGAACAGCACCGCCGCCACCGCGAGCAGCACGGCGTAGACCCGCGCCGTTCCCTGCCAGTCAAGGGCCAGCAGCAGAAAGGGCGCGCCGAAGCTGGTGATCGAGGAGCCGACATTGCCCATGCCGAAGATGCCGAGCGCCGTCCCCTGCCTGGCCTGCGGATACCATTTCGAGACATAGGCGACGCCCACCGCGAAGCCGCCGCCGGCCAGCCCGACGCCGAGCGCCGCCAACAGGAACATCGGATAGGTCGTGACGCTGGCGAGCAGCCAGGTGAAGAAGGCCGAAACCAGCATCACCAGGGCGAACACCCGGCGCCCGCCGTACTGGTCGGTCCAGATGCCGAGGAATATCCGGCTCAGCGAGCCGCTCAGGATCGGCATGGCGACGAGCAGGCCGAACTCGGTATCGTTCAACGCCAGGTTCTGTTTGATCCGGATGCCGATGATCGAGAAGATCGTCCAGGCGGCAAAACAGACTGCAAAAGCCGCCGTACTCATCCCCAGAGCCTGGTATTGCCGGGCCGGCGTAATCTTATCCAGGCGATTCATGGTTGCGCCCCTCCGCGCCGATATCGTGAGTCGGCCGCTAGGATCCAAAGACTACTGGAGGCGCTGGTTGACTCAGGTCAAACGGGTTAGGGTGGCACGCAGAAATAAGGCGGGGGACAACGGACGCGATGCAAACAAATGACAATAATCGGCACCGTCATTATCATATGCCGGTCCGGCTACCGGAATTTGCCGGACGATAGATTGATAAATATCAAGACGACGCCAAATGCGCCCCGACGAATTGCCAATCATTCGCCAGCTTCCGCTATTCGCGCCAATGGCGGATGAGAATTTCGCGCTGCTGGTCCAAGCAGCCTATCTCCAGACCTTCCCGCCGCAAGTCCAGCTGATCACCGAGGGCGACCCCGCCGACTTCCTGCATATCGTCGTCGAGGGCTGCGTCGAGCTCTTTGCGGAAGGCAACCAGCGCGAAACCACGCTCCAGCTCGTTCGGCCCTATGGAACCTTCATCCTCGCGGCGGTGCTGAAGGACGCCGCCTATCTGATGTCCGGGCGAACCGTCGAACGGTCGCGGGTCCTGATGATCCCGTCGCAGAACGTGCGCGTGACCTTCGACCGCGACGTGGCCTTCGCGCGGGCGCTGGTGGCCGAACTCGCCTCCGATTTCCGCACCGTGATCAAGGAACAGAAGAACCAGAAGCTGCGGACCGGGGTCGAGCGGCTCGCGAACCTGCTACTGCGGCTGCATGGGGAACAAGGCAGCACCGGGACGGTCAGCCTGCCTTGCGACAAGCGCACGCTCGCCGCCTTGCTCGGCATGACGCCGGAGAACCTCTCCCGGGCGTTTGGGACGCTGAAACCCTATGGCGTCGTGGTGAACGGCGGCGAGATTCGCCTTACCATGCTTGAGGACCTCACGACATTGGCGAAGCCGACGCGGCTGATCGACGATCTGAACATCTAAGCCTCGGGCGGTGCTGTCTCGCGCCGAGAAAGTCCGTCGGCGCAGGGGGATAGGCGGGACGGGAGCATTTATTGCGAAATGCCGCCTGTCGGTGCCCCCGTGGCCGCGAAATCAAGTCTCGCACCGGGATAGCCCGGCACTCCCTTGAGAACCGCAACCTCGGCGGGTCGCCGAGAGCCGGATTTACGCAAGTCAAAGCCGCCGTAGCCAAGGTCGGGCAGATTGCGGGAGACTGATGGGGGTCGAAGGACTGCCAGATGCCGTGGCATAGCATCCCAAAGTCGGGCGTGCAGACCGGAACCGCGCCCAATCTGCGCGACTATGGCGAGGCGCGGCGCACGTTCTCGTGGGCTTCCGCGCGCCTGGAGCTGGACGGATTGCCCGGCGGCGCCCTCAACATCGCGCATGAAGCGATCGGTCGCCATCTCACGCGTGGGCGTGGCGAGCATTTGGCGCTGCGCTGGCTCGGCAAGACAGGCACCACCCTGGACCTGTCGTATGCCGAACTCGGGCGGCGGACCGCCCGCTTCGCCAACACGCTCCGGACGCTCGGTATCGGCAAGAGCGACCGGGTCTTCGGCCTCATGGGGCGAATCCCCGAGCTCTACATCGCGGCGCTCGGCACACTCAGGAACGGCAGCGTCTTCTCGCCATTGTTCTCGGCCTTTGGGCCGGAGCCGATCCGTTCCCGCATGGAGCTCGGCGATGCCAAGGTGCTGGTCACCACCGAGGCGCTCTATCGCAAGAAGGTGATGACTTGGCGCCACGAGCTGCCGAAGCTGACCCATGTGCTGCTCGCCGAATGCGACGAGGCCGCCCTGCCGGAGGGCACGCTCTCGCTGGCCAAGGCCATGGCTTCGGCCTCCGACCAGTTCACCACGGAG
>DASZSL010000115.1:0-43790 GCA_035548715.1 Dongiaceae bacterium
CGCGACTGAGCGCCGCCCAGAACTCGCGGTATTCGGCGGAGTCCTTATAGGCGGGATCGACGAACATGCTGTGGTGCTTGCCCTTGATCTCGTCGAGCGTGTAGCCCAGCGCGCCCAGGAAGTTCGCATTCGCGGTGATGATGGTCCCGTCCATGTTGAACTCGATGATGGCCTGGGACTTGTCCAGCGCCGCCTGCTTCGCGGCGGCGTCGCCGCCGAACATTGACAATGACATGTCGTTTCCTCTCCAGCTCTCTCATCCGGCGGGTGAATGGGTCGCCGGTACGACGGCAATGTAGAGGGCGAGCCGCCGTCACGCTCGGCGCCCAGTGCCGCCACTTGGCGGCGAGTGCCAAAAACAGACGGGCCTCGTCGCCGGCGGGAGGAGCCAAACGAGTACAGGGATATGCGCAACAAAACCTAGGATGGAAACATGGGTCGCATTGGTTGCGACACGCGGCCTACATTCTCGAATTTTGCGCGCCGCATGGGACGCTAGTCCTTGAATCGTCGAGAAAAAATCGCGATGCATTTAACGCTTCGTAAGGGAGTTAAACCGCATCGTCACGACAGGCATTGGCGAGGCGATATTGCTCGTTCCCGGCATACCCCTGGATGCACACCCCGCTTTCCGCGCATCGGCGCTCGACGTGCTGGAGCACGCGGTCGCCGCCCATCTCGCGGCCAAGCTCGTGCAGCTCCCGGCGCGGGCCAGCGAGATCGATGCGCGCGCCAACCACTTCAAGCTGCCCAACAGCAGCCTGTGGTTCTGCTCCTACGGCATCCCGCTGGCGCTGCGCTTCCCCGAGCCCGATCACATTCGCGTGCAGTTCCACCATGCCGGCATCGGCGCGACCTGGATCGGCAGCGAGCTCTTCCCGATCAACCCGCGGCAGGGCTGCGTCTCGATGACCGAGGCCGAGATCGATTTCAGCCCCGGCTTCGAGCAGATCGTCTGGCGGATCCCGAAGGACATGATGGTGCGAAAGCTCGCCGGCATCATGGACTGCGCGGTCACCTGCGGCCTCGACTTCGACCCGGTGCTGGACCTCGCGTCGCCGCAGGGGGCGACCTTGAGCCGGATCCTCGACTGCCTGCTGCACGCCGCGGACACCGTCAGCGGCGAGGCGGCGCACGTGGTCCTCTCCGAGCTCGAGCAGGCGATGATCACCGCCTTCCTGGCGGCCAGCAACCACGGCTGCCGCGACCTGCTGGCGAAGAAACCGTCGGGCGCGGCGCCCCGGCAGGTGCGCCGTGCCGAGGACTTCATCGAGGCCAACTGGAACCAGCCGCTGTCGATCGAGGACCTGGCTGCCGCCGCGGGCTGCAGCGTAAGGAGCCTGTTCCGCACCTTCCGCCAGAGCCGCGGCTACACCCCGCTGGAATTCGCCCGCCGGCTGCGCCTCGACAAGGCGCGCCGGATGCTGGAGAAGCCGGATGCCGCGACCACGGTGACCAGCGTCGCCTTCGCCTGCGGCTTCAACGATCTCGGCCGCTTCAGCAAGGACTTCACCCAGGCCTTCGGTGAGCTGCCGTCGCTGGTGCTGAGCCGGACGCGCGGCGGCGCGGCGTGCGCCGCCTGAGGCACGACGCCTGCTGAGGCACGACGCCTGCTAGAGGGTGACCCCCGGCGGCGTCTCGCGCCCGATCGCGGCCAGCACCCGGGCGTGGACCGCAAGATCGCGCACCCATTCGTAGAAGATGCCCTTCGCCTGCGTGACGACGACGCCGGCGCCGCGCATCCGCGCGATCCCCGCGCCATGGTTCGCCCCCGGCGAGGCGCAGGCATCCTCGACGGCGGCGACCTTGTGGCCCGCCGCCAGCAGGCCGAGCGCCGAATGCGCGACGCAGACATCGGTCTCCAGCCCGGCCAGCACGAACTCGCTGCGCCCGGTCGCCGCGACGGCCGCGGCGATGTCGGGCTGGTCCATGAGGCCGAAGATCCGCTTGTCGAACACCTTTCGGCCGGCGGGCAGCAGGCCGGAGAGGGCTTCCACCAGCGGTCCGTCCTGCGGAATGTCCTCGGCGGTCGCGACGATCGGGATGTCGAGCGCGCCCGCGACCCGCATCAGCCAGGCGATCCGCGCCACCAGCGGCGCCCGCTCCGCCTCCGGCAGCTTGTTCAGGAAGTAGTCCTGCACGTCGATCACGACCAGACAGGAACGCGCGTGATGAAACAGCGGATCGCGCATGTCGGCTCCCTCGCTCAACCGCCCAGGCTGATGCCGATGGCGCGGCCGATCGCATAGGTAACGCCGGCCGCCGCGAGACCGATCGCGAGCTGGCGCAGGCCGGAGAAGATCAGGCCGCGTCCGGTGAAGAGGCTGGTGCCGGCGCCGATCGCGAACAAGGCGGCGGCGCTGAGGCCGACACCGGTCCAGATGGCCGGCTCGCCCTCGAGGAAGAAAAAGCCGAGCACCGGAAAGATCGCGCCGACGGCAAAGAGCGCGAAGGACGAGCCGGCCGCGGCCCAGGCCGAGCCGCCGAGCTCCTCGGGATCGATGCCGAGCTCCTCGCGTGCCAGCGTGTCGAGCGCGGTCTCCTTGTTGGAGATCAGCCGGTCGGCCAGCGCCTTCGCCTGCGCCTCGGGCAGGCCCTTGGCCTGGTAGATCAGCTTCAGCTCCTCCTTCTCCTCGTCGGGGGCGAGCTCGAGTTCCTGCGCCTCGGTTCCGATCTGCTGGGTGTAGAGCTCGCGCGAGCTGGTGACCGAGAGCCACTCGCCCATCGCCATGGAGCAGGCGCCGGCGACGAGCCCCGCCAGCCCCGTCACCAGCAGCACGTGGCTGTCGGCCGCCGCGCCGGCGACGCCGGTGATCAGGCTGAGATTGGAGACCAGGCCGTCATTGGCGCCGAGCACGGCTGCGCGCAGCGCATTGCCGCCGCTGCGATGCCGGCCTTCGATCCGTCCCAGCACCGAGCCGGAGAGGCCGCCGCCCTTGCCGCCGGCGATCGCTTCCAGCACCCGGGCATGGCTGCGCTCGGCCTGGGGCAGGCCACCGGCGACGGCCTCGGGCTGGCTGTCGTAATGGCCGCTATCGGCGTGCTCCAGCGTGTTGAGGACCGGCAGCACGAAGTCCGGCCCGAAGCGGCGGGCGAGAAAGGCGAGCGCGCGGGTGCGCCAGGCCGGACGCAGCCGGCCGGCGCGCTTGCCGATCCGCGCCAGCTGCCGGCGCCAGAGATCGGCATGCGCCTCCTCGATCGCGGCGAGACGGCGATAGACTTCGGCGATCTGCGGATTGGCCTCGATCTCGGCCAAGGTGCGATAGAGCGCGGCCCCGTCGACCTCGCCCTGCAGGTTGGCGCGATAGCGCGCGGCCTTCGCGCCGACATCCTCGGCGCCCGGCTTGGTCTCCGGCATTCCCCCGCTCCCTACGGTCATGCCGCGGAATCTGCGCGTGGATGAGGCGGGCGATCAATCGTTATTGCGCCAGCGCGACGAGACATGCAGCGGCAACATGGACGGGGCCGCCGCTTGGAATGATTGCGCGGCGTTTCCGTCCTGCCGATTGAAAAGCCCGGAGATTCCTCTCCCGGGTCTCAGTCGAAATACGCGTTTCGATTGTATTGAATCGACTTGAGAACAAAAAGCGCACGCTCTAGAATGGTGCTGGACGGGAGGAACAAGCCCATGCGCACCACCTGTGGCGGCATTCGCCGGATCTCGTGTGCCGCAGGCCTCTGTCTCGTCGTCGCGCTGCCGGCACCCCTCCTTCAGGGCTGCATCAGCCCCACGAATTACGCGCGGCCGGGCACCGACCAGGCGCAGGTCAAGGCCGACATCGACGCCTGCACGCAATGGCGCCCGGTCATGGCGGGCGTGGTCTTCGGCGTCGGCGAGGGCGCGATCGCGGGCGCCGCCGTGGCGGCCAATGGCGCGAAGGATCGCAACGCGGCAATCGTCGCGGCGGTGATCGGCGTCCTCTACGGGCTGATCATGGGCCGCTTGTCCGCCGAGCACGACGTCAAGAACTACGACAGGTGCATGGTCGCCAAGGGTTATCATCCGGTCTGAGGTCTCCTGCTCTGGAACGGCGGCGACGCGAATGATGGAAATGAGGCGCACATCCGACCGGGAGAGACGATCCGCTCGCCACGGCGCGCTTCTCCTCGGCGCAAGCCTGATGCTGGCGGGTTGCGTCAGCGACACGGCGTTCCTGCGCGACGGCAATCAGGCGCCGGATCCCCGCCAGCTCGAGATGGACTCCGCCGACTGCCGCGCGCTCGGCCCGCTGGTGGCGGGCTTCTTCGGCGGCGCCGCCCTCGGTGCCGCGCATGGCGCGCTGATCGGCGTCTCGACCGGCGGGCCGGGGCCCGCGGCGGCGGTCGGCGCCGGCGTCGGCGCCGTCATCGGCCTGGTGGCCGGCGCGGTCACCTCCGCCGGCGGCGACGGCTTCGACCGGTGCATGACCGAGAAGGGCTATCACTCGGCCCAGTCCTAGGCGGCGCTATCCCCGCCAGTGCGGCGGCACGGTCTTCTCGTAATAGGGCAGCGCCTCGATCCGCTTCAGCCAGGCGGCGAGTTTCGGCGGCAGCTCCTCGCGCTTGAAGCCGAGACCCGGCGCGCGCTCTTCGGCCCGCACCAGCATCCGCGCCCAGGGATAGGTCGCATAATCGGCGAGGCCCAGGCCGCCGGCGAAGTAGTCGCCGGTGAGGCTGGCCTCCCAGCGCGCCAGCTCCTCGCGCACCTTGGCTTTCAGCCCGGCGATCTTCTTGGGATCGCGCTCTTCCGCCTTGGTGTAGAGCGTCGCGTCCAGGAGCTCGCCGCCGATCGGGCCGAGATAGGAATCGGCCTCCGCCATGAGGCGGCGGGCGATGGCGCGGGCCTTGGCTTCCTTCGGCAGCAGCGGCCTCTCCGGGAAGCGGTCCTCGAGATATTCGGCGATCGCGTTCGATTCATAGAGCGCGAAGCCGTCATCGACGATCGCCGGCACGCGGCCGCGCGGATTGATCTTCAGGTATTCCGGCGACTTGGTCTCGTCCGGATCGTCGAACTTGAGGCGCCTGGCCTCGTAGGGGACGCCCTTGTGCTCGAGCGCGAGCCAGACCTTCCAGGCGTAGGGCGAGCCCGAGCCGTAATAGAACGTAAGTGCCATGATGTGATCCCATCGAGGTGGCAGGGAGCCGCATTCATAGCCGAGTCCCCGCGCCTCGTCGTCCACGCCGTGAGTGGGGGCAAGGATCACCGCTTCAGTCGCGCGATCCCCTCGAGCAGCAGCTCCAGACCCGCGCTGAACGTCTCCTCGAAATGTTGCGGCTTGAAGAAGGGCGCCGCCGCGGCGAGGTTCGGGAAGCTCGCCGCGATCTCCGCTTGGGAAACCGGTGCTGCCGCCGAGGGTCCCTTGGCGTAGCCCGCGGTCTCGTCCAGTGCCGCGCCGGTGAGGTAGTAGCCGACCTCGCGGAAGAGGCGCGCCGCCTCGGCATCGCCAAACCCGGCGTCGCGGAAGACGCCGATGATCTCGTCGAGCTTGGCGACGCCGGCCCGCGTGTTCAGGCGATGCACCGCCATCAACGGGTAGAGCCGAGGATGCTTCAGCGCCATGGCGCGGTAGTTCCAGGCCAGGCGCCGCAGCCGCTCCAGCCAATCGCCACCGGACGGGGGAACGACCAGAGCGCCGAACGCCCGGTCGATCACCGCATCGATCAGGTGCACCTTGCCGGGGAAGTAGTGATAGAGGCTCATCGCCTCGCAGCCGAGCTCCTGGCCCAGCCGGCGAAAGCTCAGCGCATCCACCCCCTCCGCATCGACCAGCGCCAGGGCGGCCTCGGCGATGCCATCCCGACTGAGCGCGGCGCCCCGGCCGCGCTTGCCGGCCCGTTTCCTGTGAGGGTCGTCACTTCCCGCCCGGGTCCGGCGTTTCGGGGCTTGCATTCTTACACCGTAAGGCTAACATCACCATCAGTACCTTACACTGTAAGTTCGCGATTCCGCAACGATCGCCACGTCCCACGGGGACCTCCCACGGGGACCTCCCACGGGTATCTCCCACGGGCGCGGCCATTGGAGGACACGCCATGTCTGCCGTCGATCTCTTCGGACTGCTCGTACCCGTCACCTTCCTGGTCATGCTGGGCGTCGAGGCGCTGTTCCCCGCCCGGTCCTTCCCGCCGATCCGGTTCTGGCGCCTGCAGGGCATCGGCTTCCTGCTGATGGCGGGCATCCTCGCCAGCACGGTGCCGCTGCTGATCCCCGAGGACTGGCTGGCGCGGCACCGGCTGATGGACCTGACCGGGCTCGGCATCATCGGCGGCGCGGCGATCGGCTATCTGGTGGTCTCGCTGGTCTCCTATCTCTGGCATCGCAGCGCCCACACCTTCCCGGTCATGTGGCGCCTGTTCCACCAGATCCACCACAGCCCGCAGCGCATGGACATGGCGGGCGCCAATCTCTTCCATCCGCTGGAATTGAGCGCCTTCATCCTGATCGGGACACTGACCACGACGCTGGTGCTGGGGCTCGACCCGGTGGCGGCGGCGCTCACCGGCTACATCGCCAACTTCTACTCCTACTTCCAGCATATGAACGTCCGCACGCCGCGCTGGCTCGGCTATGTCATCCAGCGGCCGGAAGCGCATTGCATCCACCACCAGCGCGACGTCCATGCCTGGAACTACGGCGACCTGCCCGTCTGGGACATGCTGCTCGGCACCTACCGCAATCCCGAGACCTTCGCCGGCGAGGTCGGCTTCGACGCGCCGGCGGCCAGGCGGGTCGGCGCCATGCTGGCCTTCGTCGATGTGAATCGCCCGATTTCCGGCCCGAACAGCCTCGGCCGGAAGACGGCACCCTAGCTGCCGCGCCGCAGCGACGCCGTCAGCAGGCCCGCGCCGATCAGCATCGTGCCGCCGACGCGGTTCATGATCTTGACGGCGCGGGCCGAAGCGGCGACCCGGCGGGCGCGGGTCGCCATCACGATGTAGACGATCAGCGAGAGCGCCGCCAGCACGTCGAACGTGCCGCCGAGGATCAGCACCTGCGGCAGGGTCGCGCGATGCGGGTCGATGAACTGCGGCATGAAGGCGGCGAAGAACAGAATCCCCTTCGGGTTGAGCAGCGTCACCCAATAGGATTCGAGGATCGCGCGGCGCATGCCGCGCGCCTTGCCGGCAAGGGCCGAGGCCTCGAACGCTTCCGCCGGCGCCCGCCAGAGCTTCACGCCGAGATAGACCAGATAGGCGGCGCCGATCCACTTGAGGATGGCGAAGGCCTCGGCCGATGCCGCCAGCACCGCGCCGAAGCCGAGCACCGAGCCGGTCATCGCCGTGATGTCGCCCAGCGTCACGCCGATCAGGCTGGCCAGCGCGACCCGCGCGCCGGAGCTCATGGCATGTCCGGTGACCATCAGGGTGGTCGGACCCGGGATCAGGATCACCACCGTTGCTGCGGCAGCGAAGGCGAGCCAAAGCTGGAGAGAAACCATGCGGCGCAACCCCTTTCGGAAAAATCCCCGGCAGCAAAAACAGGTTTGCCGGCCTCCGGCAATCCCGATTTCGTGAGCCGATCAGCGGTTTGTGATCGCCGTTGCGGCGGCTCTCATCCGTGACAGTTGTGGGCAAAGAAGACGGCGCCCGGCCCGGTGGCCGGGATGCCCCGTCCAGATGGAGGAAACCATGATCGCCGCCCGCAAATCGCTTCTTCTAGGCCTTGCCGCCCTT
This sequence comes from Dongiaceae bacterium, assembly GCA_035548715.1. Taxonomy (GTDB): domain Bacteria; phylum Pseudomonadota; class Alphaproteobacteria; order Dongiales; family Dongiaceae; genus Dongia. The sequence continues at coordinate 7,654 of DASZSL010000115.1, forward strand.
GCTCTACTGTCGGGCCTGTCCGGCTGCGTCGTCGCCGAACGCCCGGGCCATTACCGCGCCGACTACGTCGCCGAGGGGCCGGCCTGGCATCCGCACCATTGGAACAACGGCTGGCAGGGCGACGGCAACTGGCAGGGCAATGGCGGCGGCAACTGGAACCACTGAGGAGCGCCGATCATGGTCTCATTGCATCGACGGCTGGGCATCGCGCTCGCGATGGCGCTCGGCACCGTCTCGCTGGCGGGCTGCGTCGTCGAGCCGGCGCCTTATGGCGGCGCCTACTACGCCGTGCCGCCGCCGCCGATCTATGTCGGCCCGAGCTACTACTACGGTCCCCGCTATCCCTATTGGCACGGCGGCGGCTACTGGCACGGCGGCGGCGGCTGGCATCATCATTGAGCCGCCGCACGTCTGGGACGCGGGCTGGCGGTGACTCGCCAGCCCGCCGGCTGGTCCAACGACCGGCCCGGGGCCGGCCCCGGCGTCCGGCTCCGGCCTCCTCAGGCCGCCTTGCGCGACCGCAGGTAGTCCTCGACCAGCTCGATCATCCGCGACCGGCCGAAGCTCGGGTCGTGCCCGCCATGGACGACGGTGACCGGAAGATCGCGCAGCCTCTCCATGGTGCGGATGTAAGCCGCGATGTCGCAACCTTCGATCTGGTCCAGCAGCGGACCGTCATAGAGCGCATCGCCGGAGAACAGCGTCCCCGTCTTCTCCTCCCACAGGCCCATGCTGCCCGGCGAATGCCCGGGCAGATGCATCACCTCGAAGCTGCGGTCGCCGGTATCGATGCGCATGCCCTCCTCGACCGGACGCACGCGCCGGGCCGGGCGCAGCCGGTAGCGGTCGGGATCGTAGCCCGGCTCGGGCAGCGCGGTGATCATGCAGCCGTCGGGAATCTCATAGCCGGCCTCGGCCAGCTTGCGGCGGCCTTCGGCGCTGAAATAGGCCTCGTTGCGCAGGCTGATCTCGGTTTCCGGCGCCGACAGCGTGCCGGCCTCCGCTGCATGGACCACCGTCTCCTCGAACTCGTGATGCCCGCCGACATGGTCGAGATGCGTATGCGTCGCGACCGCCAGCACCGGCTTGTCGATCAGATGCCGGGTCGCATCGTGCAGGCTGGCGACGCCCATGCCGGTGTCGATCAGGAGATCGCGATCGCGCCCGCGCACATGCCAGATGTTGCAGCGCATGAGCGGGATCACATGCGGCTCCCACAGCAGCGTGATGCCGTCGCCGATGGAGCGATGCTCGAACCAGCGGTCGGCGATGGGCAACGCCATTTCCAGTCTCCTCGTCTGCGGCCGGCGCCATCGAAGCGGAGCGCACCGCGATTTGCAAGCGCAACGCAGCCCTGCAATTGCCCCTCTGGCGGACAAAACTGTTTTGCGGCAGTGTGCGCCGCCGCTCGGGGGAGGCTGGGAATCGCGTGCAAGTCCGCAATGAGACCGTCAACTGGCGGAACCTGATCGCCGCCTGCGCGGCCGTCTGCGTCTTCGCCTTTTCGCTCGGCGAGATGTTTCCCCTGCTTTCGCTCAGCATGGAGAGTCGCGGCGTCAGCCCGCGCGTCATCGGCTTCAACGCGGCCATGGCGCCGATCGGCATCCTGATCGCCGGCCTGTTCATCCCCAAGCTCTCGCATGCCTTCGGCGCGAAGCCGGTGGCGCTCACCATGGCGTTCGCCACCGCCGCGATCTTCCTCCTCTATCCGACCTTTCCGACGCTCGCCGCCTGGTTCCCGCTGCGCCTGCTGCAAGGCATGACGGTCGCCACGCTGTTCGCGTTGAGCGAGGCCTGGGTGCTGACCCATGCGAAAGGCTCGCTGCGCGGCCTGATCGTCGGCATCTATGCGACCTGCATCTCGGCGACCTTCGGCGTCGGCGCCGGCGTGATCGGCTGGGTCGGCATCGAGGGCTACCTGCCCTTCGTCATCGGGGCGGTCGTGCTGGTGCTCGCCGCCTTGCCGATGTCGGCGCTCGATCCCTCCGCCGAGGAAGAGCACGACGAGCACGTCTCGATCCTGCAATTCCTGCCGAAGGCGCCGCTGCTGCTGGCGGCGGTCTTCGTGCATGCCATCTTCGACGGCGCCATGCTCGGCTTCCTCTCGGTCTACGGCGTCCGCAGCGGGATGAGCATCGAGGGCGGCGCCCTGCTGCTGACCGTGCTCTCCTTCGGCAACGTGGTCTTTCAGATCCCGATCGGCTGGGTCGCCGACAAGACATCGAAGAACGGCACCATGCTGGCGCTCTTCGCGCTCTGCTGCATCGGCCTGATCGTCCTGCCGCACCTCATCGCGACGCCCTTCGTCTGGCCGCTGCTGCTGGTCCTGGGGGCTTCGGGCTTCGGGATCTATACCGTCGGATTGGCCCAGCTCGGCGACCGGTTCTCCGGGCCCGACCTCATCGCCGGCACCTCGGCCTTTTCGACCGTCTGGGGACTCGGCGCCCTGACCGGATCGGTGGTCAGCGGCCTCGCCATGGACAGGTTCGGCCCCAACGGCTTCCCGACCGCGCTGCTCGTGATCTTCCTGGCCTATCTCGTCGTCAGGCTGATGGTCCGCCGACCGGCTCGCTGAAAGCATATCGACAGGAGCTTGACGCTTTCATGACTCTGACATCAAGATGACGGCGGCGGAGGGTTGACGGCCATACCCCTGTCGTCGTCGGGCGTCGCCGCCAGTCAATCGTCAGCCTTGCCGGGGATAAGTCATGCCGATCGATATCGATGCGCTGCTCGCCGATCGGTCGGCCGAGAAGTACCAGCTCTACGACCGCCATCTCAACGCACAGATGGTTCGCCTGTTGAGGACCATCGGCTTCGACCGCCATTATGTGCGCGGCGAGGGTCCCTATCTCTACGACCGCGAGGCGAACCGCTATCTCGATCTGCTGAGCGGCTTCGGCGTGTTCGCCGTGGGGCGCAATCATCCGGCCGTGATCGGGGCGCTGCATCAGACTCTGGATGCCGAGCTGCCGAACCTGGTGCAGATGGACGTCTCGCTCCTGAGCGGCCTGCTGGCCGAGCGTCTGCTGCCGAAACTGCCGGGCATGGAAAAGATCTTCTTCTGCAACTCCGGGACCGAGGCGGTCGAAGGCGCCATGAAGTTCGCGCGCGCCGCCACCGGACGAGACAAGGTGATCTTCTGCGAACATGCCTTCCACGGCCTGACCTATGGCGCCTTGTCGCTGAACGGCGACGATCACTTCCGCGACGGGTTCGGCCCGCTGCTGCCGGGCTGCGTCTCGGTGCCGTTCAACGACATCGAGGCGCTGGAAGCCGCACTTGCCGCCGGCGATGTGGCCGCCTTCATCGTCGAGCCGATCCAGGGCAAGGGCGTCAACATCCCCGACGACGACTATCTGGGCGAGGCGGCGCGCCTCTGCCGCCGGCACGGCGCCCTGTTCATCGCCGACGAGATCCAGACCGGGCTCGGCCGCACCGGCAAATTCGTCGCGATCGAGCATTGGAACGTCGAGCCGGACATGATCCTGCTGGCCAAGGCGCTTTCCGGCGGCTTCGTGCCGGTCGGCGCGGTGGCGATGAAGAAGTCGACCTTCAACCGGATCTTCGACCGCATGGACCGCGCGGTCGTGCACGGATCGACCTTCGCCAAGACCGACATCGCCATGGCCGCCGGCCTCGCGACCCTGCAGGTGATCGAGGACGAGAAGCTGATCGAGAACGCGGCGCGGATCGGCGCCGGCATCACGGCCGACCTCGCCGCGCTGGTCGGCCGGCATGAGTTCGTGAAGGATGTGCGCGGCAAGGGCCTCATGATCGCCATCGAGTTCGGCTCGCCGAAGAGCTTCTCCCTGAAGGCCGCCTGGCTCCTGCTCGAGCAGGCGAACAAGGGCCTGTTCTGCCAGCTCATCACCATCCCGCTCTTGAAAGAGCATCGGATCATGTCCCAGGTCGCGGGCTACGGCATGAACGTGATCAAGCTCATCCCGTCCCTGGTGCTCAACGACGAGGACCGCGCCTGGATCCGCCGCGGCTTCGAGCAGGTGGTAGCCGACGCGCACCGGGTGCCGGGCGCCGTCTGGGATCTCGGGCGCACGCTTGCCTCGCACAGCCTGAAGGCGCGCAGCAGCGCCGCCTGATCTCGCTTGGACACCGCCGCGCGTTTCGCCCAGCCCGCCTTCTCGGCGACCGATCTCGGCGTACTGATCGGGGCGCCGTTCTTCACCCTGCCCGCCTGGCTGCTGCCAGAGCGATACTGGCCGGCGCTCTGCCGCGCACTCAGCCCGATGGCGATCGGAGACCTGACGAAAGATCCCGCCGCGAGCGCTGCGGCGATAAGGCGGACGCTCGGAACGCGCCTGCCCGATCTCGACGCGCGGCGCATCATCAGCGGGATGGGTGCCGAAGGCATCTACACCTTCTTCCAGGTGCTCAAGGCCTATCGACCCGACGGCTGGGCGCCGCCGGTCCGCATCGCCGGTTTCGAGCGGGTGAACGCGGCCTTGGAGCGCGGCAAGGGCGTTGTGCTCTGGGTGGCACATGGCTTCCACGGCCATCTCGGCGCCAAGATCGGGTTCCATCGCGCCGGTCTTGCGGTCGTGCATCTGAGCACGCCGGCGCACGGTTTCTCGGCCACCCGGTTCGGCGTCCGCCATCTCAACCGCATCCAGACCCGGATCGAGGACCGCTATATCGCCGAGCGCGTCATGCTGCCGGTCGATAACGGCGACGTGCGCGGCCAGAACGCGGCGCTGCAGACGCTGATCAAGCGCCTCCGCGCCAACGGCGTCGTCAGCATCACCGGGCAGCGGGGCACCGGCCGTACCGTCGCCGCGCCGTTCCTCGACGGGACGCTGACGCTGGCCCCCGGCGCGCCGATGCTCGCGCACATGACCGGCGCCGCGCTGATCCCGGTCTTCGCCTTCCGCGAGGAGGACGGCAGCGTCGCGGTGACGGCGGAGCGGCCGATGGCGCTGGACGGGGCGCGCGACGCGGTGGTGGCCGAGGCGGTGCGCGCCTTCGCGACGGTGAGCGAGCCCCATGTCCTGCGCCATCCGGCGCAGTGGCTAAGCTGGGTCCAGCTCTGAGGTCTTGCCGGCGATCAGGCCCTTGAGGCCGCGGCTTTCGATGACCTGCCAGCTGAGCAGCGCCGGCACGCCGAGCATGAGCTCGCGCGCGCGGCCGGCCAGCGAAAGCGCCAGCGCGATATCCGCCGGCACGCCGACGAGATTGCCCAGCAACACGTAGGCGCCCTCCTGCAATCCCCAGCCGCCGGGCACGATGAAGGCAAAAGCGCGGATCGTGCCGACGACGCCCACGAACATCGCGGCGCTGTCCGGCGCGATCGGGTGGTCCATGAGCCAGGCCGCGGCCCAGATCTCGACCGCCATCAGCCCGCGCGTGCAGCAGCGGATGAGCGCGGCGGCCACGATCCGCCAAGGCCGTTCGTAGACCTCGCGGATGGTCCGGTCGAGATGGGCGGCGCCATCGGTGATGCCGCTCCAGCGCTTGGAGTTCAGGCGCCGCACCGCGCGCCGGGCGAAGGCGCCGAACAGGCCGGCATGCTGGGCATAGAGCAACAGCGCGACGGCGATGACGAGCACGCCGGCGCCGCCGACCGCCGGCCAGAACAGTGCATCCTCGGTGCTGGTATCGACCAGCGCGCAGACCCCGATGACGCCCCAGAAGAGGAGCGTCACGATCTGGACCGTCATGTCGACGACCGCCAAGGATGCGGCATCGGCAGGCCGCACCGCCGCCCGGATCAGCAGCCGCGCCTTGACGATCTCGGCGACCAGCCCACCCAGCGGCAGCAGGGTCTCGGCGGAGATGCCGACCCAGATCGCATGCAGGGTGACGCGAAACGCGGGGCGGCGTCCCGGCGGAAACAGCAGGTTCCAGGAGGTCGCCGCGCCGAAGATGTGCGGTGCGTAGATCAGCGGCAGCAGGAACACGCCGGTGCCGAGCGCCTCCATCGCGACCAGCACGGTGTCGAAGCCGCGCCAGGCGATCAACGCGATCGCAACGGCCAATCCGAGGATCAGCCCGATATAGGCAGCGACCCGCAAGAACCCCTTCCCCCGGTCGAACTCTCTTGGTTACGGAACGACGCGGACGGCACCCTTGGCCGCGCTGGTGGTCAGCGCCGCATAGGCCCTGAGCGCGGTGGAGACGCGACGGTTGCGCTTCTCCTTCGGCTTCCAGGCATCCTTGCCCTTCGCCTCCATCGCCGCGCGGCGCTTGGCGATCTCGGCGTCGCCGACCGCGAGGTGGATGGTGCGGTTCGGGATGTCGATCTCGATCCGGTCACCTTCCTGGATCAGGGCGATGGCGCCGCCCTCGGCCGCCTCCGGCGAGACGTGGCCGATCGACAGGCCCGACGTGCCGCCGGAGAACCGCCCGTCGGTGACGAGCGCGCACTGCTTGCCGAGGCCCTTCGACTTCAGATAGCTGGTCGGATAGAGCATCTCCTGCATGCCCGGCCCGCCCTTCGGGCCTTCATAGCGGATGATCACGACGTCGCCCGCCTTGATCTGGTTCAGCAGGATGCCCTCGACCGCGCCGTCCTGGCTCTCGAAGATCCGTGCCGGGCCGGAGAATTTCAGGATCGATGCATCGACGCCCGCGGTCTTCACGATGCAGCCGTCGAGCGCGATGTTGCCGTGGAGCACCGCGAGGCCGCCGTCCTTGCTGAAGGCGTTGTCGATGTTGCGGATGACGCCTTTCGCGCGATCGAGATCCAGGCTGTCGAAGCGCTGATCCTGGCTGAACGCGGTCTGGGTCGGCACGCCGCCGGGCGCGGCCTTGAAGAAGTGATGGATCTTCGGATCGTTGGCGCGCGAGACGTCCCACTGGTCGATCGCATCGCCCATGGTCGCCGAATGCACGGTCTTCACGTCGCGGTGGATGAGGCCCCCGCGGTCGAGCTCGCCGAGGATCGCCATGATGCCGCCGGCGCGGTGCACGTCCTCGATATGGACGTGGCTGACGGCCGGCGCCACCTTGCAGATGTTCGGCACCTGGCGCGACAGCCGGTCGATGTCCTTCATCGTGAACGGAACCTCGCCCTCATAGGCGGCGGCCAGCAGGTGCAGCACGGTGTTGGTCGAGCCGCCCATGGCGATGTCGAGGGTCATCGCGTTCTCGAAGGCGGCGAAGGACGCGATCGAGCGCGGCAGCGCCGTCTCGTCATTGCCCTCGTAGTAGCGCTTGGTCAGCTTCAGCACGGTGCGCGCCGCCTCGAGGAACAGCTCCTTGCGGTCGGCATGGGTCGCGAGCGTCGTGCCGTTGCCGGGCAATGCGAGACCCAAGGCCTCGGTGAGGCAGTTCATCGAGTTCGCGGTGAACATGCCGGAGCAGGAGCCGCAGGTCGGGCAGGCGCTGCGCTCGATGACCGCGACCTCCTCGTCGCTCCGCTTGTCGTCGGCGGCGGCGACCATCGCGTCGATCAGGTCGAGGGCGACGAGCTTGCCGTCCTTCATCACCAGCTTGCCCGCCTCCATCGGCCCGCCGGAGACGAACACGGTGGGGATGTTGAGGCGCAGGGCGGCCATCAGCATGCCCGGCGTGATCTTGTCGCAATTGGAGATGCAGACCAGCGCATCGGCGCAATGCGCGTTCACCATGTACTCGACCGCGTCGGCGATGATCTCGCGCGAGGGCAGGCTGTAGAGCATGCCGTCATGGCCCATGGCGATGCCGTCATCGACGGCGATGGTGTTGAACTCCTTGGCGACGCCGCCATTGGCCTCGATCTCCCGGGCGACCATCTGGCCGAGGTCCTTCAGGTGCACGTGGCCGGGCACGAACTGGGTGAAGGAATTGGCGATGGCGACGATCGGCTTGCCGAAGTCGCCGTCCTTCATGCCGGTGGCGCGCCAGAGGCCGCGGGCGCCGGCCATGTTGCGGCCGTGGGTCGAGGTGCGGGAACGATAGCTGGCCATGGATCATGCTCCAATTCGCGCGCCGGCCCCTCTTGAAACAAGGGAGCGGGCGCAGGCAGAAGGCTGAGTTAACACAGTAAACCTTTGCCAACCAACCAGAAATCGGCCCCGGTTTGCGCAGGGAAGACCCGCGCCGCAAGCAGGCGCACGGGCCGGTTTACCTCGCCAAACGTTCCTGGTAGTTTCCGCGCCGATTTTCCCAAACAGATCAATCTAATGAGCGGATTTCTCCGATGAAGATCAACGGCAACGCCATCAAGATCGGCAACATCATCGAGCACCAGGGCCGGCTGTGGCGGGCGGTGAAGACGATGCACACGCAGCCCGGCAAGGGCGGCGCCTATCTCCAGGTCGAGCTCAAGGACATCCGCGACGGGACCAAGCTCAACGAGCGCTTCCGCTCCTCGGAGACGGTCGAGCGCGTGCGCCTGGACGAGCACGAATACCAGTTCCTCTATTCCGACGGCGACGACTACACCTTCATGGACCAGGAGACCTTCGAGCAGATCACCGTCAACGTCGACATGATCGGCGAGCCGGCGGTGTTCCTGCAGGAAGGCATGGTGGTCACGCTGCAGAGCTATGAAGGCTCGCCGATCTCGGTCACCCTGCCGGAGACCGTGGTCATGCAGATCGTCGAGGCCGACGCCGTGGTGAAGGGCCAGACCGCGTCCTCGTCCTACAAGCCGGCCAAGCTGGAGAACGGCGTGCGCGTGATGGTGCCGCCGCATATCGAATCCGGCACGCGGATCGTGGTGAACACGGCCGACTCCACCTACGTCGAACGCGCCAAAGACTGAACCCCGGGAAACGGACCGACCATGGCGACCCGCTCCGCCATCATCAACGTGATGGCCAAGGCCGCGGACAAGGCCGCGCGCTCCCTGAAGCGCGACTTCGGCGAAGTCTCGCAGCTCCAGGTCTCGCAGAAGGGACCCGGCGACTTCGTCAGCAACGCCGATCTCAAGTCCGAGCGCACCTTGCGCGAGGAGCTGCAGAAGGCGCGCCCGACCTTCGGCTTCCTGATGGAAGAGAGCGGCGAGGCCAAGGGCAGCGATCCCGACCATCGCTGGATCGTCGATCCGCTGGACGGCACGACCAACTTCCTGCACGGCCTGCCGCATTTCGCGATCTCGATCGCCCTCGAGCAGAAGGGCGAGATCATCGCCGGCCTGGTCTACGACCCGGCCAAGGACGAGCTGTTCTGGGCCGAGAAGGGCGGCGGCGCCTTCTGCAACGACCGCCGCATGCGCGTCTCGGGACGAAAGCAGCTTCCGGAATCGCTGCTCGCGACCGGCATCCCCTTCATCGGCCATGGCGACCGCCCGCGCTTCCTGAAGCAGCTCGACGCCGCGATGCGCGAGACCGCGGGCGTGCGGCGCCTGGGCGCCGCCGCCCTCGACCTCGCCTATGTGGCCGCCGGGCGCTACGAATGCTTCTGGGAAGAGGAGCTCTCCCCCTGGGACATCGCCGCGGGCATCCTGCTGGTCAAGGAGGCCGGCGGCTATGTGACCGACCTGAAGGGCGGGCAGACCATGCTGCAGACCGGCTCCGTGCTGGCCACCAACAACGCGCTGCACGCGCCGCTCCAGGCGCTGCTCGGCAACCCCTGACCGCGGCGCGACCCGGTAAAAATACCTGTAACGGGCACGGCCGCCGGCGCCCTCAACATCGTTGTGGCTTTTCAATGGGATGCGGTATAGTTCCCGCCATCTCGGGGGAACGTTCGCAAGCAGGCATGTCATGACGTTGAGGGCCGGTCGCCACCTTGCATATTTCGGCTTCGCCGCCCTGATCGGCGCCCTGCTCGGCAATGGCCTGCAATCGGCGCCCGCGGCGGCACAAAGCTATCTCGCCGATAACAGCCAGGGCTCGGTCACCGTCGATTACAGCGTGCTGGGCGGCGGCGCGAGCGGTCCTTCCGGCGTCACCCGCAGCGCCCTGCCCTCCGGCACCCTGCCGGGCGGGACCTGCTCGTGCGCCGGCGCGCCCCTGGGCGTCATCGCCGCGGCGCCGCGGCCGACCTTCAACAACCCGTTCGGCGCCAATCTCGCGATGCAGGCGCCGGCCGTGCCGCCGGGCTTCATGACCTACGCCCAGGCGACCGGCGCACCGGCCTATTCCGGCTCGAGCGGCGCGGTGGTGCTGCACGCGCCGTCCGGCGGCAGCGCGCCGCAGATGGCCGAGATGCAGCCGGCCGAGCCCGCGACCACCGCCCCGCTGCCGCCGACCACCGAGACCGCCAACGCGCCGACCACCGAGCCGGCCGAGACGCAGGCCGCCGAGCTGCCCAAGAGCACGCCGACCCAGTCGGGCGGCGCCACGTCCCCGGCTGCCGGCACCGCCGCCACGGGCGGCGAGGCGGCACCGAGCCAGCCGGACCAGATGCCGGCCGAGGTGCCATCGCCGGTCGGACCGGGCGATACCGTCGCCAACGTCTCCCAGGCGCCGGCACCCCAGCCGGAGGCGCCGAGCACCGAGAGCAGCACGGCCAACGCCCAGAGCACGGAACCGACCACCAACGCCCAGAGCACCGAGACGCCTTCCACCGAGACGCCGGCCGCCACGCCGCCGGCCGAGCCCTCGACCGAACAGCAGGCCGCGGTGACCCCGGCGGCCCCGGCGCCGGAAAGCGGCAACGCGGCGCCCAATGGCGGCGCCCTGCCCGCCGGCGCCTATCGCATCCTCTATACCGGCGAATCCGACGACGTGCCGACGACCGCCAATGGCGACCTCGACAAGGTCGCGGCGGCGATGCAGGCGGACACGAACATGCGGGTGCAGATCCTGGCCTATGCCGCCGGCACCGAGGACACCGAGAGCAAGGCGCGGCGCAAGTCGCTGGCCCGGGGCCTCGCGATCCGTTCCTATCTGATCAAAGCCGGCGTCCCCTCGACCCGGATCGACGTCCGCGCCCTCGGCAGCAAGGCCGATGGCGGGCCCGCCGACCGGGTCGATATCGTCCCGGCGAGCTGACCCGGTGGCGCCATTCCCGGGGCCGAATGCCGTCTAGACCGAGCCCGCGATTCCAGGCATAGACCCACCCTATGAGCCGCCCGACCAGTCAGCTGCTGTGGATGATCGTGGGCCTGCTGGCCGCGGGCTTCGTCGCCGGCTGGCTGTGGGACCCGATCGTCGCCGCCTTCCTGCACAACCCGTTCCTGAACTCCTTCATCCTGGCGGTGCTGGCGGTCGGCACGCTCTATCTCTTCTGGCAGGTGGTCCGGCTGAACTCGGACATCTCCTGGGTCGAGAACTTCCGCACCGGCGGCCATCGCGTGAGCACCGCCCAGCCGCGCCTGCTGGCGCCCATGGCGGCGATGCTGAAGGACAAGACCGCCGGCAAGCTCAGCCTCTCGGCTTCCGCGATGCGCTCGCTCATGGACGGCATCCAGTCGCGGCTCGATGAGACCCGCGAGCTCTCGCGCTATCTGACCGCCCTCCTCATCTTCCTCGGCCTGCTCGGCACGTTCTGGGGCCTGCTCGGCACCATCGATTCCGTCGCGGCGGCGATCCGCGGCATGAAGGTCTCGAGCGGCGGCGATCCCGCCAGCATGTTCGAGAGCCTGAAGCAGAGCCTGGAAGGCCCGCTCTCCGGCATGGGCATCGCCTTCTCGGCCTCGCTGTTCGGCCTCTCGGGCTCGCTGCTGCTCGGCTATCTCGACCTGCGCGCCGGCCAGGCGCAGAACCGGTTCTTCAACGAATTGGAGGACTGGCTCTCCGGGCAGACCCGAATCTCCACCGGCGGCGCGCTCTCGGACGGCGATCAGCCGGTGCCGGCCTATATCCAGGCCCTGCTGGAACAGACCGCGGAGAGCCTCGGCGAATTGCAGCGCACGATCGCCCGCGCGGAGGACAACCGCCACCAGTCCAACGCCAACTTCAAGCTGCTGGGCGATCAGCTCCTGGCGCTGACCGACCAGCTCCGCAACGAGCAGCAGGTGCTGCAGCGCCTCGCCGATTCCCAGGGCGAGATGCGCATGTTCCTGCAGCGCCTGGGCGAGCTCGCGGCCGGCGGCGGCTTCGGCCTCGACGCCAACAGCCGCAACCATCTCCGGAACATCGACGGCCTCCTCAACCGCCTGGCCGACGACCTGGCCCAGGGCCGCACCATCGCGGTCCAGGACCTGCGCTCCGAAATCAAGGTTCTGACCCGGACCATCGCGGTCGCCGCCGGGCTGGAACGCACGCCGCAATCCTAGAGCCATGGCCGTCGCCTCAAGACGCCGCGGACGCAACCTCGAAGCCTGGCCCGGCTATGTCGACGTGCTGTCGACCCTGCTCATGGTCATCGTCTTCGTGCTGATGATCTTCGTGGTGGCGCAGCTCTATCTCTCGCAGGCCCTCAGCGGCAAGGACGAGACGCTCAGCAAGCTCTCCAAGCAGATCTCCGAGCTTTCCGACATGCTCTCCATGGAGCGCGGCACCTCGCAGCAGCTGAAGGTGCAGCTCTCGCAGCTCTCCTCGGCGCTGACCAAGTCGACCAAGGAGCGCGACGCGCTGCAGAACCAGCTGACCGTCATCATCGGCGACCGCGACGCCCTCAAGGCGCAGCTGGGCGACGCGCAGGCGCAGATCGCCGCCAATGCCGACGCGAACAAGGACAGGGAGAAGCGGCTCGCCGACCTGCAGCTCCAGGTCGCCCAGGCCCAGGCCGTCAGCAAGGACCAGGAGCAGAAGCTCCAGGACGCCTACAAGACCATGGACGCGGACAAGCAGAAGCTGACCGCGCTGCTCTCCGACATCCAGGCGCTGGAAAGCCTGCGCGACGACCTGCAGCAGAAGCTGCTGGCCAGCGACCAGAACGCGCAGAAGATCACCAGCGAATCCGAGGCGCAGGTCGCGCTCCTCAACCAGCAGATCCTGGCGATGCGCCAGCAGCTGGCGCAGCTCGCCGACGCGCTCGACGCCTCGGAGAAGAAGAGCAAGGAGCAGCAGGTCCAGATCGTCGATCTCGGCAGCAAGCTCAACGCCGCGCTGGCCTCCAAGGTCGAGGAGCTCGCGCGCTACCGCTCCGAGTTCTTCGGCCGCCTGCGCGAGGCGCTGGGCGACCGGCAGGACATCCGGATCGTCGGCGACCGCTTCGTCTTCCAGTCCGAGGTGCTGTTCGATTCCGGCTCGGCGGAGATCGGCCAGGCCGGCCGCGACCAGCTCGACACGCTGGCGACGACGCTGATCCTGATCATGAACGAGATCCCCTCGGACATTAACTGGGTGCTGCGGGTCGACGGCCATACCGACAAGCGGCCGATCACCAGCGGTCTCTATCCCTCCAACTGGGAGCTCTCGACCGCCCGCGCCATCGCGGTGGTGAAGTACCTCGCCAGCAAGGGCATCCCGGAGGACCGGATGGCCGCCGCCGGCTTCGCCGAGTTCAGCCCGCTCGACCCGGCCGACAACGAAGACGCCTATACCAAGAACCGCCGCATCGAGTTCAAGCTCGACCAGCGCTGACCTTTTACGGCCCCCACCCGGTTCCGGGGGTCGTAAAAGCGCGTCAAGCCTTTGACAAGGAACGGCAAAATCGCGAAAACGCCGAGGCTGGCGGATTCTTGATTCCGTAAAAGCCCTGTCAAAGCTGGGGAGCGCCGCGGGGGGTCGCCGCGATGAAACCGCGAAGCCGGCATTCTAGTTCATTTTTCGTTCCAGAGCAATCCTCGCGCCAGCGCCCTCATGCGGCGCGCCCGGCGCGGAGCTGCGCGCCGAGATACCAGACGACCGCGCCGAGCACGATCACGCCGCCGATCAGCGCGGCACGGCTCGGCCGCTCGTCGAACAGCAGCCAGACCCAGAGCGGCGACAGCACCACGTCCAGCATGCCGATGAGCCCCGCCTCGCCCGACGGGATGTAGCGGCCGCCGATCAGGAACAGCACATAGGCGCCCGCCGTCGTGGCGATGCCGAACAGCAGCAGGATGAACAGCTCGTGCGCGCTGGGGATCGTGCTCGAGGCCAGCGGCAGGAACACCAGCGCACAGAGGACGGCGCCGCCGCAATTGACCGGCGCCATCGCCAGTCCGGGATAGCGCCGCGCCATCGCGAGCTGCACCGCGAAGGCCGCCGTCATCAGCAGCGCGACGGCATTGCCGGCGACATCCTGCAGGCGCGGCGCGGCGCCCGCCATCAGCGCGATCCCGACGAAGGCGAAGGCGCTGGCGGCCAGGACGCGCCGGCTCGGCCGCTCGCCGATCCAGAAATAGGCGACGCCCGCCGCAATGAAGGGCACGGTCGCATAGACGATCATCACGTTGGCGACGGTCGTGAGCTTCACCGCGACCACGAAGGACGTCATGGAGACCAGGGCGATCGGGATGGCCACCAGGCCCGGCCGGCCCATCCTGCGCAAGGCGGCGATGGTGCCCGAACGCTCCCGTGCCACGACGAGCACGGCCAGGGCCAGGGCCGCGAACACCGAGCGCCAGACGAGCATGGTCCAAAGGTCGAGATCGAGCGACCGGACGAAGAGCCCTCCGGTGCTCCAGAGCACGGCAGCGGCGGCGACCAGTGTCGCCCCGTAAGAGCGGCTGCCGACCCAGGACATTCCCCATTCCCCGCGAGACGCGAATCCGGCGCGCACTATAGCGCAACGGCGGGGACGGATTCGTCAGCAGGCGCGGACATCCCGGCCCGGGAAGACCCGTCCACCGGAAAGCGCGCCAGGGAAAGGACCCCAATTACAAAGGCGATCCATGGCCGGATGAGCAGCCGGGCGCCCTACGCGGGCCGCGTGGCGCGGATGGCGCGGGGCGGGATTCTCAGCGCTCGGTGCGGATGATCTTCGGCGGCGTGCCGTGGCCCGCCATATCGGCGAGCCAATTCATCGCGTCCTCCACGAGGCCAAGCGGGCCCTGGCTGCGGCGCGCCGGCGCGGGCTGCACGGATGCGGCGACGACCGATGCCGGCGGCATTGCCGGCGGCTTCGTCTTCGCCACCCCGTATTCGGCGAGGGCGTCCCGGTGCACGTAGCCGGTGCGCCCGCCGGCGAGCGATACGCGCCACCACGCACCATCGGTCGAGCGTGCGATGGCGCGGAGCGGCGTGCTGGCGGCGAGCTTCGCCAGGACGCCGGCCGCAAGGCTCGGCCCCCTGCGCAGCCGCGCATCGGCTTTTGCATAGAGCATGTTGTCGGCGGCGACGAAGGCCGGCGCGGATGGCGCGGCGGCTTCCGGCTCCGCCCGAAGAAGCACGGGGGTCCACGCGGCCGGCCCGCCCGTCGCTGCCGTCGCGGCGGCCTGCATCAGGCTGAGATGATGCGGGTCGTGGTTCGGCGTCGCGACCGCCTGGACGACGCTGACATGATGCGGGTCGTGGTTCGGCGTCGCGACTTCCTGAATGACGCTGAGATGGTGCGGGTCATGGTTCGGCGTCGCGACCGCCTGCATCAGGCTGAGATGGTGCGGGTCGTGGTTCGGCGTCGCAACCTCGCCCACTTCCGTCGGCATGGGATCGGCGGCCATGCCATGGGCGCCGCTCGCGAAGGCGACCGGGGCGAGGAGGACAAAGGCGAAGCGCGCGATCTTGTCCATGTCCGTCATGGCCGGATTTTATCGCAGATCAGCGGCCGGGGAACCTGCGTCTTCGCCCGACTTTGCCTGTTCGAGAAGCGCCGGATAAAGCGCCCTCAGCCGGTTCCCGGCGCCGGGCGCGAGAGCACAGTGCTTTGATATGCTTCGCGATTAAGCATACAGCGGCATCATCCCTGCGGCGGCTTCGGGTCGTAATTGTAGGAGAGCGCGTGGTAGAGCGGCTCCGGCGAGACCAGGCGCGAGGTGCCGGCGGCCAGCAGGGAGGCCGCCATCAAGGGCATGGCCATGCCCTTGTCGCTGGTCATCTCCAGCACGATCACGAAGGCGGTCAGCGGCGACTGCACCACGCCGGCGAAATAGGCGACCATCGCCAGCAGCGAGAGCGCCTGCAGATTGGCGTCCGGCAGCGCCAGATGCGCGATCGAGGCGAAAGCGGCACCGACCGCGAGCGACGGCGAGAACAGCCCGCCGGGAATCCCGCTCACCGACGAGAGCAGGGTCGAGACGAGCTTGGCCGGCCCGTACCACAGCGGCTGCAGCAGGCCCGCTTCCAGGACATGCCGGGTCTGGCCGTAGCCGGTGCCGGTCGCGAAGCCGTCGGTCAGCAGCCCCAGCAGCGCGACGACGAGGCCGCAAGCGCCGGCGAAGATCATCGGCCGCCGCTTCACCGCCGCGAGCCACCCCTCGCGCGCCGCCGCGACGGTCACCACGCCGCGGCTGAACAGCCCGCCGAATCCGCCGCACAGCACGCCGCACAGCACCACCGCGAGCCAGTCGGTGACGCTGCCCAGGCTGGTCGAGACCTGGCCGAAGTAGTTGTAGTCGCCGATCAGCGAGAGGCTGGTGAGGCCGGCGAGCACGACGGCGGCGATCACCAGCACGTTCATCCGCCGGTCGAAGGCCTTGGCCATCTCCTCGATCGCGAAGACGATGCCGGCCAGCGGCGTGTTGAACGCGGCGGCGACGCCCGCCGCGGCGCCGGCCAGGATCAGGCCCGGCTGCCGTCCGATCCCGGCGAAGCGGCCGATGCCGAACATGACGGCGGCGCCGACCTGCACCGTCGGGCCCTCGCGCCCGGTCGAGGCGCCGACCAGCAGCCCCAGCACCGTCAGGACGATCTTGCCGATCGTCACCCGCGCGCTCATCAGCGTCGAGCGATGCTCGGCGTCGGTACTGCGGCGGGCGGCGATCGCCTGCGGGATGCCGCTGCCCTGGGCGCCGTCGAACCAGGCCCGCGTCATCCAGGCGAAGACCGCGAAGCCGACCGGCGTCACGATCAGCGGAAGCCAGGGCCACTGCCTTGCGGAGGCGCGGAACAGGGCCTGCGCCTCGTCCGACGCCTTGGCGAATGCGACCGCGGCGATGCCGACCGCAACGGCGCCGATGAGGAAGACGGCGCGCCGCCGCCAGAGGATGGGAGAGAGCAGCGCCGTCCGCGTCCGGCGCCAGCCGAGCTTGGCCTTCTGGCGCGCCGCGCCCGGATCGGGGGCGCGGCGCTGTGAAGAATCGCCCGGCACCTACCTTGGCACCTTAAGCCGCGGCCCCGGAGACATCGCGGACCTTGCCGAGCTTCGCCCGGTTTGCCGCCGAGACCACCGCCTTGAGGCTGGCGGTCACGATGTTCGGGTTCATGCCGACGCCGTAGACCGTGCGGCCGTCCTTGAGGCGCGTCTCCAGATAGGCGATCGCGGCGGCGTCGTTGCCGAGGCCGACCGAATGCTCGCGGTAGTCCACCACCCTGAGCTCGATCCCGGTATGCCGCTTCAAGGCGTCCATGAAGGCGTCGATCGGGCCGTTGCCGCGGCCGGCGATCTCGATCCTGCGGCCGTTCTCCTTGAGGCTGGCGGTCAGGTTGCGGATCTCGCTGGCATGGGTGTCGGTCGCCGTCTGGTGGTCGACGAAGGCCCAGGGCTGGTCGAGCGAGAGGTACTCGTCATTGAAGGCCTTCCAGATCACCTCGCTGGAGATCTCCTTGCCGGTCTGGTCGGCGATCTCCTGGATGATCTGGCTGAACTCCATCTGCAGCTTGCGCGGCAGCGTGAGGCCGTAATCCTTCTCCAGGATATAGGCGACGCCGCCCTTGCCCGACTGGCTGTTGATGCGGATCACCGCCTCGTAGTCGCGGCCGACGTCCTGCGGGTCGATCGGCAGGTAGGGCACCGCCCATTCGCCGCTGTTCGACTGCTTCATCGCCGCGAAGCCCTTCTTGATCGCATCCTGATGCGAGCCCGAGAAGGCGGTGAAGACCAGGTCGCCCGCGTAAGGGTGGCGCGGATGCACGGGGAGCTGGTTGCAGTATTCGGCGGTGCGGACCAGATCGTTGATGTCGGAGAAATCGACTTCGGGATCGACGCCCTGGGTGAAGAGATTGAGGCCCAGGGTGACGAGATCGACGTTGCCGGTGCGCTCGCCGTTGCCGAACAGGGTGCCTTCGATGCGCTCGGCCCCCGCCATCACGCCGAGCTCGGCGGCGGCGACGCCGGTGCCGCGATCGTTGTGCGGATGGAGCGAGATGATGGCGCTCTCGCGGTTCTTCATGTTGCGGCAGAAATACTCGATCTGGTCGGCGTAGATGTTCGGCGTCGACATCTCGACGGTCGCCGGCAGGTTGAGGATGCAGCGCTTCTGCGGCGTCGATCCCCAGACCTCCATCACCGCCTCGCACACCTCGATCGCATAGTCGATCTCGGTGCCGGTGAAGCTCTCGGGGCTGTACTGGTAGACGAACTCGGTATTGCCGGTCTGCTTCTCGGCCAGCTCGCGGACCAGCCTGGCGCCGTTGACCGCGATCGCCTTGATGCCGGCCATGTCCTGGCCGAACACCACCCGGCGCTGCAGGGTCGAGGTCGAGTTGTAGACATGGACGATGGCGCGCCGGGCGCCGACCAGCGCCTCGTAGGTGCGCTTGATCAGATGGTCGCGGGCCTGGGTCAGGACCTGGATCGTGACGTCGTCGGGGATGTGCTTCCCCTCGATCAATTCGCGGCAGAAATCGAAATCGGTCTGCGAGGCCGAGGGGAAGCCGACCTCGATCTCCTTGTAGCCCATGCGCACGAGGGTCTCGAACATGCGCATCTTGCGCTCGGGGCCCATCGGCTCGACCAGCGCCTGGTTGCCGTCGCGCAGATCGACGCTGCACCAGATCGGGGCCTTGGTGATGGTGCGGCCCGGCCATTTCCGGTCGGGCAGGTTGATGGGCTGGAACGGTCGGTACTTGACGGCAGGGTCAACGCGCATGGCGGTCATCCTCGGATTTCATGTGAACAGGCGCAGGGTGCTGTGACGCGGGAGTCCGGCCGCCGGTCGTCACTTCGCTCCGGCGGCCGCGACGAAGTCGCAGCGCCCGAAACCGAGCGTGTTCAGCCTGTCGTATAGTCTGTGAAAAGCCTTGCGGAAACATGGGTAACCCGTTTCAAAACCGAGCAATTTCGACGTGAGGCGGGTCCCAAAGGACCCTCGTCCGGCGCGATTAGCACGCCGGGGCGATAAGTCGAAGGAGCTCCAGGTCGAAACGGGAGGCGATCATGTAAGAAAATTAGCCGTAGCCGGCGGGGATGGTCAAGCCACTTCCCGGTCGCCTTCCGAGCGGGTCGGCCGGTCAACATTCCGGTCCGCCGGCCCCTCCTCCGGGAGGAGCCGGGCGGGCTATGGCGGTCGGGTGGGGTCAGTGGGCTCGCTGCAATCCGGCGAGTTCGTCCTTGATCCGGAGCTTTTGCTTCTTGAGGTCGTGAATGATGTCGTCGTCGGGGTGTGGTCTGCGCTCTTCGTCGGCGATCCGCGCTTCGAGGTCGGCGTGCTTGATCTTGAGGGACTCAAGATGTGGCTCAGTCATTCCCACTCTCCCGGTTTGCGGTTACTGTCGAACGCCCAAAGACGGCGTCGGCGGGATGCTCTTGCATATCGATGCTAACTCCAATCGGCGGCCGGAGTAAATGATGGAGCGGGTGCGGCAATTGATCCTCGCGCGCTCGAAAGCTTCCTTCACCTCCGGCAGGCCCGCCCCACAAATGCCACAACTCCAATGACTTCCAAGAACGACTCCCCGCCCCGCCTCAACCAGCACGCACCCCGAATCCTGGTCGGCATCTCCGGCGCCTCCGGTGTTATTTACGGCATCCGCCTGCTCGAGCTGCTGCGCCCGACGGTGATCGAGACCCACCTCGTCATGTCTCGCACGGCGGAACAGACTCTGGCCTACGAGACCGACCGCAAGCTCAAGGACGTCAAGGCGCTGGCCGACCAGGTCCACGCGCCCGACGACCTCGCGGCGTCGATCTCCAGCGGCTCGTTCCAGACCATGGGCATGATCGTGGCGCCCTGCTCGGTGAAGACCCTGGCGGAGATCGCGAGCGGGGTCACGACGACCCTGATCTCGCGGGCGGCCGACGTCACGCTGAAGGAGCGCCGGCGCCTCGTGTTGATGGTGCGGGAAACTCCGCTGCATGCCGGGCATTTAAGGAACATGCTGGCCGCCACCGAAATCGGCGCGATCATCGCCCCGCCCGTCCCGGCGATGTATGCGCGCCCGCAGAGCCTGGAGCAGATGGTCGATCACAGCCTCGGCCGCGTGCTCGACCTCTTCGGCATCGATACCGGCCGGATCCTGCGCTGGGGCGACGAGGCCAGGCGCCGCCGTCCTTCGAAGCGGAAATGAGCGCCCGGCCGGCTCCCCCTCTCCTCCCGCTCGACCACACCGCCCTCTTCCTCGATCTCGACGGCACGCTGATCGAGCTCGCGTCGCGGCCGGGCGACGTCGTCGTTCCCCAGGACCTGCTCCCGCTGCTCGAGGGCTTGCATACCCGGCTGCGCGGCGCGCTGGCCGTGGTTTCCGGGCGGCCGCTCGACGGCATCGACCGGCTGCTCGCGCCGCTGCATCTGCCGGCCGCCGGCACCCATGGCGCCGAGCTTCGCGAGGCGGCCGGCGCGCCGGTCCATCTGGCCGGCAGCCCGCTTCCCGGCGACCTCAGAGATCGCTTGAACGCGATCGCAAGAGAGCTGCAATCGCAATGGCATGGCGTCTCGATCGAAGACAAGGCTTCAGCGCTCGCCATCCACTACCGGCTGGCGCCGGAGGCCGCGCCGGCATTGCAGGCTGCGCTGGAGGCGCTGGTCCTGCCGGACGGCTGGCAGATCCTGCCCGGCCATTGCGTCTACGAGATTCGCGCCCGCGACCGGAACAAGGGCGCCGCGGTGAAGAGCCTGATGCGGAGTGCATCCTTCGCCGGGCGCCGGCCGGTCTTCGTCGGCGACGACCGCACCGATCTCGACGGAATCGCCGCCGCCGTGGCGCTCGGCGGGCATGGGATCTCGGTCGGGAGCCTGGACGCGCCGGCGGCGGAATGGACCCTGCCCGATGTCCCGGCGGTCCATGCCTGGCTGCGGCGACTGCTCCAGAGCCCGGCCTAGGCTGCCGCCCGGCGCAGCTCGGTCAGCGCATCCAGGAAGCCGTCGGACCAGTGCGCGAGGTCGTTGCGCTTCAGCGTCTCCATCAGCCCGTTCCAGCGCGCGCGCCGCTCCTCGACCGGCATGCGCAGCCCACGGTCGATCGCCTCGGCCACCTCGACGGTGTCGAAGGGGTTGACGATCAGCGCGCCTTCCATCTCCCGCGCGGCGCCGGCGAAGCGCGACAGCACCAGGACGCCGGGATCCTCGCTCCTCTGGGCCGCGATATATTCCTTGGCGACCAGGTTCATGCCGTCGCGCAGCGGCGTGACCAGCCCCAGCCGCGCCACGCGGTAGAAGCCGGCGAGCTGCCGCCGCGGGAAGACCCGGTTCAGGTAGCGCACCGGCACCCAGTCGATCTCGGCGTGGCGGCCGTTGACCCGCCCCGCCGTCGCCTCGATCTCCCGGCGCAGGCTCTTGTAGCGCTTCACGTCGATCCGCGAGGGCGCGGCGATCTGCACGAAGGTGATCCGGTTGCGATAGTCGGGATGGGAGGTCAGGAGCTGCCCGACCGCTTCGATCCGGTTCAGGATGCCCTTGCTGTAATCCAGCCGGTCGACGCCGATGATGAGCTGCCGCCCGCTGAGGCTGTCGGCGAGGCGCCGGGTCTCCGGCTCGTGCTCCGCCTCGGCGGCGAGCTCCTGCATCTCCTCGACGTCGATCCCGATCGGGAAGACGCCGGCATGCAGGCGGCGGCCGAACATCTCCAGCGCGCCGTCGGCGCGGACGCTGCCCCCCGCTTCGTGCAGCGCGTAGTCCCGGAACGCGCGGAGATCGGATTCGGTCTGAAAGCCGACCAGGTCGGCCTGGGCCAGCGAGCGCATCAGCAGCCGATGCGCCGGCAGGGCGCAGAGGATCTCCGGGCCGGGAAGCGGGATATGCAGGAAGAACCCGATGCGGTTCTGCAGGCCGCGGGCCCTGAGCTCGCCCGGCAGCGCCATCAGCTGGTAGTCGTGCACCCAGATGATGTCGTCCGGCCCGACCAGCTTCACCAGGAGGTCGGCGAAGCGCGCGTTGATCCGCATATAGGCGTCCTGATGCGCCCGCGAGTGCTCCACCAGACCCAGGCGGTAATGCAGCAGCGGCCAGAGCGTGCTGTTGCAATAGCCGTTGTAATAGGCGTCGAATTCCTGCGGCGTGAAATCGACGGTCGCGTAGGTGATGCCGCCGGACTTGACGACCCGCGGCTCGCCGGCCGGCGCCTCGGTGGTCTCGCCGCTCCACCCGAGCCACAGCCCGCGCGCCCGCTTCAAGGCCGAAAGCACGCCGACCGCCAGGCCGCCCGCCCGCGCCGAGCGGTCGCGCGGCAGCGCCACCCGGTTCGAGACGACGACCAGCCGGCTCACGACGCCTCCTCCCAGGTCAGGCTGAGGTTCATCGCGGAATTGATGAGGCCGACCATGGAGTAGGCCTGCGGGAAATTGCCCCAGAGCTCGCCGGTCTTCGGATCGACGTCCTCCGAGAACAGGCCGAACCGGTTGCGGTAGCCCATCACCTTCTCGAACAGCGTCCGCGCCTCGATGGTCCGCCCGATCGCCGCCAGGGCGTCGATGTACCAGAACGTGCAGACCAGGAAGGCGGTCTCCGGATGCCCGAAATCGTCGCGGATCACGTAGCGGTAGATGAAGTCGCCGCGCTTCAGCTCCTCGCCGATCCGCTCGACGGTCGCGATGTAGCGCTCGTCGCTCGCCTGGACGAAGCCGATCTGCGCCATCAGCAGCAGGGCGGCGTCGAGATCGTCGCCGTCGAAGGTGGAGACGAAGCTGTTCCGCTTCTCCGACCAGGTGCGCCGGACGATCTCCGCCTTCAGCCGCTCCGCCTCGCCGCTCCAGAACTCGGTGCGGTCGGTCTTGCCCATGACGCGGGCGATGCGCTTCAGCCGGTCGCAGGCCGCCCAGCACATCATGGCCGAGAAGGTGTGGATCGCGGCGGTGCCGCGCAGCTCCCAGAGGCCGGCGTCGGGCTGGTCGTAGGACTTGAGCGCGCGCTCGCCGAGGAACTCGAGCTGGCCGTAGAGCTCCTCGTTGGCCGGCTTCCTGAGCAGGCGATGGTCGAAGAACAGGTGGACCGCCGCCAGCACCATGCTGCCGTAGACGTCGTTCTGCACCTGGTAATAGGCGGCGTTGCCGACCCGCACCGGACCCATGCCGCGATAGCCGGCGAGCGATTCCGCGATGGTCTCGGTCAGGTCGGATTCGAGCGAGATGCCGTAGACCGGCTGGATGACGCCGTCCCGCGCGTTGTCGATCACGTCGGTGATGAAGCCGATGTACTGCTCCATGGTCCGGGTCACGCCGAGCCGGTTCAGCGCGCGGATCACGAACACGGCGTCGCGCAGCCAGCAGAAGCGGTAGTCCCAGTTGCGGATCGTGTTCGGCGCCTCGGGGATCGAGGTGGTGAGCGCGGCGGCGATCGCACCGGTCTCCTCGAACATGCAGAGCTTCAGCGTGATCGCCGCGCGGATCACCGGCTCCTGCCACTCGAACGGGATCGACAGGCCGCGCACCCAGAGCCGCCAGTTGGCGGTCGTCATCTCGAAGTAGCGGCGGCAGAGATCCTCGAAATCCGCCTCGACCGGCTCGTCAGGCGCCCAGACGATCCAATGCTGCTGGTCGAGCCGGAAATAGCGCTCCTCCATGACGTAGCTGACCGGGATCGTGGTGGTCATCCGGTGCCGCTGGCGCTCGCTCGAATACGCGACGTGATGGCTGCCGCGCACCGCGTTGCAGGCGGCACCGCCGTAATCGCTCATCGGCCGCGCCATCACCTTGACCATCGGGCGGCCGGCGACCGGCGTGATGCGGCGCACGATCACCGGCGGCCGGTGGGTGCGGCCGTAGAGATCGTAGCGCGGCGCGAAGTCGACGATCTCGATCGAGCCGCCGTCCTTATCGACCAGGACGGAATGCAGGACCGCCGTGTTCTCGAGATAGGACTGCTCGGACGATGCGTAGTCGCGCAGCTCGATCGAGAGCGCACCGTCCGCCGGGTCGACGCCGGCCGCGTCCCCGCCGCGCAGCAGCGCGCAGAAGACCGGATCCGAATCGAGGCGCGGCATGCTGGCGAAGACGATCCGTCCGCGACGGTCGATCAGTGCGGCGACGCTGCTGTTGCCGATGACGGCGAGATCGAGGCTGCTCATCGGGTGACATATCCGTGGATGGGAGAAAGAACCGGAGATCTGCCGGCTTAATCAACAATGCGCCGCAGTGCAAATGGTTCCGTGCATCCGCTCGCCGCGCGGATGCTAGTCCGTTGAATTCAAAGCGGTTCCAGCAGCGCGCCGATATCGCGCAGGTCCTGCTCCTCGGGCTCGAGGGCCAGCAGCCCGAGATACATCTCCAGCGCATTGGCGGCGATGCTGTGGATCGTGCCGACCGCGGCGGGCTCGATCTCGCCGGCGGCGACGGCGACGATCCGGGCCTGCGCCGCGCGCTCGCAATCGAGCTCGGCGGCGAGCAGGCCGTCCTTGATCGCGCGCCGTTCCGCCTTGGCGATCTCCATGGGCGCGCCCGCCACGCGGCGGCGCACGGCGCGCAGCGGCTCGAGCACGTCGCGCCGCCAGTCGGCGACCGCCTCGATCGCGGCCTTGAGGCCGGGCTCGCCGATCGTCAGCTTGAGAGTCGCCAGCCAGCAGCAGAGCAGCAGGATGTTGACGTCGGCGCCGCGGCGGTCCTGCAGCGAGAGGCACGCGGCCCCCACCGGTTCGCGTGCGTAGAAGGCCAGGCTGAACTCCCAGAACGCGTCGGGCGACAGCGCGGCGTCGAGTTGCTCCATTCAGTCGCCGAAGCTGATGCCGAGGCCGCGCGCCGAGGTCACCAGCGTGCCCTGGGGATCGACCGTCGAATTGTTCTTGATCGCCTCTTCGATCGGCACGTCGATGACGCGGCGGTTGCTCCAGGCGACCATGCGGTCGAAGCGCCGCTCGGCCAGGAGATCGACCGCATGCACGCCGAAGGCGGAGCCCAGCACGCGGTCGCCGGGTTCCGGCGTACCGCCGCGCTGCACGTGGCCGAGCACGGTGACCCGCGTCTCGGCGCCGGTCAGGCGCGCGATCTCGGCGGCGATGTACTGGCCGATGCCGCCATAGGTCAGGGTCTGGGTGTGCCCGCCGCCATGCACCGAGGTGATGGCGCTGCCGTCCTCGGTCTTCACCGCCTCGGCGACGACGATGAGGGCGAAGTTGCGGCCCGACTTCTTCAGCTCCTCGAGCTTGTGGCAGACGACCGAGAGCTTGTAGGGGATCTCGGGCAGCAGGATCACGTCGGCGCCGCCGGCGATGCCGGCCCAGAGCGCGATATGGCCGGCGTCGCGCCCCATCAGCTCCAGCACCATGACGCGGCTGTGCGAGGCCGCCGTCGGCTGCAGGTGGTCGAGCGCCGAGGTCGCCGCCTGCACCGCGGTCTCGAAGCCGATCGAGGTCTCGGTGACGCCGATGTCGTTGTCGATGGTCTTCGGGATCGCGACCAGCGGGATGTTGCCCTGCTTGGCGAGCTTGCGGATGATCGCCATCGAGCCGTCGCCGCCGATCATGATCAGCCCGTCGAGGTTGAGCTGCCGATAGCCCTCGATCACCTCGTTGGAGCGGTCGGCGAAGCTGCCGTCCTCCATCGGGAACTTGAACGGGTCGCCCTTGTTGGTGGTGCCGATGATGGTGCCGCCCAGGCGCAGCATGTCGCTGGAGAGCGCGCGGTCGTCCAGCTCCGCGGCCTGGACCGGCCGCTCCATCAGGCCGGCGGTCCCGTTCTTGATGCCGACGACCTGCCAGCCGTGCTGGCGCGCCCGCGCATAGACGCCGCGAATGACCGCATTCAGCCCGGCACAGTCGCCGCCGCTGGTCAGCAATCCGATCCGCTTCATTCCCCTTCGATCCCCGGCCTTGCAATTTCGGAAACGCTTCCGACTATTAGCATAGTTCACGAGAACGCCAAGCCATAGCCCTATGACAGATACGGACTTTTTTTCAGTCGATCCCAGCCGCGCCGTGATCGCGGTGGAGGGCGAGGACCGGCGGGCCTTCCTGCAAGGCCTGATCAGCAACGATACCCAGCGGGTCTCGACCGGCCTTGCGCTCTACAGCGCCTTCCTGACGCCCCAGGGCAAATTTCTTCACGACTTCGCCCTGGTAGAGGCCGCCGACCCGAACGGTCCGCGCATCCTGCTCGACCCGGAAACCGAGCGGCGCGCCGACCTGATCAAGCGGCTCTCGATGTACCGCCTGCGCTCCAAGGTGAAGATCGTCGACCTCGCCGCGGATTGGGCCGTCGTCGTGTTCTGGGGCGCCGCGGCGCTCGGGAAGCTCGGCCTTCCACCGGAGCGCGGCGCGGCGCGGGCGCTGGGCAATGGCGTCGTGTTCACGGATCCGCGCCTGGCGGCGCTCGGCGCCCGCGCCTTCCTGCCCCGCGCCGAGCTGGAAGCCGCGACGGCCGAGCTCGGCTTTGCGGCCGGCGACATCGCGGATTACGAGCGGCAGCGCGCCGAGGCCGGCGTGCCCGCCGGCAGCCGGGACCTCATTCCTGAGAAAGGCATCCTGCTGGAGAACGGCTTCGACGAGCTCGGCGCCATCGACTGGAACAAGGGCTGCTACATGGGCCAGGAGCTGACCGCGCGGACGCGCTACCGCGGCCTGGTGCGCAAGCGCCTGCTCCCGGTCGAGATCTCCGGCGCGGCGCCCGAGCCCGGCACGCCGCTGATGCTGGGCGAGGTCGAGGCCGGCGAGCTCCGCAGCACGACCGGCGACGGCAAGGCCGGCCTCGCCATGATCCGCCTCGAGCATCTCGACCGCGCACGCAGCGAGGGACTGACCGCGGGCGCGACCCGGCTCCGGCCTGCCGTTCCGGAATGGATGAAACTGCCCGAGCAGGTCGGCTAGACTGCCGCCCCCATCAACGGGGAATCGGGGGGAATCATGATGAAGCCGCGCCTGCGCGATCTCGGCATCGCCCTGGGGCAGTTGCCGCCGGGCCCGCTCAACGCCATCACCGACGTCGCCGGGGTGAAGGTCGGCTATGCGACCCTGATCCGCGACGAGCCGCGGGTGGTGCGCACCGGCGTCACCGCGATCTGGCCGTCCGACGACATCTTCACCGATTTCCGCTTCGCCGGCTTCCACAGCTTCAACGGCAACGGCGAGATGACCGGCACGATCTGGCTGGCCGAGCAGGGCCTGCTCGCCTCGCCGATCTGCATCACCAACACCCATGCGGTCGGCGTCGCGCGCGACGCGATCTGCGTGCTCGCGGCCCGGCGCGGCATCGAGCAGGCCTGGCACCTGCCGGTCGCGGCCGAGACCTGGGACGGCTGGCTGTCCGACGCCGAGAGCTTCCCGGTGACCCAGGATCTCGCGATCCAGGCGCTGGAATCCGCGCAGGGCGGCATCCCCGCCGAAGGCAATGTCGGCGGCGGCACGGGCATGATCGCCCACGAGTTCAAGGGCGGCACCGGCACGGCGTCGCGCCGCCTGCCGGCGGAGAAAGGCGGCTGGACCGTCGGCGCGCTGGTGCAGGCGAATTACGGCATGCGCAACCTGCTCCGCTGCGGCAGCGCGCCGGTCGGGCTGGAGATCGGCACCGACGTGGTGAAGAGCGCCCACTGGACTCCGCAGGGCGACCAGGGCTCGATCATCGTCATCCTGGCGACCGACGCGCCCTTGCTGCCGATCCAGTGCCAGCGCCTGGCGCGGCGCGCGACCACCGGCCTCGCCTGGGTGGGCGGGATCGGCTCCAACAGCAGCGGCGACATCTTCCTCGCCTTCTCCACCGGCAACAAGGTGCCGATGAAGACGAGGATGGCGGAGGTCAGGATGCTCGGCCTCGACGATTGCACGCCGCTCTTCCAGGCCGCCGCCGAGGCGACCGAGGAAGCGATCTGGAACGCCATGGTCGGGGCGCAGACCATGACCGGGTATCAGGGCCACACCGCCCACGCGATCCCGCACGACAAGCTGAAGGCCGCGGCGGCCAGGTATCACATGGTGCGCTGATGCGCGCCGCCGGCGCGATCCCGCGCCGACCGGATCGTCATTGCCGGGTTAATGCCGCCATATCCGGGCCGGCGCCTGGGCCTTCAACGCTGCGACCGCTTCTTCCATGGCATGGGTGAAGGCCGGGCGGCTGCCGGTCCAGGGCAGCGAGGCGCCGACGAAGACATCGACCACCACGGGCACGAGCGCGATCTCGCCCTTCGGCATGACCCGCCCGAGGCCCTGCATGTAGATCGGGATCACCGGCACGTCGGGAAACTGCTCCTTCAGCCGCGCGACCCCGCCCTTGAACCTGGCCAGAGCCTCGGTCTCGCCGCGCGTCCCCTCCGGGAAGACCAGCAGGATGTCGCCGGCCCCGAGCGCCGTGATGCAATCCTGCAGGGGATCGGTCTCGCGGCCGACCTTCCGCTCGATCGGGATCATGTTGACGATGTTGAGCGTGAACCAGGCAAGCAGCCTGTTCTTCAGGAAATAGTCCGCGGCCGCGACCGGCCGCAGCGCGCCCAGCAGCCGCAAGGGGAACAGCGACATCAGCACGAAGGTGTCGAGATGGCTGTTGTGGTTGGCGACGACGATCGCCGGCCCCTTCTCCGGCAGGCCCGCAGGGTTGCGCACGTTGAGCCCCAGCACGACCAGCACCAGCGGGCGGGCGACCACGATCCAGAACAGCAGGCGCAGCAGCCGGATCATCAGTAGTGCAGGTAGTAGATGAAATGGAAGAACAGCGGCGCCGTGAAGGTCAGGCTGTCCACCCGGTCGAGGATGCCGCCATGGCCGGGCAGGATGTTGCCGCTGTCCTTGATGCCGAGATCGCGCTTCACGGCGGAGACCGAGATGTCGCCGATGAATCCGGCGGCGCCGATCAGCAGCCCCGCCGCCAGCGCCTCCCAGCGCGCGAGCGGCGTGAGGTACGGCGCGGCGACGACCGCGACCACCGCCGTCGTCGCGATGCCGCCCAGCAGGCCCTCGACGGTCTTCTTCGGGCTGACCTTCGGCACCACCTTGTGCCGGCCGAGGCTCTTGCCCCAGACGTATTGCGCGACGTCGTTCAGTTGCGTGAGGAGCAAGAGATAGAGCAGCAGCCCGTCGCCGCCCGCGACCGGATTGCCGGCCGCCGGCAGCGCCAGCAGGAACGCGGTGTGGCTGAGGCTGAAGACCGTCGTCATCAGGCCCCAATGCAGCGTGCCGGCCGCGCGGATGAAGCCCTCGGTCTCGCCGATCAGCACCATGCGCGCCGGCAGGATCAGGAAGGCATAGACCGGGATGAAGATGATGAACATCCCGTACCAGCCGTCCGCCGCCCAGTAATACTGGATCGGAATGGTGAGATAGGCCAAGAACAGGACGCGGTGATCGGCGCGCCGGGTCGGGATCAGGGTGATGTATTCCTTGAAGGCGAGGAAGCTCACGAAGCCCAGCAGGCAGATGGCGAAGACCGGCTTCAGCGCGATCGCCACCGCGAACAGCGTGACGATGACCCACCAGGTCCGCACCCGCTGCCGCAGCTCGGAATAGTCCCGCTCCGGCCGGCGCCGCGCCAGCGCCCAGGTGAAGAGGCTGGCGCAGACCAGCAGCACATAGATCGCGATGATGACCACGGCGACGTTCGGCGCCATGTCGAGGTCGACGATCGGCAGATCGCTCATCGCGGCCCGCTCATCGCCGGGCCTGCGCCAGCCCGGCGCGGACCCGGTTGACCGCGGTCCACGCCGCCAGCAGCCCGACGGCGCCGATCGCATAGGCGAGGTACGGCGCGACCGGAAGGCCGATCCCGATCAGGAAGGCGAGCAGGCCGAAGGCGAAGGCGCGGTCGCTCTTGCCCATCGGCCCGTCATAGCGCCGCTCGGCCCCGACCTGCAGCGCCACCACGCCCGCCATCTCGGTCAGCGCCGAGGCAAGGACCGCCAGCACCGTCACGGCCGGCGCGCCGAGCAGCGCGAACGGCAGGTAGAGCGCCGCGTCGGAGACCACGTCGCAAAGCTCGTTGAGGAAGGCGCCGAGCGCGCTCTTCTGCCCGTGCTCCCGGGCCAGCATGCCGTCGATCGCATTGAGCGCCATGCGGACGAACAGCACCACGGGCAGCAGCAGCCAGACCCGCGCCGTGCCGCCGTAGAAGGCCAGCACGATCCCGGCCGCGACCGACATCGCCGCCGCCGCCAGGGTCACCTGGTTTGCGGTGATACCCCCCGCCGCCAGCGCCCGGACCAGCGGGCGCAACAAGGCCTGGAAGCGCGGCTTGATCTGATAGATGCTCGGCATCACGTGAAACGCCGCCTTGCCCCGGGCGCTGGCCCCTACAATCCCCGCGGGCAGGGTTCCATCCCCTCGCCGGCCCGTCAAGGCGGCGGCCGGTATGCCAGACAAGGTCGAAAATCCCATGCTTGCCGCGGATATCGTCAGAGCGCTCGGCCTCCAGCCGCATCCCGAGGGTGGCTGGTTTCGCGAGACCTACCGGGCGGCGGCGCAGATCCCGGCATCCGCCCTCGACCGGCACTATGACGGTGCGCGCGCCACATCGACGGCGATCTACTACCTGCTCGAGGCGGGCCAGCGCTCGGCGCTGCACCGGCTGAGGTCGGACGAGATATTCCACTTCTATGCCGGCGATCCGCTCACGATCGTCGAGATCGCGCCGGACGGCCGGCTCACCGAGACCCGGCTCGGCGCCGATCTGGCGGCGGGCGCCATACCCCAGCATGTCATCCCCGCCGGCGCCTGGTTCGGCGCGGTGCCGGAAGGCCGGTTCAGCCTCGTGGGCTGCACCGTGGCGCCGGGCTTCGACTTCGCCGATTTCGAGCTGGCCGAGACCGCGGCGCTCCTTAGAACGTTTCCACGGCACGAGAGCTGGATTCGCCGCCTCGCGTGAGTTTTTCGCGGGCCGTTCCGGCTCGCAATCGTTTACCTGCGTGACAAAGCCATGATAACTTTGACCGTTCGGTCCAACGCGCGGGATGGAAAACCAAGAGCGCCGGGGCCGCAGGCATCAGGGAGCTAACAACGATGAAACCGTTCATGCGATCGGCGGTCGCCGCCCTTGGATTGACCGTCGGAGCCTTCGCCTTCGGGGCCGGCCTCGCGCAAGCCGCGACGCCGAAGGACACGCTGGTCATGGCCTACGTGATCGACGACATCATCTCGCTCGATCCGGCCGACATCTACGAGTTCACGTCCTCGGAGTACATGGCCAACACCTACGACCGGCTGGTCATGATCAACCCGCAGAAGACCTCGGAGCTGAAATTCGCCGCAGCCGAGAGCTACACGGTCAGCGACGACGGCAAGACCTACGACTTCAAGATCCGCCCGGGCATCAAGTTCCACTCGGGCAACGACATGACCGCCGAGGACGCCGCCTTCTCGCTGATCCGCTTCGTGAAGATCAACGGCAACCCCGCCTTCATCATGAATCAGTTCGGCCTCACCAAGGACAACGTCGACAAGATGGTCCGGGTGAAGGATCCGATGACCCTCGAGATCGAGACCGACGCGGCGTACTCGCCGAGCTTCTTCCTGAACTGCCTCAGCTACACCAGCGTCGTCGTCGACAAGAAGCTGGTCATGTCGCACGAGAAGGACGGCGACATGGGCAACGCCTGGATGAAGACCAACGAAGCCGGCTCCGGCCCCTTCTCGCTGAAGGCATACAAGCCGAACGAGTCGCTGGTGCTGGACGCGAACCCGGATTACTGGGACGGCCCGGCGAAGGTCAAGCACGTGCTGATCAAGAACGTGACCGAGAGCGCCACCCAGCAGCTGCTCGTGCAGAAGGGCGACGTCGACATCGCCCGCAACCTGAACGGCGACCAGCTCAAGGCGGTCAAGGGCGACGGCAACATCAAGTTCGTGGATTCGCCGAAGGCGACGCTCTGGTACATGGGCCTCAACACCAAGAACCAGTACCTGGGCAACGTCGATGCCCGCCAGGCGATGAAGTACCTGGTGGACTATGACGGCCTGCAGAAGACGCAGTTCGCCGGCATCGGCATCAAGCACCAGACCTTCCTGCCGGACGGCCAGCTCGGCGCGGACAACGAGACGCCGTTCACCTACGACCTCGCCAAGGCCAAGGAGCTGCTGAAGAAGGCCGGCTTCCCCAACGGCTTCGACGTGACGATCGACGTCACCAACAAGTCGGAAGGCCGCGAGCTCGCCGCCTCGCTGCAGAACTCGATGGCGAAGGCGGGCGTCAACCTGATCATCCGGCTGGCCGACAACAAGACCACCCTGACCAAGTACCGGGCCAGCGAGCACGACATCTATCTCGGCCAGTGGGGCTCGGACTATCAGGACCCGCACTCCAACGCGGACGGCTACCTGAACTCGCCGCTCGCCAAGCGCAACCAGTGGGTCTCGCCGGAGCGTGCGGCGGCGGTGACCGCGGCACGCGACGAGAAGGACTCGGCCAAGCGGGCCCAGATGTACATGGACCTGCAGAAGCAGGCGCTGCAGGACAGCCCATACATCATCATGTTCCAGCAGGTCGAGACCGCCGCGGTGCGGAAGAACGTGGACGGCTTCATCATCGGCCCCACCTTCGACCTCAATCTCTATCGCTACGTCGTGAAGAACTGACGTTTCCCGTCGGATATGGGTGAACCATCCGGTCGCATCCTCGTTGATGCGATCGGATGGCCGCTTCTTCCGGAATGATCGCTTCCCAAGCCAAAGCCGTCGGCAAGGTCCTGGCATCGATCCTGACGACGATGCTGGGCCTGCTGCTGGTGACCTTCGTCATCAGCCGCTTCCTGCCGACCGATCCGGTCCTGGCCATCGTGGGCGACCACGCCTCGGAATCCCGCATCGCCGAGGTCCGGGAGCAGCTCGGCCTCAACCACCCGATCCCGGTCCAGTTTCTCTACTATCTCGGCAACATCGCGCGCGGCGATCTCGGCGTTTCGCTTCGCACCGCGCAGCCGGTGCTGGACGACCTGATCCACGTCTTTCCGGCCACGCTGGAGCTCGCGACCTGGGGCATCCTGCTCGGCGTCGTGCTCGGCATCCCGCTCGGCGTCTGGGCCGCCGTCAAGAAAGACAGCGCGATCGATCACGTGATCCGCTTCGTCGGCCTGGTCGGCTATTCCAGCCCGATCTTCTGGCTCGGCATCATGGGCCTGCTGATCTTCTACGCGAAGCTCGGCTGGCTCCCCGGTCCCGGCCGCCTCGACTTCGGCTACGAGGACCTGGTGACGCCGATCACCGGCATCATGACCGTCGATACCCTGCTCCAGGGCGACTACGACATGTTCTGGAACGCCGTCTCGCACCTGATCCTGCCCGCCTCCCTCCTCGGCTATTTCTCCCTCGCCTATATCAGCCGGATGACCCGTTCGCTGATGCTGAGCCAGCTCCGCCAGGAATACGTCCTGACCGCGCGCGTCAAGGGCGTGCCGGAGCGGCGCATCGTCTGGAAGCACGCGATGGGCAACGTCATGGTCCCGCTGCTGACCGTGGTGGCGCTCTCCTACGGCAACCTGCTCGAGGGCTCGGTGCTGACGGAGACGGTCTTCACCTGGCACGGCATCGGCCTCTACATCACCAATGCGATTTTCGGCCAGGACCTGCCGGCGGTGATGGGCGGCACGATCGTGGTCGGCCTGGTCTACATCCTGATCAACACGCTGACCGATATCCTCTACCGGTTCCTCGACCCGAGGGCGAAATGAGGGCGGCGAAATGAGCTCGGCACAGACCCGAGGCTGGGTGATCGCCCTCACTCCCGCCGATTGGCGGCAATGGCTGCTGACCGACACGCCGCGCTCGCGCTGGCAGGCGAAGGCCGGCCGCGCCTATCTCGGCTGGGTCGCCTTTGCGCGCAATCCGCTGGCGATGATCGGCCTCGTCATCATCCTGGCGCTGATCGCCATGGCGATCTTCGCGCCGCTGCTGACCCAATACAGCCCGATCTTCGGCGCCGAGGCCGGCGCCGGCGAGCGGCTGCTGCCGCCGGGCGGCACGCATTGGCTGGGCACCGACGAGCAATCCCGCGACATCTGGAGCCGCATCGTCTTCGGCTCGCGCACCAGCCTCCTCATCATCTTCATGGTGGCGATCACCGCGGCGCCGATCGGCGTCGTGATCGGCGCCGCCGCCGGCTACATGGGCGGCTGGCTCGACACCGTGCTGATGCGGGTGACCGACGCCTTCCTCGGCTTCCCGAAGCTGGTGCTGGCGCTGGCCTTCGCCGCGGCGCTGGGCGCCGGTATCGAGAACGCGATCCTCGCCATCGCCATCACCTCCTGGCCGCCTTATGCGCGCATCGCCCGGTCCGAGACGCTGACCATCCGGCACACCGACTACATCGCCGCCGCGCAGATGAGCGGCGCCTCCGGCATGCGCATCCTGTTCGGCCATATCCTGCCGATGTGCCTCCCCTCGCTGATCGTGCGCGTGACCCTCGACATGGCCGGCATCATCCTGATCGCCGCTGGGCTCGGCTTCCTGGGCCTTGGCGTCGCGCCGCCGCAGCCGGAATGGGGCTCCATGGTGTCCGACGGCCGCAACCAGATCCTGGAGCAATGGTGGGTCTGCACCTTCCCCGGCATCGCGATCTTCATCGTCAGCCTCGGCTTCAACCTGATCGGCGACGGGCTGCGCGACGTGCTGGATCCCAGGGAACAGTGAGCGGAAGCGGAGAGATGACCGGCAAGCCCCTGCTCGACGTCCAGAAGCTCAACATCCGGTTCAACACGCCGACCGGCATCAACCACGTGGTGCGCGACGTGTCCTTCACGCTGGGCCGGGAGAAGCTGGCGATCGTCGGCGAATCCGGCTCCGGCAAGTCGCAGACCGCGCGCGCGATCCTCGGCCTGACGCCGGGCATGGTCAGCGCCGAGCGCATGGCGTTCGACGGCGAGAACCTGCTCGGCCTCTCGAATGCGCAATGGCGCAAGATCCGCGGCCGGCGCATCACCATGGTGATGCAGGACCCGAAATACTCGCTGAACCCGGTGATGCGGATCGGCGACCAGCTCATGGAAGCCGCCGCCCGCAAGATCCCCAGGGCACAACTGAAGACCCGCGCCCTGGAAATGCTGGAAGCGGTGAAGATCCGCGATCCCGAGCGCGTGTTCCGCGCCTGGCCGCACGAACTTTCCGGCGGCATGGGCCAGCGCGCCATGATCGCGATGATGCTGGTGACCGAGCCCGAGCTCTTGATCGCCGACGAGCCCACGTCGGCGCTCGACGTGACCGTGCGCCTGCAGGTGCTGGCGATCCTCGACGACCTGGTGCGGACCCGCGACATGGGGCTGATCTTCATCAGCCACGACCTGCATCTGGTCCGCACCTTCTGCGACCGCGTCCTGGTCATGTATGCCGGGCAGGTGCTGGAGGAGCTCGAGGCCTCCAGGCTGGACCAGGCGAAGCATCCCTATACGCAGGGCCTGCTCGCCTGCACGCCCGACCTGGAGCACCCGGTCGAGGTGCTGCCGACCCTGAGGCGCGATCCCTCCTGGCTGCAGCCCCTCAAGGACCGGGCGGCGAGGCCCGCGGCATGAACGGCGCCCCGATGGTCGAGGTCGACGACCTCAAGGTCGAGTTCCATACCGGGCGCCATCATGTGCTGGCCCTGAAGGGCGTCGGCTTTGCGATCGCGCCGGGCGAGAGCTTCGGCCTCGTGGGAGAGTCAGGCTCCGGCAAGACCACGGTGCTGCGGGCGATCGCCGGGCTCAATCCCGACTGGAGCGGCGCGATCCGCATCGCCGGACAGCCGCTGTCGCACCATCCGGACAGGGAGATGCGCCGCGCGATCCAGATGGTGTTCCAGGACCCCTACGGCTCGCTGCATCCCAAGCACACGGTGGACCGCATCCTCTCCGAGCCGCTGGTGGTGCACGGGATCGGCGACATCGAGACCCGGGTCGAGGAGACGCTCAAGCAGGTGCAGCTCGGCCCCGAGTTCCGCTTCCGCTACCCGCACCAGCTTTCCGGCGGCCAGCGCCAGCGCGTCGCCATCGCCCGCGCCCTGATCCTGCGCCCCAAGCTGCTGCTGCTCGACGAGCCGACCTCGGCGCTCGACGTCTCGATCCAGGCCGAGGTGCTGAACCTGCTTGCCGCCTTGCGCCGGGAGTTCGACCTCACCTACATCCTGGTCAGCCACGATCTCGCGGTGGTGGCGCAGCTCTGCCATCGCCTCGCCATCATGCGCGGCGGCGAGATCGTCGAGCTTGCCGATTCCGGGATGCTGACCAAGGGCCGGCTCCAGCACCCCTATTCCCGGCAGTTGCTGACCGCCAGCAAAGGCTTCGACCGCGCCGCGATCGCGGCCTTCGCGGATTTCTAGCG
>DASZSL010000116.1:0-58294 GCA_035548715.1 Dongiaceae bacterium
CCGAAGCGCCGAAACCGGCCGCGGCGCCCGCGCCGGCGGCAGCGCCGGCCCCCGCCGCCGCGAACGGCGAGGACCGCAACGGCCCCGCCGTGCGCAAGCTGGCGGCCGAGGCCGGGGTGAATGCCGCGGAGATCGCCGGTACCGGCAAGGACGGCCGGGTCACCAAGGGCGACGTCATCGATTTCATGGCCAGCAAGCCGGCTGCCGCCGCCGCGCCGGCCCCGCGTCCGGCGCCCGCGCCGGCCCCGCAGCCGGCCGAGCCCCATGTCCCGCGCCCGCTCGCCGACCGCGAGGAGCGGGTGCCGATGTCGCGCCTGCGCCGCCGCATCGCCGAGCGCCTGAAGCAGGCGCAGAACACCGCCGCCATGCTCACCACCTTCAACGAGGTGGACATGGGCGCGGTCATGGCCTTGCGCGACAAGTACAAGGACGGCTTCGAGAAGCGCCACAAGGTGAAGCTCGGCTTCATGGGCTTCTTCGTGAAGGCCTGCATCCAGGCGCTGAAGGAGATTCCGGCCGTCAACGGCGAGATCGACGGCAACGACATCATTTTCAAGAACCACTACGACATCGGCGTCGCCGTCGGCACCGAGCAAGGCCTGGTCGTCCCCGTCGTGCGCGATGCCGACCAGATGTCGCTCGCCGGCATCGAGGCCAAGATCGCCGAACTGGGCCGCCGTGCCCGCGACGGCAAGCTCTCGATCGACGAGCTGACCGGCGGCACCTTCACCATCTCCAACGGCGGCGTCTATGGCTCGCTGATGTCCACGCCGATCCTGAACCCGCCGCAATCCGGCATCCTCGGCATGCACAAGATCCAGCAGCGCCCGATGGCGGTGGACGGCAAGGTCGAGATCCGGCCGATGATGTATCTCGCGTTGTCCTACGATCACCGCATCATCGACGGACGCGAGGCGGTCACTTTCCTGGTGCGCGTGAAGGAATGCCTGGAAGATCCCCAGCGCCTGCTGCTCGAGCTCTGAAACGGGCCGGAGCCGGGCGCGCCGCCGCCAAGGCCGAGACCAAGGTCGGCCGCAAGCTCCCGTATTACAATCAGAGCCTCGACTTCACCTGCGGCCCCGCCTCGCTGATGATGGCGATGCGGGCGCTCGACCGGACGCAGCCGTTCGACCGCGCCCACGAGCTGCAGCTCTGGCGCGAGGTCAATACCGTCTTCATGGGCAAGGGCCATCCCGGTTCCAGCCCCTACGGCCTGGCGCTCGCCGCCTGGCGCCGCGGCTTCAAGCCCGAGCTCTGGCTCAGCCATCGCGGGCCGTTCCTGCTGAACTACCAGAAGCAGGCCGACCGCCGGAAGGTCTCCGAGCTCATGCAGCGCGAGGACGAGAAGCTGGCGAAAGCCGTCAAGCTGCCGGTCGAGTTGCGCAGCTGGACCATCGCCGACCTGGAGCTCGCGATGGGCGACGGCGCCATCCCTCTGGTCCTGGTCTCGACCAGGCTGTTCCATGGCGATAACGGCCCCCATTGGGTCGCCGTCTCCGCGGTCGATGCGCATCATGTCTATGTCAACGACCCCTGGATCACCCGCAAGAAGCGGCAGACCGCGCGCAGCCAGACCGCGCGCGCCGCAAGTCACGAAGACTTTCTCCGCATGGCGTCTTACGACGGCGAACGTGCCGTCGTCCTGATTTCGAACTGACCATGGCCCTCAGGCAGCTCGAAGACCCTCATCCCAGCCTTCCTTAGGAATCCAGGAAAATGCCCGAGCAATCCTTCGACGTGATCATCATCGGCGGCGGCCCGGGCGGCTATGTCTGCGCCATCAAGGCGGCCCAGCTCGGGCTCAAGACCGCCTGCGTCGAGAACCGCGGGAGCCTCGGCGGCACCTGCCTCAACATCGGCTGCATTCCCTCCAAGGCGCTGCTTTCCTCGTCGGAGGAATACGACAAGGCGGCGCATCACTTCGCCGCCCACGGCATCCTGGTGGACAGGCTCGGCCTCGATCTGCCGAAGATGATGAGCCGCAAGGACAAGGTCGTCACCGACCTCACCAAGGGCGTCGAGTTCCTGTTCAAGAAATACAAGGTGACCTATCTGAAGGGCACCGGCCGCCTCCTGGGCGGCGGCCGCATCGAGGTGCTGGCCGCCCCCGGCCAGGGCGAGACCTATTCGGCCAAGCACATCGTCATCGCCACCGGCTCGGAGCCGATGCCGCTCCCCGGCATCGAGATCGACGAGAAGAAGATCGTCACTTCCACCGGCGCGCTGTCGCTGGAGAAGGTGCCCGGCCACATGATCGTCATCGGCGGCGGCGTGATCGGCCTGGAGCTGGGCTCG
Organism: Dongiaceae bacterium; assembly: GCA_035548715.1. GTDB lineage: Bacteria > Pseudomonadota > Alphaproteobacteria > Dongiales > Dongiaceae > Dongia. The sequence continues at coordinate 2,296 of DASZSL010000116.1, forward strand.
GTCTGGCGCCGCCTGGGCGCGCAGGTCACGGTCGTGGAATTCCTGGACAAGATCGTCCCCACCATGGACGGCGAGATCGGCCAGCAGTTCCAGAAGATCCTCGGCAAGCAGGGCATCGCCTTCAAGCTCTCGACCAAGGTGACCGCGGTGAAGCCGAACGGCGACGCCCTCGACGTCACCCTGGAGCCCGCGAAAGGCGGCCCGGCGGAGACCGTGAAGGCCGATGTCGTCCTGGTCTCGATCGGCCGGCGCCCCTATGTCTCCGGCCTGGGTCTGGAGATGGCGGGGGTCGCCCGCGACGAGAAGGGCCGGGTGAAGACCGATGGCCACTTCAAGACCAACGTGCCCGGCATCTACGCGATCGGCGACGTGATCGCCGGCCCGATGCTCGCCCACAAGGCGGAGGAGGAGGGCGTCGCCCTGGCCGAGATGCTGGCCGGCCAGGCGGGCCATGTGAACTACGAGACCTGCCCCAACATCGTCTACACCTCGCCGGAGCTGGCCTCGGTCGGAAAGACCGAGGAGGAATTGAAAGCCGCCGGGGTCGAATACAAGGTCGGCAGGTTCCCCTTCATCGCCAACGGCCGCGCCAAGGCGGCCGGCGACACCGACGGCCTGGTGAAGCTGATCGCCGATGCCAAGACCGACCGCCTCTTGGGCGCACACATCCTGGGGCCGAATGCCGGCACCATGATCCACGAATGCGTGATGGCGATGGAGTTCCGGGCCTCGGCCGAGGACGTCGCCCGCGCCTTCCACGGCCACCCGACCCACAACGAGGCGATCAAGGAGGCTGCTCTCGCCGTCAACGGCTCGCCGATCCATATGTAGAGCGGCGAGCGGGGGCGTAGCGGAGAGATCAACCCCACCTTACCGCCCCCAACTTGGGGCGGAGCGCGTTCGACTCCATTCGTCACGCACGAACCGGTGTAGCTTCGAAGGCTCTCTCCCTCTCCTCGCCCCAAGTTGGGGCGAGTACGCGTGGGGTTGATGGGAGAGCGGCCGCTCGGTGGTGAGAGCTTCAATGCGCATCGCGACCTACAACATCAACGGCATCACCGCGCGGCTCGACAATCTGCTCGAATGGCTGGCCGCCACGAAACCCGACATCGCCTGCCTGCAGGAGCTGAAGACTCCCGACAACCGCTTCCCGGCCGACGCGATCCGCAAGGCCGGCTATCACCCCCTCTGGCGTGGCCAGCCGATGTGGAACGGCGTCGCCATCCTCTCGCGCAAGGTCGAGCCCGTCGAGCGCCGCCGCGCCCTCCCCGGCGATCCCAAGGACACGCAGAGCCGATACCTCGAGGCGGAGATCGGCGATCTCGTCATCGCCTGTCTCTATCTCCCGAACGGCAACCCCGCGCCGGGGCCCAAGTTCGACTACAAGCTCATGTGGTTCGCGCGGCTGCTGGTGCATGCCGAGCAGCTCCTCGCCGAGAAGCGGCCGGTGATCCTCGCCGGCGACTACAACGTCATGCCGACCGATCTCGATGTTTACAAGCCGGAGCGCTGGGAGGGCGACGCCTTGTTCCGGCCCGAGGTGCGCGAGGCCTATCGCCGGCTCATGGCGCAGGGCTGGACCGACGCGATCCGCAAGCTGCACCCGAAGGACCGCATCTACACCTTCTGGAAATACTGGCGCAATTCCTTCGCCCGCGATGCGGGGCTGCGCATCGACCATTTGCTGCTCAACAAGCCGGCCGCGAAGCTGCTGAAATCCGCGGGCGTCGACCGCGCGGTCCGCGCGCGTCCGCATACCAGCGACCACGCCCCGGCCTGGATCGAGCTCACCGCAAAGCGCACGCAGCCGCGCCGCGCCCGCACCCGGAAATAGCGCCGCCGGCGCCGGCGTTCTCGTGTTGCGCCTCCCATCCATGGCTTGTAGGCTTTTGCGGTCCAGCCGATTCCGGGCCTGGGCGGACGAGTCTTGCGTTTCCACAGACTGCGTTTCCACTGTCACCGCGGAACCGACACGAATACCCGCGGTTTTCCAGCGGCCTGCTTCAGGCGTCACACGGGCTGATTCGCCGGCTCGCCGCGATTCGACAAACATCCGCCGAAAGTGCGGGTGAAAACATTCACGGGAGGAAACACCATGGTGCGACTCGGCACCCTGATCGCCATTTCGCTCACTCTCGGCACCGTCGTCTTCGCGCGGCCGGCCGCCGCCGACAAGATCACCGTCTCGATCTCCTGCTCGTCGCTCGGCATCGAGATGGAGCTCTGCCGCGACGGCGCCCAGGCCTGGGCCAAGCAGACCGGCAACGAGGTGAAGCTCGTCTCGACGCCCGCCGACGCCAATGAGCGCCTCTCGCTCTATCAGACCCTGCTGGCCGCGAAGTCGGACAAGATCGACATCTTCCAGATCGACGTGGTCTGGCCCGGCATCCTTGCCAACTACTTCCTCGACCTCAACCAGTTCGCGGCACCCGACAAGCTCGACGGCTATTTCCAGACCCTGATCGTCAACAACACGGTCGACGGCAAGCTGGTCGCGGTTCCCTGGTTCGTCGATGCGGGCCTGCTCTATTACCGCAAGGACCTGCTCGACAAGTACCAGCTCAAGGTGCCGGAGACGTGGGCGGACCTGGAAGCGGCCGCGAAGAAGGTCATGGCCGGCGAGAGCGGCATCGAAGGCTATGTCTGGCAGGGGCGGGCCTATGAGGGCCTCACCTGCAATGCGCTCGAATGGATCGACAGCAACGGCGGCGGCACCCTGCTCGACAATTCCGCCCAGGCGACCTTCAACAACAAGCAGGCCGCCGCGGCGCTCGATCGTGCGCGGGGCTGGATCGGCACCGTCTCGCCGCAGGGCGTGCTCTCCTATGACGAGGAATCCGCGCGCGGCGCCTTCCAATCCGGCAAGGCGGTCTTCATGCGGAACTGGCCCTATGCCTGGGCGCTCTTGAACGCCGCCGACAGCCCGGTCCGGGGCGAGGTCGGCGTGGCGCCGCTTCCCGCGGGCGACGGCGAGGGCGCAAAGCATGCCGGCACGCTGGGCGGCCAGTCGCTCGCCGTATCGAAATTCACCGCCCATCCCAAGGAGGCGGTCGACCTCGTCCTCTACCTGACCGGCAAGGAGGAGGAGAAGCGCCGGGCCATCAAAGGCTCCTTCAACCCGTCGCTGAAGAGCGTCTATGACGAGCCCGAGCTGAAGGACGATCCGTTCTTCTCGCATTTCGCCGACATCCTCGACGGCCTCGCCGTCCGCCCCGCCGCGGCCGCCGGCAGGAAGTACAACCAGTTCTCCAGCGCGTTCGTCCACGCCGTCTACGCCACGCTCTCCGGCCAGGGCGACGCCGCCTCCAACCTCGCCAAGGTGAAATCGAGCTGGAAATGATCGGCGCCGGCCGATAGCACGGGATGCCAACGTCAGATACATCGTCATGGTCCGCGAAGGCGGAGGATGACGAGAAGAAGGCATCGTGACCACCCTGCGCACCCGCCGCGCCGTCACCGCCTGGACCTTCCTCGCGCCGATGCTCGCCGTTCTGGCGCTGGTGGCGGGCTGGCCCCTCCTGCGCACCATCCTGCTCAGTTTCACGGATGCGGGCCTCGGCGACTTCTCGGCCGCCGGCTTCGTCGGCCTCGGCAACTACCGGGACCTGGTCGCCGATCCCGAGTGGTGGCGCGCCGTCGCCAACACGCTCGGCTTCACCGTCATCTCGGTCACGATCGAGACGGTCCTCGGCCTCGTCGTCGCACTCACTCTGGACGCGCATCTGCCGGGCCGCGGCGTGGTCCGCGCCGCGGTGCTGATCCCCTGGGCCATCCCGACCGTCGTCTCGGCGAAGATGTGGGCGTGGATGCTCAACGACCTCACCGGCGTGGTGAATGCCGTGCTGCTCGGCCTCGACCTCATCGCCAAGCCCTGGGCCTGGCTCGCCGATCCCGTGCTGGCCCCGGTCTCGGTGATCGCGGTCGATGTCTGGAAGGGGACGCCCTTCATGGCGCTCCTGAGCCTCGCCGCCCTCCAGGTCCTGCCGCGCGAGATCTACGAGGCGGCGCGGGTCGATGGCGTCCACCCCGTCCGCGTCTTCTTCGATGTCACGTTGCCCCTGATCCGCCCGGCGCTCCTGGTCGCCGTCGTCTTCCGCAGCCTCGACGCGCTCCGGGTCTTCGACGTGATCTTCGTGCTGACCGGCGACAACCCGGCCACCGCCTCGATGTCGGTCTACGCCCGGCAGCAGCTCATCGACTTCCAGCAGGTCGGCATGGGCTCGGCCGCCGCCACCTTCCTGTTCCTGGTCATCGCGCTCTTCGCCGCCGTCGTGGTCACCGCCGGCCGCATCCGCGTCGCGGGCGCCAGGGCATGAAGATCGCCGGCCGCATCGGCTTCTACCTGCTGATCGCGCTGATCGTCTTCTACGCGGTCTTCCCGTTCTACTGGGCCGTGGTCTCGTCGCTGAAGACCGGCAGCGGCCTCTTCACCGCGGACCTCGTCCCGAAGAACCCCACCTTCGAGAACTACGCCGCTCTCTTCGGCGAGCAGCCGTTCGCCCGCAACATCCTGAACTCGGCGATCGTGGCCGCCGTCACCACGGCGGTCTCGCTCGGCCTTTCCGTCTCCGCCAGCTATGCCCTCGGCCGGCTGAGCTTCCGCGGCCGCACCGCCACCTCCTTCCTGATCCTCGGCGTCTCGATGTTCCCGCAGATCGCGGTGCTCTCGGGCATGTTCGAGCTGATCCAGGTCTCCGGTCTCTACGATTCGCTCTATGGCCTCATCCTCGCGGATCTCATCCTCACGCTGCCTTTCTCGACCTGGGTGCTGACCGCTTTCATGGGCGAGCTGCCGCGGGAACTGGAAGAGGCGGCGATCATCGACGGCGCGCCGTCCTGGCGCATCGTCACCGACGTCTTCCTGCCGGTGATGGCGCCGGCTTTGGTCGCGACCGGTCTGCTCGCCTTCATCCTCGCCTGGAACGAGTTCCTCTTCGCCCTGACCTTCACGCTGTCGGAGGATGAGCGCACCGTTCCGGTGGCGATCGCGCTGATCTCCGGTGCCGGCGGCTACGAGATTCCCTGGGGCCGCATCATGGCGGCCTCGGTCATCGTCACCGCGCCGCTGATCCTGCTGGTTCTCCTGCTCCAGCGCCGCATTGTCTCCGGCCTCACCGCGGGCGCCGTGAAGGGGTAAGATGTCCTACGGGCCCGGCCATTTGCGGTGTCCTGCTCCACCCGACCGGCGTGCGGCGGGAAACAATTCCTTAACGGGTTTCCTCCATTGATGGTCGCGAAGCTGCCCTGTGGCCCGGCGCGGAATCCGCCCGCTGCGGGGCGGCACCGGACAGGCCGACCCCCGACGGAGACAAGCGAGATGTTCAAGCGCCTCAAGATCCAGCATCGCATTGCCGGCGTCATCCTCCTGATGACCCTCGGCATCGTGGCCATCATGGCCGTCAGCCTGCTCGAGCAGCGGCATACCCTGCTCGAGGACCGGCAGACCACGGTCAAGGAAGAGGTGCAGACCGCCCTCGGCATGATCAAGGTCTATGTCGACCGGGTGAACAAGGGCGAGCTGACGCTGGAGCAGGCGCAGCAGCAGGTCCACGACAACATCCACCAGATGCGCTTCGGCAACGGCGACTATTTCTTCGTCTACAATCTCGACGGCATCGCGCAGATCCAGCCGGGCAACCCGAAGATGGAGGGCAAGAGCGGCCTCGGCCTGGTCGACCCCGACGGCGTGAAGCTGGTGGTCGAGCTGCTCAATGTCGCCAAGGCCGGCGGCGGCTATGTCGCCTATCGCTTTCCGCGCGCCGGCTCCGACGTGCCGCTGCCGAAGGTCTCCTATGCGGCGCTGGTGCCCGACTGGAGCTGGATGATCGGCACCGGCATCTACATCGACGACGTCGATACCGCCTTCAAGCTCGTGGCGATCAAGCAGGGCGTCATCGCGCTGGTCGTGCTGCTGGTGGGCCTCGGCGTGGCCTTCATGGTGGCGCGCGGCATCACCCGGCCGATCCGGGCGATCACCGAGCGGATGGGCCGTCTCTCGCAGGGCGACCTCACCATCGACACGCCCTATACCGATCGCGGCGACGAGGTGGGCGATCTCGCCCGGTCGCTGGGCGTCTTCAAGGACAATGCGCAGAAGATCGAGGCGTTGCGCCAGGCCCAGGAAGAGTCCGAGCGCAAGGCCGCGGACGATCGCCGGCAGGTGCTGCTGTCGATGGCGGACGATCTCGAGCGCGCGGTGGCCGCGGTCATCGGCGTGCTCGGCGAGTCCGCGGACCGGATGAAGTCCACCGCATCGTCGATGAACGCCCTGACCGAGAAATCGACTCGGCAGGCGGCGACCATCGCCGACGGGTCGCATGCCGCCAGCCAGAGCGTGCAGACGGTCGCTGCGGCGACCGAGGAGCTGACCGCCGCGATCGGCGAGATCAATCAGCAGGTGACGCGCTGCACGACGGTTTCCCGCGAGGCCGTCGAGGCGGCCGGCACCGCCAATACCGACGTCGCCTCGCTGACCGAATCGGTGCAGAAGATCGGCTCGGTCGTCGGCCTGATCAACGACATCGCGGCGCAGACCAACCTGCTGGCCTTGAACGCCACGATCGAGGCGGCGCGGGCGGGCGAGGCCGGGAAGGGCTTCGCCGTCGTCGCCTCCGAGGTGAAGACGCTGGCCACCCAGACCGGTAAGGCGACCGAGGAGATCGCGACTCTCATCAACGGCGTGCGCGCCACGACCGACCGTTCGGCGGATTCGATCAAGAAGATCGCCGAGACCATCCGAGGCGTGGACGACATCGCGACGGCGATCGCCGCGGCGATGCAGGAGCAGGGTGCCGCGACCGCCGAGATCGCCCGCAATGTGGAGCAGGCGGCCAACGCGACGCTCGAAGTCTCCAAGACGATCTCGGAGCTGAGCGGCGCCACCCGGGAAGTCGGCCAGTCCTCCGGCCAGGTGCTGGTGGCCTCCGACGGGGTGGTGAAGAACGCCGACGATCTCAAGCACAAGATCGCCGCCTTCCTCCAGCAGGTGCGCGCCGCGTAGCGCGGGGCGGGCAGGCGGGGCTCTTTCGGAACGGCGCCCTATTCCGGCCGCGCCGCCGCCCGGCGGCAGCGTTCGATCGCGGCGACCAGGTCCTCGTCCATCACCGGCTTGGCGAAGGCCTCGACCGCGCCGAGCTGGCGCGCCGATTCCAGGACCATGTCGCCGCCGCCGGAGATCGCGATCACCGGGACGCCGCGATTGCGGACCGCCATCTCGCGCAGCAGCTCCAGCCCGTCCATGCCCGGCATCTGGATGTCCGTGACGACGGCCTCGGGCCGAAGCCGGGCGACGGCGGCCAGCGCGGATTGCCCGTCCGCGGCATAGTCGACGTCATAGCCGTAGGTCTCGAGCGAGAGACCGAGCGATTCCCGAACGGCGTCGTCGTCATCGACGACCAGGATGTGAAGCGGCGCCTCGCCGCCAAAGCGTGCCATGAGCCGACCCGCGGCCTCCAAATCGAACATGGCCCCAGAAAACACCGGTTCACCGCGGCGCGCATTGACCTGTCGCAAGCCTGTCATCGAGCCGGCTGCACCGGCCCGGCAGGCCGCAAATCTCCCCCGACTTGATCCACATCATGGGGCGGTCCGTCGGAGGCGCGTATTGGTTGTCCATCGGCGGCGGAAGCGCCGCGCGGGACGCCCGAGGGGGGCGCCATGGACCATCGCACCGGCCGCAAGCGGATACTCGTGGTGGATGACGAGGGCGACGTGCGGGATTCGATCTGTGCCCTGCTGGAGGCGCACGGCTATGCCACGGTCGCCAGCGCCGACGGGCGGAGCGCCCTGCGGCAAATGGAGCGCGCGCGCCCCGATCTGGTGCTGACCGATCTCTTCATGCCGGAACTCGACGGGATCGAGCTCATCACCATCCTGCACGAGGCCGCGCCGGAGATTCCGATCGTGGCGATATCGACGCCCACGCGGCCCTTCACGGTCGACTACATCGACATCGCGACCAAGCTCGGCGCCTTTGCCGGCCTCTACAAGCCGCTCGACGAGGACCGGCTGCTGGAAGTCCTGGATTGCGCGCTGTCCGGCGCGGCGGTGCCGGCAGCGGCGGCGCGCGTGGCCTGACGGTGCGTGGCCTGACGGTGCGTGGCCTGACGGTGCGTCACCTGAAGGCGCGTCACCTGAAGGCGCGTCACCTCTCGCGGGCCGGCGCCGTTCGCCATGACGGCCTCATGCGCCGACCCGCGGCAGGCGCGACCGTTCTTCGAGATCGTCCAGGACCAGATGATTGCGCATGTAGCTGGTCCCGGCATCGCGGATCGGCTGGAAGTCCCAGCCCTGGTGCCTGCCCTGGCTGAGCGCGTTGTAGACCAGTCGCCGGCGCCGCTGGCTGGCGATCACCTGATCCTTGAGCTTCGCCAGGTCCCAGCGCCGCTTCGCCTCCTTGCGGAAGGCCTCGACCGTCGCTGCATGCTCGGGACCGGCGGCGAGGTTGCTCCTCTCCAGCGGATCGGCCTCGAGGTCGTAGAGCTGGTCCGGATCGCTCGGCGTGTGGACGAACTTCCAGTTGCCGCGGCGGATCATCACCAGCGGCGCGATCGCGCCCTCGCCGCAATATTCGCCGATCGCCTCGTCGTGATCGGCGCCGCCCGACAGGGTGCCCAGCAGGCTGTTGCCGTCGACCGGCACCGTCGGCTCGAAGGCCGCGCCCTCGACCGCGATCTCGGCGAGCGTCGGCAGCAGGTCGAGATGGGACGCGCTGCCGGCGCGGCGGCCCGCCTTGAACTTGCCCGGGGCGTGCACGATCAGCGGGATGCGGCAGGCATTCTCGAACCAGGTCATCTTGTACCAGAGCCCGCGTTCGCCCAGCATGTCGCCGTGATCCGCCGTCATCAGCACGAGCGTGCTGTCGGCCAGGCCGGATTCCTTCAGCGCCTGCATCACGATCCCCACCTGCCGGTCGATATAGGAGATCGAGGCGAAATAGGCCCGCCGCGCCCGCCGCACGTGGGCCTCCGTCACCTCGTAATTCTCCATGTCCGACACGTGCCTGAGGCGCTGGGTATGCGGGTCGAGCGGCACGTCCGAGGCCTTCACCTGCGGCATCGGGATGTCGTCGTCGCGGTAGAGATCGAAGAGCTCCGGCAGGTTGGCATAGGGATCGTGCGGATGGGTCCACGACACGGTCAGGCAGAACGGCCGGCTCTCGCTGCTGCGCGCGAGATCGTAGACGTGCCGCCGCGCGGCATAGGTGACCTCGTCGTCGTAGTCGAGCTGGTTCGACCGCACGCAGGTGCCGGCCTGCGTCACCGAGAGCATGTTGTGGTACCAGCTCGGCCGGATGCCGGGATTCTCCCAGTCGGGCGTCCAGCCGAAATCGGCGGGATAGATGTCGGTGGTCAGCCGCTCCTCGAAGCCGTGGAGCTGGTCCGGCCCGCAGAAATGCATCTTGCCGGCGAGCGCCGTGCGGTAGCCCGCCGCGCGCAGGTAGTGGGCGAAGGTCGGCACGTCCGAGGCGAACGCCGCCGCATTGTCATAGGCGCCGATCCGGCTGACCGCGGCGCCGGCCATCATGGTGAAGCGCGACGGCGCGCAGAGCGGGCTCGCGCAATAGAAGTTGTCGAACACCACGCCCTGCTCGCAGAGCGCGTCGATGTTCGGGGAGCGGACCACCTTCTGGCCGTAGGCCGGCAGGAACGGCGCCGCCAGCTGGTCGGCCATGAGAAAAAGGATGTTGAGGCGCTTTGCCATCGGCGGGCTTTCGGGGCTATGAGCAATGGGAATACCGGCGATCCTATCCGCCGGCTCAACCCCTATCCAGGCACGGCCCGCTCATGAGGGATATGATCAAGGATTATGTCAGGGGCGACCTGCCCTCGCTCTCGGCCTTGCTCGCCGTGGTGGCGGCCGGGGAGCGCGGCGGCTTCACCGCGGCCGCGGCGGCGCTCGGCGTCACCCAGTCCGCCATCAGCCGCGAGATCCGCCAGATCGAGGAACGCCTGGGCCGCGCGCTGTTCCGCCGCTCGCCGCGCGGCGTCGAGCTGACCGAGGAGGGCCGTCAGTTCATGGAAGCGGCGCGCGCCGGCCTGCAGGAGATCGCCGGCGCCGTCGCTCGGATTCGCGCCGCGGACGTGCCGCGGCACCTTACCATCGGCTGCGACTTCGCCTTCTCGGCGCATTGGCTGGTGCCGCGCCTGCCGGGTTTCGCCGAGCGCCAGCCCGACATCGACGTCCGCGTGGTGACCGCCCAGCATGTCGAGCGTGCGATCGCCGATTGCGACATCGCGATCCTCTTCGGTTCCGGCGAATGGCCCGGCGTCGCCGCGCGCCGCATCAGCCAGGAGGCCGTCTATCCGGTCTGCGCGCCGGGCTATCCCACCGGCCCGATGACCGGCCGCCCGGACTGGCTCGCCGAGGCCAATCTGCTGAAGCTGCTGGACGGCGAGGACGGCACCGACTGGTTCGACTGGCCGGGCTACTTCGCCGCCGCCGGCGTCGCCTATCCCGAGAAGAGCCGGGGCCAGTCCTTCGGCAACTACCCGCTGGTGCTGCAGGCGGCGCTGGCGGGGCAGGGGATCGCGCTCGGCTGGTCGCCGATGATCGATTCCCTGATCGAGACCGGCCAGCTTCGCCGCGCCCACGAATTCACCGCGCGCTCGACCCGCGGCTACTTCCTCGGCCGCCCGCAGCATGCCGGCGCCAACCCGCTCGCCGACGCCTTCGAGCGCTGGCTGCTGCAGGAAATAGGCGGCTGAGCGGGGCCAGGACGCCCCATGGAGTCGGCTGCCCTAGACGTTCAGCGTCATGAAGTCGAGGTCATCGACCGGCTTGGCGCCGATCCCGTCGTAGAAACGGCGGCCGATCGCGTTCGGCTTGTAGACCGACCAGAACAGATAGCCGGCGCCATCCTTGCGCGCCCGCTCGGCGGCCGCCCCCATCAACCTCTTGCCCACGCCGAGCCGGCGCGTCCAGGGCCGCACCCAGAGGTCGATCACGAACAAGGTCCGGCAGGCGAGATCGACGTCGTAGTTCGGGGAATACAAGAGGTAGCCGAGCGGCTTCTCCGCCTCCTCGCAGATGAACCCGCCGAAGGCCGGGTTCGGCCCGAACCCGTCCCCCAGGTATTTCTCCGCCGTGAACTTCGGCTCCCAATGATCGCCGAGCGAGTTCAGGTAGGCGCCGAACTCATGCGCCATGCCGATGATGGATTCGGCGTCCTCGCGCCGGATCGGGCGGGTGGTGATGGTCATGGCGGCCTCGCTGCGCGGCGCGCTATTGGGCGCGCGGATGTGCGGCGTTATAGACCGCGAGCAGCCGGGCCGCGTCAACCTCGGTGTAGCGCTGGGTGGTGGAGAGCGAGGAATGGCCCAGGAGCTCCTGGATGGCGCGCAGGTCGCCGCCGCCGGCGAGCAGGTGCGTGGCGAAGGAGTGGCGCAGCGCATGCGGCGTCGCGGTTTCCGGCAGGCCGAGCTGCAGCCGGAGCTTCTGCATCGCCAGCTGCACGAGACGCGGGCTGAGGCGCTTTCCCTTGGCGCCGAGGAAGAGCGGGCCGTCCGGCTCGCAGGGGATCGGCAATGCCTTCAGGTAGTCGGCGATCGCCTCGGCCACGACGGGGAGCACCGGCACGACCCGGGTCTTGTTGCCCTTGCCGGTGATGCGCAGCGAGCCGCCGGCCTTCGGCGCCTCGCGGCGCGCGAGGCTGAGCGCTTCGGAGATGCGCAGGCCGCAGCCGTAGAGCAGGGTCAAGACCGCGAGGTCGCGCTTGCCGATCCATTCCGCGTCGTGGAGATCGGCGATGGCGTCGAGCGCATCCTCGGCCTCGGCGGCGTTCAGCGGCTTGGGTACCGAGCGAGGGAGCTTCGGGTTGCGCAAGCCGGCGATGGCGCCGTTCTGCGCCAGGCCGCGCTTGGCGAGGAAGCGGGCGAAGTTCTTGACGGCGCTCAGCGCCCGCGCGGTCGAGGCGGCTTCGATGCCGCGCTGCCCCCGGTCGGACATCCAGGCGCGGAAGTCGTTGCGGTCGGCGGCGGCGAAACCCGTCAGGGTCGGGGTCTCGCCGCGATAGGTTTCGAGGAAGCGCAGCAGGTCCTTGAGATCGCGCAGATAGCCGTCGACCGTATGCGCGGAGCCGCGGCGCTCATGCGTCAGCCAGCCGAGCCATTGCTCGATCGCGGCGGCAAGATCCGCGCGGGCGGCAAAGCGCAGGTCGCGGTGTTCCTCTTCCCCCGTCTTCGGGGGAAGGTCGGGATGGGGGCCTATGGTTTCGGCAGGTCCAGCCATGTGCGGATGCCGAACTCGATGACGCGTCCGAGGAAGCTCATGAGCTCGGTGCCCTGGCCGGCGTGGAAATAGCCGGGATGCCGCGCGCCGAAGGCGATCAGGCCGGCGGGCGCATGGGAGCTGATGTTGAGCCGCAGCAGCGCGTCGGAGCGCACCAGCTCCGAGGCCGGCCCGAAGATCTCGGGATCGCCGACCGCCTCGTCGCGCAGCACGACGTGCTTGTCCTTGCCGCCGAGCAGGCGGTCGACCGCGCCGCGCGTGAGGAACTGGATGCCCTCGTGCTTCGGGCGCTTGGCGGTGTGGTCGGAGAGCTCGACGCAGAGGCTGACCACGTCGACCTCGAGCAGCAGGCCGAGATCGCCGGTGATGATGTCGATGAACTGCTCGAAGCTCTCGGCCTCCAGGAGCTCGACCACCGCCTTGTGGATGCGCTCCTGGGTCGAGATGTTGTCGCGGGTGTTGGCGAGAATCTCGTCCTGCTCGCCGCGGAGCTTGTTGATCTCGCCGCGGAGGCGCTCGACCATGAACTGTTGCAGGTCGATGACGCCGTCGCCGCCATGGCGTCCCGGCGAGAGCTGCAGGTCGAGCAGCTCCGGATGGCGCGCCAGGAAATCGGGATGGCGCCTGAGATAGGCGACGACCTGAGCGGCGGTGGTGCTGCTGCCCGCCTTGCTGGTGCTGCCCTGCTCCGGGGCGCGGTCGGCCATTCCTCGGTCCCCCGATTGACGCAACTACAGAATCGACTGCCCGGTCTTGGCCCAATCCGCCAGGAAGGCGGCAAGGCCCTTGTCGGTCAGCGGATGATTGAACAACGACCGCAGCACCGCCGGCGGCAGAGTCGCCACATGGGCACCCAGCTTCGCCGATTCAATGACGTGGATCGGATGCCGCACCGAGGCGACCAGCACCTCGGTCTTGATCGCGTCGTACTGCCTGTAGATCTGCACGATGTCGGCGATCAGCTTCATGCCGTCGGTGCCGATGTCGTCGAGCCTTCCCACGAAGGGCGAGATGAAGGTGGCGCCCGCCTTGGCCGCGAGCAGCGCCTGCACCGGCGAGAAGCAGAGCGTGACGTTGACCGCCGTGCCCTCGTCGGAGAGCGCCTTGCAGGTCTTCAACCCGTCGACCGTCAGCGGCACCTTCACGCAGACGTTCTTGGCGAGCTTGGCGAGCTTCTTCCCTTCGGCGAGCATGGTCTTGTGATCGGTCGCGGTCACCTCGGCGGAGACCGGCCCATCGACCACCTCGCAGATCTCCTTCACGACGTCGAGGAACTTGCCGCCCGATTTCGCGATCAGCGACGGGTTGGTCGTCACGCCGTCGACCAGGCCGCCGGCGGCGAGGTCGCGGATCTCCTTGATGTCGGCGGTGTCGATGAAGAACTTCATCTCAAGGCGTCTCCGCTGCTGCCTATCGCCTCAGCTTGCGACCGGGCGCGAATCGGGAAAGATTCTAGACGATGGATTCCGAAACCGCCAGTTCATTGCCACGCGCCCCCGGAACGCCGGGGCGCGCCAGCGTCCTGATCCCGCTGGCGCTGTTCACCGCCTATGACTACGCCCTTCCCGCGGGAGCCGACGCAGGATTCACACCCCCGCTCGGCGCATTCGTCCCCGGAACGTCCGCCCCAGGAACGTTCGCCCCGGGAACTTTTGCCCCGGGAACTTTTGTCAGGGTGCCGCTCGGCCGCCGTTCGGTGACCGGCGTCGTCTGGGGCGAAGGCGACGCGCGCATCGATGCCGCGAAATTGAAGCAAATCGAAGCCGAGTTGCCGCTGCCGGTCTTGCCGGAGATCTCGCGGCGTTTCATCGAATGGGTTGCGGGCTACAACATGGCGCCGCTCGGCTCGGTGCTGCGCATGGCGATGAGCGTGCCGGAAGCGCTGGAGCCGGAGCGTGAGACGAAAGCCTGGACCATCGGCGATCGCGCCGCGGGCAGGTTGACCGAGGTGCGCGCGCGGGTGATCGCCGCGCTCGAAGGCGGTCCGCCGCGCGCGACCGTCGATCTCGCGGATGCTGCTGGGTGCACGCCGGGTGTGGTGGCGGAAATGGCACGACGCGGCATGCTGCGCGCGGTGGCATTGCCGGCGCGGCGTCCGTTCGGCATGCCGGATGCTGCACGCAACGGTCCGGCACTTTCGGAGGCGCAGCAGCGCGCGGTCGACGCGCTGGTGACGCTGCAGCCCGGCGTCACGCTGCTCAACGGCGTCACCGGCTCCGGCAAGACCGAGGTCTATTTCGAAGCGATCGCGGCCTGCCTGAAGCAGGGACGACAGGCGCTGGTGCTGCTGCCGGAGATCGCGCTCAGCGCGCAATGGCTCGGCCGCTTCGCCGAGCGCTTCGGCGCATCGCCGGCGCAGTGGCATTCGGAGCTGACCGGCCTCGAGCGCCGCGTGACCTGGCGCGCGGTGCTCGACGGCGAGGCCAAGGTCGTCGTCGGCGCGCGCTCGGCGCTCTTCCTGCCGTATCGCGACCTCGGCCTCATCATCGTCGATGAGGAACACGAATCCGCCTTCAAGCAGGAAGACGGAGTCATCTACCAGGCGCGCGACATGGCGGTCGTGCGCGGCCATCTCGCCAGGATCCCGGTGATCCTCGCCTCGGCGACGCCGTCGCTGGAGACGGTGGTCAATGTCGAGCAGGGCCGCTATCGGGCCCTGCATCTCCCCGATCGCCACGGCGGCGCCGAGCTGCCGCCGGTGACCTTGATCGATCTCAGGCGCGACAAGCCCGAGCGCCAGCAATGGCTCTCGCCCAGTCTCATCCGCGCCGTGCACGAGACGATCGCCGCCGAGGGCCAGGCCCTGCTCTTCCTCAATCGCCGCGGCTACGCGCCGCTGACCCTCTGCCGCGATTGCGGGCATCGCATGCAATGTCCGAGCTGCACCGCCTGGCTGGTCGAGCACCGCTATTCGGCGCGGCTGCAATGCCATCACTGCGGCTACCAGACCCAGATGCCGCCCGCCTGTCCGGCCTGCGGTCATTCCGGCACCTTCGCCGCCTGCGGTCCCGGCGTCGAGCGCCTGGCCGAGGAAGCCGCGGCACTCTTCCCCCGGGCGCGGCGGCTCATCATCACCAGCGACACGGTCGGCGGCCCGAAGAAGACCACCGAGCTCATCCGCATGGTGACCGACCGCGAGGTCGATCTCATCATCGGCACCCAGATCATCGCCAAGGGCCATCACTTCCCGCATCTGACCCTGGTCGGCGTGGTCGATGCCGATCTCGGCCTCTCCGGCGGCGACCTCCGCGCCGCCGAGCGCACCTACCAGCTCCTGCACCAGGTGGCGGGCCGTGCGGGGCGCGCCGAGAAGCCGGGACGGGTGCTGATCCAGAGCTACGACCCCGACCGCCCGGTCATGCAGGCCCTGAAGGACCACGACCAGTCCCGCTTCCTGAAGCTGGAGGAGGAGGACCGGCGCGCGGCGGGCATGCCGCCCTTCGGCCGGTTGGCCGCCCTCATCGTCTCCGGCCGCGACGAGGCCGCGGTGGATGCCCAGGTCCGGATGATGGCGGCCGCCATCCCGCGCTCCGGCGAGATCGCGGCGGGGGTCTCGGTGCTGGGACCCGCCCCGGCGCCGCTCGCCATGCTGCGCGGGCGGCACAGGCGCCGCTTCCTTATAAAGTGCCGCCGCGACGTGGCCCCGCAGCCCTTCATCCGGGCCTGGCTGCGCGGCCTGAAATGGCCCGGCGACCTCAAGCTCCAGATCGACATCGATCCCTATAGTTTCTTATAAGGATCAAGCGGTTAGCCGCTGTGCCGCGATGCCGCAAAACGGCCGGCCCAGCGCGGTTGATTAGCCTAGGTCCATATGTTACACACCGCGCGCCCATCGCGGCGGAAAACGCGGCGGGAAGCAGAAAATTGGCCGCTTCGGCCGGGGATTTCCGGGGATTACCGGGGTCGTCGGACGGGGAAACAAGGCCGAACCTTCAACCGGATAGACGGGAACGGGGGCATAGTGGCGGCCCAAACGACAGAACAAGGCGGGCTGGCGACGCGCTACGCGGCGGCCTTGTTTGAATTGGCGGATTCGAAGAAGGCGCTGGACGCCGTCGCCGCGGACTTGACCGCGCTGCAGAAGATGATCGCGGAATCCGCGGATCTGCGCGGCATGATGAGCTCCCCGGTGCTGGACCGCGCCGAGCAGACCAAGGCGATGACCGCCATCGTCAAGGCCGCGGGCTTCAACGATCTCACCGGGAAATTCGCGGGCCTCATCGCCCAGAACCGCCGCCTGTTCGTGCTGCCGGCGATCATCAAGGCCTTCCTGAAGCTGCTGGCCGACCGGCGCGGCGAGATGACGGCGGAAGTGACCGCCGCGCGTCCGCTCACCTCCGACCAGCAGGCCGCGGTCGCCGAGGCGATCCGCAAGGCCGTCGGCTCCAAGGTTTCGATCGACCTCAAGGTCGATCCCGAGCTGCTCGGCGGCCTCGTGGTCCGCGTCGGCAGCCGCATGATCGATTCATCGTTGAAGACGAAGCTGCAGAAACTGCAGCTTGCCATGAAAGGGATTGGCTAATGGAAATCCGCGCCGCCGAAATCTCTGCAATCCTCAAGCAGCAGATCGAGAATTTCGGCAACGAGGCCGACGTCACCGAGGTCGGCCAGGTCCTCTCGGTCGGCGACGGCGTCGCCCGCGTGTACGGCCTGGACAAGGTCCAGGCCGGCGAGATGGTCGAGTTCCCCGGCGGCATCCGGGGCATGGCCCTCAACCTCGAGACCGACAACGTGGGCGTCGTGATCTTCGGCGACGACCGCACCATCAAGGAAGGCGACACCGTCAAGCGCACCGGCGCCATCGTGGACGTGCCGGTCGGCCGCGGCCTCTTGGGTCGCGTGGTCGATGGCCTCGGCAACCCGATCGACGGCAAGGGCCCGATCCAGGGCGCCGAGCGCAAGCGCGTCGAGGTGAAGGCCCCCGGCATCATCCCGCGGAAGTCGGTGCATGAGCCGATGCAGACCGGCCTGAAGGCGATCGACAGCCTGGTCCCGGTCGGCCGCGGCCAGCGCGAGCTGATCATCGGCGACCGCCAGACCGGCAAGACCGCCGTCATCATCGACACCATCCTGAACCAGAAGGCGATCAACGCCTCGGGCGACGAGTCGAAGAAGCTCTACTGCGTCTACGTCGCGGTCGGCCAGAAGCGTTCGACCGTCGCGCAGATCGTGAAGACCCTGGAGGATGCGGGCGCGATGGAATACTCCATCGTGGTCGCCGCCACCGCCTCGGAGCCGGCGCCGCTGCAGTTCCTGGCGCCCTATACCGGCTGCACCATGGGCGAGTTCTTCCGCGACAACGGCATGCATGCCGTCATCTTCTACGACGATCTCTCCAAGCAGGCGGTCGCCTATCGCCAGATGTCGCTGCTGCTGCGCCGCCCGCCGGGACGCGAGGCCTATCCCGGCGACGTCTTCTACCTGCACAGCCGCCTGCTCGAGCGCGCCGCGAAGCTCAACGACAAGAACGGCAACGGCTCGCTGACGGCGCTCCCGGTCATCGAGACCCAGGCGGGCGACGTCTCGGCCTACATTCCGACCAACGTCATCTCGATCACCGACGGCCAGATCTTCCTGGAGACGGGCCTCTTCTACCGCGGCATCCGTCCGGCGATTAACGTCGGCCTCTCGGTCAGCCGCGTGGGTTCCGCCGCGCAGATCAAGGCGATGAAGCAGGTCGCGGGCCGCATCAAGCTCGAGCTCGCGCAGTACCGCGAGATGGCGGCCTTCGCGCAGTTCGCCTCGGACCTCGACGCCGCGACCCAGAAGCTGCTGGCCCGCGGCGCGCGCCTGACCGAGCTCCTGAAGCAGCCGCAGTTCAAGCCGATGCCGGTCGAGGAGCAGGTGGTCTCGATCTTCGCCGGCGTCCGCGGCTTCCTGGACAACATCAAGGTCGAGGACGTGAACCGCTTCGAGGCGGCCTATCTCGAGGAAGTCCGCGCCAAGGCGGGCGACATCCTGGAATCGATCCGCAAGGAGCGCGAGCTCTCCAAGGGCACCGAGGACAAGCTGACCGCCTTCCTCACCAACTTCGCCAAGACCTTCGCCTGAGGCGAGACCAGCCGGGAGAAGGGTGAGGAATGCCCAGCCTTAAGGACCTGAAGCTCCGCATCAACAGCACCAAGTCCACGCAGAAGATCACCTCTGCGATGAAGATGGTGGCTGCCGCGAAGCTGCGTCGTGCCCAGGAGCAGGCGGAAGCCGCCCGCCCCTATGCCGAGCGCATGGAGCGCGTGCTCGGCCGCCTCGCGGCCTCGGCCGCCGGCAAGGACGGTGCGCCGGCGCTGCTCGCCGGCCGCGGCACCCAGCAGACCCATCTGCTGATCGTCATGACCTCGGACCGCGGCCTCTGCGGCGGCTTCAACTCGTCGATCGCCCGCGGCGCGCGGCGGCTTGCCCGCGACCTCAAGGGCCAGGGCAAGGCGGTGAAGATCCTTTGCGTCGGCCGCAAGGGCCGCGACCAGCTCCGGCGCGAGTTCCCGAACGACATCATCGGCACGATCGAGGACGTGGCGAAGCCGCGCCTCACCTTCGCCGCCGCCGAGGCGATCGCGACCCGCGTGCTCACCATGTTCGAGCATGGCGAGTTCGACGTCTGCGCGCTGGTCTACAACCGCTTCAAGTCGGCGATGACGCAGATCGTCACCATTCAGCAGCTGATCCCGTTCGCGCCCGCCGCGGCCAACGAGAACGAGCCTCAGGGTTCCTCGGGCGGCGCGCCGGCCGCCTATGAATACGAGCCCGACGAGCTCGAGATCCTCTCGGCCTTGCTGCCGAAGAATCTCGGCATGCAGATCTTCCGGGCTCTGCTCGAGAACAACGCCTCGGAGCAGGGCGCGCGCATGACCGCGATGGACAGCGCGACCCGCAACGCCGGCGACATGATCAACAAGCTCACCATCACCTATAACCGCTCGCGCCAGGCCGCCATCACCAAGGAGCTGATCGAGATCATCTCCGGCGCCGAGGCCCTGTAAGCGCAAGACTGCAAGGAAGGACCATCTCATGGCACAGAATCGGGTCGGCAAGGTCACGCAGGTGCTGGGCGCCGTCGTGGACGTGCAGTTCGACGGCGACCTGCCGGCGATCTTGAACGCGCTCCACACCGACAACCAGGGCAAGCGCCTGGTGCTCGAAGTGGCGCAGCATCTCGGCGAGAACACCGTGCGCACCATCGCCATGGACACCACCGACGGCATGGTCCGCGGCCAGGAGGCCGTGGACACCGGCGCTCCGATCACCGTGCCGGTCGGTCCGGAGACCCTCGGGCGCATCATCAACGTCATCGGCGAGCCGGTCGATGAGCGCGGCCCGGTCGTCGCGAAGAAGAGCTATCAGATCCATCGCCCGGCGCCCGAGTTCGTGGACCAGTCCACCGAGCCCCAGGTGCTCGTGACCGGCATCAAGGTCATCGACCTGCTGACCCCGTACCCGAAGGGCGGCAAGATCGGCCTGTTCGGCGGCGCCGGCGTCGGCAAGACCGTGACCATCATGGAGCTGATCAACAACGTCGCGAAGGCGCATGGCGGCGTCTCGGTGTTCGCCGGCGTCGGCGAGCGCACCCGCGAGGGCAACGACCTCTACCACGAGATGATGGAATCCAAGGTCATCAACCTCGAGGGCGAGTCCAAGGTGTCGCTGGTCTATGGCCAGATGAACGAGCCGCCGGGAGCCCGCGCCCGCGTCGGCCTGACCGGCCTCACCCAGGCGGAGTACTTCCGCGACGAGGAAGGCCAGGACGTGCTGTTCTTCATCGACAACATCTTCCGCTTCACCCAGGCGGGCTCGGAAGTGTCGGCGCTCTTGGGCCGCATCCCTTCGGCGGTGGGCTATCAGCCGACGCTGGCGACCGACATGGGCGCCCTGCAGGAGCGCATCACCACGACCAAGAAGGGCTCGATCACCTCGGTGCAGGCCATCTACGTGCCGGCCGACGACTTGACCGATCCGGCGCCGGCGACCTCGTTCTCGCACTTGGATGCGACCACCGTGCTCTCCCGCCAGATCGCCGAGCTCGGCATCTTCCCGGCGGTGGATCCCTTGGACTCGACCTCGCGCATCCTCGATCCGCGCGTCGTCGGCCAGGAGCACTACCAGGTCGCCCGCGACGTGCAGCGCGTGCTGCAGAGCTACAAGTCGCTGCAGGACATCATCGCCATCCTGGGCATGGACGAGCTCTCGGAAGAGGACAAGCTCACCGTCGCCCGCGCCCGCAAGATCCAGCGCTTCCTGTCCCAGCCGTTCCACGTCGCCGAGGTCTTCACCGGCACGCCGGGCGCGCTGGTGAAGCTCGAAGACACGATCAAGGGCTTCAAGGGCATCGTCGCCGGCCAGTACGACGATCTTCCGGAATCGGCCTTCTACATGGTCGGCACCATCGAGGAAGCCGTCGCCAAGGCCCAGAAGATGGCCGAGGCGGCGTAGCGCCGATGGCCGGGACCCTGCAATTCGACCTGGTCTCGCCGGAGCGGCTGATCCTCTCCGAGCCGGTCGAGATGGTGATCGTGCCGGGCGTCGAAGGCGATTTCGGCGCCCTGCCCGAGCACGCCAACCTGATCTCGCTGATCCGGCCGGGCGTGCTCTATGTCTATCGCGACGGCAAGCAGTCGGACCGCATCTTCGTCGGCGGCGGCTTCGCCGAGGTGACGGGCGCCGGCTGCACGGTGCTGGCCGAGGAGGCGATGCCGGTCGCCGAGATCGACCGCGCCAAGGCCGAGCAGGCCGTGACCGACGCCCGCGAGGATGTCGAGGACGCGAAGGACGACACCCAGCGCGCCGTCGCCCGGACGGCGCTCAAGGTCGCCGAGGCGCGCCTCGCCGCCGCTGTGGAACCGGGCGTTTATTAACGGAATTAGTTCCGGTCGGACTCCTCCGGCGCGCCGCCGACAGGTCGCTCTGTCAGGTTTCGTGCTGAGGCACGCATCGGACCGGCTGCTGCATTGCCCCGCCCGGTCTTGTCACAATCGGGCAGGGCGGTTTAGTCTCTCGCCGGTCTTCAGGTCTCCCGGCGACTCGCCCGGGTGGCGCCGGGATGCGTCCTGAGGGGGGAGCCTGGCGAAGATCTGTACCCGGCAACGGATTCTCGTCCATGCGGCACTGGACCCTTGATGACATTCCCTGGGATCGCTTCGATCCCGCCAAGGTAGACCCCGACCTCCTGCGCAATATCAAGGCGGCGGCGATGGTCGAGGGCAATGGGACCGACTACGGGACCTACCTCTGCAGCGTCTTCAAGGACGACCCGGAATTCCAGGACGTGGCGCGCGGCTGGGCGGCCGAGGAGATCCAGCACGGCGCGGCGCTCGGCCGCTGGGCCGAGCTGGCGGACCCCACCTTCAACTACGCCGACAGCTTCAAGCGCTTCACCGACGGCTACAAGATCGACCTCGACGCCGAGAAGTCGGTCCGCGGCTCCCTCGCCGGCGAGCTGGTGGCGCGCTGCATCGTCGAGACCGGCACCTCGACCTACTACACCGCGCTGAAGGACGCCGCCGCCGAGCCGGTCTTGAAGGAGATCTGCCGCAACATCGCCGCCGATGAGTTCCGGCACTACAAGCTGTTCTACACCTACATGCGGCGCTACATGGACCGCGAGCATCTCGGGCTCTGGGGTCGCCTGCGCGTCGTGCTCGGCCGGCTCGGCGAGAGCGAGGATGACGAGCTGGCCTACGCCTACTATGCCGCCAATCATCCGGACGAGACCTATATCCGCAAGCGGTTCGTCCATGAATATGCCCGCCGCGCCTATCCGCTCTACCGCCGCCCGCATGTGGAGCGCGGCATCGCCATGGTGCTGAAGGCGGCGGGCTTGAACCCGACCGGCTGGCTCAACCGCCTGCTCTGCAGCCTCGCCTGCCGGTTCCTGAAGTTCCGCGCCGGCCGCCTGAACGCCTCGGCGTAGCGCGCGGGATCTTCGTCGCGCCTCGCGGCCCGCAGCGCCCTACGGCCGCTCGATCATCTCCAGATAGGCCTCGACCGCGGACTGGCTGCCGGAATGGAGCTGGCGCCTGACCAGGATCGCCGTCATCAGCGCCGTGGTCGCGATGAAGGCGTAGGGGTGGATGAACCAGGCGAGCCACGCCACCGCGAAATAGAAGGCGCGGATGCCGCCGTTGAAGCTGGTCAGCGCCAGCGAGAGCATGCGCGCCGCATGGTCGGCGAAGCGCTCGGTGGATTCCGGCGAGGGATGCGCCTCCGGCAGGGGTGCCGCGCCGATCAGGGCGCAGAGGAAGTTGTACTGCCGGAGCGCCCAGGTGAACTTGTAGAAGGCGATCACGAATATCCCGATCAGGCCGATTACCTTGACCTGGAAGACGAATTGCGAGGTCGGCTGGGCGAAGCCCAGCGATTCCAGCACCCGGAAGGCGCTGCCCGAGCTCCCCAGCGCCCCGACCAGGCCGGCGATCACGATCATCGAGCTCGAGGCGAAGAAGGCGATCGAGTTCACGGTATGCCCGGTCAGCACCACGTCGACGATGCGGTCGTGGCGGCTGACCATCCGGCGCATCCACTGCCGCCGCACCCGGTGCATGGCGGCGTTGAGGTTCCGCGGCCGGCCGGCGGGCAGGGGCTGCGGCAATGCGTCGGCGAAGCGCCCATAGGCGATCCAGACCGCGATCAGGAAGAGGAGGGCGACCCAATCCGCAGCCTGGAAATCGCCGAGCATGCCGGCGGAATCAGCGATTGTGCCGGTTGCGGAACCGCGCCGAGAAGCTGCGCTCGAAGAAGTCGTAGATCAGAGGACTCATTTCCTCGAAGCGCAAGGCGATCTGCTCGGCCTTCCGGTCGACGCGGATCACCCGGGCGGCGACCTTCAAGGCGAAATCGCCGCTGGTGTCCTTGATCTTGACGTCGACGTCGATCAGGTCGTCGGGCTTGTGCGCGCCGGTATAGCCGGAGACCAGGAGGCCGCCCAGCGACCAGTTCACGGTATCGCAGACCAGGCCGTCCAGTCGGATGGTGAAGACCGGCAGGGGCAGGCGCTTGTCCCGCCGGTTGTCCCGGTTGCCGACCTTGCGGTAGCTCATGGTGAAGGACGACATCGCGGACCTTTCCCCCTGATGCGCAACCGATTCTAGCGGAGTCGCGCGGCGCTGTCTGCAAATCCCAGGGTGAATCCGGGGTAAATTCGCCCGAGTCGGCGCCGCCGATTCAGAAGCTGGCCGCCAGGACCGCGCCCTTGGTGTCGATGACCGCGCTGTTGGGCCAGATCGCGACCCAGCGGTCGCGTGCCGCCCCCCGGTAATAGGGCAGCGCCGGCAGGTCGAGCGCGCTGCCGTCGAACCGGGTCACCAGGGCGCCGCGCGGATGGGCCGCCGCCCAGGCCATCGCCGCATGCGCGGTCAGCAGCACGGTCGGCGCCTTGGGCAGGCGGCCGTAGAAGTCGTACTCGCCGCGATAGGGGCCATAGACCGCGATCTCCTGCCCGGCCTCCTCCAGCTCGCGCATCTTGGTGCCGAGCGGCTTCAGGTCGAAGAAGGCCCGGAGGCTGTTGGCGAACTCGATATTGGCGCAGGTGATCAGCAGCACCGGCAGGCAGGCGACCTGCAGCGTACGCGAAAGCTGCTGCGAGGGCGAGAGCTGGGCCAGCACATAGCCGCCGACGAACAGCACGATGCCCGAGGTGAGGCCGCTGCCGCCGAGCCAGATCGGCAGGGCGACGCCGAAGAACTGGCGCCAGAGCGAATCGAGATGCGCCGTCGGGATCATGTTCATCAGGAAGAAGAAGAGGCCGAGGGTGAGCGCGAGGAAGCCCGGCACGACGGCGTGGAAATCCTTCGGCTTGATCGCCTGGTTGGCGAGCAGCCGCGCGCCGATGAGGCCGAGCGGCAGGCCGATCGGCAGCATGCCCTGCAGCTTCATGCCGGTCGCCAGGCCCGAGACGATGGCGGCGGCCAGGAAGATGAGGCAGAGCCGGAAGCCGAAGCCGTAGCCGTCGCGGGTCTGCCGGGCGAAGGCGCGCCACAGGGTCTTCCAGCAGATCCAGGGATAGAGCATCAGCGGGATCAGGATCAGCGTCCAGGATTCGTGGCGCGTCGCCTCGCTGGAGGCATCCGACCAGTGCCGGCCGAGGCCGAACGGATCGGCGGGGCCGCCGGAGGCGCGCTGGTACCAGAGCGCGCCGATGAAGCCGGCGATGGCGACGATCGCCAGCGTGGTGACGCGCCAGCGCACCCGGCGCCAGGCGCGCGGGCGGGCGGCCGGATCGCTCGGCGCCTCGCGCAGGTTGGGCGCCAGCAGGGCGACCGGCGGCAGCAGCAGCAGGGCCGCCCAGCCGACCAGGAAGAGATCGGCGATGACCGCCGCGGCGAAGACCAGCCACAGCGCGATCTGCTCCGGGATGCTGCGCTGGTTCATCCGCAGCATGGCGATCGCCTGGAAGCCGGCGAGCACCACGGGCAGGCTCAGGATTTCCGGCTGGATCATGCAGGAGGTGACGATGATGCCGCCGAGGCTGATCAGCAGGATGCGGGCGAAGAGCGGCGTCGTGGAGCGGTGCGGCCAGAGCACCTGCGCGGTGCGGCCGATCAGGATCAGGGTCGCCAGCAGCGCCAGCGCCGATAGGAGGCGCGGCCAGATGTCGGTGACGCCGATCGCCTGCCAGCCGGCGAGGATCAGCCAGTAGCCGAGCGGCGGGATGCCGGGTTCGACATTGCCGTTGACCAGCGGCACCAGCGAGCCGGTGCCGCTCATGTGCCAGGCCGAGGACAGGATCTCGAGCTCGATCGGCGCCGTCGGCGGCCGGCTGGCCAGCGCGCCGATCACGATCACCGCCCAGGCCGCAAACGGCGCCACCCGCGCGGTCGAGCGCAGGAAGCCCGGCAAGGCCGGCTCCTCGGCGCCCCACTTGCGGTTGGCGGAATCGGCCGTCTGGGTGCTCATCGCAAGGAGTCTAGCACGGGACGGATCGGCTTTGACGACAAAGGCGGCGCGGCTACAATCCGCGCTCTCACGCCCCTGCTTCCGCAACGAGGTCTCCTTGCTCGAACATCTGGTCCAACGCGCCGGCAAAGCGATTCCGATCACGCCGGTCAGCGAAAAGCGCCTGTCCGCCTGGCTCAAGGGACAGCCCGCCGACGTGCAGAACTGGGTCAAGGCCAGCAATTTCGCCGCGAAGCCGGCGAGCGTGCTGCTGCTCAACGACCGCCAGGGCCATGCGCGCCGCGTGCTCGTCGGGGTCGAGGAGGGGATCGACCGCTGGTCGCTGGCGGCCCTGCCGGGGAGCCTGGCCCAGGGCACCTATCGCCTGGATGAGGATCTGTCGGCCGCCGACGCGACCGCGCATGCCTTCGCCTGGGCCATGGGCTGCTACCGCTTCGGCCGCTACAAGAGCGAGGGCAAGGAGTTCGCGCGGCTGGTCTGGCCGCGCCTCGCCGACCGCGCCGAGGTCGAGAACCTCGCCTCGTCGCTGGCGCTCGCCCGCGATCTCATCAACACGCCGGCCGAGGACCTGGGCCCGCCCGAGCTCGCCGAGGCCGCGCGCAAGGTGGCGCAGCAGTTCAAGGCGAAGTTCTCGGTGATCGTCGGCGACGATCTGCTGAAGCAGAACTACCCGATGGTGCACGCGGTCGGCCGCGCCGCGGCGAAGGCGCCGCGCCTGATCGACATACGCTGGGGCAACAGCGGGCCGAAGCTGGCGCTGATCGGCAAGGGCGTGTGCTTCGACACCGGCGGGCTCGACCTCAAGCCCTCCTCGGGCATGCTGATGATGAAGAAGGACATGGGCGGTGCCGCGACCATGCTGGCGCTCGGGCGCGCGATCATGGCGGCGAAGCTCCCGGTCCAGCTCCGCCTGATGATCCCGGCGGTCGAGAACAGCGTCTCCGGCAATTCCATTCGTCCCTGGGACGTGATCAGGACCCGCAAGGGCCTGACCGTCGAGATCGGCAACACCGACGCCGAGGGGCGGCTGGTCCTCTGCGACGCGCTCGCCGAGGCCGACACCGACAAGCCGGACCTGATGATCGATGCGGCGACCTTGACCGGCGCCGCGCGGGTGGCGCTCGGGCCGGAGCTGCCGGCTTTGTTCTCGAACGACGACGACGTCGCGGCGGCGCTGCTCCGCCATGGCAAGATCGAGGGCGATCCGCTCTGGCAATTGCCGCTGTGGCGGCCCTATCGCCGGATGCTGGACAGCAAGGTCGCCGATCTCAACAACGTCTCCGACGGTCCCTTCGCCGGCGCGGTGACGGCGGCGCTCTACCTGCAGGAATTCGTCGCGCCCGCCACCAGGTGGATGCATATCGACACCTGGGCCTGGATCGCGCGCAGCCTGCCCGGCCGCCCCGAGGGCGGCGAGGCCCTGGGCCTCCGGGCGCTCTTCGCCTTCATCCAGGAATGGGCCAAGACCGCCGACCCGAAGGCGCACAAGATCATCACCAAGAAGCCGTCGCCCCGCACCGCCCCGCGCCCCGCGCGCTCGCAGACCCTGTCGCGGCTGCGGCGAAGGTAGCGCGCGAGATCATCGGGCTCCGGCCCGCGCGGCCGCGAACAAGACCGCGAATGCCCGGATTCGCGGTTGATCGAGAACGAATAGTGAATTATAAGATGTTTTTGGTTGAGCTATGACAGTGCTTATACCAAACGCAAAATCGGCCTGGCGCCCGCGGATCGCATTAAATCATCCTTGATCAAAGACTTAGGGCGCTTTTACGCCGCTCTGAAGCGGCGTCGGCTGTAAAAGCAGTCAGGCCGGGCTGGGTCGCCGCGTCCGCCCCGAGAGCCGCCCGCGGCGCGCGGCGGCGGGCGGGCTGACTGCCACCTGTTCCAGCAGGCGATGCAGCTTCACGATCGGCAGCGTGTCGCTCTTGCCGGCGAGCTCCGCCGCGAAGCGCGGCAGCAGGGTCTTGGCGGCTTCGGCGGGTTGCTGGTCGGCCCCAAGGCTCAACAGCCAGGAGAGCAGCAGGTCCTCGGCCGGGCCGGGGAACTCCTCGCCCATCTCGAAGGCCTGGTGCAGCAGCGATTTCGGGTCGGCAGGCATCGTCATTGCGCCAGTCAATCAGGCGGGGACGGGCGCGGTCCAATGCAATCGACGCGAAGGAACGCGACTCGGAACGCATAGCGCGATCAATAGCCCCGCGCCCGTTCGGCGACATGCTCCAGCGGCTTTCCCGCCTCGAAACGCTCCATCTGGCGGTGGATCGCCGCCGCCGAACTCAGCGGATCCACGTCGGCCGCGAGATGCGGCGTGAGGAAGATGCGCGGATGCTTCCAGAAGGGATGGCCCCCGGGCAGCGGCTCGACCGACATGACGTCCAGGCTGGCGGCCGTGAGGACGCCGGAATCGAGAGCCGGGATCAGGTCGGATTCGACGAGATGGGCGCCACGGCCGACATTGATCAACCCCGCGCCCGGCGCGAGCTTGGCGAAGAGCTGCGCATTGAGGATGCCGCGGGTCTCGGCGGTCAGCGGCAGCAGGCAGACCAGGATCTCGACGCCGTCGAGGAAGGCGTCGAGCGTCTCGCGGCCGGCGAAGCACCGGACGCCGTCGATCGCCTTGGCGCTGCGGCTCCAGCCGCGCGTGGCGAAGCCGAACTCGGCGAGCAGCGTCGCGACCGCTTCGCCCAGCGTGCCGAGGCCGAGCACGCCGACCTTGCGCTCCCAGGGCGCCGGATAGATCTGGCTGGTCCACCGGGCCTCGCGCTGCGCGAGGTCGAGCTCCCAGAAGCGGCGATGGTGGTTCAGCACCTGCCAGAGCACGTAATGCTCCATGGCCTGGGTGAGGCCGGGCTCGGCCATCTTCACGATGCGGACCTGCGGCGGCAGCGCGGGCTCGGCGAGGAAGCGCTCGATGCCGGCGCCGAGCACGAAGAGCGCCGCCAGGTCGGGCATGCGCGCGTAGATCCCGGGCCGCGCCTTCCAGGCCATGCAATAGCGGATGCCCGGCAGCGGCTCGCCCTTGTCCTCGATCAGCGTGACGCCGGGCGCGCCGTTCCGGAACGCCTGCTCCCAGGTCCTGAAATCGGCCCCGGCATCGGAAAGGACGAGCCTCATTGCCGCACCACGCCTTCCGCCGCCTCGTGAAACAGCGCCGCGCGCAGCAGCGCCTTGGTGTAGTCCGCGCTGGGCGCGTCGAAGATGCGATCGACCGGGCCCTGCTCGACCATCCTGCCGTCCTTCAGCACCACGACGCGGTCGGCCAGCGCCCGCACCACGCGCAGGTCGTGGCTGATGAAGAGATAGGCGAGGCCGTGCCGGGCCTGGAGGTCGCGCAGCAGGTCGACGATCTGCGCCTGCACCGACATGTCGAGCGCCGAGGTCGGTTCGTCGAGCACGATCAGCTTGGGCTTCAAGATCAGCGCCCGGGCGATCGAGATGCGCTGGCGCTGGCCGCCGGAGAACTCGTGCGGATAGCGATGCCGGGTCTCGGGATCGAGGCCGACCTCCTTCAGGACGTCGATCACCGCGCGGTCGCGGGCGCCGGGCTCGGTTTCCATACCGTGCACCTCCAACCCCTCGGCGACGATCTCGGCGACCGAGAGGCGCGGCGAGAGCGAGCCGTAGGGGTCCTGGAACACGATCTGCATCTCGCGGCGCAGCGGCCGCATCTCGCCGCGCCCGTAGCCGTCGATGCGCCGGCCCTCGAACGCGATCTCGCCCTTGCTGTCGATCAGGCGCAGCAAGGCGAGGCCGAGCGTGGTCTTGCCGGAGCCCGATTCGCCGACCACGCCCAGGGTCTCGCCCTCGCGGATCTCGACGGTCACGTCCTCCAGCGCATGCACGTAATCGACCACGTGGCGGAAGACGCCGGCCTTGATCGGGAACCAGACCTTGAGGTCCTTGACCGCCGCCAGGGTCTTGGCGTCGGCCGGCGTCGCATGGGCGCGGCCCTTGGGCTGGGCCGCCAGCAGCATCCGGGTATAGGGATGCTCGGGGTTCTTGAACAGCGCCTCCGGCGTCTTCGCCTCGACGATCCTGCCCTTCTGCATCACCGCCACGCGGTCGGCGAAGTGGCGCACGATGCCGAGATCGTGGGTGATCAGCAGGATCGCCATGCCGAGCCGCGCCTGGAGATCGCGCAGCAGCTTCAGGATCTGCGCCTGCACCGTCACGTCGAGGGCGGTGGTCGGCTCGTCGGCGATCAGCAGGTCCGGATCGTTGGCCAGCGCCATGGCGATCATCACGCGTTGGCGCTGCCCGCCGGAAAGCTCGTGCGGGAAGGCCTTCAGGCGCCGCTCCGCATCGTCGATCCCGACCAGCCTCAAGAGCTCCAGCGCCCGGTTGCGCGCGTCCCGGTCGGAGACCCGGCGGTGCAGCTTCATCGCCTCGGTGATCTGCCGCTCGACCCGGTGCAGCGGGTTGAGCGAGGTCATGGGCTCCTGGAAGATCATCGAGATCCGGCTGCCGCGGATCTTGCGCAGGGTGGCATCCGGCGCGCCGAGCAATTCCCCGCCGTCGAGCTTGATGCTGCCGCTCGGATGGCCGGCGAGCGGGTAGGGCAGGAGCTGCAGGACCGAGAGCGCGGTCACCGACTTGCCCGAGCCGGATTCGCCGACCAGGGCAAGCGTCTCCCCCTTGGCGACCTCGAAGCTGACGCGGTCGACGACGGTATTGCCGCCGAAGGCGACGGAGAGGTCGCGGACTTCCAGCAGCGCGCTCACTTGGCGATCTTCCGCGGGTTGAAGGCGTCGCGGATCGCTTCGCCGATGAAGATCAGCAGGATCAGCATCGTGCCGGTCACCACGAACCCGGTGATGCCGAGCCACGGCGCCTGCAGGTTGTTCTTGCCCTGGTTCAGCATCTCGCCGAGCGAGGGCGAGCCCGGCGGCAGGCCGAGGCCGAGGAAGTCGAGCGAGGTGAGGATCGTCACCGAGGCGCCGAGCTGGAAGGGCAGGAAGGTCAGCGTCGTCACCATGGCGTTGGGGAGGATGTGCTTGCCCATCACCCGCCAGTCGCTCATGCCGAGCGCCTTGGCCGCGCGGACGTATTCCAGATTGCGCACGCGCAGGAACTCGGCGCGCACCACGCCGACCGGCCAGGTCCAGCCGAAGATCAGCAGGATGATGAAGAGCGAGATGATGCTGGGCGGGAAGATCGCCGACAGGATCAGCAGAATGTAGAGCGTCGGCAGACTGCCGAACACTTCCAGGAAACGCTGGAACAGGAGGTCGAGCCAGCCGCCGAAATAGCCCTGCACCGCACCCGCCAGCACGCCGATGATCGTCGTGCAGATGGTGAGGGCGATGCCGAACAGCACCGAGATCCTGAACCCGTAGATCGCGCGCGCCATCACGTCGCGCGCCTGGTCGTCGGTCCCCAGCCAGTTTACGCCGTCGGGCGGGCTCGGTGCCGGGCTCGGCAGGTCGGTGATCGTGGTGTTGTAGCTGAAGGGTATCGGCGGCCAGACCATCCAGCCGCCGGCCTCGATCTTCTTGCGCACATAGGCGCTGCGATAGTTCGCCTCGGTGACGAAGGTGCCGCCGAACGTGGTCTCCGGGTAGGCCTTCAGGATCGGGAAATAGAGGCTGCCGTGATAGCTCACCACGATCGGCTTGT
This sequence comes from Dongiaceae bacterium, assembly GCA_035548715.1. Lineage (GTDB taxonomy): Bacteria > Pseudomonadota > Alphaproteobacteria > Dongiales > Dongiaceae > Dongia. Next base: position 33,019 of record DASZSL010000116.1, read on the forward strand.
CGTTGGCGATCACCTCGGCAAACAGCGAGATGACCAGCAGCACCAGGAAGACCAGCAGCGAGTAGTAGCCGCGACGGTTGTTGCGGAAGTTCTCGATCCGTCGCGCCGTGAGCTGCGAGATGCGAAAGCCGAGGAAGCGATGCTCGAGCGCGGCAGGCGGCGTCGCCGTCATGTGTTGCGCGCCTCGAAGTCGATCCGGGGATCGATCAGCATGTAGGTGATGTCGCCGATGAGCTGGATCAGCAGGCCGATCAGGCCGAAGGCATAGAGCGTGGCGAACACCACCTGGTAGTCGCGGTTGATCGCCGCCTCGTAGCCGAGCAGGCCCAGGCCGTCGAGCGAGAAGATGATCTCGGTCAGCAGCGCGCCGGTGAAGATGATGCCGATGAATGAGGCCGGGATGCCGGAGATGACGATCAGCATCGCGTTGCGGAAGACATGGCCGTAGAGCACCCGGTTCTCGGTCAGCCCTTTGGCGCGCGCGGTCGTGACGTATTGCTGGTTGATCTGCTCCAGGAACGAGTTCTTGGTCAGCATGGTGAGGCTGGCGAAGCTGCCGATGGTGAGCGAGGTCAGCGGCAGCGCCATGTGCCAGAAATAGTCGCCGATCTTGCCGATGAGCGAGAGCTGGTCCCAGTTCTCCGAGGTCAGGCCCCTCAGCGGGAACCAGTGGAAGTAGCTGCTGCCGGCGAACAGCACGATCAGCAGGATCGCGAACAGGAAGCCCGGGATGGCGGTGCCGGCGATGATCACGGTGCTGGTCCAGACGTCGAAATTGGTGCCGTCGCGGACCGCCTTGGCGACGCCCAAGGGAATGCAGACCAGGTAGGTCAGGATCGTGGTCCAGAGGCCGAGCGAGATCGAGACCGGCAGCTTCTCGACGATGAGATCGACCACCGGCCGCCCGCTGGTATAGCTGTTGCCGAAGTCGAACAGGATGAAGTTCTTCATCATCATCAGGAAGCGCTCGGGCAGCGGCTTGTCGAAGCCGTACATGTGCTCGAGCTGCTTGATGAATTGCGGGTCGAGGCCCTGCGAGCCGCGATAGATCTTGCCGCCGGCGCCGGTGATGTTCTGGCTGCCCTGGTTCCGCGCGGAAAGATTCTCGCTGCCGCCGCCGGAGACCTGCTCGGTCGCCGAGACGCCGGTGCCCTTGATCTTCTGGATCATCTGCTCGACCGGGCCGCCGGGCGCGGCCTGGATGATCAGGAAGTTGATCACCATGATCCCGAACAGGGTCGGGACCATCAGCAGCAGGCGGCGGACGATGTAAGCGAGCATCGAGTGGGGCGCGGCCGGATCCGGAGGTTACTTCTTGCCGCGGCCGCGGCGGCCGAGCGCGAAAGCGACGATCGCGACCACGATGCCGCCGATGATGTAGGGGATCGGCGAGCTGCCGCGGTCCGCGGGCGGCGTCGCCGGCTCGGCGGGTGCCGGAGCCGGTGCCGGAGCGGCTGGCGCTTGCGTCGCCTGGGTGTTGGTGGTGGCCTGTGTGTTGATGGCCTGTGTGTTGGTCGTCGCCTGCGCGGCCGCGGCCTGCTGCTGCGGCTGGACGCTGGCGGCCTTGTTGGGATCGTACCACCAGGTGTCGAGCGTCAGCCCGTAAGGCGGCATGGTCTGGGGATGCGAGAACTTGTTCCAGTAGGCGATGCGGTCGAACGGCGCGTTCCAATGCGGGATGTAGTAGTAGCCCCATTGCAGCACCCGATCGAGCGCGCGCGTCGAGGCGACCAGGTCGTCGCGATCCTTGGCGGCGATGATCTTCTCCACCAGCGCATCGACCACGGGATCCTTGATCCCGGCGAGGTTGCTGCCGCCCTGGGTGTCGGCGCTCTTGGAGCCCCACTGGTCGCGCTGCTCGTTGCCCGGCGAGAGCGACTGCGCGACCAGGTTGACCGTCATGTCGTAGTCGAACTGGTCCATGCGTTTCTGGTATTGCGCGGGATCGATGGTGCGCATATGCGCCTTCACGCCGATCTGCGCCAGGTTCTGGATGAAGGGCTGCGTCACGCGCTCGAAGGTCTCTTCATCCAGCAGGATCTCGAAATCGAGGGTCTGGCCGTCCTTGGTGCGCACGCCGTTCTCGATCTTCCAGCCGTCGTCGTCGAGGATCTTGCTCGCGATCTCGAGATTGGCGCGGTCGTCGCCGGAGCCGTCGCTCTTGGGCGGGTTGTATTCGGTGGTGAAGACCTCGTCGGGGATCTTGCCCTTGTAGGGCTCGAGGATCTTGAGCTCCGCCGGCGAAGGCAGGCCGGTGGCGCCGAGCTCCGAGGGCCCGAAATAGCTGCGGATTCGGACGTACTGGCCGAAGAACAGCGCCTTGTTGCTCCACTCGAAGTCGAAGGCGTATTGCAGCGCCCGGCGCACCTCGCGGTCCTGGAAGATCGGCCGGCGCAGGTTGAAGACATAGCCCTGCATCAGGTTGCGGCCCTCGGTCGGGATCTTCTCCATCGTGATCCGGCCGTCCTTCACCGCCGGGATGTCATAGGCGGTGGCCCAGTTCTTGGCGCTCGATTCCACGCGCAGGTCGTAGGCGCCGGCCTTGAAGGCCTCCAGCGCCACCGTGTCGTCGCGGTAGTAGTCGTAGCGCATGGTGTCGAAGTTGTTCTGCCCGACATTGATCGGCAGGTCCTTGCCCCAATAGTCGGGCACGCGCTGCAAGGTGATCGAGCGGCCGGCCTCGTACTTGGCGATCTTGTAGGGCCCGCTGCCGTCGGGAATGTCCAGCGTCGGCTGGGTGATGTCCTTGTCCTTCCACAGGTGCTGCGGCAGGACCGGCATCTGGCCGATGATCAGCGGCAGCTCGTGATTGTCGCCGGGGGCGAAGGTGAACTTCACCTTGAGATCGCCGAGCTTCTCGACCTTCGCGACGCTCGCGAAATAGCTCTGGTAGAAGGGCGTGCCCTTCTCCTTCAGCAGGTTGAAGGTGAAGACCACGTCGTCCGCGGTGATCGGCTGGCCGTCATGCCAGCGGGCGATGCTCCGAAGGTTGAAGATCACCCACGAGCGGTCGTCCGGCACCTCCATGGTCTCGGCGATCAGTCCGTATTGCGTGAACGGCTCGTCCAGCGTGCTGGTGGTCAGGGTCTCGTAGCTGGCGCCCGGCCCTGGCGTGCCCTGGATCGTATAGCCGTTGAAGCTGTCGAACGTGCCGATGGCGCGCAGCACCAGCGTGCCGCCCTTGGGCGCATCCGGGTTGACGTAGTCGAGATGCTTGAAGTCGGGCGGGTATTTCGGCTCGCCATGCATGGCGATGGCCGGCACGGGCTTGACGCTGGGGTCCTGCGCGAAGGCGGCGACGGGCAGGAGCGCGGCGAGCGCCAGAAGGGCGGTGAGAACGAGACCGGCGGCGTTGCGCGTCATTGAGCCTTCCCTGGATGGGCCTTGAAATGCCGGATTCCTGCGGCTTTGCGGCCATCCTAGCGGAGTCCTTGCCCGCAGGAAAACCCACCGGAAGGTAACAGAATGGTGCGCTAGGCGTTGCCCAGAATGGCGAGCGCCTGGTCCAGCAGGCGGCGGTCGCCGGCCGCGACCACTTGGTCGCCCGACCTGGCGGTCAGCGCCTTGCCCTGCCAGTCGGTGATGGCGCCGCCCGCGCCCTCGATGATGGGCACCAGGGCCAGGTAGTCGTAGATGCCGAGGTTGCGCTCGACCACCAGGTCGATGAAGCCGGTCGCGACCATGCCGTATTGGTAGCAGTCGCCGCCGAAGGTCACGGACTTCACCCGGCTCTGCAGCGCCTCGAATTTCTTCGGATGGTCGCGGAACATCTGCGGCAGGGCGCTGGAGAAATAGGCCTCGGCCAGCGTGGCGCAGGGCCGCGACCGCACCGGCTCCCCGTTGAGCGTCGTCGGCATGCCTTTGGCGCCGAGCCAGAGGTCGCCGAGGATCGGCATGTCGATCACGCCGAGGATCGGCGCGTCGTGGCGGGTGAGCGCGATCAGCGTGCCGAACAGCGGCCGTCCGGTGATGAAGGCGCGGGTGCCGTCCAGCGGGTCGAGCACCCAGACATACTCGGCGTCCGCGCGCTCGGCGCCGAACTCCTCGCCGAAGATGCCGTGGTCGGGAAAGGCCCTGGCGATCGCGTCGCGCAAGGCGGCCTCGCATTCCCGGTCGGCCCTGGTGACCGGGCTCTCGTCGGCCTTGTCGATGATGTCGAGCTTGCGCCGGTAGTATTGGCGCAGGATCGGCCGGCTGACTTCCGTCAGCCGGCGCGCGAGATCGACGAACTCGCCGGGAACGCGGTCGCTCACGCGCGTTATTGCGGCAGCGGAACCGGGTTGTCGCTCTGGTCGCGGAGCCAGCGCAGCAGATTGGCGCGATCCTGGGCCTTGGGCAGGCCGGGGAAGGTCATCTTGGTGCCCGGCGCGAAGGTCTTCGGGCTGGTCAGGTATTTGTCCAGGTTCTCGAAGGTCCAGGTGATGTTCAGGTTCTTGATCGCGTCGTCGTAGTTGTAATCCTGCTTATGGGCGCTCGGGCCGCCGACCACGCCCCAGAGGTTCGGGCCGACCCGGTTCGGCTCGCCGTTGCCGAAGGTGTGGCAGGCCTTGCACTTGGCGGCGACCTTCTCGCCGGCGGCGGGATCGGCGCTGGCGATCAGCTTCACCGCATCCTCGGCCGGTGCCGCGGCCTGCTGCTCCTGCGCCGGCGCGGCGGCGGCTTCGGGCTGCGCGGCGGGCGCGGCGGCGGCGGCCTCGGCGGCCTTGGCGTCGTCCTCGGCCTTCTTGATCTCGTCGGGCGTGGGCAGCGGGATCGGGCTGTCCGACTGGGTGCGCAGGAAGGCGATCACGTTGGCGCGGTCCTGCACCTTGGGGAAGCCGGGGAAAGTCATCTTGGTGCCCGGCGCGAAGGTCTTCGGGCTGGCGAGGAAGTGGTTGAGGTTCTCGTAGGTCCAGGTGGTCGCGAGCTTCTTGATCGCGTCGTCGTAGTTGTAATCCTGCTTATGCGCGGTCGGGCCGCCGACCACGCCCCAGAGGTTCGGGCCCACCTTGTTGGCCTCGCCCTTGCCGAAGGTGTGGCAGGCCAGGCAGGCCTTGGCGCTCTCCTGGCCCTTGGCCGCGTCGGCGCTCGCCAGCAGGCCGCTCACCGGATCGACCGGGGCCGGCTTGGCGGCGGGGGCGGCCGGCGCCGCGGCCTTCTCGCCCTCGGCGCCCTCATGCCCGCCATAGATCATGTTGGCGATGAGCCCGGTGCTGAGCGTCAGCATGCCGCCCACCAGGATGGCGGCGGCGATCTTGTTGGCTTCCAAAGACATACGAGGCAACCCCTTGTGCGGCATGACCGGGATGCGGCGCCCAAGCCCCGCGCGCCCCGGCGAATGATGTGGCAGGCCGAAACCGGCGCGGAATTTAGCGGCTTCCGCCCGGCCTGTCCAACCGCTCATCGCTCCCCGCCGCGCCCTGAAAAGCGGGCGGGAACAAGCGTTTCGGGGGCTGGCATTCGGCGGCCCGGCGGCATAATGTCGCGGGCTTTTTGCGCCACCGCCCGCGATGATTCGCCCCGATGAATCCCGTCGTTCTGATCCCGGCCCGCATGGCCTCGCTGCGCCTTCCCGACAAGCCGCTGGCCGACATCGCCGGCCGGCCGATGATCGTCCACGTCTGGGAGCGGGCGAAGTCGGCCGGGATCGGCCCGGTCTATGTGGCCGCCGCCGAGCCGGAGATCGCCGAGGCGGTGAAGCGGGCGGGCGGCGAGGCGGTGCTGACCCGGGCCGATCATCCGTCGGGCTCCGACCGCATCCACGAGGCGCTGACCAGGATCGATCCCGAAGGGCGGTTCGACGTCGTCGTCAACGTGCAGGGCGACCTGCCGACCCTCGACCCCGCGGTCGTGCGGCGCGCGCTGGAGCCGCTCGAGGATCCGGCGGTCGATATCGCGACGCTGGTCGTCGAGATCACCCGCGAGGAGGAGCGCACCAACCCCAACGTGGTGAAGGCGGTGACCGCTTTCGCGCCGGGCCGCACGATCGCCCGCGCGCTCTATTTCAGCCGGGCGACCGTGCCCGCCAATCCGGGCCCGCTCTATCACCATGTCGGGCTCTATGCCTATCGGCGCCCGGCGCTGGAGCGCTTCGTCAAGCTGCCGCCGGGGCGGCTGGAGCAGCGCGAGAAGCTGGAGCAGCTCCGGGCGCTGGAGGCCGGCATGCGGATCGACGTGGCGCTCGTTGACACCGTTCCGCTCGGTGTCGATACTCCGGCCGAGCTCGAACGCGCGCGCCAGGCGCTGGCCCCCGGTCGGCCCTTGGCCTGATCCCACCCCCGTCACGACAATCGACGATGCCGACCGCGAAGACCAGCACCATCGCCTTCCAGGGCCTGCCCGGCGCCTATTCGAACCTCGCCTGCCGGGCTGCATATCCGGATATGAAGACGCTGCCCTGCGAGTCCTTCGAGGACATGTTCGCCGCGGTCAGCGGGGGCCAGGCCGACCTCGCCATGGTGCCGATCGAGAACTCGGTCGCCGGCCGGGTCGCCGACATCCATCACCTGATGCCGGAATCCGGGCTGCACATCATCGGCGAGCATTTCCAGCGGGTGAACCACCAGCTCATGGCGGTGAAGGGCGCGACGCTGGCCGGGCTGAAGACCGTCAGGAGCCACGTCCAGGCGCTGTCGCAATGCCGGCATACGTTGCGTCGGATGGGGCTGACGCCGGTCACCCGCCCGGACACCGCGGGCTCGGCCGCCGAGATCGCGAAAGAAGGCGACAGGACCGTGGGCGCCATCGCCTCCTCGCTGGCGGCGGAGATCTACGGGCTGGAGATCCTCAAGGGCGACATGGAGGATGCCGAGCACAACACGACGCGCTTCGTCGTGATGGCCAAGGAGCCGATCGATCCGGACCCCGCCAAGGGCCCGGTCGTCACCAGCTTCGTGTTCAAGGTGCGCTCGGTGCCGGCGGCGCTCTACAAGGCGCTGGGCGGCTTCGCCACCAACGGCGTCAACATCACCAAGCTCGAGAGCTACATCCTCGACGGCGCCTTCACGGTGGCGCAGTTCTACGCCGATATCGAGGGGCATCCCGACCAGCGGCCGGTCAAGCTGGCGCTGGAGGAGCTCTCGTTCTTCTCGCGCGAGGTCCGCATCCTCGGCGTCTATCCGGCGCACCCGTTCCGGCACGACCCGAAGCTGTCTTAGCGCCCCTGTACCTCGAAGACCCGGAAGTGCCTGGCGAGCTCCGGGGGCAGGGCGAGCGGCGTCAGCCAGTCGGGCAGCGAGCCCTGGCCGCCCAGGCGGTCGTAGATCGTCAGGTGCAGCGGGTCGTAGTATTTCGGCACGACCACGTCGACGCAGCGCACCAGCAGCGATACCTGGCGCCGGTCGAGGATCGCGCGGGACTCGGTCTCGGTGTAGTCGGTCATCGTGTCGATCGTGTCGAAGATCGCCTGCGGGTTGCGGTGATAGGGGCCGGCCACCACGCGGTAATCGGTGCGGAAGGCGAGCTCCGGACCGTAGGAGTAGTCGTCGGTCATGACGATCGGCGCGCCGCCATCCGCCGTGGGCTTGCCCGGATGGGCCGCGTTCAGCCAGTCGGCGAGGTGCACGACCTTGCAGCCGCCCTCGTTCTTCGGCTTGCCGAACCGGGTGTCGTCGAGGGCGACCCCGACCAGCAGCGGCGCGCAGGTGAGCGCCACCGCGGTCGCGACCAGCACCGGCGTGCGCAGCAGCGGCGACCGGCCCTTCAGCCGGCCGTCGATCAGCGAGAAGAAGCCGGCGCAGATGATCGCCGGCGTCGGCGCGAACTCGACGCCGAGCCGCGCATGCATCATGCCCGCGATCAGCAGGAAGCCGAAGGCCAGCGCCAGCATCTGCCCGGCCCAGCGCCGCTCGCCGCGCCAGCGCCGGAAGGCGAAGGGGAGCAGGATCAGCGCCGTCACCCCCTGGCCGAGCATGGGCAGGAAGTTCTGCAGCTGCCCGCGGCTGGTCGGCCAGAGCGGCTGCATCTCGCGGATCGTGTCGAGGAAGTCGGTTTTCAGGCGCTGATCGACGCCGAGCGGCCCGAACAGCAGGTCGGGAAAGAGGCCGAGCAGCACCATGAGTCCGGCGCCGCCGAGCAGCGCTCCCGCCACCACGCGCGACAGGAACCCGCCGCGCACCTGGCGCGCGATCAGGAACACCGCGGCCCAGATCAGGGGCACGACGAGATAAGGCAGCGAGACCTTGTCGTATTCCGCCTTCGGCCAATGGACGGGCGGCTGCTCGACCGGGATCGCGACGAAGATGACCGCGGCCATCGCCAGCGAGAAGGCCGCACCCATCCCCGCCCAGTCGCGGGGCAGGGCGCCGGTCTCCGCCTGGTCGAGCGGCGCATCGAGCCAGAACAGGCCGATCGCGACGATGACCGGCGTGATCGGCACCATCAGCTCCGGGCTGACCCAGATGCCGAGCCCGGCGAAGAGGCCGGCGATCGCGGCCCAGCGCCGCTCGAGGGCGACCGGCTGCCAGGCGATCGCCGCCCGCAAGGCGGCGCCGAGCATCAGCGCCGTGAGGAGCAGCAGCAGCGTATGGTGATCGGCGCGCCCGAACACGCCGTAGCCGAAGGCCGCGGCGTTGGTGAGCAGGATGAGGGCCGCGAAGCGGTAACCCCCGCGTGTTTCGGGCGTGGACCAGAGCGGCTTGGCCGCCCAGGCGGCGGCGAGGCAGGCGAGAATGTGGCAGATCGGCGAGAAGGCGGCGCCGATCCAGTAGATCGCGCGATCGACGTCCATGCCGAAGAGATGCGCGACGAGCGCCGGCACCAGGATCAGAATATCGACCGGCCGGGTCCAATGCAGCGACAGGCCCTCGGGCGCGCCGACCCGCATGGTCATCGTGTCGTACCAGGGATCGCCGTGATGCAGCGCCACGATGCGCATCACGCGCATGTAGCTGTCGGGATCGACCAGCCCGTGGTCGCGCACCACCTCGCCGTTGCTGTTGGCGAAGAAGACGTGCTCGGCGATGCCGAGCAGCACGAAGAGCCCGGTCAGGAACCAGCCGAGCTTCCTGCCGTCGCCGGCTTTCGCCGATTCCTCCGTTGCGGCGGTCACGTCACGACCCTCGTTGCGGCCGCTCGAAGATCATGCGCTTGGCGCTCCAGAAATTGATCGCCATGCCGGCCAGCGATCCCAGGGCGACGCCGATCTCCGGATAGCGGTGCACGGTTTCCGATCCATTGACCGCCAGGGAATAGGTCCCGTAATTCACCAGGCCGCCGAGCACCATCAGGCTGAGATAGCCCGCCCATTCCGCCGCCGGATGGCCGAAGGCGGAAGGAGCATCGCGGCGAAAGGTGAAGGATCGGTTGAGGAGCCAGGTGGCGGTCGCCGCCGCCAGGAAGGAGACGATCCGCCCGCTGTAGAGGCCGAAGCCGATGCTGATGAGGCCGCGGAGCACCCCGGCATCCACCAGGAACCCGGCGACGCCGACCAGGCCGAAGCGCAGGAACTGCGCCGAGAGCAGGCGAAGGGAACGTCGGTCGAGGGGCCGAGGGTCGCTCAAAAGCGCAGCCGCAGCCAGTCTTCGATCAGGCGCCGGGAAATGGAATCGCGGCGCGGCAGCTTGAAGGTCGAATCCTCCGGCGAATCCAGGAGCTCCGCCCGGGTCATCCAGCGCGCGGATTCGAGCTCGTTGGTGTCGACCGTGAAATTCTCGTCCCGCGCCTCGGCGCTGAAGCCCAGCATCAGCGAGGAGGGGAACGGCCAGGGCTGCGAGCCGAAATACTTGATGCGGGTGAGATGGAGGCCGACCTCCTCGTAGACCTCGCGGGCGACGGCGTCTTCCAGGCTCTCGCCGGGCTCGACGAAGCCGGCGAGGATCGAATGCATGCCCTGCGGCCAGACCGCCTGGCGCGCCATCAGGATCTTGTCGCCGTGGGTGATGCGCATGATGACCGCGGGATCGGTGCGCGGGAACTGCACCGTGCCGCAATCGGGATTGGTGCATTGCCGCTGATGTCCGGCGGCCTTGGGCTCGGTCGGCGATCCGCATACGCCGCAGAAGCGATGCCGCTCGTGCCAATAGGCGAGGCCGCGCGCATAGGCCAGCAGCGCGCCTTCGCGCTGCGGCATCAGCGCGCCGACCGCGCGGAGGTCGACGACATGGCCGCCGAGCGCCATGGCGCTCGGCTCGTCCAGATGCGAAACGTCCACCAGGAAATGTGCAATCTCGCCGTCATAGCCGAGCAGGACGACCGCCGAGGCGGCTTCCAGCAGGGCGGCATGCGCCGCGGCGTCGAGCGCCAGGGCCCTGGGCGCTTCCGGGTCGGAGACGAAGCTTCGCGTCCGCCACACCGGATAGAGACGGGACCTGGGATCGGCCAGGCGGGCCCGGATCCAGGCCACGTCCTCGCGTCGGAGCGCGGCCCGGTCGAATTCCCCGGTGGCGTAGAAATTGATGCGTCGAGCCATTACATTGTCGGCCGGAAAGGGCAGGGGACAGGAACCGAGGATAGCGTCGGACATCATCATGCTGATCGAATCGCCCTGGCGGCAAGCATCAACTTTTCGGGCGCGCGTCCTGGCGCGCCCCAGGGTGAGTTGTTGGGTGAGCCGCTGGGTGCATTGCTGGGTGCATTGCTGGGTGCGCATGGCTGCCTTGCTGCTTGCGGTTTCGGCAGGGGCGACCGCCATGGCTGGTCCGGTGCTGGCCGGTGACCCGCCGAAGGGCGTCTTCATCTACACCATCTCGCGCAACGGCGATCCGATCGGCCAGCAGCGCCTGGAGTTCGTCGGCGACGGACAGCGCCTGCGGGTGCTGAGCCACACCACGCTCGATGTCAGCTTCCTCGGCATGAACCTCTATGGCTTCGAGCAGCAGGTGGAAGAGGTGCATGAGGGCGACCGGATCGTGGCCCTGACCTCGGAGGCCGACGATGACGGCACCGACAAGAAGGTGGATCTGAAGCTGGCCGGCGATCGGCTGAAGGGAAACTACAACGGCGACAATGCGCGCGACGTCGATCCCAGGATGAAGACCAGCCTGTTCTGGGACCGGCCGGCGCTCGGCGACAGCCGGATCCTCGACCTGCTGCGCGCCAAGGTGCGGGACGTGACGGTCAGCGATCTCGGCGCCGAGACCCTGCGGCTGCCGGCCGGCAAGATCGAGGCGCATCACCTCCGGGTCAGCGGCGAGATGAAGCGCGAGCTCTGGTACGACGCCGCCGGCATCCTGGTCGCCGGCGAGCTGAAGGCCAGGGACGGCTCGACCTTGCGCCAGGAACTGCTGCAGCGGCCTTGACCGACGGATCGATCATGCGCGCTGTGAAATCCATCCTCGGAGCCCTGCTCCTGCTCGCCGCAACGGCACCGCTGGCCACGGCGCAGGACGCCGCCTGGCCGGGCAAGCCCGGGCGCTACGTCTTCGACGTCATCCGCAACGGCAGCTCGATCGGCACCCAGGTGGTCGAGATCAAGCAGCAGGGCGATGTCCTGACCGCGACGACCGAGAGCACGATCGCGGTGAAGATCCTCGGCCTCGTCGTCTATCGCATGCACCAGATGCTGACCGAGACCTATCAGGCCGGCCGCCTGGTCGCGGTCAGGGGCGAGACGGTCGACGGCGACGGCAAGCGTCTCGCCGACCTGAAGCGCGAGGGCGACCGTTGGGCCGGCGCCTACAACAAGGACGCGCGCGCCTTCGATTGCGCCGACTGCACGGCGACGCCGATGTGGAACATCGCCAGCACCGGCGCCACGAACATGATCGAGGCTTCGGAGGGCCGGCTGCGCCGCGTGCGGATCGTGGACAAGGGCATCGAGACCCTCGACCTGCCCGAGGGCAAGGTCGAGGCGCACCATTTCGCCGTCGAGGGCGATATCCAGCGCGACGTCTGGTACGACGCCGCCGGCAATCTGGTGGCCGCCGCCCAGCTCGGCCGCGACGGGTCGAAGATCCGGCAGAACCTGATCAGCGATCCCGATGGCAGCCGCGAAACGACGCCGCAGGCCGCCGATTCGCCTGCGCCATGATGCCGTCCGGCCGCTGCGCCCTGGGGGTTGCCAGGGCGCGCCGGATCGCCGATATAGTGCCCCTGGGAGGTTGGCGATGGACGGGCGTCTCGCCAACCCGGTCAGGTCCGGAAGGAAGCAGCCGTAACGAGTTTCCGCTCGGGTCGTTGTCCAGCCTCCCACCTCTCCTAATTCCATGATTCGATGCGGATTCCGGCGACGCCGCGGCGGTGTCCCGCGGCGCTGGCTTTGCGTCCCGGTTTTCGCTACCAAATGCCCATGTCCAATGACGGTGCGTCCGGCGAGTCCGTAAAGGAATCCGCGGCCCAGCCCTATCGGGTGCTGGCGCGGAAATATCGCCCCAGCGATTTCTCCGGCCTGATCGGCCAGGAGGCGCTGGTCCGCACGCTGACCAACGCGATCGCCCAGGGGCGCCTCGCCCACGCCTTCATGCTGACCGGCGTGCGCGGCGTCGGCAAGACGACGACGGCCCGCATCCTGGCCCGCGCCTTCAACTGCATCGGCCCCGACGGCAAGGGCGGCCCGACCGCCTCGCCCTGCGGCGTCTGCGAGCATTGCAAGGCCATCGCCGAGGACCGCCATGTCGACGTGATCGAGATGGACGCCGCGAGCCGCACCGGCGTCAACGACATCCGCGAGCTGATCGAGGGCGTGCGCTACCGCCCGGTCAGCGCGCGGTTCAAGATCTACATCATCGACGAGGTGCACATGCTCTCGTCGAACGCCTTCAACGCGCTCTTGAAGACGCTGGAAGAGCCGCCCGAGCACGTGAAGTTCATCTTCGCCACCACCGAGATCCGCAAGGTGCCGATCACGGTGCTCTCGCGCTGCCAGCGCTTCGACCTCCGCCGCATCGAGGCCGACAAGCTCGCCGCGCACCTGGGTGCGATCGCCTCTTCCGAGGGCGCGAAGCTGGCACCCACCGCGCTGGCGCTGATCGCCCGCGCGGCGGACGGCTCGGCGCGCGACGGCCTCTCGCTGCTGGACCAGGCAATCACCTTGGCCGAGCCCGGCCAGGAGGTGAGCGAGGAGCAGGTGCGGGCCATGCTCGGCATCGCCGACCGCACGCAGCTCTTCGACCTCTACGAGGCGATCATGGCCGGCAATGCCGCGCCGGCTTTGGACCAGCTCCGCCGGATGTACGAGGCGGGCGCCGATCCGATCGTGGTCTTGCAGGATTTGCTCGATCTCACCCATTGGCTGACGCGTTCCAAGCTGACGCCGGACGTGCTGAACCAGCCGGCGGTGCCCGAGGCCGAGCGCAGGCGCGGCGGCGCGCTCGCGAAGGACCTGAGCCTGCCCGTGCTGGCGCGCGCCTGGCAGATGCTGCTGAAGGGCCTCGGCGAGGCGCAATATGCGCCGCAGCCCCTGGCCGCCGCCGAGATGGCGCTCATCCGCCTGATGCATGTCGCCGACCTGCCGACACCGGGCGACCTGGTGCGGCAGATGGGCGGCGGCGCACCGGCCCCGAACGGCGGCGCGCCGACGCCGCGCGGCCCGGCACCCGGTGGTCCGCCCGCCGGTGGTTTCACCAATGGCGGCAGCGCGGTCGCCAACCGCGCCGTGGCGCGCGATCCGGCGCAATCGCCGCAGCCGACGACCACCGCATCCCTGGCGCCGATGCCGGCCAGCTTCGCCGCGGTGGTCGCCCTGTTCGCCGCGCGGCGCGAGGGCATCCTCCACACCCATCTCCTGAACGACGTGCATCTCGTCAATTTCGAGGCGGGACGGATCGAGCTTCGGCCGACCCCGAAGGCGCCCGCCAACCTGCCGAACCGGATCGCGGCCTGCCTCAACGAATGGACGGGCGCGCGCTGGCTGGTCAGCGTCTCCGGCGATCTCGGCGCGCCGACCTTGAAGGAGCAGGCCCAGGCGCACGATGCCGAGATGCGCCGCCGCGCCGCCGAGCATCCGCTGGTGAAGGCGGTGCTCGATGCCTTTCCCGGCGCCACGATCGACGCCGTGCGCGATTTGAAGGCCGCGCAACCCGCCGAACCCGCCGCCGAGGGCGACGAGGCCGCGGCGGAACCGATCACTCCCGAGGAAGAAGCATGAAGAATCTCGGCCAGATGATGAAACAGGCGCAGCAGATGCAGGCCAAGATGGCCGAGCTGCAGGCCGCGCTCGACCAGGCGGAAGTCACCGGCCAGTCCGGCGGCGGCATGGTCTCGGTCACCACCACCGCCAAGGGCGACCCCAAGAAGGTGAAGCTCGACCCCAAGCTGGTCGATCCCAACGAGGTCGAGGTGCTGGAGGACCTGATCGTCGCCGCCTTGCGCGACGCCCGCCAGAAGGCCGAGGCCCTGATGGCCGAGGAGATGGGCAAGCTCACCGGCGGCCTGCAACTGCCGCCCGGCTTCAAGCTGCCGTTTTGAGATCAATCGCGTGTTCACTCGGTATGAGCCCCGCATTGGGACGATCGAGTGGGAGGCGCGACGGAGCATCGTCCGCTAATGCCGGTCTCTGAAATCGACAAGCTGATCCAGCTTCTCTCGAAGCTCCCGGGTCTCGGGCCGCGCTCCGGGCGGCGCGCGGCGCTGACCCTGATGAAGCGGCGCGAGGCGATGCTGCTGCCGCTGATCGACGCGCTGGAGCGCGTGGCCGACACGGTCAAGGCCTGCTCGATCTGCGGCAATCTCGACGACACGGACCCTTGCGCGCTCTGCCGCGACCCGCGCCGCGATCCCGCCGCGGTCTGCGTCGTCGCCGACGTCGCCGATCTCTGGGCGCTGGAACGCGCCCAGGCCTTCAAGGGCCGCTACCACGTCCTGGGCGGCGTGCTCTCGGCATTGGACGGGATCGGGCCGGAGCAGCTCAGCATCGGCTCGCTGCTCCGCCGCGTCGAGGCGGGCGAGATCAAGGAAGTGATCCTGGCGCTCGGTGCCACCGTCGATGGCCAGACGACGGCGCATTACCTCGCCGACCGCCTGCAGCCTTTCGGCGTCGCGCTGTCGCGCCTCGCCCATGGCGTGCCGGTCGGCGGCGAGCTCGACTATCTCGACGACGGCACGCTGATCCAGGCGCTGAAGGCCCGGCAGAAGGTGTGACCATGGACGGCGAGCGCGCTTCCCTCATCGACGTCTCGCCGCTCTCCCGCGACCACGACTACATCCGCGCCCATCCGGCGCCGGCCTATTGGGCGCTCTCGCCTTATCTCATCCACCAGCACACCGACGCTTCGTGCTCGCTCGCGACCGCGACCATGCTGCTCAACGGCGCGCGGGCGCTGGACGGCGTCGCGCAGATGGGGAAGTTCGTCGGCGAGCGGACGTTGCTGGAACGGATGAACGATCCGCATTGGGCCCGCGCGGTCACGCCGCCCGACGGCAACGGCCTCTCCCTGGTGGAGTTCGCCGAGAAGCTGGCGCAGGCCCTGCCGTTGTTCGAGATCGCCGGCTGGGGCGTCGCCCACCGCATCGTGACGGCGGCGGATGACGGGACCGCCGAGGCTTTCCGGTCGGAGCTCCGGGCCATGGAACGCGCCGGCGACCGGCTGCTCGCCGGCAACTACCATCTCGCCACCACCTACGGCGACGATTGGGATGTCGGGCATTTCTCGCCGGTTGGCGCCTATGACGCGGCGCGGGACCGGGTGCTGCTGCTCGACGTCTGGAAAGAGGATTACGAGCCCTGCTGGGTCGATCTCATGCGGCTGCTGCGCGGCATGACGCCGGTCTCGCCGGTCAGCGGCACGCCCCGCGGCTATTGCGTGCTGAAGCGCGGCTGATGCCGCCGCCCCGCGCCCTCTCGGCGGAGGACCTGGCGGCGGCCGACCTCACCCATATCGCCAAGCCGGTGATCGTGTTCGACGGCGTCTGCCACCTGTGCACCGGCTTTGCGAAGTTCGTCATCCGTCATGACCCGGACGGCCGCTTTCTCTTTCTGGCGGCGCAGTCGGCGCGGGGCGAGGCGCTCTATCGCCGGCTCGGCTACAAGACCGACGACTGGGATTCCAACCTGCTGGTGCTCGAAGGCCGCGTCCACACCGAGCTCGACGCGGCGATCGAGATCACCCGGCGTTTCGGCGGGTTCTGGCGGCTGACGCCGATCCTCTATGTGCTGCCGCGCCCGCTGCGCGACTGGCTCTACAACCGGATCGCCCGCAACCGCTACGACTGGTTCGGCAAGCGCGAGGTGTGCTTCATGCCGACGCCCGAGCTCATGTCCCGCTTCCTCGGCTGACATGCGCCGCGTCCTGGTTCTCGGCGGCTACGGCACGTTCGGCGGGCGCATCGTCCGGCTGCTGGCGGCGCAGCGCCGCTTCGCGATCGTCGTGGCCGGCCGCTCGCCGGCGCGGGCCGAGGCCTTCGCCCGTTCGCTCGGCGATCCCGCGGTCACGGCGGCGGCGCTCGACCGCGACACCGCCGATGCGGCGGCGCTCCGCCGCCACGAGCCCTGGCTGGTGATCGACGCCTCCGGTCCGTTCCAGGGCGAGGCGGCGCTTGCCTATCCGATTGTCCGCGCGGCGATGGAGGTCGGCGCGCACTACATCGACATCGCCGATGCCCTGGATTTCGTCGCCGGCATCGATCGGTTCGATGCCCAAGCGCGCGCAGCTCATCTGACGGTGATCGCCGGGGCGAGCTCGGTACCGACTCTGTCCTCGGCCGTGATCGCCGAGCTCGCCCGGGATTTCGACGCGCTGCTGGAGGTCGAGATCGCGATCAGCTCGAGCAACCAGGCGAGCCTCGGCCGCTCGGTCAATGCGGCGCTGCTCTCCTATGCCGGGAAGCCGATCCGGGTCCGGCGCTTCGGTCTCTGGCGCAAGGTGGCGGCGCTGCAGGATTGGCAGTCGGTCGACATCGAAGTTCCCGGCCGCGCGCCGCTGGTCGCGCGACTCGTGGCGCCGTGCGAGGTCCCGGATCTCGCCTTGCTGCCGGTGCGCTATCCGGGCTTGCGCAAGGCGATGTTCCGCGCCGGCACGGAACTGCCGATCCTCAACCGCGGCAGCGGCGCCCTGGCGCGGCTGGTCGCCTGGGGTCTGCTGCCCAGTCTGGCCCCGCTCACCGGACTTGCCGGTCGCGCTTTCGCTTTGCTGCGGCGCTTCGGCGGCAAGCGCTCCGGAATGATCGTCGATCTGCGCGGCCGGCGCGGCGCAGGCTTCGTCGCGCGGCGCTGGAGCGTGCTGGCGGAAGAGGGCGACGGGCTGTGGATCCCCGGGATGGCCGCGGCCCTGCTCGCCGGAAAGCTCGACCGCGGCGAGGTGGAGCCGGGTGCCCGCCCGGGCCTCGGGGTGCTCGACCTCGCCGATTTCCGCGCCCTCTTCGCCGGCCGCGCGATCACCGACGCCGCGACCGAGCGATGGGTGCCGCCTTCGCCGTTCCGGCACTGGATCGGCGCCGGGGTCGATCGCCTGCCGCCGGCGATCCGCGCCATCCACGACGATCCCTTCGAGCGCAGCGCGTCCGGCACCGTGACGGTGACGCGCGGCACGCATCCCGTCGCCCGCCTGATGTGCCGGCTGCTCGGCTTTCCGGAATCCGTATCCGACCGGCCGCTCACGGTCGAGTTCGAGCCGCATGAGAAGGACGAGATCTGGCGCCGCCGTTTCGGGACCAGCACCTTCGAGACCCGGCTCAGGCCCTGGCCCGGCCGCGCCGGCCATATGCGGGAATGCGTCGGGCCGCTGGCTTACGGCTTCCAGCTCGAGACCGGGCCCGAGGGCCTCGTCATGCATTTCCGACGCTGGTGGTTCGGCGGCATTCCGCTGCCGGCGGCGCTGGGCCCGCGGGTCGCGGCGCGGCAATGGCAGGAGGGCGACGACTACTGCTTCCTGGTGGACGTGTCCGGCCCGGGGATCGGCCGCGTCGTCGCCTATCGCGGCCGGCTGCGGTTGAACTAGCCCCGGACCAGGCCGCCATGCCGGATCAAGTCCGGCATGACGACCATACGAGACCCTCAGTTGCTCGCCGAGTACTGGTTGATCTTGGCGGCGAGCTCCTTGTACTCCTCGCAGCTGCCGCAGGCGTCCTTCAGCACCGCGAGGCGCTCCTTGGCCTTGTCCGGCTGCTTCAGCTCCAGGTAGAGCTCGCCCAGGTACTCGTTGGCGCCGAGATGCTTCGGCTCCATGGCGAGCGCCTGGTTGTAGTATTGGAGCGCGTCATTGGCATCGCCGCTCTTGCGATAGGAATAGCCGAGCAGGTTGAGGGCATCGGCATAGGCGCCCTTGTCCTTGATCAGCTTCTGCAGCACCGGGATCGCCTCCGCGTACTTGTCGTCGTCGATCAGGGACTGCGCCTGCTTGTAGGCATCGGCCTGGTCGTCGGAATCGGTGTCCGAGCTGCCCATGGCGAAGGCCGAGACCGGGATCGCCGCGAGGATGGCGAGGCCGGCGAGGCCCGAGATCAGGTTGATACGAAGCATGGTCTTCTCCTTTCGTGACTCCCACACGGAACTGTCTGGCGGCGCCGGCCCGGGCGCTCAGCCGTAGCGCTCCTCGGTCCAAGGATCGCCGTGATTGTGATAGCCGCGCTCCTCCCAGAAGCCGGGACGGTCGGCGGCGGTGAACTCGATGCGCTTCAGCCATTTCGCGCTCTTCCAGAAATAGAGCCGCGGCACGACCGCGCGCAGCGGGCCGCCATGGTCGAGCGTCAGCGGCGCGCCGTTCCAATGGGTGGCGAGCAGCGCATCCTCCGCCGCGAACTCCATCAGCGGCAGGTTGGTCGTGTAGGTGTCGAAGCTGTGCAGCACCACGAACTGCGCCGCATCCTTCGGGCGCACGCGCTCCAGCAGGTCCATCACGGCGACGCCGCGCCAGCGGTTGTCGAAGCGCGACCAGGAGGTCACGCAATGAATGTCGCTCGTGAGCTCGGTCTGCGGCAGCGCCTGGAACGCTTCCCAGTGGAGGCGCAGCGGCTGCTCGACCAGCCCGTCGATCTGCAGCCGCCATTGCGTGAGCGGGATGTCGGGCTTCACCCCCAGGTCGAGCACCGGCCAGTCGGCGACCTTCCTCTGGCCCGGCGGCAGCCGGTCCTCCTCGCGGTTGGCCCTCTTGGAATCCAAGGGGCGGCCGGTCAGCAGCCGGCCTTCCCGGGCCCAGCGGCGTTTCGTCTCAACGAGCTTTTCCCGGATGGTGCCGCCCGTCCTGCTGCCGTCGCCCTGGTCCATCTGCGTCCTCATGGTTGCCGCGAGTATTTGGAATCGCTGGAGAAAGGCCAAGGGGCCCGGCCCCGCCTCAAGCGGAAGTGAGATAGTACCGCTCGGCAGTCAATATACATATGTAACATGTGGTTTTAACTCTCGGGCATCGCTTGCGTTTGCGCCGCTCCGTGGGTATGAGACAGCGGCATTGTGGCGGCTATTTTCGCCATCTTTTCTGTGATTATTGACGTGGTTGTGATGACCGAACTCCGCCTCGCGCACGGGCTGCGCTTCGAGGACCTTTATGAGCCTGCCGGTCTGGCGGCGATCGACCGCGCCTTCGTCACCGCGCTGAAGGAATCCGACGAAGGCCTGGCCGGCCGGATGCTCGCCGCGCGCGCCGATCCCAAGTCGCTCGATGCGAAATCGGAGTCGCAGCTCATCCTCGACCTCGCCGGCCATCTCGAGGATTTCCTCGGCCATCTGTTCGGCATCGAGACCGAGCTCAAGGAGCTGCAGGCGCGGCACAGCGACCTGGCGCCGCTCTTCACGGTGAAGCGCCTGTTCGTGCAGCGCCGCGCCTTGAAGGCCCATCGCGAGCAGGAGGCGGCGACCTTCGATGCCGATGCGTTGCGCGCGGAGCTGACCGCGCTGTTCGGCGGCCAGTTCGACGAGCTGACCTTCGCGCGCCATGTCGAGCACTGGTCGGCCAACGAGGCGAGCTACCCGAACGAGCTGGCGCTTGCCGCCAAGTACGCCGCCTGGGCGACCCAGACCGAGGCGGGCAAGAAGCTGCACCGCCGCGGCGTGCTGTTCAAGGCGCCGAAGAAGATCGACCCGATGCATCTCGTGCATCTGGAGACCGAGCTGCGCCACGGCGTGCCGGCCTTCAAGCTGCCCGACGAGCATCTGCGGCGCCGCGAGGGCTTTGCGCTCACCGATATCGGCACCGATCTCAAGGGTGCGCTCGACCAGGCCAACTACTGCATCTGGTGCCACAACCAGGGCAAGGACAGCTGCTCCAAGGGCATGCGCGAGAAGGACGGCAGCTTCAAGAAGAGCGTGTTCGGCGTGACGCTGAACGGCTGCCCGCTGGACGAGAAGATCTCCGAGATGCACACGGCGAAGGTCGCGGGCCAGCCGATCGGCGCGCTCGCGATCGTCGCCATCGACAACCCGATGGCGGCCGCCACCGGGCACCGCATCTGCAACGACTGCATGAAGGCCTGCATCTACCAGAAGCAGGACCCGGTCGACATCCCGCAGGCGGAGACCCGCACGCTGAAGGACGTGCTGAACCTGCCCTGGGGCTTCGAGATCTACGGCCTGCTGACCCGCTGGAACCCGCTCAACATCCGCCAGCCGGTCGCCAAGCCCGCCAGCGGCCGGCGCGTGCTGGTGGTCGGCCTCGGCCCGGCCGGCTACACGCTCTCGCACTACCTGCTGAACCAGGGCCACACGGTGGTCGCGATCGACGGGCTGAAGATCGAGCCGCTGCCCGCGGCGCTCTCCGGCGTCGACGCATCGGGCCAGCGCGTCGCCTTCCAGCCGATCCGCACCTTCGCCGAGCTGCAGGAGAATCTCGGCAGCCGCGTGATGGCGGGCTTCGGCGGCGTCGCCGAATACGGCATCACCGTGCGCTGGGACAAGAACTTCCTGAAGGTGATCCGCCTCCTGATCGAGCGGCGCTCGACCTTCGCCATGTTCGGCGGCGTGCGCTTCGGCGGCACGCTGACCCTCGACCAGGTCTTCGAGCTGGGCTTCGACCATGTCGCGCTGGCGCTCGGCGCCGGCAAGCCGACCCTGCTCGACCTGCCCAACGGCCTCGCCCGCGGCGTGCGCATGGCCTCGGACTTCCTGATGGCGCTGCAGCTCACGGGCGCCGCGAAGGCGGATTCCATCGCCAACCTGCAGCTCCGCCTGCCGGCCGTGGTGATCGGCGGCGGCCTGACCGCGATCGACACCGCGACCGAGGCGATGGCCTATTACCCGGTGCAGGTCGAGAAGTTCCTGCACCGCTACGAGACGCTCTGCACCGAGATCGGCGAGGCGGCGCTCCGCAGCGAGTGGTCCAAGGCCGAGATCGAGATCGCCGACGACTTCATCAACCACGCCCGCGCGATCCGCATGGAGCGCGAGCGGGCCAGGGCCGCCAACGAGAAGCCGCGGCTCTCCGACCTGATCAACGGCTGGGGCGGCGTCACGCTCGCCTACCGCCGGCGCCTGATCGATTCGCCGTCCTACACGCTCAACCACGAGGAGGTGGAGAAGGCGCTGGAGGAGGGCATCCGCTTCGCCGAGACCCTGACGCCCTCCGCCGTCGATGTGGACCAGATGGGCCATGTCGAGGCGATCCGGCTGAAGGATGCCGAGGGCAAGGAGCATGTCCTGCCGGCGCGCGCCGTGCTGGTCGCCGCAGGCACCAAGCCCAACACGGTGCTCGCCCGCGAGGATGCCGGGAACTTCCCGCTGGACGGCCAGTACTTCCAGGCGGTCGATGAGCACAACACCGTGGTGAAGCCGCAGCGCGTGGCCAAGCCCGACGAGGTCCGGGTGATCACCCGCTTCCGCGAGGACGGCCGCGCCATCAGCTTCTTCGGCGACCTGCATCCCTCCTTCGCCGGCAACGTGGTGAAGGCGATGGGCAGCGCCAAGCAGGGCTGGCCGGTGGTGCAGCAGGCGCTCGACCACCTGCCGGCGCCCAAGGCCGTCGACCAGTCGGCGTTCCTCGCCGATCTCAATCGGCGTCTCCGCGCGCGGGTGCGCACGGTCAATCGCCTGACCCCGACCATCGTCGAGGTCGTCGTGGAGGCGCCGCAGGCCGCGGCCAACTTCCAGCCCGGCGAGTTCTATCGGCTGCAGAATTTCGAGACGCTGTCCCAGCGCACCGGTGACACCACGCTCACCATGGAAGGCCTGGCGCTGACCGGCGCCTGGACCGATCTCGAGCAGGGCCTGGTCGGCCTGATCGTGCTGGAAATGGGCGGGTCCTCCGATCTCTGCGCCTGGTTGAAGCCCGGCGAGCCGGTGATCCTGATGGGCCCGACCGGTGCGCCGACCGAGACGCCGGCCGGCGAGACCGTCTTGCTGGCGGGCGGCGGCCTCGGCAACGCGGTCCTGTTCTCGATCGGCCGCGCCTTGCGCGCGGCGGGATCGAAGGTGCTCTACTTCGCCGGCTACAAGAAGCTGATCGACCGCTACAAGGTGGCGGAGATCGAGGCGGCGGCCGACGTCGTGATCTGGACCTCCGACGAGGCGCCGGGCTTCCAGCCAACCCGTCCGCAGGACAAGACCTTCGTCGGCAACATCGTCGAGACCATGCTCGCCTATGCCGAAGGCCGGCTCGGCGAGACCGCGATCCGGATGCAGGACGTGGACCGCATCATCGCCATCGGCTCCGACGGCATGATGGCGGCGGTCGCGCGGGCGCGGCACGGCGTGCTGCAGAAGTACCTGAAGCCCCGGCATCACGCGGTCGGCTCGATCAACTCGCCGATGCAATGCATGATGAAGGAGATCTGCGCCCAGTGCCTGCAGTCCCACAAGGACCCGGTCACCGGCAAGGAGACCTTCGTCTTCTCCTGCTTCAACCAGGACCAGGAGCTGGACGCCGTCAACTTCGACGCGCTCCGCTCGCGCCTGGTGCAGAACCGTGTGCAGGAGAAGCTGACCGTCGCCTGGATCCGCCACGCGCTCAAGGAAGTGGCGAAGGACCAGCGCAAGACGGCGTAGCTCTCACCGTCTCCACTCGCCCCATCGTCATCCCGTGACCCGGTCATGGGATGACGAGCGCGTATTGGGTCTCAAGCACGGCAGATCCGGGCCCAATCTCCCTAGGCCGCGTGATTCGCTCACGATATGCTTCCAACCAGGTCTGTTTGGAGCGTCTCATGCTGAAATTCTTCTTCGGTCCGGGTTCCTGCGCGCTGGCCTCGCATATCGCGCTGGAGGAATCCGGCCTGCCATACGAGGCCGTGCGCCTCGACCTCGCAGCCGGCGAGCACCAGAAGCCCGAATACCTGAAGATCAACCCCAAGGCCCGCGTGCCCGCCTTGGTCACCGATCGCGGCGTGCTCACCGAGAACCCGGCGATCCTCGCCTATATCGCGCAGGTGGCACCCCAGGCGAAGCTGGCGCCGCTGGAGGACGCCTATGCCTTCGGCAGGATCCAGGCCTTCAACGCCTATCTCTGCGCGACGGTGCACGTGGCCCATGCCCACGGCCGGCGCGGCTACCGCTGGGCGGACGCACAGAGTTCCATCGACGACATGAAGCGCAAGGTCCCGCAGACCATGGCCGCCTGCTTCGACCTCATCGAGACGGACATGTTCGAGGGACCCTGGGTGGCGGGCGCCGACTTCACCATCGCCGACCCCTATCTCTTCACGGTCGCCTCCTGGCTCAGGTCCGACGGGGTCGATCCCGCGCGGTTTCCCAAGGTCAACGATCACCTGCAGCGCATGGCGGCGCGGCCGTCGGTCCGGCGGGTGCTGCCGCTCCACTCAAGAAGTTAAATATTACAATAGGTTATCTGGTCTTCCGGCCCAATGACCCGGCGGCATGCCGCGATGCAAAAAGTCGGGTTCAAAAGCGGCCGCCGAACCCACATGATATCCGACGAGTTTCAGCGCCTTCGGCCGGTCGCGGATCGGCCAAGCGCCGTCGCGGGCGTCGCAGTTTGGACAGTGCCGCCCCGATAGCAATGATGCGCCGGCGCCGCGGAGGGAACCGCTGAGCCGCCGCCGAGGAAGCCAAGGTGGCCGAGCCTGTCAGACCGAACCTGCTGATTGCCTGTGGCGCGCTGGCCAACGAGATCGTGGCTCTGCAGCGCCTGAACGGCTGGGGCGAGCGGTTGCACGTCACCTGCCTGCCGGCGATCTGGCACAACACGCCGGACAAGATCCCCGAGGGCGTGCGCCGGAAGATCCGCGCCGGCCGCAAGAAATACGACCGCATCTTCGTCGGCTATGCCGATTGCGGCACCGGCGGCATGCTGGACGAGGTGCTGAAGGAAGAGGGCGCCGAGCGGATCGCCGGGCCGCATTGCTATCAGTTCTACGCCGGCACCGCCGCATTCGAGAAACTCATGGACGAGGAGTTGGGCAGCTTCTTCCTGACCGACTATCTTGCCCGCCACTTCGACCGGCTGATCTGGAAGGGCTTCGGCCTCGACCGCCATCCGGACATCAAGGAGATGGTGTTCGGCAACTACAAGCGGCTGGTCTTCCTGGCGCAGGTCGAGGATGCGGCTCTGAAGGCGAAAGCCGAGGAGATCGCCGGGCGCCTCGGCCTCGCCTTCGAGTACCGGGTGACCGGCTATGGCGAGCTGGCGCAGTTCATGGCGGAAGCCGCGGCGGCGCCGCAATTGAAGAAGGCGGGTTGAGACGATGGCGCAATTGACCGTGGTCTACTGGCGGGACATCCCGGCCCAGGTGATCGTGAAGAAGGGCCGCCGCGACGAGGCGAAGATCCAGCTCTCCGAGCGCTTCGAGAAGGCGATCGACCGCGCCGCCATGAAGGCGAAGCTGCGCGATACCGACTCCTACCTCGCCGAATGGCGCAAGGTCGCGCTCGGCGAGGTCGGCGACGACCTGCAGGCCGAGGCCAGCAGGAAGGCGGCCGAGATCGAGACCGAGTTCGACGAGGCGAAGCTGAACGCCCTGGTCGATGCCGGTGGGCTTGAACCCGGAAAGGCGGCCTGACGCCATGTATGCCGTCCGCCTCTGGTCGGTGCGCCACGCCCGCGGCCTGAACCGCTTCTACCAGGCCTTCGAGAAGGCGCTGGTGGCGCTGCATCCGCTGTGGAGCCGCATCGGCTACGACCGGCTGGAGAAGCCGTTCCAGGTGCTGGAGAAGACGTCGAAGGGCTTCCTGTTCGACTGCCAGATGTGCGGGCAATGCGCGCTCTCCTCGACCGGCATGTCCTGCCCGATGAACTGCCCGAAGACCCTGCGCAACGGCCCTTGCGGCGGCGTCCGCCCGAACGGCCATTGCGAAGTGAAGCCGGAGATGAAATGCGTCTGGGTGCAGGGCTGGCAGGGTGCCGCCCGCATGGACGACGGGCTCGAAAAGATCCGCAACGTCCAGCTCCAGGTCGATAACAGCATCAAGGGCAGGTCGACCTGGCTCCGGGTCGTGCGCATGACCAGGAAGGTCGGCGAGTTCGCGCCGAAGCCGGTGAAGGCACCGGCAGCGAAGCCCGCCGCGGCCAAGCCCGAAGCCCCCAAGGGGGCCGACGGCAAAGCGACC
>DASZSL010000117.1:0-15328 GCA_035548715.1 Dongiaceae bacterium
CGCCGTTCTTGAAGTAGTTGTAGAGCGCCGCGCCTTCGGGATCGGCCAGCGCCACCTTCACCTTCGGATTCTGCTCCTTGAGGAAGATGGCGCAGCCGGAAAGCGTGCCGCCGGTGCCGACCGCGCTGACGAAGCCATCGACCTTGCCGTCGGTCTGCTTCCAGATCTCCGGGCCGGTCGTGGTGTAATGGCCCATGCGGTTGGCCACGTTGTCGAACTGGTTGGCCCAGATCACGCCGTTGGGGTTGCTGTCCTTCAGTTCGCCGGCGATGCGCTCGGAGACGCGGACATAGTTGCCGGGATCCTTGTAGGGCAGGGCGGGCACTTCCTTGAGCTCGGCGCCGGCCAGGCGGAGCATGTCCTTCTTCTCCTGGCTCTGGGTCTCCGGGATCACGATCAGGGTCTTGTAGCCGCGCGCATTGCCGACCAGCGCGAGGCCGATCCCGGTATTGCCGGCGGTGCCCTCGACGATCAGGCCGCCGGGCCGGATCTGCCCCTTCTTCTCCGCGTCGGTGATGATGGCGAGCGCCGCGCGGTCCTTGACCGAGCCGCCGGGATTGAGGAACTCCGCCTTGCCGAGGATGGTGCAGCCGGTGAGCTCGGAAGCCTTTTTCAGCTTGATGAGGGGCGTATTGCCGATCGTGTCGATGAAACCCTGACGGAAATCCATGTCTCTGCCGGTTTGTTGTTCTTGTGTGAAATGCCGTGCCGCTAGGGTAGGCAGCGGCTGCGCGGGGATCAACCCCCGCAAAAGGCTTATTGGCTCAAGGGATAAAGCGATCGCGGCGCATGCCGGAAGCGGTAATGGCGCAGGTCGGCCGCGGCCGGCCCCGGGCAATCCACATCGATGATGGTGCGGGTCAGCGGTGTGAAAGCCGCCCGGAAGTGGTTCTTCGCCTTCACGCAGAGCAGGCCGGTCCTGGCGAGGTCGATGCCATGCAGCGCGAAATAGCCGGGATCGTTCGGCGTCTGGCAGCTCTCGGTGACGATGACCTGGATCCCGTCGACATCGAGCACCGCGGTGCGGCCGAGATCGACCGGCAGGTTGTGCTCCATCGGCCCCAGGTTGCGGAACTTGCCGTCGGTCAGCTTCGCCACGCGCGCCGTGACGCAGACCGGCGGCCCGAACGCGTCGGTGATGCGTCCCCCCAGCTTCACCGCGATGACGGCGCCTTCGCCCTCGCGATGGCAGCGCATCGCCAGGGCGGGATCGAAGAAGAAGCCGAACACGCACGGCACCTTGGGCTTGGCCGCCAGCAGGGCCTGGAACAGGCCGGGCGTGTCGCCGATCCCGCCGGAGAGCGGATTGTCTGCGGGATCGACGACCGCCGCCGGCTTGCTGCCGGCGCCGGCCAGCGCCGTCGCGATGCCCTCGGCCG
This sequence comes from Dongiaceae bacterium, assembly GCA_035548715.1. Classification (GTDB taxonomy): domain Bacteria; phylum Pseudomonadota; class Alphaproteobacteria; order Dongiales; family Dongiaceae; genus Dongia. The sequence continues at coordinate 1,380 of DASZSL010000117.1, forward strand.
CCGAGGGAAGATGCACGGTGAAGCGGTCGCGCCGCGCGGCGATCGCCTCGGCCAGGTCGTGCGCCGCCTGCTCCGCCAGCCCGCGGTCGCCGTCGGCATAGACCAGCGCGCTCGCCCCGGCGAAGGGGGAGTCGCCATAGGCGAAGCCGCCGAAGATCGAGGCGTCGAGAATGCCGGCTTCCTTGCGCAGCTCGGCGGCGAGCGCCGCGAGCTCGGCCATCGGCCCGTCGGTCGTGCGCATGTTGAAGCTGGGCAGGATCGCCGGCACCTTGGCCAGCGCGCCTTGCGGGCGGATCCTGCCGTCCGACATCGCGGTCGCCAGCGCGATCGCCCGCGCGCCGGCCTCCGCCATGTCGATATGCGGATAGGTCTTGTAGCCCACGGCGACGTCGATCGCCTCGATCATCGCCGGGCCGAGATTGGCGTGGAGGTCGAAGCTGACGCCGAGCGGCGTGCGGCCGATCGCATGCCGCGCCTGCCGCAGCAGGTCGAGCTCCGGCGTCGGGTTGTCCTCGGTCACGGTCGCGCCGTGCAGCGAGAGATAGACCGCGTCCCATTGATCGCGGCCGAGCCCGTCCAGGATCGTGTCGCGGATCTCGGCGAAGGCGTCGCGGGTCATCGGCCCGCCCGGAGGCGCCGCGGCGCAGAGCAGGAACTCGACGGTCCAGTCCTTCGCGGATTCCGCAAAGGCGACGGCGGCGCCGATCTCGGTTGCGGTGCCGCGGTAGAAATCCTTCGCCGCCTCGCCCTGCAGGAACTCGCGCGCCTCGAAGACCGGCAGCCCGGTGGGCACGGGCGAGAAGGAGTTGCCCTCGTACCACAGCCGCGCGACGGCGAGCTTCTTCATCTCAGCGCCACAGCTTCCGGACGCGTTCCCGGTTGAGCAGCATCCATTGCAGCGCCGAGATCAACGGACCGTTGCCGGTGCTGCCCCGTTCCAGCAGATCGGCGATCCGGTCGAAGTCGTAGAGCGTCGAGCGGATGTCCTCGTGCTCCTCGGCAAGGCCGTGCACGCCCGCGACGTGGCTGGAATCCATGCGGCCGCAAAAGAACACCAGCACCTCGTTGGTCATGCCGGGGCTGGGCAGGTAGCGGAACATCTCCACCAGGTCGGTGACCGTGCAGTTGGCTTCCTCGAGGGCTTCGCGCCGCGCCAGGTCTTCGATCCCTTCCTCGCGATCGGCGATGCCGGCGATCAATTCGCGCTGCCAGGCGGGAAAGCCGGCAAGATGCGCGGCCACCCGGAACTGCTCGATCAGCAGGATCTTGTCGGTCACGGGATCGTAGGGCAGCACCGCGACCGCCGAGGTCCGCATCACGATCTCGCGCGTCATCGGCCCGAGCATGCCGCCGTCGAAGCGCTCGTGCCGCAGCGTGAACTTGGCCAGCTTCATGAATCCCTGGGAGAGCCATTCCTTGCCCAGGATCTCGACCTTTCCGTCCATGACGTCCGCGATTCCATGCATCTTCCGAGGCTGGGCGCACTATACAGCGGCAGGGCGGGAAAGCTAGATTGCCACCCTGCCGGCGATATGGGTTCTCCCCCAATTCGTCATGGTCCACCGGAGGCGAAGGCCGACCTTCGTCGGTGTGGCGGACCATCCACGAGTTTGGTTCTGCCGCACGAAAAGAAGCTCGTGGATCCTCCGCCTTCGCGGAGGATGACGATACGAATATTTCCGGGGGAGGATCATGCGAGACCCGCGTTACGACATCCTGTTCGAGCCGGTGAAGATCGGCCCGGTCACGGCCAGGAATCGCTTTTTCCAGGTGCCGCATTGCAACGGCATGGGCCACTACAACCCCGAAGGCCATGCGGCGATGCGCGGCATGAAGGCCGAGGGCGGCTGGGCGGTGATCGCGACCGAGGAAGTGGAGATCCATCCCAGCGGCGACGTGGCGCCCTATATCGAGGGCCGGCTCTGGGACGACAAGGACATCCCCGGCCATGCGCTGATGTGCGAGGCGGTGCATAAGCACGGCGCGCTGGCGGCGATCGAGCTGACCCATAACGGCGGCTCGGCCTCGAACCTCGCCAGCCGCGAGGTGCCGATCGCGCCCAGCCACGCGCTGACCAACTATCACCCGTGGCAGGCGCGGGCCATGGACCTCGAGGACATCCGCAACTACCGCCGCTGGCATCGCGAGGCGGCGTTGCGGGCCAGGCGCGCCGGCTTCGACGTGGTCTATGTCTATGCCGCCCACGACCTCAGCCTGGCGCTGCACTTCCTGCAGCGCCGGCGCAACCGGCGCACCGACGAATACGGCGGCAGCTTCCAGAACCGCATCCGCCTGTTCCGCGAGCTGATCGAGGACACCAAGGACGCGATCGGCGACACCTGCGCGGTCGCCGTGCGCTTCGCCGTCGATGAGCGCCTGGGCGCCGACGGGATCGAGCATCACGGCGAGGCGCGGGACGTCATCGCCGCCCTGGCGGAGCTGCCGGATCTCTGGGACGTGAATGTCAGTCCCTGGCGCAACGATTCCACGGTCTCGCGCTTCTCCGAGGAGGCGAGCCAGGAGCCGTACATCACCTTCGTGAAGCAGCTCACCACCAAGCCGGTGGTGGGCGTCGGCCGCTTCACCTCGCCGGACCAGATGGTGCGCCAGATCCGGAAGGGCATCCTCGACTTCATCGGCGCGGCGCGGCCCTCGATCGCCGATCCCTTCCTGCCGAGGAAGATCGAGGAGGGCCGGCCGGACGACATCCGCGAATGCATCGGCTGCAACATCTGCGTCTCCGGCGACATGACCATCTCGGCCATCCGCTGCACCCAGAACCCGACCATGGGCGAGGAATGGCGCAAGGGCTGGCACCCCGAGATCGTGCCGGCGAAGCAGTCCGGCGACCGCGTGCTGGTGGTCGGCGCCGGCCCGGCCGGCCTCGAAGCGGCGCGGGCCCTCGGCCAGCGCGGCTATGAGGTGCACCTCGCCGAGGCCTCCGGCGAGCTCGGCGGACGGGTCGCCAGGGAATCCAGGCTGCCGGGCCTCGCCGCCTGGGGCCGGGTGCGCGACTACCGCCTCGCCCAGATCGGCAAGCTGCCGAATGTGGAGGTCTACCGGGAGAGCCGCCTCACCGCCGCGGAGATCCGCGATTTCGGCTTCGAGCGCGTGGTGCTGGCGACCGGCGCGCGCTGGCGCGCCGACGGCGTCGGGCGCAGCCACTGGGATCCGATCCCGGGCTTTGCCGGCGAGAACGCCTTCGCGCCGGACGACATCATGGAAGGCAGGCTGCCGAAGCAGGGCCCGGTCGTCGTCTTCGACGACGAGCATTTCTACATGGGCAGCGTGATCGCCGAGCGCCTCGCGGCCGCCGGTCTCGCGGTCACCCTGGTGACGACCGGCGACGTCGTGGCGGGCTGGACCGGCCACACGCTGGAGCTCATCCCGATCAACACCCAGCTCCGCAAGCTCGGCATCACCGTGATCACCGCCCATGACGTGACCGGATTCGACGGCGGGCAGGTCGCGCTCGCCCATGTCTATGGCGAGCCGCCCCGCACGATCCCGGCGAAGGCGGTGGTCGCCGTCACCTCGCGGCAGCCGGAGGAGGCGCTCTATCAGGCCCTGCAGGCGGATGCGGATGCCCTCAAGGCCGCGGGCATCAAGTCGGTCACCCGGATCGGCGACTGCCTGGCGCCCGGCTTCATCGCCCATGCGGTCTATGCCGGCCATCGCTACGCGCGGGAACTCGACGCGCCGCCCGCGGGTGAGGTACCTTTCAAGCGGGTTGTCTACACGCCTGCCGGCTAGCCTTCGGAGGGTTCCATGTTGATCGACCAAGCCGGGATCGTCGGCTCCCTGGCGGAGCTGGACGCGATCACCGAGCGGCCGAGCGGCGGGGCGGCAGGCAAGACCATGCACCGCATCGACCGCTATGCGCGCCAGTTCATCGGCCTCTCGCCGTTCTGCTGCCTCGCCACCAGCGACGGCCGCGGCCATGCCGACGTGACGCCGCGCGGCGACAGGCCCGGCTTCGTCCGCATCCTGGACGACACGACCCTGCTGATCCCCGAGCGGCCCGGCAACAACCGGATGGATTCGCTTCGCAACATCATCGAGAACCCGTCGCTCGGCCTGCTGTTCTTCATCCCGGGCTTCGAGGACACGCTGCGGGTGAACGGGCGGGGCCGGGTCACCAGGGACCCGCGGCTGCTGGCGGAATCCACGGTGGACGGCAAGGCGCCGAAGCTCGGCGTCATTGTCACGGTGGACGAGGCCTTCCTGCATTGCGCCAAGGCGTTCCGCCGCTCGCGCCTCTGGGACGCGGGCGCCCAGGTCCCGCGCGCGACCATGCCGACGCTGGCCCGCATGATCATGGACCAGATGGCCGAGGTCGCGAACGAGGCGAAGCCCGCCGAGGAGACGGTCAAGGCGGTCGATGCGGAGATCGAGGAGGAGTACCGGACGCAGCTCTACTGAGCGGCCGCCGGAAGCGCCTCAGTAGCCCATCCTCGGATAGAGCCTCGCGGCGATCGCCGTGAGCAAGGCGGTGATGCAGAGCAGCACCGCGATGTCGAAGGCGATCCCGTAATCGCTTACGCCTTCGGTGATCATGAGCGCGCGCAGGGCATCGACCTCGTAGGTCAGCGGGTTGACGTGCGACACGGTGCGCAGCCAGCCCGGCATCAGCGACAGCGGATAGATCGCGTTGCTGGCGAAGAAGATCGGCATAGTCAGCACCTGGCCGATGCCCATGAAGCGCTCCCGCGTTTTCACGATGCAGGCGACGATCAGGGAGAAGGTCGAGAACAGGCCGGCGCCCAGCGCGATCACGATGACGACGCCGATCATGGCGAGCGGGTTGAGGCTGACGTTGACGCCGAGCACCAGGGCCAGGATGTAGACGATGATTGCCTGCGAGAGGGCGCGGACGCTGCCGGAGATCGCCTTGCCGAGCACCAGGGCCGTGCGCGGCGTCGGGCTGGCGAGATAGCGCTGGAGCACGCCGAGATCGCGCTCCCAGATGGCGGAGATGCCGTTGAAGATCGCGACGAACAGCACGCTCTGCGCCAGGATGCCGGCCGAGAGGAAATCGAGATACTGCATGTTGCCCGGCGAGACGCCGCGCACCTGGGCCATGACCTCGCCGAACAGCATCAGCCACAGGACCGGCTGGATGGCGCGCGTGAACAGCTCGACCGGATCGTGGCGCAGCTTCTGCACCTCGGCGGCCGCGACGGCATAGACCTGGGTCGGAAAGTCGCTCATGTCCGGTCCTCACCCGTGTTCCCGGGCGGCGCGGCGGCTGCGCTTTGCATCCGCGTAGCCGCCGGCGCTCTCGGCGTCGGTCCGCCGCCCGATCAGCCGCAGGAAGGCATCGTCGAGCGTGTGGGCGTCTGGGCCGGCCTTGGCCTTGATCTCGGCCGGCGTGCCGATGGTGAGGAGCTTGCCGCGGTCGATCAGGGCGATGCGGTCGCAGAACTCGTCGATCTCCTCGAGATGATGCGAGGTGACGATCATGGTCGTGCGATAGCTGTCGCGCAGGTTGAGGACGTGATTCCAGACGGCATCGCGCGCCCCGGGATCGAGGCCGACCGTCGGCTCGTCGAGGAACAGCACCTCGGGCCGGTGCAGCAGGCTCTGGGCGATCTCCAGGCGGCGGATCATGCCGCCTGAATATTGGCCGACCAGGCGTCCGGCGGATTCGGTCAGCTCCATGCGGGCGAGCGCCTGTTCGATGCGGGGCCGCCGCTCGGCGCGCGGAATGCCGTAGAGCCGTGCCGAGAGGAGCAGGTTCTCGTATCCGGTGAGCGAGCCGTCGGCCGAGAGCAGCTGCGGCACATAGCCGATGTGCCGGCGTACCTCCGCCGGCTGGCGCTCGAGGTCGAAGCCGGCGACCAGCGCGGTGCCGGAGGTCGCGGGCAGCAGCGTCGCCAGCATCTTGACCAGGGTGCTCTTGCCGGCGCCGTTGGGCCCGATCACGCCGAAGATCTCGGCTTCGGAGATGGTGAAGCTGACGGCGTCGACCGCGGTGAAGGTGCCGTAGCGGCGTGTCAGGTTGCGGACGTCGACGACGGGAGACGGGGCAGGATCGTTGGGCATTGAGGGCCACGGCGGCCGGAGGGATTGGGCAAATTCTTACACAATGCCGCCGCTCTGGCCATTGATATGAATCATGTCCGGCCGGGCGGCCCCCGGGCCGCGCTCAGGGCATGCGGGACTTGAGCGTGATCGTCTTGCCGTCGACGGCGAAGCGGCCGAAACCCTGATGATGGATGGTCTTCGGATTCTTCTGCGCCGGATCGATCCAGGCCTTGACCACTTCGAGGATGAAGATGTTGTAGGCGTTGACCAGCCGCGTGTCCGCGACCTTGCACTCGAGGTTGGCGAAGCACTCCGCGACCAGCGGCGCCGCGACGAGGCGCGCGGCCGCGGGCGTCAGGCCGATCTCGGCGAACTTGTCCGTGTCGCGGCCCGAGCAGTTGCCGACCGCGACCACCTTGGACGCCAGGCGCACCGCCGGGACGGCGATGACGCATTCCCGGGTCTTGCGCAGGGCCGTGAAGCTGAAGTCGCCGTTGCTCACCACGCAGGCGACCAGGGGCGGCGTGAACTCCACCATCATGTGCCAGGACATGGTCATCACGTTCGGCCGGCCGCGGTCGCTCGTGGTCAGCAGCACCACCGGCCCGGGCTCCAGGAGCTGGTAGGCCTTGGCGAGCGGATAGTCCCTCATCGGCATGATGCCCTCCGTCCTGGCAGCGGCTGTCAGGAGTATGGCCGGGAACAGCGTGATCGCCGTTGATCCAGCGCAAGCCGCCGGGCATTGTTCCCGCCCGGGGGGCGAGGAGGATCGAATGCTCTATGCCATTCTCTGCTACAACGACGAGAACCTGATCGCCGCCTGGAGCAAGGCGGACGACGATGCCGTGATGCAGCGCCTCGGCGCCATCACGCAGAAGATCGCCGCCGCCGGCAAGCTCGGCCCGGTGGCGCGCCTGGTCGGCACCAGGGACGCCAAGGTGCTGCGCAAGGACAAGGCCGGCAGGCCGGTCGTGACCGACGGCCCCTTCGCCGAGACCAAGGAGCATTTCCTCGGCTTCTACGTGGTCGATTGCCCCACCGTCGACGCGGCGGTGGAGATCGCCAAGGAGCTGCAGGCGGCCAATCTGGGGCCGAGCGCCTACGACATCCGGCCGGTGATGTTCTATGGCGGCGCCGGCACGCTGCCGGACCGGATGGCGGCTGCGTCCTAGCTACTCGATGTAGCCGGCCGTGGTGGCGGGCGAGGGCGGGTGCTGGCGGTATTCGCCCCGGGGATCCAGCTCCGGCGCGCCGTAGGTGGCCTGGGTCATCGGCACGGCGACATAGTCGCTCTGCTCCTTGGGCGTCTTGGCGCGGCGCACCATCGTGCGATAGATCGCGAACAGCGCCACGAGGATGAAGCAGGCGGCGGCGAAGAGCAGCAGGCCCTGCGGCCCGGCCTCGCGCATGACGAGGCCCGCGGTCGCCGGGCCGAAGGACGAGCCCAGGCCCCAGGCGAAGAGCAGGCCGCTCGAGGCGGCGACGAAATCGCGCTTCTCCACGTAGTCCGTGGTCTGGCCGACGGCCAGCGCATAGAGCGGCGATTCGAACGCGGTCAGGATGAAGAACAGCACCACCAGCCAGGTGAAGCTGACGCCCGGCAGGGCGTAGATCACCAGGGCGGTGACGGCGGAGACGATCATGATGGTGATGATGACCGGCCGCCGCCCGTAATTGTCCGAGACCCAGCCGATCGGGTACTGCGTCACCAGCGCCGCGATGGTGGTGATGGAATAGAGCAGGCTGAGCTCGCGCTCGGCATAGCCGTGGTTGTCGATATAGGCCGGCATCAGGCCGTAGAGGCCGCCGTTCATCATGCCGGAGCCGAAGGCGCAGACCACGCCGGTCGGCGAGATGCGGAACAGCCTGGCGATCGAGAGGAACTTGTGCTCGCCGATCTCCGGGTTGCCGACCTTGGTGACGGCGAGCGGGATCATCGCCGCCGAGAGGCCGATCGTCACCAGCACGAAGAGCAGGATGCCGCCTGGCCTGTCGAAATTGAGCAGCAGCGGCGAGACGCCGGAGGCCGCCCAGCTCGCCGTCGTGTACATGGCGAAGACCCGGCCGCGATTGGCCTCGCTCGCCTTGTCGGTCATCCAGGATTCGATCACCACGAAGGCGCCGGCCAGCGCATAGCCGGCGAGGCCGCGCAGCAGGACCCAGAGCCAGGGATCGTGCAGCACGGTGTAGAGGATCGCGATGTTCGAGGAGCAGACGGCGAAGACGCCGAAGGCGCGGATATGCCCGACCCGGTCGATCATCCGCTGCGAGGTAAGGGTGCCGAACAGGAAGCCGAGGAAATAGGCCGAGGCCGCCGTGCCGACCACGAAGGTCGAGGCGCCGCTCGATGACAGGCGGAAGCCGATCAGCGGCGACATCACGCCGAGCGCGCCTTCCATCAGCACGACCGATACCAGCACCGGCGCGACCGGCTGGAAGCACTGCCAGACCGATGCCTGCCCGACCGTTTCCGTGGCCATGACGTATCTTCCCCGAACTAGAAGCGTGCAGGCTAGCACACCTGACGGATTCGCCGGGAGAGGGCCCCAATGCTACCCACCTACTCGGTCGTCATCCCAGGGTCTGGCCCCGGGATCCACGAGTTTCTTCCCCGCCGCTCTAAGCTCGTGGATGCCAAGGCCAAGCCTTGGCATGACGATGGAGTGAGGGTGAGAGCTATTCCACCAAGGCCGCCTGCCCGCGCTTGTAGAGGCCGTTGGCGATGATCAGGCGCTGGATCTCGCTGGCGCCTTCCCAGATGCGATCGACCCGGAGCTCGCGGAAGAAGCGCTCGGCCACGTTCTCGCGCATGTAGCCGCGGCCGCCGAAGATCTGCACCGCGCGGTCGGCCACCCGGTTCGCCATCTCCGAGGCATAGAGCTTGGCCATCGAGGACTGGGCGTGGCTGATTTTCACGTCCTCGCCGGCATCGATCGCCTCGGCGGTGCGATAGGTCACGAGCCGTGCGGCCCAGAGCTCGGTCAGGGAATCCGCCAGCATGAACTGCACCGCCTGCTTGTCGGCCAGCATCTCCCCGGACATCGGCCGGCTGCGGGCGAAGGCGGTCGCCTCGTCGATCAGCCGCGCGGCGGCGCCGCAGCAGCGCGCCGCGATCATCAGCCGCTCGTAGCGGAACCAGTCATAGGTGAAGCCCATGCCGTCGCCTTCCTCGCCGATCCGGTTCTCCGCCGGCACCCGTACGTCGTTGAAGCGGTAGATCGGATGATGGGCGCGGTAGGTGTGGGTATAGGCGGGGGTACGCACGTGCTCTACGCCCGGCGTGCCGTGCGGCACGAAGAACAGGCAGTGGCTGCCGGCCTTGGGGCCTTCCGTCAGCTTCGCCTGGAAGATCATGAACTGGGCGAGGTTGCCGCTGGTCACGTGCCACTTCTCGCCGTTGAGGACATACTCATCGCCCTCGCGCCGCGCGGTCGCCTTGATCGCATCGACGTCCGATCCGGCGTCGGCCTCGGTGATGGCGTAGCATTCGTGCATCTCGTCGCGGATCAGCGGCTTGATCCATTTCTCGATCTGCCGCGGCGAGCAGGCCTGCAGCATCCAGCGCTGCGGGTTGTTGCCGCACCAGCCGAGCGCGTTGGTGACGCGCCCCAGCTCCTCCTGCGCCACCGCCTGCTCCAGCATGGAAAGGCCCTGGCCGCCCATCTCGACCGGGATGTCCATGTTGTAGAGCCCGGCCTCGCGGGCGCCGAGCTTGTGGCGCTTGCGCACCTCGTCGGGCACCTCGCCGTTGTTCATCTCGGCATGGACCTCCCAGGGGATGAGCTCGTTGGTCACGAAGGCGCGGATGCGGCTCTGGATCTCGCGGGCGCGCGGCGGCAGAGGATAGGACATGGACTTTGCTTTCTTGCTCTCGTGGTTAGATCCGTCGCCCCCTCGCCCCGGCCCGCTGCCTCAGGGGGATCGCGTTCAGGCGGCGCGGTCGCGCTGCAGCTCGGCGTTCACGGCCGCCATGGTGCCGGGCGCCGGCGGCTCGGGGAGGCGCGCGACCGGGACCGCCAGGCGCACCATCTCGTGCATCTGCCGGAGCGCCGCCTCCTTCTCGGAGAAGATGCCGAAGGAATAGCTGCGGGAGGCGAGGCCCTGCTGCACCGAGGCGATCAGCACCTCGTCCTCGCGCTGGACCTCGCGGTTGATCCGGTAGTTGAGATAGCGCGCGAGGCGCAGTTGCCGGTCCCCCTTGAAGCCCCAGCGGCGCGCGCGCAGGCGCACCTTGCCCGGCCCCAAGGGCAGCGCCTCGAAGCTGGTGATGAGGTCGGGATAGAAATCCAGCGCCACGTTGGGCAGCAGCGTGTAGTAGCACCAGGCGCGCTGCCGCTCCGGCGAGAGATGCGCCGGCCGCGGCACCCAGCGCTGATACATGCGCTCGCTCCAGTTCTCGGACGGCTTGTCGCGCATGATGCCCATCTGGCGCGAGACGCCGCTCGGCTGCACCTCGGCGGTGTAGGCGGGGCCGAACAGGCGCTGCAGCCCGGGATGCCCGGTCGGCACGTGATAGCCTTCCAGGTAGTTGTCCATCAGGTTCTTCCAGTCGACGTCGAGATCGCAATGCCAGCCGGTGCCCATGGAATGCATCTCGGCGGTGCGATAGGCCTCCATCTCGGCGCGATAGGGCGCGTAGCGCTCGGCGACGCCCGCGCCGCCCGGCTTGAAGCGCACGAAGATGAAGCCGAGGAACTCCTCGACCTCCAGCGGCTTCAGCCCGAACTCCGCCTTGTCGATCGCCGGGAAGGTCTTCTCCGCGGCGATCGCCTTCAGCCGGCCGTCGAAGCCGTAGCTCCAGCCGTGATAGGGGCAGCGGATCGCATGGCCGCAGGAGCCGCGCTCGCCCGAGACCAGGGCGTGAGCCCGATGCCGGCAGGTGTTGAAGAAGCCGTTGATCCGGCCGTCCTCGCCCAGCACCACCAGGCCGCGCTCGCCGAAGGCATCGACCGCGATGAAATCGCCCGGCGCCTTCAGGTCGTTGCGATGGCCGGCCAGCACCCAGCTCGGCATCAGCAGGTGCTCGCGCTCCAGGGCGAAGAACTCGGCATTGCCGTAGCACCAGCCGGGCAGGGTCTCGTCGCGGGAATTGCGCATGAGCTTCTTCTCAGGCAGCGGAGGACGACGCATGGGCGGCGTCGGCGGCAAACTCGGTCGGGAAGAGTCCGTGCAGGAAGGCGCGCACCGTGCGGCGCGCGGTCTCGCGGTCGGTCTCCTTGGGGTTGATCAGCATGTCGAGCCAGAGCCCGTCGCTCATGGCGCTGAAGCCCTTGGCGAGCAGCCGCGGGTCGCGCTCCGCGCCGGTGCCGGCATCGGCGATCAGCTCCCGGAACAGGCTGGTGGCGACCGCCTGGAACTCGCTGTTCAAGCCCTGGCAGAGGGTCATGAAATCCGGCCGCCAGCGCGTTTCGCCCCAGAAAGCGTACCAGACCGTCACCGTCTTGCGATTGGCCACCAGCCGCGCGAAATCGCCCTCCAGCATGGCGACCAGCTTCTCCGCGGCACTGGGGCCGGCCGCGGCCACGTTGGCGCGCCAATAGCGCCGGTATTCGCCGACCATGTGCTCCAGGGTGGCGGCGAGCAGGGCGTCCTTGCTCTTGAAGTAGAAGTTCACGATCCCGGTCGAAAGCCTTGCGGCTTCGGCAACCTGGGCCAGGGTCAGGTCGGAGAAGCCCGCCCGGGCGATGACGTCGATCGTCGCCTCGATGAGCTGAACCCGCCGCGTTTCCTTGATCGCGTCCCGCGCCATGATGAAGCCGTTAACGTTTGGGATTGCGGCATTATCTAGCATCCATTGAATGGTCGTTCAATCAAAATCGCGGTTGTTATACGATCGTAAAATAACCTGGCGAGTTGCCGCGGAGGGGGCTAGAGTGCCGCCATCAACTCACGGAGCGTCAGATGTCCTTCGATTTCCAGCCGAGCGACGAGCAGCGGATGCTGGTCGAGACGGTGCGTGGCTTCATCGAGACCGAGCTCTATCCCCATGAGCGCACGGTCGACAAGCTCGGCCACGTGCCGCCGGAGCTCGGCAAGGAGATCAAGGAGAAGGCCAAGGCGCTCGGCCTCTATTCCGCCAACATGCCGGAGGAGGTCGGCGGCGGCGGGCTCGACGTCATGTCGCAGATGCTGTTCGAGCGCGAGCTCGGCAAGGTGAACTGGGCGGTGCAGAAGTTCGTCGGCCGGCCCTCGGCGATCCTGATGGCCTGCAAGGACGAGCAGGTCGAGAAGTACCTGCTGCCGACCGTGAAGGGCGACAAGTCGGAGGTCTTCGCGCTCACCGAGCCGGGTTCGGGTTCGGACGCGATGTCGATCTCGACCCGCGCCGAGGCGGACGGCGACGATTTCATCATCAAGGGGCAGAAGCATTTCATCAGCGGCGTCGGCCTGCCGGATTTCGCCATCGTCTTCACCGTGACCGGCGTCGAGGAGACCAAGCGCGGCCCGCGCAAGAAGGTGACCGCCTTCCTGATCGACAAGGACACGCCGGGCTTCACCATCCGCCGCGGCCCGCGCTGCGTCGCCTACCGCGCCTATGACAATTACGAGCTCTTCTTCGACAACGTCCGGGTCAACAAGCGGCAGATCCTGGGCGAGCTGCACAAGGGCTTCGTCCATGCCGAGGAATGGCTGGTCGGCGGCCGTGTCTTCATCGCCGCCAATTGCTGCGGCAAGGCCGAGCGGGCGATGGAGCTGGCGCTGAACTGGGCGGCGACCCGCAAGCAGTTCGGCCAGGCCATCGGCAAGTTCCAGGGCGTCTCGTTCAAGCTCGCCGACATGAAGACCGAGCTGGCCGCCGCCGATGCGCTGGTCACCTATGTCTGCTGGAAGCTGCAGAACGGCAGCATGACCAACGGCGACGCCGCCATGGCCAAGCTCTATGCCAGCGAGATGCTCGGCCGCGTCACCGACCAGGCGATCCAGGTCTTCGGCGGCATGGGCCTGATGGAGGAGCTGCCGCTGGAGATGATGTGGCGCGACGCCCGCATCGAGCGCATCTGGGAGGGCACGTCGGAGATCCAGCGCCACATCATCTCGCGCGAGATGCTGCGGCCGCTGGAGCAATAGCCGTGTTTCGCGCCGACCTCCTCAAGGGCCATCGCATCCTGATCACCGGCGGCGGCACCGGCCTCGGCTTCTCCATGGGCGCGCGCTTCATGGAGCTGGGCGCCGACCTCGTCATCTGCGGCCGGCGCGAGAACGTGCTGAAAGAGGCGGCCGACAGGCACCAGGCGCAGTTCGGCCGCGCGGTCGAGACTCATGTCTGCGACATCCGCGATGCGGCCGCGGTCGATGCGATGATCGCCGCAATCTGGGACAAGGCGCCGCTCGACGCGCTGGTCAACAACGCCGCCGGCAACTTCATCGCCCGCAGCGAGGAGCTGTCGCCGCGCGCGGTCGATGCGGTGCTCGGCATCGTGCTGCACGGCAGCGCCTATGTGACGCTGGCCTGCGGCCGGCGCTGGCTGGCGGCGAAGCGCGAGGCTGCGGTGCTCTCCATCATCACCACCTATGCCTGGACGGGATCGGCCTATGTCGTGCCCTCGGCCATGGCGAAGGCGGGCGTGCTGGCGCTGACGCGGAGCCTGGCGGTGGAGTGGGGTGGGCGCGGCGTGCGCCTGAACGCGATCGCGCCGGGGCCGTTCCCGACCCCGGGCGCGTGGGAGCGCCTGGTGCCGCGCCCCGATCTCGCCCGGACCTTCGAAACGCAGAACCCGCTGCACCGGGTCGGCAAGCATGAGGAGCTGGCCAATCTCGCCGCGTTCCTGCTGGCGAAGGAGAGCGGCTACATCAACGGCGAGGTCGTCACCATCGACGGCGGCGAATGGCTGCAGGGCGCCGGCCAGTTCAACTTCCTCGGCGAGAAGATGACCGACGCCGACTGGGAGGCGTTGCGGCCGAAGAAGAAGGGTTAGTCCCGC
>DASZSL010000118.1:0-8013 GCA_035548715.1 Dongiaceae bacterium
CCCGCGGGTTCTTCGCGTTGTCCTTGGCCTGCGAAGACCAGACATAGGCCTCGATCAGGTTCTTCGGCAGAACCTTGCCGCGCCAATAGAGCTGGCCCATCAGGATCTGCGCCTGCACGTATTTCTGCTCGGCGGCTTTCAGCACCAGATCGGAACCCTTGGTCGGATCCGCCTCGACATGGTCGCCGTTGATCAGCTTGTTGCCCAATGCGTATTGCGCGGCCGGCATCTCCTGATCGGCGGCTTTCTGATACCACTGCAGCGCGGTCTCCTGGTTCTCGTCGACGCCTTCGCCTTCCTCGTACATCTGCGCGAGGTAGAACTGCGCCTTGGCGCTGCCGCCCTGTGCGGCCGCGGTGTACCAGCGTGCCGCCTGCTTGCGGTCGCGATCGACGCCGTTGCCGTCGTAGTACATGTTGGCGAGATTGAACTGGGCCTGAACGAAGCCGAGCTGAGCGGCCTTCTCGTACCACTCCGCCGCATGCTTGAAGCTACGTCCGACGCCAAAACCGTAGTAGTAGAGGCTGCCGATCTTGGTCATGGCATCCGGGTCGCCGGCATCGGCTTGCGGCTGCCATGCCTTCAACGCGCTGGCGTAGTCGCCGTCGTTGAACGCCTGGTCTCCCGCGCCGATCGTGTCGTCGTCCTGGGCGAGGACTGGCGTCGCGCCGCCGACTGCAAGAGCCGCGACAAGAGCAACGGCGAAGATCAACCGCATGACGACGAATCCTTCAGCTCTTGGAAAGGTCCTCGCGCAGCAGATAGGTCCGTCCCGCAATGGGCGTGAAATCATCGACGCTGAGGCAGCAATCCACATGAACGCCGTCTTCAGATAGCGGAAACAAGGCCCATTCGAAACTGTATTTTTGCACCTTGTCCCAGTCCACCAGGGAGAGGCCGTAGGCCGGCGCCCGGGTCTCCAGGACCCGCTGGTAGAGCTTTCGGTTGACCTCGATCACCCGGGGTTCCCAGCCCGATTCGTCGAGCCAGGTGTCGCTGAAATCCTCCTCGGCGAAGCGCGCGACCTCGGTGCCGACCAGCCGGTAGTAGACGCGGAACGGCCGGGCGTGGATGTCGACCAGGGACAGGTAGGGCAACCAGTCCTTGAACGACAGCGGATCGATGTCGCGCCGACCGGGGAGGGCGCGCGTGCCGGACAAGGTCCGCCAGATCTCCTCGACGCCGTGGATCATGGTGGACGCGATCTGCGTCCTTTCGACGAAGCAGACCATGCCGTCCAGCCATTCCGGCTCGACCATACGCATACCAAACCCTGTTGCCGTCCCCACGGCGACAGGAATTATTGGCTAAGTTGCACTGCGATGACCAATGGTATTTGATCGCCAGGCGGAAATTCGCCTGTTGCCTGGAGAACGATGACCGGTTCGTCAGCGCCTGAACCAGAGAGGCCGAGTCGCATCGGGGCCGGTGGGCGGCTGCGCAACTATTTCCTCGCCGGGATCCTGACAACCGCGCCGGTCTGCCTGACGATCTACATCGCCTGGATCTTCACCACCTGGGTCGATGACGCCGTCTTCGCCCTGGTGCCGCCCAGGTACAATCCGGACACCTATCTGCCGGTCCGCGTGCCCGGCATCGGGCTGATCATCGCCTTGATCGGGATCACGCTGATCGGCGCGGTCACGACCGGGCTGCTCGGCCGGCTGATGCGGCAGCTGATGGAAGCGGTGCTCAACCGGCTGCCGATCATCCGCAGCGTCTACAGCGTGATCAAGCAGGTCACCGAGACGGTGGTGGCGAACCGCTCGGAAGCGTTCCGCGAATGCGCGCTGATCGAGTATCCGCGCCAGGGAAGCTGGACCGTCGGCTTCATCACCGGCTCGACCTATGCGACATTCAACACGCTGACCGGCGAGGATCTGGTGAACGTGTTCGTGCCGACCACGCCGAACCCAACCTCCGGGTTCCTCATGTTCATCCCGCGCAGCCAGGTGCAGATCCTCGACATGTCGGTGGAGGACGGGCTGAAGCTGGTGATCTCGCTCGGCCTGGTCCTGCCCCAGCCGCCCGGCGAGATCGCCGCTCAGCCGGAGCGCAACGTCCTCACGACGGCGTCGCGCTCGAAGAGATAGAGCAGGATCCGCAGAGCGCGGCCGCGCTCGCTGACCAGCTCGGGGTCCTGTTCCAGCGCCAGCTTCGCGTCGTCGCGGGCGACCGGGATGAGATCGCCATGGGCGGCGAGATCGGCGAGACGGAAGTCGGGCATGCCGCTCTGGCGGTTGCCGAGCACCTCGCCGCCGCCGCGCAGCCTGAGATCCTCCTCGGCGATGCGGAAGCCGTCATCGGTGTCGCGCATGATCTGGAGGCGCGCCTTGGCGGTCTCGCTGAGCGGCGAGGCGTAGAGCAGCAGGCAGCTCGATTTCGCCTTGCCGCGTCCGACACGGCCCCGGAGCTGGTGGAGCTGGGCGAGGCCGAAGCGCTCGGCATGCTCGATCACCATGATCGAGGCCTCCGGCACATCGACGCCGACCTCGACCACCGTGGTGGCGACCAGGATGTCGAGCCGCCCGGCGGCGAAATCCGCCATGGTCTTGTCGCGCTCGGCGGCCTTCTGGCGGCCGTGGGCGAGACCGACGCGGTCGCCGAAGATCTGCTGCAGCGCGCGATGGCGTTCGGTCGCGGCGGCGAAGTCGCTCTCGTCGGTCTCCTCGACCAGCGGGCAGATCCAGTAGATGCGCGCCTTCTTGGCGATGGCGCGCTTGAGGGCGGGGATCACCTCGTCGAGGCGCTCGACCGGCAGGACGCGGGTGTCGATCGGCTGGCGACCGGCGGGCTTCTCGGTCAGGCGCGAGACCTCGATGTCGCCGTAGGCTGTCAACATCAAGGTGCGCGGGATCGGCGTGGCCGTCATCACCAGGAGGTCGACGCCCTTGCCCTTCTCGGCGAGGGCGATGCGCTGCTGCACGCCGAAGCGGTGCTGCTCGTCGACCACGGCGAGGCGCAGGTCGTCGAAGGCGATGTCCTCCTGCACCAGCGCATGGGTGCCGACGACGAGCTTCAGTCGGCCGGAAGCGAGATCGGCGAGGATCGCGTCGCGGCTCTTCCCTTTCTCGCGGCCGGTCAGCAGCCCGACATTCAGTCCCGCGGCGGCGGCGAGATGGCGCAAGGTCGCGACATGCTGGCGGGCGAGGATGTCGGTCGGGGCGAGCAGCGCCGCCTGGCCGCCGGCCTCGACGGCGATCAGCATCGCCATGAAGGCGACCACCGTCTTGCCGGCGCCGACATCGCCCTGCAGCAGGCGCAGCATGCGATGCGTGCCGGCCATGTCGCCTTCGATCTCGGCGATGGCCATCTGCTGTGCCCCGGTCAGCTTGTAGGGGAGGCTGGCCTCTACCTTCTTGCGCAGGGCGCCGTTGCCGACGCTCGGCCGTCCCACCAGGCGGCGGTTGAATTGCCGCGTGAGGGCGAGGGCGAGCTGGTTGGAGAGCAATTCGTCATAGGCGAGGCGCTGGCGCGCCGGCGTGCCCGGGTCGAGATCGCCGGGCGCGTTCGGCTGATGCGCCGCCTGCAAGGCGTGGTCCCAGCGCGGCCATTCGTGGCGCTTCACCAGATGCGGGTCGGCCCATTCGGGGAGATCGGGGGCGCGGGAGAGCGCCGCGCGCACCGCCTTGACGACGACCTTCGGGGTGAGGCCGGCGGTGAGCGGATAGACCGGCTCGAAGCGGGGGATCTCGTTGCGGCGCTCCAGCGGCAGGATGTAGTCGGGATGCACCATGTTGAGCTGGCGGCCGTATCTGTCGACCTGGCCGCTGACCACGCGCCATTCGCCGACGGGCAGGATCTGCTTGAGGTAATCCGGCCGGGCCTTGAAGAAGACCAGGTCGACGCTGCCGCTGTCGTTGACGCAGTTCACGCGATAGGGCTGGCGCGGGTTGTTGGGCGGGATGTGCGCCAGCGGCTTCACGACCGCGGTGATGATCGAGCCCTCGACCGCGTCGTCGAGGGCCGGTTCGGCGCTGCGGTCGATCAGCCCGGTCGGCAGGTGCCAGAGCAGCGAGACCACGTTCGGGCCGCAGAGCTTCTCCAGCAGCTTGCCGAAGCGCGGGCCGATCCCCGGCAGGGTGGTGACCGAGGCGAACAGCGGGAACAGAATCTGCGGTCGCACGGAGACTCCGGGGGTGAACGCACCTGCGGCGGCAGGGTATAACCCCGGCATCCGGCGTGAAAAGGCCAAGATGGCGGGTGATAGCGTGGATAACGAGGATGAAGGGCTCAGAAGGCGGCTCCTGTTCCAGAGCCGGCATCGCGGGGTGAAGGAGCTCGACCTGATCCTGGGGCCGTTCGCCGAGCGCCATCTTCCCGGATTCAGCGGGGCAGAATTGCGCGATTTCGCCTTGTTGCTGGCCGAGCCCGACCCCGATATATACGACTGGCTCGCCGGGCGGGTTCCCCTGCCGGCCCGCCTGCAGAATCGTGTGACCTCCTTGCTCCTGGCCTTTCGGATCGCCGGCTCTCGCCCGTGAAAACACTGCCTTTCGATCTGCCCGAGGCCGGCCGGCTCAACGTCGGCGGCGTGCCCGAGGGCCATGACGCACGGGTGATCGCCGAGCTCGCCGAGCGGCATCCTGGCGGCGTGCTGCACGTCGCGGTCGATGACGTGCGGATGGCGCGGCTGATCAACGCGCTTGCATTCTTCGCGCCGAAGCAGCGGGTCATTGGCTTTCCGGCCTGGGACTGCCTGCCCTATGACCGGGTCTCGCCGCACCGGGATATCCTGGCGCGGCGGGTCGATGCGCTGACCGATCTCGCCCATCTGAAGCCGGACGACCCCCGGCCGATCGTCGTGACCACCGTCTCGGCGATCCTGCAGCGCGTGCCGCACCCGAAGACGTTCGCCGCCGCCGCGCAGGAGCTCGGGCGCGGGCAGGTGATGAGCCAGCAGCGTTTGATCGACTACCTGCTGGGCAACGGCTATCTGCGCTCCGGCACGGTGGGCGAACCCGGCGAGTTCGCCGTGCGCGGCGGCATCGTCGATCTCTATCCCCCGGGAGCGCCACAGCCGATCCGCGTCGATTTCTTCGGCGACGAGGTCGAGGACATCCGCCTGTTCGACGCGCTCTCCCAGCGCAGCCAGGAAAAGATCGAGCGCTTCATCCTGAAGCCGGTCAACGAGGTGACGCTCAACCCGCATTCGATCGAGCGCTTCCGCACCGGCTACCGCGATGCCTTCGGCAGCGCCGGCGACGACCCGCTCTACGAGGCGATCAGCGCCGGGCGGCAATATCCCGGCATGGAGCACTGGCTGCCGCTGTTCATCGGCGACCTGGTGCCGCTGACGCATTACTTGCCGGGCGTGGTCGTGACCCTCGACCATCAGTTCGAGGAGGCGAAGCGGGCGCGCCTCGAGATGATCTCGGACTTCTATCAGGCGCGCACCGACCTGCAGCGCGCGGAGAAGGAGAGCGGGGCGCCGGTCTATCACCCGCTGCCGCCGAACCGGCTCTATCTCACCGATAACGGCTGGCATCAGGTCGAGAAGAACCGGCCGGTCCTGGCCTTCAACCACTTCCGCCATCCCGAAAGCGCCGGCTGGGCCGATGCCGGCGGCCGGCCGGGGCTGAACTTCGTCGAGGCGCGGACCAATCCGGACGTCAACATCTACGACGCCGTCGCGCGGCAGTTGCGGCCGGAGCTCGCGGCCGGCCGCCGGGTGCTGCTGACCGGCGCCAGCCCGGGCGCGATCGAACGCCTGTCCGGGCTGCTGGTCGATCACGGCTTGAGCGTGCCGCAGCCGATCGCCGATGCGGAAGAGCTGAAGGCGATCGAAGGCGGCCAGGCGACCCGCGCGGTGCTCGATCTGCCGACCGGATTCTCGGCCGGCGACCTGCTGGTCGTCACCGAGCAGGACATCCTCGGCGACCGGCTGACCCGCGCCATCAGCCGCAAGCGCAAGAGCGAGACCTTCCTCGCCGAGCTCGCCAATTTCCATGCCGGCGACTATGTCGTGCATGCCGATCACGGGATCGGCCGTTACGAGGGGCTGGAGACGCTGGATGTCGGCGGGGCGCCGCACGACTGCCTGCGGGTGATCTACGAAGGCAACGACAAGCTGTTCGTGCCGGTCGAGAACATCGAGGTGCTCTCCCGCTATGGCGGTGAGGACGCGATCGTCGCGCTCGACAAGCTGGGCTCCGCGGCATGGCAGGGCCGCAAGGCGCGGGTCAAGCAGCGGATCCGCGATATCGCCCAGCAACTGCTGAAGATCGCGGCGCAGCGCAAGCTCAAGGATACCGAGCCGGTGCAGCGGCCGGAAGGCCTCTACGACGAGTTCTGCGCCCGTTTCCCCTACGCCGAGACCGAGGACCAGCTCCGTGCCATCGACGAGGTGATGGTAGATCTCGCCTCGGGCAAGCCGATGGACCGGCTGGTCTGCGGCGATGTCGGCTTCGGCAAGACCGAGGTCGCGTTGCGCGCCGCCTTCACCGTCGCCATGGCCGGGCGGCAGGTCGCGGTGGTGACGCCGACCACCTTGCTCTGCCGCCAGCATTTCCGCACTTTCACCGAGCGCTTCCAGGGCTTCCCGGTGCAGATCCGGCAGTTGTCGCGCCTGGTCGGGACCAAAGAGGCGAACGAGACCAAGGCGGCTCTGAAGGAGGGCAAGGTCGATATCGTCATCGGCACCCATGCGGTGCTGGCGAAGACCATCGAGTTCGCCGATCTCGGCCTGGTCATCGTCGACGAGGAGCAGCATTTCGGCGTGACGCAGAAGGAGCGCCTGAAGGAGCTCCGCGGCGACATCCATGTGCTGACCCTGACCGCGACGCCGATCCCGCGCACCCTGCAGCTGGCGCTGACCGGCATTCGGGAGATGAGCCTGATCACCACCGCGCCGGTCGACCGCCTGGCGGTGCGCACCTTCGTGCTGCCCTACGATCCGGTGATCGTGCGGGAGGCGATCCTGCGCGAGCAGTTCCGCAGCGGCCAGGTCTTCTACGTCTGCCCGCGCATCGAGGACCTGGATTCGCTGGCCGAGCGCATCCGCCGCCTGGTGCCGGAGATCAAGCTGGTCGTCGCCCATGGCCGCATGTCGCCGACCCAGCTCGAGAAGGCGATGACCGCGTTCTACGACCGGCAATACGACTGCCTGCTCTCGACCAACATCATCGAGTCCGGCCTCGACATCCCGAACGCCAATACGATGGTGATTCATCGCGCCGACATGTTCGGCCTGTCGCAGCTCTATCAGCTCCGCGGCCGCGTCGGGCGCGGCAAGCTGCGCGGTTACGCCTATCTCACGACGCCGCCGGGCAAGGCGCTGACCGCCGATGCCGATCGCCGGCTGGAGGTGATGCAGACCCTGGATCAGCTTGGCGCGGGCTTCAGCCTCGCCAGCCACGATCTCGACATCCGCGGCGCCGGCAACCTGCTGGGCGACGAGCAGTCGGGGCATGTGCGCGAGGTCGGGGTCGAGCTCTACCAGCAGCTCCTGGAAGAGGCGGTGCGCGAGGCGCGCGGCGACATGAAGGCCGCGCAGCAGGATTGGCAGCCCCAGATCAACATCGGCACCTCGGTGCTGATCCCGGAGAATTACGTGACCGATCTCTCGGTGCGGCTCGGCCTCTATCGCCGCATCGCCGTCCTGGAGAACGACGCCGAGGCCGAGGGCTTCGCGGCGGAGCTGATCGACCGTTTCGGCCCGCTGCCGCCCGAGGTCGAGAACCTGCTTGGCATCGTGGCGATCAAGCGGCTCTGCCGCCGTGCCGGGGTGGAGAAGGTCGAGGCGGGGCCGAAGGGCGCCGTGCTGGCTTTCCGGCACAACCGCTTCGCCCGGCCGGACAAGCTGGTCGAGTTCATCAGCAAGCATGCGCGGCTGTTCAGCATCCGCCCCGACCATCGCCTCGTCTGCAAGCAGGACTGGCCGGAGCCGAAGTCACGCGTGCTGGGCGTCGAGAAGCTGGTGAAGAACCTGGCGGTGCTGGCGGCGGCTTGAGCGCCGATCTCGGGGCGGAGAGGCAGTGGCGAGCCGACTCTCGGAAAGTCATCACGCATCAC